>NZ_CP020773.1:1899836-2533115 GCF_002101335.1 Staphylococcus lutrae | reverse complement strand
ATACAACATTGAATGACATAGATTCAAATCGTCAATAAGTGTTGGTCAGTTTAAATAAGCTTTGAACGAAATGCACTTAAATGAGTATCATACTTGATTTAAGTGCATTTATTATAGGAGGCTATGAAGAACGATGGAAAAATATAATCGAGATTTGTATACAAAAGGATTAGAAAGCTATGAAGTTCCTCAATATGAACCAGGTTATAAACCTTTAGACTTTGTATTCGGATTTGTGGCAGGGGCAATCTTGGGAAGTGCATTAGGATTCATCTTAAAACCGAATATTGCACAATCCAAACGTACGAAAAATCAATTTTATGGACGAGAACACGCTCAGAAATTAAGAGAAGATGCAATTCGTAAAGCGGAAGCATTGAAATCAGAAGCGAGACGCATTAAAGATGAAACAGCTCAAGCATCACCTGTTGACGAAGGAACTGTTTCCGAGCATGCTGCCCAATTACGTGCAATTCGTAGTGAAGTGGACTCAGATCGTCTACAAGCGCCTTCTGTTCCGAATCAGGCGTCAAAAAACGACGAAATCAAGCAAGAACCGAGCGAAAAACAAAAAGAGGCAAATCATATAGATACGGAGCAACAGGGACATCGTCAGGCGGTTTTTGAAAATGGTGTTATCACACATGATATTGAATCACAACAACAGACTGCTCAAAAAAAGACTGAAACGACAACGGTAGACAAACAAAAGTCAGAAGATGTAAAAAAATTGAACAAAAAAGTAGGCAAACATACATTTAACGATTAAGATGCACTGAGAGACGTATGAGTAATGACATTGAGGACTTATGAGGTGACTTCATCTCATAAGTCCCAATTTTTTTGACACTTTTTAAGTACATTTTAATAGTGAACAAATGAGCGGTGTGAATGATAGGAATCTTATATATTTGATTTGAATGATAGACTTACTTGTAATGATTCATCATTTGCCATATATTAACACATATACAGATTCAAATTTGTATGTTGCATACGCGAATGAATCGTGATTTAAATCCACTCGCGCCATATGACTTTTGATGAATCTGTTTCGTCTCGTATCATCAAATAACATTAACTTAAACATATCAATCAAGTTCTGTGTTATTTTAACTCGAAAAGGGTTGAAATAACTAAATTTTACTGTTAGTATACTCAGTATCAACCTTTAAAATTTTATCGCTTTAAAGCGAGTCAGAAATCGCTGGGGGGAAATTAAGATGGTAAGTAATTTAGAATTATACAGAAAACAAATTGAAGATATTAATGATCAAATTTTAGATTTATTATCAAAACGGGGAGAGTTAGCTCAAAAAATCGGTGAGGAAAAACGTAAACAAAGTACGGTGATTTATGACCCTCAACGAGAAAAAGAAATGCTAAACACACTTATCGATAAAAATAAAGGTCCGTTTAATGATAATGTCATCAAACAATTGTTCAAAGAGATTTTCAAAGCATCCACAGACTTACAAAAATCAGATAACGAAAAACATTTATATGTCTCACGTAAATTAAAACCAGAAGATACCATGTTCAATTTGATAATGGGGGGATCATTGGTGAAGGTCAAAAACATTTGTCTTCGGCCCATGCTCAGTAGAATCATATGAACAAATCGACGCTGTTGCGCGAGATTTAAAAGCGAAAGGTGAAAATTCATTCGTGGGGGTGCATTTAAACCACGCACATCGCCTTATGATTTCCAAGGTCTCGGTGGAGAAGGTTTAAAAATATTAAAGCAAATTAAAAGATCAATATGATTTGAATGTGGTGAGTGAAATTGTTCATCCAAATGACTTCGAACTGGCTGATCAATATTTAGATGTCTTCCAGATTGGTGCACGTAATATGCAGAACTTTGAATTGCTGAAAGAGGCGGGGCGCACACGTAAACCGATTTTACTAAAACGGGCCTTTCTGCTACAATTGAAGAATTTGTATATGCAGCAGAATACATTGCTTCTGAAGGGAATCAAAATATCATTTTATGTGAGCGCGGTATTCGGACTTATGAAAAAGCCACACGTAACACACTTGATATTTCCGCAGTCCCTATTTTAAAACAAGGGACGCACTTACCTGTGATGGTCGATGTGACACATAGTACAGGTCGCAAAGATATCATGTTACCAGCGCGAAAGCGGCATTGGCTGTCGGTGCAGATGGTGTAATGGCAGAAGTGCATCCAGAGCCTGCTGTGGCGTTAAGTGACAGTGGTCAGCAAATGGATTTAAATGAATTTGATACGTTCTATAATGAACTTAAGCCACTTTCAGAAATGTATAACCAAAAACAATTGAAGTAGTACACCGTGACAGTATAAGGATAAATTGTCGTAGCAATACGATTGTTTATCCTTTTTTACACGTTGAATGATAGGAAAATCATGGACGCGCAAGCAGGGATGCACGTATACTCGCGATACATTTGAAGAAGTAGAACTTTGCATTTCATTGAAAAGAAAAACGTGACTCAGCTGGAAAGAAACGATAACAAGATGTCAATCATATGTGATTAACGATAACCAATACATAAAAAAGGCTTAAATGTAAAATGGTAACTTTGTCATTTAGAGTGATATAAATATGACAAATCCATGACAAGAAAGCGTTTTAGATTACTTAACATGTCGAATTATGATACACTTTGAAAATGATATGAAAACTGATAACAATCATAAATAAAGTGTTTTCAAGGAGGAAGAATTATGACTGTAACCATTTATGATGTTGCTCGAGAAGCAAGAGTCTCTATGGCAACGGTATCACGGGTAGTGAATGGGAATCAAAACGTAAAACCTGAAACAAGAGATAAGGTAAATGAGGTCATCAAACGATTGAATTATCGTCCTAATGCAGTAGCTCGTGGTTTAGCAAGTAAAAAAACGACTACAGTAGGTGTAATTATTCCGGATATTTCTAATATTTATTACTCACAATTGGCGCGAGGGTTAGAAGACATCGCAACAATGTATAAATATCAAACAATTATTTCAAATTCTGACGATGATCCTGAGAAAGAAAAAGAGATTTTCAACAATTTATTAAGCAAACAAGTGGATGGGATTATTTTTCTCGGCGGTACATTAACAGATGATATTAAGGCGCAAATCAGCCGCGCATCAGTTCCAGTTGTTGTATCAGGAACGAATGGTAAAGATGATGGTATTGCGTCGGTGAATATCGATTTTGTGCAAGCAAGTAAAGAAGTAACACAACAATTAGTTGAATCAGGCGCAACGAAAATTGCTTTTGTAGGTGGTGGATACTCTAAAAAAGCACAGGAAGATGTATATGAAGGTTTGAAATCCGTGCTCGAGGCGCATCAACTACCTGTAGATGATCATTTGTTATATCTTGGAAATGAAACATATAAAGATGGTTTGCGTTCATTTGAAAAATTAAGTCAATATCAACCGGATGCTGTCCTATCAATCAGTGATGAGCAAGCGATTGGAATCGTCCATGCTGCATTAGACCACGGTTTGAAAATACCGGAAGATATACAAGTCGTAAGTTTTAATAATACACGGTTAGTTGAGATGGTTAGACCACAGTTATCAAGTGTCATTCAACCGTTATATGATATTGGTGCGGTAGGGATGCGTTTATTAACGAAATATATGAATAATGAAGACATCGAAGAACCGAATGTCATACTTCCGTATCAAATTCAATACCGAGGTACAACAAGACCTTCATAATCGAGGCGCAACCAACATGTACGGGTAGCGGTATGATGAATCTCAATGGATGTCCCCCACGTTTGCAGAGCTTTTTGTCAGCGCAAGTGGGGATTTTTATGTTTTAATTGATTACATTTTAATACGAGTCATATTGATTCGTTTTGCCACGCTGAATTGATTAAAACCAGTTTAATATATTTGACGCGACTTGAAGGTTTTGTTGGCTGATTTCTGATCGCCGTGGAATGACCTGATAATCTTGAAATTGTTCTTCCCAGTATTCGGGAATAGGAACCGGGCTGTACTGTTTCCATTTGTTTAGCCATTTTTCAGGTAAACGACCTGTTAATCGTGGCTGATGTATCAAACTGAAATAAATGTGACTCCATGCTCTGGGAACAACACGCCAAATATTATAGCCGCCCCCGCCTAACATGATGACTTTTCCATTACAATATGTTTCAGCGATATCGGTTATGATATAAGGAATATCGTAAAGCGTATTTAAATTGCAACTCATATGTGTTAAAGGATCTAAGTAGTGTATATCTGAGCCAATCACACTGACAATAAAGTCTGGCTTGAAAGAATCAACGACTTGATAAAGTGTTTTAGTGAATACTTCTATAAAGGAATCATGTTCTGTATAAGGCTCAAGAGGGAGATTAATACAATAGCCAAATCCTTCTTCTGCCCCGCGTTCTGTATAGTGCCCGGATCCGGGAAAAGAAATTTACCCGTTTCATGGATGGAATAATTCATGACTTGATTAGACGTGTAGAAAGACCATTGGACACCGTCTCCATGATGTGCATCCGTATCAATATATAACACACGTTGATGATATTTTTCGTTGAGATATTTGATATAAATCGCTGCATCGTTATAAACACAAAAACCACTGGCACGTCCTTCATGTGCATGATGGAGACCACCACCTAAATGACAGCCATTGCGGAATTTTCCAGACATGATGGCATCGATTAAATTTAATCCACCTCCAATGATCGTTGCTGTACTTCTGTGTATGCGTGAAAACACGTGGGTGTCCTCATCGCCTAAACCATATTTTTGTTGTTCATCAGGGCGTAAAAGGTTTTTTTCTCCTCTTATAACTGCTTGTATATAATCATATTTATGAATCGTAGCAATCTCGTCTACTGTTGCTTGCCTAGGGACGATAATTTGGTCCTTTGAGAGAAAGCCTGTAGATAACAATAATTCAGTCGTCAATTTTACACGCATTTGATTAAACGGATGCTTATTATGGAACCGATAGCGCAACAATGAATCCGCATAGACATAGCCTGTTTCTCGTTTTAACTGATTTTTCATATGACCTCCCCCCCCTTTAGAAAAAGAAACGATTCATAAATCTTATATTATCAAACGCTTCCATTTGTTCAACTGTGATGTTTTTACCGATACGTGCCATTAAACAATTTGCAGGGTGACTCGTAATTTCTGGATCGTCAGTGGCAAATACTTCTAACCCGCCACTGGCCATCATTCGTTGCATGAGTTTTTTATATTCAAATACATCGAGTTGAGAATTTTTCAAATCCAATGCCAATAATATTCAGTCGTCATTATAATATAATCCTCTAACTCGGGACTTCTTGTGCTGACTTTGAGCAAAATGCGTCCTAATCCGAGGCCACGGTAAGCTAAACTAATTTCAATTGCCCCTAGTTCTAATAGGTAAGGGAGCTGTCCTTCAGACCATCGCTCAAGTGGGTCAGGGTATAAATATGTGACATAACCAACTATATGCTTCTCTTTTCTAATTATATAAATACGTCCTTCATCCAATGTACTAATTTCTTGTATCGCCTCGAATTGCTCAATAGGGATACGAAATGCGTCAAGACCATCATCAAAAGTCATTTCCTGTAAGTATGTTTTAGAAACAGGTCCTCAATAACAAATGTTTGCCCGTCCACTGTATAACGTTCCTTTTCATATGTTTTAACGTGTTTCATACCGCCATCCCCTTTCTCATATGATTTCACTATTTTTATTATAATGTATGACTCATGTATTTTCATCTGAATTCTGAATAAGTACAATTTTTTGAAAACAGCATACTGATAAGGTATAATAACATTAGTTTTGAAAGCGATGACAATACAAAGGGGGATTCGTGATGAAAGTCGAAGTTTACAAAGGGGAACAAGGAAACTTTAACCTCAAGATTATCAAACAACATATGACCAATTCGATTGGAAAGAAGTAGAAAAAGTCTTTTCTTGTATGAAACTGGCAAAGTCAATATGGCCTATGAATGTATTGATCGCCACGTTAAAGATGGGAAAGCAGACAAAATCGCGTTAAATTATAAAGATCAACAACGTAAAGAAAGTTATACTTTTAAAGAGATGCAGGAAAAATCAAACCAAGCAGCCAATGTACTAAAAGATAAAGCCAACGTACAAAAAGGTGACCGTGTATTTATTTTTATGCCAAGAACACCGGAGCTCTATTTTGCATTATTTGGTGTTTTAAAATTGGGAGGCATCGTTGGTCCATTATTTGAAGCATTTATGGAAAAGGCGGTGAAAGACCGTTTAGAAAATAGTGAAGCCAAAGTCATCATTACAACGAATAGTTTGCTCTCACGGATTCCTCAAGATCAGTTGCCACATTTAGAAACCATTGTCGTAGTGGATGAGACTGTTGAAGATCAGTATGTTGATTTCAATCAAGCGATGCAAACAGCCGATACTGCGTTTGATATTGAATGGCTTGGACGTGAAGACGGCTTAATTCTTCACTATACTTCTGGTTCAACTGGACAACCGAAAGGCGTGTTACATGTACAAGAAGCCATGTTATTACACTATATTTCAGGGCGGTATGTATTAGATTTTCATGAAGATGATGTCTATTGGTGTACTGCGGATCCAGGTTGGGTGACAGGAACGTCCTATGGGATTTTTGCTCCGTGGTTAAACGGGGTCACAAACTGTATCGCAGGCGGCCGATTCTCACCGGAAAACTGGTATGCGATGATCGAAGACTTTAAAGTAACGATTTGGTATACAGCACCAACTGCTTTGAGAATGTTGATGAGTGCAGGCGATGATCTCGTTGAAAAATATGATTTGACTTCATTAAGAAGCATTTTATCCGTAGGTGAACCTTTGAACCCAGAAGTGATTAAATGGCGAAAAAGGTGTATCATAAACGTGTACTCGATACATGTGGATGACTGAAACAGGTGGACATATGATCGTCAATTATCCATCTGAAGACATTAAATTAGGATCAATGGGGAAACCACTTCCAGGTATTGAAGCGGCAATTATAGATAATGAAGGTCATCGTTTACCACCGAATCGTATGGGTAACTTAGCGATTAAAAAAGGTTGGCCTTCGATGATGCGTGAAGTATGGAAAAACCCCGAAAAATATGCCTCTTATTTCATCGGTGATTGGTATGTATCAGGAGATTCGGCGTACCAAGATGAAGATGGTTATTTCTGGTTCCAAGGACGTGTCGATGATGTTATTATGACTGCAGGTGAACGTGTGGGTCCATTTGAAGTGGAATCTAAATTAGTAGAACATAAAGCCGTTGCAGAAGCAGGGGTTATTGGTAAGCCAGATCCGGTTCGTGGTGAAATCATTAAAGCGTTTATTGCGTTACGTCAAGGTTATGAGCCGACTGACGCACTTAAAGAAGAGATACGATTATTTGTAAAAGAAGGTCTTGCAGCACATGCGGCACCAAGAGAAATTGAATTTAAGAGAAATTACCTAAAACACGTTCAGGTAAGATTATGCGTCGCGTGTTAAAAGCTTGGGAGCTTGATTTGCCGACAGGTGATTTAAGCACAATGGAAGATTAATACGGCTGATAGTATACGATTTTAATCTTATCTGTTATCCCGTAACGATGCATTTACGATTGTTAATATCACAAACGAAAGGCTGAGACATTTGATGATACACGACTTTCGAAATTGTTGAAAGGTGTATCGGAGGATTGTCTCGGCCTTTTTTGTTGGATGTATACGATAATTGAGAATCAATACATAGGATAAAATGAAAGGATATAATGATTGAGCATGTTTTGTTCGACAACCTTGCACGAGTTCGTTATCATTAATAATGAGCAACGTGCTTTAACTCTAAATGTATGCGTTTACATCGCATGCGTATTATAAAACGATGAAGGGGTTGAATTTTGTGGGTCATTTAACAGATTTAGAAATTGCAAATCAAGCGACACTCAAACCAATTAAAGAAATTGCAAATAAGGCCGGTATTTCCGAAGATGCTTTAGAACCTTACGGACATTACAAGGCGAAAATTGATATTTCTAAAATTAAAACAAAAAATGGTAAGGGAAAAGTCGTCCTAGTCACTGCAATGAGTCCGACACCAGCTGGAGAAGGTAATCAACTGTGACTGTGGGATTGGCGGATGCCTTTCAACAAATTAATAAAAATGTCATGGTGGCATTACGAGAACCTGCATTAGGTCCGACATTTGGTATAAAAGGTGGGGCTACGGGTGGCGGCTATGCCCAAGTCTTACCGATGGAGGATATTAATCTCCACTTTAACGGTGATTTCCATGCCATCACGACTGCAAATAATGCATTGTCTGCGTTCATAGACAACCATATTCATCAAGGTAATGCGCTTGGAATTGATCAACGTCGTATCGAATGGAAACGGGTATTAGATATGAACGACCGTGCATTACGTCAAGTTATCGTAGGTCTAGGTGGACCGACGCAAGGCGTGCCTCGAGAAGATGGCTTCAACATCACAGTGGCTTCAGAAATTATGGCTATTTTATGTTTGAGCACAGGCATCAAAGATTTAAAGAAAGTATTGCGAAAATTACGATTGGTTATACGCGAGAACGTCAACCCGTTACTGTTAAAGACTTAGGCGTACAAGGTGCACTCGCAATGATTTTAAAAGATGCGATTAAACCAAATCTTGTCCAAACGATTGAAGGGACACCTGCACTTGTACATGGGGGACCTTTTGCGAATATTGCACATGGTTGTAATTCAATTATTGCTACAGAAACGGCACGTGATTTAGCCGATATTGTTGTGACAGAGGCAGGCTTTGGTTCTGATTTAGGTGCCGAAAAGTTCATCAATATTAAATCACGTAAAGCAGATTTCGAACCTGATGCCGTTGTGGTTGTAGCGACTATTCGTGCGCTAAAGATGCACGGAGGCGTTTCAAAAGACCATCTTAAAGAGGAAAATGTGGAAGCTTTAAAAAATGGTATAAAAAACTTAGAGCGTCACGTAAAAAATATTCGTAAGTTTGGTGTTGAACCTGTGGTCGCATTAAATGCATTCATCCACGATACAGAGGCTGAATTTGAATTTGTAAAACAGTGGGCAGAGCGCAATAATGTACGGCTATCACTGACTGAAGTTTGGGAAAAGGTGGAAAAGGCGGAACGGATTTAGCAAAAAAAGTCCTTGAAGTGATCGAAACACCGCATCAATTTAAACGTTTATACGATTTGGAATGCCACTTGAAGACAAAATCGAAAAAATAGTAAAAGAGATTTATGGTGGAAGCAAAGTCACGTTCACTACGAAAGCACAAAAACAATTAGCACAGTTTAAGGCAAACGGTTGGGATCACTATCCGGTATGTATGGCTAAAACGCAATACTCATTTACAGATGACCAAACGCGTTTAGGCGCACCGTCAGATTTTGAAATTACGATTCGTGAACTTGAAGCGAAAACAGGGGCGGGCTTCATCGTTGCATTAACAGGTGCGATTATGACCATGCCAGGATTACCTAAGCAACCTGCTGCATTAAAAATGGATGTCACTGATGATGGACACGCCATAGGTCTATTCTAGTTTATGTGATATAAAAGAATGACTGATGATTAAAAGTTATCCCATATTTTAGGGGGTTATCATCAATCGGAAGGGTGGAACGAATGCGTCGATTTCACTTTTCCGATTTTTTTATGAAAATTCAAATTTTAAGTTATTTTATATCTTGTATGTTAAAGGGTGCGATCTATAACGTGGTATCATTGCAGTTTATTCCCCATTCACCACGACTATTTTATTTGGATGGATGGTATAAATGTGAATAAATATCCTCATTCAGTGCATTGACATACGCTTGTTGACTAATCTGACCTTCTACACGCATTCGTTTTAGGACATAATGTTGTCGACGAATGGAAATTTGAACATCATCCTTACTTTTAAGTGTGCCATCTTGATTGAATGGCGTATAGACATATGGGCTTTGTAATAGACCAACGAGATACGCGGCTTCTGAAATGTTTAACGATTTGGGTGGTTTCCCAAACAGTCCATAGGAAGCAGAGGCAATACCGGTGATATTTTGACCATTCGTATCTAATCCAAAGGGGACAAGATTCAAATACGTATAGATAATTTCATCTTTTGTCAAAATATGTTCAATTCGAATCGCATACATGATTTCCTTTGCTTTACGATCATATGTGCGTTCTTGTGACAGGATTTGATTCTTTACCAGTTGCTGTGTGATGGTACTGCCACCTGTTGGAAATTGGGTGTCAAAAACATCTTGAAACATAGCTCTTAAAATGGCTTTGGGTAAAACGCCGTTATGGACGTAAAAGTCAGCGTCTTCTGAAGCAACGAGGGCTTTCGTTACATAGGGTGAGACTTCTGCTGGTCCAGCAATAAGGCTCGGTTCTTGCTCATTATAGATTGCAATTAAGTCCGCTTTTTCTGGATGAGCGACTTTCAGTTCAGGGAGGTGTGTGACCTGTTGTGTCAATGTTTCATCATCCAAAGTTTCGGATTTTGAAATAATACTCGCAAAATAGCCTAATAAAAGACCGCATAAAAACATACAGCCAATGAGAACAAAAAGAACAAATGAAGTTAATATTTGTTTAATTCTACGCATATAAAAGTCATAACGTTTAAAAAATGATGTATCATTGTTTTGAGATGATTCTTTCGATTTCATTGACCATAAACCTCCATTATTTAAACACAGTATATCACATTTCAATTTACTGAGTATGTCGGGCAAAAGAATGATTGATTTGACATTAATTTTATAAATCTATATAATGAATAGCAATTACATGATTTATTGAAATTGAGGACAAGTAGTTTGGGTGCAGATTTTAAGAGAGTCAGTGGTCGCTGTGAACTGATAATCGCGTCTTTATGAATACACCTCGTTACCATTTCAACGTTGGCGGTGAACGTATCATCGTAAAAGTCCCAAGTATGGTGGTACCGTGCAAATGATTGCGCCCTTACGTCTCATGATGTAAGTGGTGTTTTTTTATTTTTAGAGGAGGTTAAGTTATGACAAATGCATTATTAGAAGAGTTGAGTTGGAGAGGCCTAATTTATCAACAAACAGATGAAGAAGGAATAGAAGCACTCCTCAATAAAGAGGAAGTGAAAATTTACTGTGGTGCAGATCCTACAGCGGATAGTTTACACATTGGTCACTTGTTACCGTATTTAACATTACGTCGTTTCCAAAATGCGGGTCACCGTCCAATTGTTTTAATCGGTGGCGGCACAGGGATGATTGGGGATCCATCAGGTAAATCGGAAGAACGCGTATTGCAAACGGAATCGCAAATTCAAAAGAACGTGCAAGGGATTCAAAAACAAATGACGCAACTGTTTGATTTTGATGTAGAAAATGGACCGATTTTAGTCAATAACTATGATTGGTTAAGTCAAATTTCATTGATTGAATTTTTACGTGATTACGGTAAGCACGTAGGTGTGAACTATATGTTAGGGAAAGATTCAATACAGTCACGTTTAGCAACAGGTATTTCATATACGGAATTTACGTACACGATTCTTCAAGCGATCGATTTTGGTCATTTAAACCGTGTCCATGACTGTAAAATTCAAATTGGCGGATCGGATCAATGGGGAAATATTACGAGTGGTATTGAGTTAATGCGACGTATGTATGGCGTGACGGATGTTTACGGATTTACGATTCCACTTGTTACGAAAGCAGATGGTAAAAAGTTTGGTAAGTCAGAAACAGGCACAGTATGGCTTGATCCAGAAAAGACGACACCATATGAATTTTATCAATTTTGGATTAATACAAGTGACGATGATGTCATTAAATTCTTGAAATACTTTACATTTTTAAGCAAAGACGAAATTGAGGCATTGGCACAATCCGTTGAAGAAGCGCCTCACTTACGTCAAGCACAACGAACGTTAGCTGAAAATGTGACGCGTTTAATTCACGGCGAAGCGGCTTTAAATGATGCACAACGAATTTCAGAAGCATTATTTAAAGGTGATTTAAAATCATTATCTGCAGATGAGATTAGCGCAAGCTTTAAAGATGTACCACAAGTGACTGTATCGAGTGATATGACAAACTTGGTAGAGCTATTGGTAGAAGCAAAAATATCTCCATCTAAACGACAAGCGAGAGAAGATATTACTAATGGCGCGATTTATATTAATGGTGAACGTCAACAAGATTTAGATTATACACTTGTTGCGGAGGATCGTTACGACAATGCATTTAGTCGATTTAGAAGGCACAATCACAGATCTCAAAAAACTAGAAGATGCCATTGATGATAATACTGCTGCTGTTGCGGTACAATATCCAAACTTCTATGGCTCGATTGAAGATTTAGAAGCGATTCAACAATTAATCGCAAATAAAAAAGCGTTGTTTATCGTCTATGCAAACCCATTGTCTTTAGGTCTACTCACACCACCAGGTGAATTCGGTGCAGATATCGTTGTCGGAGATACACAAGTATTCGGTATCCCAACACAATTTGGAGGCCCTCATTGTGGCTACTTTGCAACAACTAAAAAATTAATGCGTAAAATCCCTGGTCGCCTCGTTGGTCAAACAACTGACAACGAAGGAAATCGCGGATTTGTTCTTACGCTACAAGCACGCGAACAACATATTCGTCGTGAAACGGCAACTTCAAATATTTGTTCTAACCAAGCGTTAAATGCGCTTGCATCATCAATTGCAATGTCAGCTCTAGGAAAACAAGGCCTTCAAGAAATTGCAATTCAAAATATGGAAAATGCAAACTATGCTAAAACACAGTTTCAACAACAAGGTTTTAGTGTGCTTGAAGGCGTTTCATTTAATGAATTCGTCGTTCATTTTAACCATCCTATTTCAGAAGTTAATCAACAATTACTTGAAGCGGGAATCATTGGTGGTTTTGACTTGAGCGTCGTTGATCCGCAATATAAAAATCATATGTTGATTGCAGTGACAGAACTTAGAACAAAAGAAGAAATTGATACATTTGTACAGAAAGCCGGTGAAATCAATGCTAAGTAAATCGAGTCCACTTATTTTTGAACGTTCAAGAAAAGGTCGCTTTGCGTATTCGTTACCAAAAAGAGAAATCGACAACGATGTAGCGAATCAATTACTTGATCCTAAATTTATTCGCAAAAACAAAGCTGAATTTCCTGAAGTCTCAGAACTTGATTTAATTCGTCATTATACGGAACTCTCAAATAAAAACTTTGGTGTCGATACCGGTTTTTATCCATTAGGATCTTGTACGATGAAATACAATCCTAAAATCAATGAGAAAGTCGCACGAATTCCTGGTTTTGCAGAAGCACATCCACTACAAGATGAAAACCAAATTCAAGGGGCTTTGGAAATCATATACAGTTTACAAGAAGAATTGAAAGAAATTACAGGCATGGATGAAATCTCTCTACAACCTGCAGCGGGTGCACATGGAGAATGGACTGCCCTTATGATTTTCAAAGCGTATCATATTCAAAACGGTGATACTGAGCGTGATGAAGTGATTGTTCCTGACTCTGCTCATGGTACGAACCCTGCTTCTGCCGCATTTGCTGGTTTTAAAGCGGTAACCGTTAAATCTAACGAAAAAGGGGAAGTCGATATTGATCACCTAAAAGAGGTAGTTAGTGAAAAAACCGCTGCCATCATGCTCACTAACCCAAATACACTGGGGATATTTGAAACAAATATTATGGAAATCCGTGATATCGTCCACGAAGCTGGCGGACTTCTGTACTATGATGGTGCAAATTTAAATGCAATTATGGATAAGGTAAGACCTGGGGACATGGGCTTTGATGCTGTCCATCTGAACTTGCACAAAACATTTACTGGTCCTCATGGTGGGGGCGGTCCAGGATCAGGACCAATCGGTGTAAAAAAAGAATTACGTGACTATTTACCAAAACCGTTAGTCGTTAAGCATGGCGATCGTTTCGAATATGATCAGCAAATCAAACATTCCATTGGACGTGTAAAACCATTCTATGGCAACTTTGGTATTTACTTACGTGCTTATACGTATATTCGTACAATGGGTTACCAAGGTTTAAAAGAAGTTTCTGAAGCTGCAGTATTAAACGCCAACTACATTAAAGCAAGATTAAAGGATACGTTTGTTATCCCATTTGATCAATATTGTAAACATGAATTTGTACTCAGTGGAACAAAGCAGAAAAAATTAGGTGTCCGCACTTTAGATATGGCTAAACGCTTACTTGATTTTGGGGTGCATCCACCGACTGTCTATTTCCCATTAATTGTTGATGAGGGAATGATGATTGAACCGACTGAAACCGAATCAAAAGAAACATTAGATTATTTTTGTGATGCGTTAATTCAAATTGCAAAAGAGGTAGAGGAAGATCCAGATAAAGTTTTAGAAGCACCACATACGACGTTGATTGATCGCCTTGATGAAACAACAGCGGCACGTCAACCGATCTTAAAATTTGAAAACTTAAAAGAAGAAAAAGAATAGCAATTGCTTAAGGACTATATATGATTTGCCATCTATTACGAATATGTGCATCATTTGTTACGCATGATGCACATATTTAAGATAGGTGGCATTTCATTTGTTTCAAATACTTAACCCCCTTAAAATATAAAAAGCTAGACACCTTATTTCCAAAGATGTACTAGCTCCATTCACTACTTTTTAGACTTTATTTTGCCTGTCCATTTTTTATAGCCGCCTTTTAACATATACAAATCTGTGTAACCTTTTTTCTTAAGTGTACGTGCTGCACGATAGCTAGCAATACCATTAGCATCCACGAGATAGATGGGTTGGTCTTTTCGTAAGCCTTGATAACGCTGACGAAACATTGTCATTGGAATATTTCTTGCACCAATAATATGACCATAATCGTAATCCGCTTTTTCTCTTAAATCTATGACTTGGGCTTTGCGAATACCCTCTTGAAATTCTTCTTGATTTAATTCTGTTACAGATTTTTTATTAATTATAAAGTTTGTAATCATCCAAACGATGACGGCAGCTAACACAATTAAAACAACTAATGTCATAGTACTCATCTTGCATCCTCCCTAAATTACCGATATTATTATTATAAGACTGATAGACTAATTTATCAAAATTTTTATGTGTGACATATGTTGATTATTTAAGGTGTTTTTATATACGGCATATGCCCAATGATATTTCATAGGGAGGCTTTACGACAAATGACTGAAACTTGGTATTTTATGAATACGGGGGAACACGATCCATTCTATAATATGGCAATGGATGAGGCATTACTCAACTTTGTATCTAGAGGTGAAATTGATCCAGTTGTAAGGTTTTATACATGGAATCCACCCACATTGTCTATAGGCTATTTTCAACGCTTAGAGAAAGAAATTGATATAGCAAAAGTAAAAGAGAAGGGTTATGGCCTTGTAAGACGTCAAACGGGGGGACGTGGCGTTTTACATGATAAAGAGTTAACATACAGTGTCATTGTTCCTGAATCTCATCCTGACATGCCTCAAACGGTGACTGAAGCGTATCGCGTCATTTCAGGAGGATTACTAGAAGGATTTAAAGCGCTAGGTTTCGATGCATACTTCTCGATACCACGCTCACAAGAAGAACGTGAAAAACTTAAACAACCGAGAAGTTCGGTTTGTTTTGATGCACCAAGCTGGTATGAACTCGTCGTTGAAGGCAAAAAAATTGCTGGAAGTGCTCAAACAAGACAAAAAGGGGTCATACTCCAACACGGTTCAATACTACAAGATGTTGACGTAGATGATTTATTTGATATGTTCATCTTTAAAAATGAAAGACTAAAATTAAAAATGAAAGAAGCGTTTGTTGACAAAGCGGTCGCTATTAATGATTTATCAGAGACAACGGTCACTTTAGAAGAAATGGAAATTGCCTTCAAGGAAGGATTTAAAAAGGCGTTAAATATTGAATTTAAACCTTTAACTTTAACTGCAGCACAACAAGATGAAGTCAAAGCCTTGGAAGAAAAATACCGTTCTGACGCTTTTTTATACCGAAAATAGTGACGGTTATTAATCATCAATCATATTACGGCGTCTTGTCGATAGACACCTCATACGACAGAAAATCACTATTTTTGTAACAGCATGTTAAAAATTAATTATCACTCAAAATGGTGAATGATATGACAAAACATAACCACGCCCTCATCAATGGCTACGAGGGCGTGGTTGTAATATGTTAATGCGACTTGATAAATGACAACGTGCACTTCCAAAGTACTGACTTCAATGTTTGGTTACAACAACCTTTATCTATATCTTTTCATTTTGTTTTTCCAAACACGCTTTTTATACTCACGTTGATCAGGTGTTAAAAAGAAAAAGAAATAGATTAAATAAATCACACCAATAATCACGGCTAAGTTAATGATAGTTTTAAAAATACTAAATAGAATGGCAACAAAATTCAGTGCGAGACCTATCAATGCAATCACCAAGATTACACCGAATATAACTTTTTGTATCATCGTCATTTTAATGACTCCCTTTTCAATTTTTATTAGTGGATTTGACATTAATGTGCTTGAGATTTTGACGTCCTTGTTGGATAAGTTGTAAATCCTTTTTTTCATAACCTTTTTTAATTTTGGATAGTGCATTTTTAATCTCTTTTTGCAATTGTTTAATCTCTTTATCTTGTGTTGTCACTGTCTTATCTTTTTTTAATTCTTTCATATTGTGGACATCATCGTCATAGCGACTCACCGCATTGTCATGATCTTCGACAATTTGATCCAGTTGATCCTGTATTTTACTACTTTTTTTATTTTCAACAACTTTTGTATCAATCTGTTGATAGTCATTAATAATCTGCGTCACGGCTGAATAATACTCTGAACTTACTTCTAAATAATTGGCCTTTTTCTGATTGGCTTTCGCTTCACTTGTATTTTCAGAGTCTTTTTTTAATGCATCCACCTGTTTTTGTTTTTTCGAATTTTCGTTTTTTAATTGTTGATTTTCCAATTTGATGTCATGGTTTTTATCGCTTAAATTTGTGCTTTTCTCTTCTAATGGCAACAAATTCTGACTTCCACAAGCGGATAATAAAATTGCTACACTTAAACTTGCAACTGTTATCTTCTTCATAATAAACCTCTAATCACACATTGTTTTTTCACTACACATGTATACATTTTAAGGTATCATGTAACTAAGTACAAATATAAGGAGGAAAAATAATGAAAAATAGACTTCAAAAAATAAGAACATTAATACACGATAAGCACCTTGATGGTATTGTTGTCTTATCCGACTTCAATCGTCGCTATTTATCAGGCTTCACAGGTACAAGTGGGGCATTATTGATTACAGAAGATAAAGCCTTACTTTTGACTGATTTTCGTTATACTGATCAAGCTGCACAACAAGCGACTGAATATGAAGTTGTTTTACAACAAGGTGATTTATACACGTCCATTTTACAACAATTTACAACACTACAATTACAGGATATCGGATTTGAAGGGCATCTCGTTGCCTATGACGCTTTTTTAAAATTAAATCAAGGTCGTCACGATTTAATTTCAATTGGACAAGCCATTGAGACGATTCGCGAAACAAAGGATGAAAGTGAAATTAAAGCGATTCAGAAAGCAGCTGACATTGTTGATCAAGCATACGAGTATATCTTAACTGTGGTGAAACCGGGTATGACAGAAAAAGAGGTAAAAGCGCATTTGGAAAGTAAAATGCTTCATTTAGGCGCTGATGACACTTCCTTTGATACGATTGTAGCATCAGGGGTAAGAGGCGCAATGCCGCACGGTGTAGCCTCTGACAAAGTGATTCATGCGGGCGAAATGGTGACGTTAGACTTTGGTGCATATTATCAAGGGTATTGTTCAGATATTACGCGTACATTTGCGGTAGGTCAGCCCTCAGAAGAAATGATAAAAATTTATAATATTGTTTTAGAAAGTCAATTAGCCGCCATCGAAGCAATACGTCCTGGCATGACATGTCGAGAAATGGATCGCCTCGCTCGAGACATCATTACTGAAGCGGGTTACGGTGAAAATTTTGGTCATTCTTTAGGACACGGTATCGGACTGGATATCCATGAGCAACCTGGACTTTCTCAAAAATCTGAGTCAGTACTCAAAGTCAATCAATGTGTGACAATCGAGCCAGGAATATATGTAGAAGGATTAGGTGGCGTACGTATTGAAGATGATATTTTAATCACAGAAAATGGGGGACAACGCTTTACTAATTCACGAAAAGACCTTATTATTTTAAAAGAAGAGTGATTCTGAGGAGGAAACTGAATGATTTCTGTAAATGATTTTAAAACAGGTTTAACAATTTCTGTCGACAATGGCATTTGGAAAGTCATTGAATTCCAACATGTGAAACCTGGTAAAGGGTCTGCGTTTGTTAGATCAAAATTACGTAATTTAAGAACGGGTGCAATTCAAGAAAAAACATTCCGCGCAGGCGAAAAAGTTGAACCTGCAATGATTGAAAATCGTCGTATGCAATATCTTTACGCAGATGGTGACAATCATATTTTTATGGATAATGAAACTTTCGAACAAACGGAACTATCAACAGATTACTTAGAATATGAATTGAAGTTCTTGAAAGCCAATATGGATGTGCATATCCAAACATACGAGGGTGAGACAATTGGTGTAGAACTACCAAAAACTGTTGAACTTGAAGTGACTGAAACTGAACCAGGTATCAAAGGGGATACAGCAACAGGTGCAACAAAATCTGCAACAGTTGAAACGGGTTATACATTAAACGTTCCTCTTTTTGTTAATGAAGGGGATACATTGGTGATCAATACAACAGACGGCAGCTATGTCTCACGTGCATAATCAAGTACAGTCATCATTTTAAATTATGCGGATTTTGCTTTTGAACAATAAAGTCAATCCGACACTTAGACTAATAGGGCAGTTATGTCCTGTTAGTCTTTCTTTTTGACAAATTGTAACTCATGACTATGAAAAAGTGCTCAAGCCTTTGGTGTGACCATGATGTGATCCGGTCTTTTAAAGCGAATGACTTCTTATTTACTTAAAACAGATTGTATTTCTCATTTTTAAAGTCGAATTTTTCCATCTATTGTCTCATGGTGTTATTTACGTATTTTCTTGAATTGCCCCATACACTCAAGTAAAATAGTAAGGTAGAAATAATCAATCATAAGGGAGTAACCAAAATGAATTTTAAAGAGATTAAAGAATTAATAGATATTCTAGACAACTCTAACCTAACTGAAATAAACATTGAAGATAAAGGGACAACGGTTAATCTTAAGAAAGAAAAAGAAATCATTACACAGCAAGTGGCTGCACCGCAAAGTGTTGCGACACAAGTCACATCAAGCCCATCGGTTCAACCTGCTGCACAAGTTGAGCTGCCGTCATCTGAGGTAGATGAAACACTTAAAACGATAACCGCTCCAATGGTCGGTACTTTCTATAAATCACCATCTCCAGAAGAAAATGCCTATGTACAAGTCGGCGACCAAATTACTGCGGATACTACCGTTTGTATTTTGGAAGCAATGAAGTTATTTAATGAAATTCAAGCAGAAGTGGCTGGTGAAATCGTTGAGGTTCTTGTTGAAGATGGACAAATGGTTGAGTATGGCCAAGTCTTATTCAAGGTGAAATAATATGAAAAAAATACTTATTGCAAACCGTGGCGAGATTGCAGTGCGCATTATCCGCGCATGTCACGAATTAGGCATCCAAACAGTAGCGATTTATTCTGAAGGCGATAAAGATGCATTACATACTCAATTAGCTGATGAAGCCTACTGCGTGGGACCTAAGCAATCAAAAGACTCGTATTTAAATATCCCAAACATCTTGTCTATTGCGACTTCTACAGGATGTGATGGCGTTCACCCAGGTTATGGTTTTCTAGCAGAAAATGCAGATTTTGCCGAATTATGTGAAGCTGTACAGTTAAAATTTATCGGTCCGAGCTATGAATCAATACAAAAGATGGGGATCAAAGACATTGCTAAAGAAGAGATGAAACGTGCAAATGTTCCGGTCGTTCCTGGAAGCGAAGGACTTGTGAATACAATTGAAGATGCCATCCAAACCGCTAATCTCATTGGTTATCCCGTCATAATAAAAGCAACTGCTGGCGGTGGAGGTAAAGGCATTCGTATTGCACGAACAGAAGAAGAATTAATCAATGGCTATAAAATGACCCAACAAGAAGCTGAAACGGCATTTGGTAATGGGGGGCTTTATTTAGAGAAGTTTATTGAAAACTTCCGTCATATAGAAATTCAAATCTTAGGTGATGAACATGGCAATGTCATTCATTTAGGTGAACGCGATTGTACGATTCAACGACGGATGCAAAAACTTGTTGAAGAAGCACCTTCACCAATATTGACTGCAGAAAAACGTGAAGAGATGGGGAACGCCGCTGTAAGAGCAGCGCAAGCAGTTCATTATTATAATGCGGGTACGATAGAGTTTATTTACGATTTGGATGAGGACCAATTTTACTTTATGGAAATGAATACACGTATTCAAGTTGAGCATCCAGTAACTGAAATGGTGACTGGAATTGATCTCGTAAAAATGCAAATCAAAGTCGCAATGGGCGAAAAATTGCCATACACGCAAAAAGATATACAAATCAACGGGCATGCGATTGAATTCCGTATTAATGCAGAAAACCCATACAAAAATTTTATGCCTTCACCAGGTAAGATTGAACAGTACCTTACACCTGGAGGCTTTGGTGTTCGCATCGACTCTGCATGCTATACAAACTATAGGATTCCACCTTATTATGATTCAATGGTTGCAAAATTGATTGTTCATCAACCTACGCGTGCCGAAGCAATCCAATTAGGATTAAGAGCATTAAATGAGTTTGTCGTCCTCGGTATTGACACAACTATTCCGTTCCATATTCGACTGTTAAATCACCCTGTCTTCAATAAAGGTTTCTTTAGCACCAAGTTTCTAGAAATTTACGATATCATGAATGAAGAAGATTAATTTGAAGGGAGGTCACATGCATGGCAAAGTCTATCGAACATTTCAATCCTAACCTTGGCAATGTTGAAATTGTACCCGAAGTTATTTCTGTCATTGCGAGCATCGCTGTATCTGAAGTAAAAGGGGTTGAGGGCGTATTCCCCGATTTCAAAAATTCAACATTAGACCGTTTGGGTCGTAAAAATTTAACAAAAGGAATCAAAATTTTAACTGAGGATAATGAAATCATTATCCATGTGTATTGCGCTTTAAATCATACTGTTAAAGTGTCAGAAACTGCTTTAAAAGTACAAAAATCCATTCATAGTGCATTAAATACGATGCTTGCACTGACGCCAAAACAAATCAATATTCATATTACGCATATTGAAATGGCAAAAAAATAATCGTAATTAAAACATGAACGGAGAATGAAAATGAGTAGAAAACAAGCACGGAGTCAGGCTTTTCAAACATTATTTCAACTTGAAATGAAGCATACAGAATTAACCATCGATGAAGCCATGAACTTCATTAAAGATGACCATCCTGATTTAGATTTCACATTTATTAAGTGGCTTGTTTCAGGTGTCAAAGATCATCAAGACGTATTGGACGAAAAAATCAGCCCTCACCTTAACGGATGGACAATTCCTCGCCTTCTTAAAACAGATCGTATCATCTTAAGAATGGCGACTTTTGAAATCGATCATAGCGAGACACCAGAGAAAGTAATCATTAATGAGGCAGTTGAGCTCGCAAAACAATTTAGTGATGATGATCATTACAAATTTATTAATGGTGTATTAGGTCAAATTAAAAGAAATTGAGTGATTGTATGGAAAAATATTTAACAATTTCTGCATTAACTAAATATATTAAATATAAATTCGATCAAGACCCTCATCTTCAAAGCGTTTATATCAAAGGCGAACTGTCTAACTTTAAACGTCATAGTAGTGGTCATTTATATTTTGCTGTTAAAGACGAAAATAGCGTCATCGCTGCAATGATGTTTAAGTCCCAAGCCGCTCAGCTTGACTTCAATCCTAAAGAAGGGGATCAAGTTTTATTAGAAGCACGTGTTTCAGTATACGAGCGTCGTGGAAATTATCAAATTTACGTTAATCAAATGCAACTCGATGGCGTTGGTAATCTCTATCAGAAATTTGAACAACTTAAAATAAAATTGACTAAAGAGGGGTACTTTGATCCTTCAAATAAGAAAAGCATTCCGAAATATCCTCAAAAAATCGCAATACTTACTGCCAATACAGGGGCAGCCATTAGAGATATCCAAAATACTTTGAATAGCCGCTATCCCCTTGCTGAACAGATTAAAATCAGTACACTCGTTCAAGGGGCACACGCTAAAAATGATATTATCGAAAAACTAAAAATCGCGGATGAATCAGGTGCAGATGTCATCATTCTTGGTCGAGGCGGCGGTTCCATTGAAGATTTATGGAATTTTAATGAAGAAGACGTTGTAAAAGCGATATATTCTTGTAAAACACCTGTCATTTCTGCTGTTGGTCATGAAACAGATACGACTTTAAGTGATTTTGTAGCAGATTTACGTGCAGCTACGCCTACACAGGCTGCGATGTTAGCGACACCTGATCAGCAAGAACTTAAACAAGTTTTACTGAAGACAAAAGTTTATTTAGATCGCTTTATCAAACAACAGTTAAAACATTTAACACAGCAATTAAAGCAATTGCAGTCTTACTATAAATTTAAACAACCAGGATTATTGTACGAACAGCAAACCCAAAAAAGAGATGATCTCGATCGCATGTTACACCAAACCATGCTCATGCGTTTACAAAATGAGAAACAACAACTCATGTTGATGCAACAACATATTCGATTACAACATTTTTATGAAAGTGTCCAGCGTCAAAAACAAAACTGCATCACTTTAAGCACACAATTAGACAAACAAATTCACCGTGTCCTAACATCCCAAAGACAGCAATTGGAGCATCGACTCCTGTCATTGGACAACTTAAGTCCGACAAAAACGATGTTAAGAGGGTATTCTATTGTGAAAAAGGATAATCATGTATTAACGAGTAGTCGTGGTGTCAAAAAAGGGGATCATATCGAAGTCACGATGAAAGATGGTACGATAGCAGCAAAAATTGAAGAAGTGAGGTGGCAAACTGATGACTGATAATCAATCGTTTGAAGAAATGATGAATGAGCTTGAAACAATCGTGAACCAACTCGATAACGATACAATATCATTAGAAAAATCATTAGAACTATATCAAAAAGGCATTGCACTCTCAAAATCATGCGAAAAAACATTGAGTGATGCAGAGAAGAAAGTTTCTCAACTAATGGATAAAGAGGCAGATGAAAGTGATGAATCAAAGTCTGAATGAGTTATTAAAACAATTTGATACACATTTGAAGCATGCGATTAAGGATACTTCATTAGGAACGCCCCTAGAAGAAAGTATGCGTTATTCCCTTGAAGCTGGAGGTAAACGAATCCGCCCATTGCTGATGTTATCAACGATTAAAATGCTAAATCATCACGTCTTACAAAGTGGATTTAACGTCGCATTGGCTTTAGAAATGATTCATACCTATTCTTTAATCCACGATGACTTGCCGGCTATGGATGATGATGATTTGAGAAGGGGCAAACCGACAAATCATACTGTATACGGTGAGTGGCTTGCAATCCTTGCTGGGGATGCATTGTTAACCAAAGCGTTTGAGGTTATCACACAGACTCCGGATATCACCGCTGATGCCAAAGTAAAATTAATTCAAAAATTAAGTCAGGCAAGTGGTCATTGCGGCATGGTCGGGGGACAAACACTAGACATGCAGAGTGAAAACCGAACAGTCCCACTTGAACAATTAGAACAGATTCATATACACAAAACAGGGGCTTTAATCCAATTTTCCATTGAAGCAGCAACGATAATGACTTCGGCATCGCCATCAACGACGAGTCAACTTATAGAATTTTCTCGTTATTTAGGTGTTATTTTTCAAATAAAAGACGATTTATTAGATATTTGCGGTGACGTCGATAAAATCGGAAAACCTGTTGGAAGTGATGCAACAAACAATAAAAGTACATACGTGACGCTGCTTGGTGTCACAGGCGCTGAACAACAGCTGCAAGAATATATTCAAAAAGCCGAAACCATTTTAAAAACGCTCTCGCACCAGTATGATACAACAGATTTAAAATGTTTGCTCGCGCTTTTTTATCAACGCCAAAGCTAGGTTTTGCCTATCTAAGTTGTAACTAAAGTGTTATAATCATTACGATATAATAGTTAAGGGTGATTTCAATGGACGTTAGAAATATACAGAATCCTTCATTCTTAAAAAGTCTTTCTGTAAAGGAACTTGAAGCATTGAGTCACGATATGCGACAATTCTTAATTCAAACTTGTGCAGTAACAGGTGGACATATTGGTGCTAATCTCGGTGTGGTTGAATTAACAATCGCTTTGCATAAGCATTTCAATAGTCCGGAAGATAAAATTATTTGGGATGTTGGCCATCAAAGCTATACCCATAAAATTTTAACAGGACGCGGTCACCAGTTTGATACGTTAAGACAGTATAAAGGGTTATGTGGATTTCCAAAATTAAGAGAATCTGAGCATGATGTGTGGGAAGCTGGACATAGTTCAACCTCCTTATCTGCTGCGATGGGCATGGCAAAAGCACGAGATATATTAGGCAAACATCATCACATTGTGCCAGTCATCGGTGACGGTGCACTAACTGGAGGAATGGCGCTTGAAGCGTTGAACAATATCGGACACGATCGAACAAACATGACGATTGTGTTAAACGACAACGAAATGAGTATCGCGCCTAATGTAGGGGCGATGCATAACATGCTCGGGCGTATTCGTATGAACCAGGGATACAACCGCCTTAAATTTGATGCAGAGGCGATGCTCAGTCGATTACCAGGGGGAAGCCGATTACGTGAATCAGCAGACCGCATTAAAGATAGTTTAAAGTACTTATTAGTGGATGGCGCTTTTTTTGAAGAGCTTGGTATTCGTTATATTGGTCCTGTTGATGGTCATAACTTTGAGGAACTAGAAAACGCTTTAACTGCAGCGGATTCAATCAACAAGCCGGTATTGATTCATGTTGTTACAAAAAAAGGGAAAGGCTATCATCCTGCTGAAAATGATAAGATTGGGACTTGGCACGGGCTAGGACCTTATAAATTGGAAACTGGTGAACAAATTAAAGGACAACCTCAGGGGCCTTCTTGGAGTCAATTGATGAGTGATGAAATACTCGGATATGCACGACAAGATCGCCGTGTGGTTGCTATTACACCTGCAATGCCTGTCGGATCAAAACTGACGAAATTCCAATCAGAGTTGCCTGAACAATTTTTTGACGTAGGTATCGCAGAACAACATGCGGTAACGATGGCTGCAGGATTAGCGGTTGAAGGGATGAAACCTTATGTTGCCATCTACTCTACATTTTTACAGCGCGCCTACGATCAAGTTTTACACGATGTTGACCGACAAAAATTAAATGTTATTTTTGGTGTAGATCGATCCGGGCTGGTCGGTGCCGATGGTGAGACGCATCAAGGTGTATTCGATGTAGGATTCTTAACGCAATTTCCTAATATGATTGTAATGATGCCTAAAGATGAAAATGAAGCAAAAGACCTGATTTACACGGCAATGCATTATGAACAAGGACCTATTGCGATTCGTTACCCTCGTGGGAATGGATTAGGTGTTGAAATCTCAGATCATCGTAAGCATATCCCTATTGGTCAGTGGGAAAATATGACATCTGGTGACGATATCGTATTAATCAGTTACGGTCCAACATTAGTCACGCTGTTAGAAGTAGCAGAAACACTATCGCAATTCGATATTCAAGCACGCGTCGTCAATGCCCGTTATATTAAACCAATGGATACAGAGTTGCTGAACGACATCGGTAAAAGTAACATTCCAATCGTAACGGTTGAAGAAAGCATGCTCAATGGCGGATTAGGTAGTCAAATTGCAAACTTTATGACAGACCATGGGTATACCAACCGTATCAAGCGTCTTGGTATCGATGATGAATATATAGAACATGGAGATGTTAACCAAATCTTAGAAGACCTCGGTTTAACACACGCACCATTAGTTCAAACAGTCCAACAGTTTTTAAAGCAAGATAAAAAACACGAGTAGCCTATGCACTCGTGTTTTTTGGCTCTTTGTCAACATCGGTTGGTGATGAAATATCGTACGAAGTGGTAAGTTTTTGTTGCTTAATACGTTTTTGATATTCACTCACATATCACCTTGAAATGATTAAAATTTATTTCTGCAGAATCGTCGTCAAATAGAGGAACTGGAATAAATGTTTAGCTGGTTTTGTGCTGATGATATTGGATGAATTTTACTAAATATAATATATAAGCAATGTATACAAATGAATTAGCCATTAACACTTGTGTAGTGCTCATATTACCAAATTTTATACTTATGATTGTCCATGATGTTATGACTAAAAATAATAATAGACATAGCCGCACATTGAAAATTTTTTCATCGTATCACGCCTGTGTTATTAGCAGAAAGTTGCTCCTCTAGTTCGTCCACCACCAACAGCGCCGCAAACAGTACCAACTCCCACGCCAGCAAGACCTAAAGTAACACTTCCTGTTACAGCACCAACTACTATGCCAGATAAGCATTTTCCTACTCCTCTAGTTTGTACAGCGCTTTATGCGTGTACACCTAAATTCCCGTCATTTTCAAAGTATATTAAAGAAATATCGTTGCTATTTTTATCTTTTCTGTACTTTGGTAAAACTTCTGTTTTGTTTGTATTGTTATCTTTTGATGATATTGTATGATGATCGACAACATTTGCATGATCGTCAGTAAATCCTATGCTCATTGTAAGGTCACTTGCTATTGCTAGTACTGCTAATCCCTTAGTCAGTTTTGTTGTACGTTTTTTAAGTTTTCCATTTTTCTCGCTCCTAATTAAGTCATTTAGTTTTTACCTATAATTTGCAAAACAACCATTTTGAAGACGATTTAATCGCTTCGTCTGAAAGGAATCATTTTTTGATAGCTGAACTAGCGATAAATACTGCGTTATTTTCATGTGTGATAACATGGATAAGCAGACTAACAAAAAGCGATTGCGATCGGTATCTATGTGATGGATTACGCTCAATTCAACTTGATATAATACGTAGATTTACAAATTAAATGTAGTGTTTGTATGTGACGCGCGCATTAATCAGTGATGCCTTTCATCGATGATAGCTTATGTGAGTAAATAGCATAAGAATATGGTAGAATTAATGTATAAATATTCGTTATGAGGTGTCAATTATGCCTAAAAAATCTGTGAGACATATAAAAATCAGAGAAATCATTTCAAATGAACAAATCGAAACACAAGATGAGTTGGTTAAAAGATTGAATGACTACGATATGAATGTGACCCAAGCCACTGTATCGCGAGACATTAAAGAGTTACAATTAATCAAAGTGCCAGCTCCGAGTGGGCAGTATATTTACAGTCTACCTAATGACCGTAGATATCATCCACTTGAAAAACTAGGCCGTTATCTGATGGATTCGTTTGTTAAAATTGATAGCGCCAATAACCTACTCGTTCTTAAAACATTGCCGGGAAATGCGCAATCTATTGGCGCAATACTGGATCAAATCGATTGGGAGGAAGTATTAGGTACGATTTGTGGTGATGATACTTGTTTGATTATTTGTAGAGATAATCCTTCAGCTGACGAAATTAAGGAAAGAATTTTCAATATGTTATAAGGATGGATGTTAGATGTTAGAAAGCCTCTCTATTAAACAATTTGCAATCATTGATACATTAGATATCCAATTTTCGGAAGGTCTTACGGTGCTCAGTGGTGAAACAGGTGCAGGAAAATCAATTATTATTGACGCAATAGGACAACTGATTGGTATGCGTGCATCTTCAGAATTTGTCCGTCATGGTGAGAAAAAAGCAATCATTGAAGGTATATTTGATATTGATGACGCAAAAGAAGCCATCCTTGAACTCAAAACATTAGGAATCGATATTAATGAAGACTTCTTAATTGTTAAAAGAGAGATTTTCAGTTCAGGTAAAAGTATTTGTCGTATCAATAATCAAACCGTAACGCTGCAAGATTTGAGGAAAGTCATGCAAGCATTATTGGACATTCATGGTCAACATGAGACACAAACATTACTCAAACAAAAATATCATGTCACATTACTTGACCGTTATGCAGATGGACAATATGCGCAAGAACTTGAAAATTATGCACATGCCTATCAACAATATCAAGATAAAATCAAAACACTTGAAGCGCTAGAATCAGAAGATCAAGCATTATTACAACGTTTAGATTTGATGAAATTTCAATATGATGAATTGAAAGAAGCACAATTAAAAGAAGGCGAGATTGAACAATTAGAAGTTGAGATAAAAAGAATTCAAAATTCCGAAAATTTAAGCTTGGCGCTTAATGCGGCATATGTCACATTAACCGATGAGCATGCGATTACAGATCGTCTCTACACCTTGAGTAATGAACTACAAACAATCGATCAAATTTTACCCAACACGTTCCAAAAATTAAAAGAAGAGGTCGATCAGTTTTATTACACTTTAGAAGATGCAAAACATCAAATCTATGAAGAAATTAATCAAACTGAATTCGATGAACAATACTTAAATACGCTCGAGTCTCGCATGAACTTGCTCAATAATCTAAAACGTAAATATGGTAAAGACATTGCTGAGCTTATGATTTACCAAGAAAAAATAGCAGATGAAATAAACAAAATCGAAAATTATGAAGAGAGCACTTCACAATTACGAGAAGAAATTCAACAATTATCGCAACAAGTTGAAAAGAACGGGAAAAATTTATCAAAAGCGCGTAGAATTGTGGCAAGACAGTTACGCGATTGCATTGTTCATGAAATACAAAATCTACAAATGAAAGATGCAAACTTAGAAATTGCATTTAGACCATACGATACACCTCAAAAAGAGGGGCTTGAAAGCATTGAGTTCCTTATTAGCCCAAATAAAGGGGAGCCTTTAAAGAGCTTGAATAAAATTGCAAGTGGTGGGGAATTATCCCGAATTATGTTGGCTTTAAAAAGCATATTTGTGCGTGCAAGAGGGCAAACCGCTATACTATTTGATGAGGTGGACTCTGGTGTATCCGGTCAAGCCGCTCAAAAAATGGCTGAAAAAATGCAAGAGATTGCCTCTGTCATTCAAGTCATTTGTATTTCACATTTACCTCAAGTGGCATCGATGAGCGATCATCATTTGTATATTTCGAAACATGAGAAAGACGATCGCACAACGACAGTCGTGCAGGAGTTGAGCGGTGATGCACGCATTAATGAAATTGCACGTATGATTTCTGGCGCAACTGTCACAGAATTAGCGAAACAAAATGCGAAAGAAATGATCGAACAAAATCAAAAGCATAAAGGATGATGACCATTGCAATTTAAAGCATTGTTTCAAGGAGTTGAATCATTGGATGGTACCATTGCATTGGTGAATGCGACAACTGAATCACTCATCAGTGTAATGGTTGAAGTCTTAAAGCGAACCAACGCGAACTTCAAATTGTATAATCATCAAGATATCACTGTATTGATTCGCACTTTTAACTTAGCACCAGAATTGTTAACGCGAATACAAGTGAATACCTTCGAAACAGAAGAAGCCGCACTCGAACGTTGTTTAGATGATTTAAAGGATAATCAGGCAGACATCTTAATGAAAGGGCAAATCACATCCGCTCAAATTTTATCAGTTGTGTTAAAGCGACATGCTCATGACAAGAAAACTTTCTTAAATCATATCGCACTTTTTGAAATTCCGTCCTATCATAAACTGCTGATGATTTCAGATGTTGCATTAAATATCGAACCAACAGAAAATGATACCAAAGCGATGATTCAAAATATCGTTCATTTTTCAAAACGACTACAGTACAATCAACTGTATGTTGCCTTACTGTCATCTGTAGAAAAGGTCAATCAAAAAATACCCTCTACTGTGAAAGCTGCACAAGTGGTACAACATTTCAAGACACATCCAATAGACGAAAATGTCTACATAGATGGTCCATTTGCATTGGATAATGCGATTGATCAGCAAAGTGCCATTCAAAAAGGGATTCAGTCAGTCGTCGCAGGACAAGCAGATGTACTCATTGTGCCTAGTATTGATGTTGGAAATGTGCTCTATAAATCATTGACATACTTTGGCCAAGCTAAGGTCGCAAGTCTCATTTTAGGCGCGCAATTTCCAATTGTTTTAACATCTAGAGCAGATCGCATCGAAAACAAAATCAATTCCATCTTAATTGCATTAAAATTAAAAGCGTGTTGAATGATATAAAAATAGTACATATCCATGTTTTAATTTGTTTTTGAAAGAAGGGATGAAATGGTCAGCGTACTTGTATTGAATTTAGGGAGTACCTCTAGTAAATATGCCATTTATGAAGATAATCAATGTAAAGTGAGTCAAAATATAAGTCATACCAAATCAGTATTGAATAGAGCTATGACAGAACAAGAAGGCTTACGTCAAGAAATAATTGAAGCTGCGATTGAAAATAGTGGGTATCAACTCAATCAAATTGATGCCGTAGCTTGTCGCGGAGGGATATTGAAACCTCTAATCGGCGGTACATATGTTGTAAATACGAGAATGTATGATGACTTAAAACAGTTCAAATATGGAACACATGCCTCTAATTTGAGTGCAATGATAGGTTATCAACTCGGACAAAAATATCATATTCCGGTTTTTACGACGGATCCAGTCGTTGTCGATGAATTGATAGATGAAGTGCGTTATACGGGAATTCCTGAAATTAAACGTCGAAGTATTTTCCATGCACTCAATCAAAAAGCCGTGGCACGCCAATACGCTAAAAAAACGAATCAATCTTATGAATCTCTTAATGTTATCGTGATTCATATGGGTGGAGGAATAAGCATTGGTGCACATGAACAAGGACGAGTCATTGATGTCAATGAAGCACTTTACGGCGAAGGCCCTATGGCAACAGATCGTGCTGGCAGCCTACCTAATGACTTGTTAATTTCTTATATGGAAACACACCAACTGTCTGTTGAAGACGTTAAATACAAATTAAGTCGTCATTCAGGACTAAAAGCGTATTTTAACACAACTGATTTAAAACAATTGATGACGCGCTATGATGAACCAGAAGTTAAAATCATTATTGATGCCATGATTGTTCAAATTGCAAAGGCGATTGGTGAACGTGCTGCTGTATTGAAGGGACAAGTCGATCAAATCATTTTTACAGGGGGAATGAGCCACAGTACGATGCTTGTGGACGCCATTGCAAAGTATATTGATTGGATTGCACCTATAACTGTTTTCCCTGGAGAACACGAAATGGACACATTAGCTGAATGCGCACAGTCCGCTTTAAAACAAGAAATCAAAATTCAGACTTATCAGTAGGAGATTGAATATGACAAAAGAAAAATATGATATCGTTATTCTTGGCGGGGGAATTGCGGGATACTCTGCCGCCATTCGTGCAAGTCAACTTGGTAAATCCGTAGCAATTGTTGAAAAATCAAAATTAGGTGGAACTTGTCTTCATCAAGGCTGTATTCCAACTAAAACGTTTCTTAAATCAGCCGAAGTATTTCAACTGATTAAAAATGCAGAAAAATATGGCGTCACTTCTGAAAATCCTGTTCTTCATTTCCAAGACGTCATGACACGTAAAAATAATATTGTTAATGCCATGTATCAAGGGGTTAAAAGCTTAATGAAGCGTCATAAAATTGACGTTTTTGAAGGTGTGGGACGTTTAATGGGGGCTTCCATATTCACACCACAAAGTGGTACGGTTTCTGTTGAGTATGAGGATGGTACTTCTGAACTACTCCCAAATGACTATGTGTTAATTGCAACCGGGTCCAAACCAATGCCACTTCCTTTTTTACCTTTTGATCATCAACAAATTTTGAGTTCAGATGACTTAATGCAGTTAGATGCATTGCCGCAATCCATCACGATTATTGGTGGCGGCGTCATTGGCTTAGAATTTGCATCTTTTTTCAGTACAGTCGGTGTTGAAGTTCATATCATCGAATCAGGTGAACGCATTTTACCGACAGAAACGGCACAAACCAGCCAGATGATTCAACAAAAGTTAGAAGAAATAGGCGTTCAATTTCACCTGAATACGCAATTACAAGAAAAAAATATCAACAAAGACGCAGATGGGGTTTCATTTAATTTGGATACCTCGTTTACTACTGAAAAAGTGCTTGTTGCAATAGGCCGGAAAGTTCAAACTGATGATTTAGGGTTAGATAATACAAAAGTGGTCAGAAATGATAGACAAGTGATTGAAACCAATGCCTACATGCAAACTGCAGATGCACATATTTATGCTGCAGGTGATGTCATTGGTCAACTTCAACTTGCTCATGTCGGTGCAAAAGAAGGCGTCACAGCAGTTGAACATATGTTTAATCAGTCACCGCTTCCTATAGATTATGATGCTATGCCAAGATGCGTTTATACGTCTCCAGAGATTGCATCCATAGGTCTCAATTCTGAAACAGCAAAAGCACGTGGAATGAATTATAAAGTTGTAAAAGCACCTTTTAAAGCGAATGGTAAAGCAATGATTACTACAGCTACAGTACCTGATGGCTATGCTGAATTATTGTTCGAAGCACCTTCAGGAACACTGCTCGGTGCCTCATTAATTGGTCCAAACGTGACAGAGCTCATTAATGAATTAAGTGTACTTCAATTTATGAATGGCTCGGCAATTGAGTTAGGCCTTTCCACACATGCCCATCCGTCAATTTCAGAACTCTTAATGGAATTAGGCTTAAAGTTTGACCAACAATCTATTCATATATAGCGATCAAGGAGGAAAATAGATATGAAAGCATATCAAAGTGTTGGACTTGAAATTGAAGATTTAAAAAAAATGTATCGTGCGATGGATTTAGGTCGAAAACTAGACGAAAGAATGTGGTTGCTCAATCGTGCTGGTAAAATTCCATTCGTTATTAGTTGTCAAGGGCAAGAAGCCACTCAAATCGGTACAGCTTATGCACTACAAAAAGGAGATATTACGTCACCTTATTATCGTGATTTAGCACTTGTGACATATCTAGGTATGACCCCATTGGAAACAATGTTATCCGCTTTCGGTAAGCGAGATGATATCAATTCTGGAGGGAAACAAATGCCGTCTCATTTTAGTAAAAAAGAAGTTGGCATTATGTCTCAAGGGTCCTCTGTTGCAACTCAAATTCTCCATGCTGTTGGCGCTTCATTAACTTTTAAAATGGATCAACGCCCACATATTGCATTAGTCACTTTAGGAGAAGGGAGCTCCAACCAAGGTGATTTTCACGAAGGGCTAAATTTTGCAGGCGTTCATGACTTACCGTTTATTTGCCTGATTGAAAATAATAAATATGCCATCTCTGTTTCTAAAGAATTTCAATACGGAGCAGAAAAGCTTTCTGATCGCGCAATCGGATATGGCATGTACGGCGAAACAATCGACGGCAATGATCCTATCGCTGTATACGGTGCGATTAAAGCCGCACGAGAACGCGCAGTTAATGGAGAGGGCGCTTCACTTATCGAAGCATTATGTACACGATTAACTGCACATTCCTCAGATGATGACGACCGTTATCGTACTGACGAAGAAAAACTTATAGATAAAGAAAATGATTGTAATTTAAAATTCAAAAATTATCTAATTGATGAATCATTGGTTGATGCCGATTGGTTTGATGCCATCGAAAAAGAGAATCAACAAATTGTTAATGAAGCAACAAAACAAGCGGAGGCATCACCATATCCAGATCCGTCCGAAACTTACTTGCATGTTTACGAAGAAGGAGGACTTCAACATGGCTAAAATCTCTTATCTTGAAGCGATTAAACAAGCGCTTGATGTCGCATTAGAAACCGATCAAAATACGATGATTCTTGGTGAAGATGTCGGCAAAAAAGGAGGCGTATTTGGTGTTACGGCTGGCCTGCAAGAAAAGTATGGCCTATATCGTGTTTTAGACACACCATTGGCGGAGTCCAATATCGTAGGTTCCGCAATTGGCGCAGCGATGATGGGGAAACGTCCCATTGCAGAAATTCAATTTGCGGAATATATTTTACCTGCTACAAATCAAATTATGAGTGAAGCAGCGAAAATGCGCTATCGCTCTAATAATGATTGGCAAGTCCCGTTAACTATTCGTGCACCTTTTGGTGGTGGAATTCATGGTGCGCTTTATCATTCCCAAAGTATCGAAAGTGTATTTGCGTCAACACCAGGTCTCACTGTTGTGATTCCATCTACACCTTATGATGCAAAGGGCTTACTTCTTGCTTCCATTGCTTCAAATGATCCTGTACTCTTTTTCGAACATAAAAAAGCGTATCGCTTATTGAAAGAGAACGTACCAGAAGGTTATTATACCGTGCCTTTAGGTCAAGCAGATGTCAAACGTGAAGGCCAAGATCTAACCGTATTTTCATATGGACTTGCTGTCAATTACTGTTTACAAGCAGCAGATTTATTAAAAGATGAGGGCATTGATGTAGAAGTGGTTGATTTGCGTACAGTATACCCGCTTGATCAAGATACGATTATTCAATGCGCCCGCAAAACAGGGAAATGTTTATTAGTGACCGAGGACAACAAAGAGGGGAGTGTCATGTCAGAAGTGGCAGCCATCATTGCTGAAAATTGCTTATTTGATTTAGATGCACCCATTATGAGATTAGCTGGCCCTGACGTACCTGCCATGCCGTTCTCACCCCCTTTAGAAGACGAATTTATGATTAACCCTGACAAAATTAAAAATAAAATACGTGAATTGGCGCATTTTTAAGGAGGTCCACAAATGGAAATCAAAATGCCAAAACTTGGAGAGAGTGTGCATGAAGGGACAATTGAACAATGGCTCGTTAAAGAAGGGGATCATGTAGAAGAATATGACCCAATCTGTGAAGTGATTACAGATAAAGTCACAGCCGAAGTCCCTTCATCTTATACAGGTACGATCACTAAACGCCTCATTGCTGAAGGTGAAACTATCGAGATAGGAACAGTGATATGTGAAATTGATGTCGATGGAGAAACAGAAACGACACCTTCAAGTGGTAACATCAGTACGTCAACTGCGACGGAATCCAATAAAAACGAAACAATAGAAGACAACACACAAACAGCACATCATACAGGGCAAACAACACCTAAAAACAATGGGCGTTATTCTCCTGTTGTATTTAAATTAGCCTCAGAACACCAAATTGACTTAACTGAAGTAACCGGTACAGGATTTGAAGGACGTGTCACAAAAAAAGATATTGAACGTTGGATTGAACAAGGGCATACACCATCCAATAAGCGTCCTCAACCGAATCAGCAAACGGAGACATCGCCACAACAAAAATCGGAAACAACACAATCGGCTTCAAAACCGACGATTTCAACTAATCAAAGAGACACGATGATTCCAATTAATGGTGTACGTCGTCAAATCGCAAATAAAATGGTTCAAAGTGTGCATGAAATTCCACATGCATGGTTATCCGTTGAAGTCGATGCGACAGAATTGACACGCACGCGACAACATTACAAAAACCAGTTTAAAGCTCAAGAAGGTTACAATTTAACCTACTTCGCTTTCTTTATCAAAGCTGTTGCTGAAGCACTTAAAAAATATCCGTTTCTCAACAGTACTTGGCAAGAAAATGAGATTGTTATACATTCAGATATCAATATTTCAATTGCCGTCGCTCATGAAAATAAATTATTCGTTCCAGTTATTCATCATGCAGATGAAAAATCAATAAAAGGTATCGCCCGTGAAATTCATGAATATGCACAAAAAGCACGTCAAAACCAATTGTCATACGAGGATATGCAAGGGGGAACTTTTACGGTAAACAATACGGGAACGTTTGGTTCAGTGAGCTCGATGGGCATTATCAATCATCCACAAGCTGCAATCCTGCAGGTGGAGTCTATCGTAAAAAGACCTGTCGTGATTGATGATATGATTGCGATTCGTGATATGGTCAATTTATGCCTTTCCATCGATCATCGCATATTAGATGGCTTCTTAGCCGGACAATTTTTAAACGAGGTGAAACAACGTATACAAAGCTATACGGTCGATCACACGCAAATTTATTAAAAATTAAAATCGGCTTTCATCTATCCACGATGGCTTAAGGACTAGGGATACGTCTTTATGATGACCTAGTCCATTTTCATAGGTGTTCTCTGTTGATTTTAAGTCATTGGCACACCGATTAATCATACAACTGCCGATTCTTTGCAGTTGTCATTAACCTTTAGTAAAATGAAATTATCTGTCAAACGATATTGGAGGAATGTTGAAATGGATTTAAATTTCGATCTTTACATGAATAATATTGTACAACAAGCACGATCAGAAATGGATCACGCTGGATATGAGCAATTGACAACTAAAGAAGAAGTCGATAATGTGTTTAAAAAACAAGGGACAACGTTAGTAATGATTAATTCAGTATGTGGTTGTGCAGGCGGTATTGCACGTCCAGCAGCGACCCATGCGCTACATTATGATAAACGCCCTGATCGCTTAGTTACAGTCTTTGCAGGACAAGACAAAGAAGCGACACAACGTGCTAGAGATTATTTTGAAGGATATGCACCATCCAGCCCTTCTTTTGCTTTGATGAAAGACGGTAAAATCACTGAAATGATAGAGAGACACCAAATAGAAGGTCATGACACTATGGATGTGATTACACAGCTCCAAAGTCTTTTTGATCGTTATTGTGACGAGAAATAAGGCGCACATGATGTTACGTATAAATCCATATCGTATCGGGTTTAGAACGATTAAAACCGCAATAGGGATGGCACTAGGTGTAATTATCGCTCAGTTATTAGGGCTAGATAATTATGCTTCTAGTGCTATTTTAGTCGTCCTTTGTATTAAAGACACTAAAATGCATTCTGTACACGCGATTGTGTCTCGTTTTATTTCTTGTTTGATTGCTATTGGCTTTGGTTGGCCGATCTTTTCACTTTTAGGTCAACACGCTTGGGTGCTCGGCTTAATCGTCCTCTTTTTTATCCCCGTCACGGTCATGATAAACATGCAAGAGGGCGTTGTAACAAGCATTGTCATCTTACTCCACTTTTTCAACGCAAGTACCATTAATGGCGCATTAGTCATGAATGAAATCATACTTATCAGCGTCGGGTTAGCTATTGCTTTTATAATGAATACCATTATGCCTAACTTGGACCGTCAATTACTGAAATATAAACGAGAAATAGAATCCCAATTCAAAAGCATTTTCTACGCATATAGTTCTGCCTGTGCCCTTCACAACAATCGCCCCGATGTTACTTTTACATCATTAGGACGTACAATACAAGAGGCGAAATCGTTAGCGTTTAAAGATGTTAAAAACCATTTTGTACGGAATGAAAATAGCTTTTATCATTATTTCGATATGAGGGAAGATCAATTAGAAATTTTAAAACGCATTAAAAATCACATCGAACATATTTCTGCAGATGATGTGATGAGTTGCCGTGTTGCACAATTATTTACAGAAATGGCTGAAAATGTGAATGAAAAAAATTATACCGCCTTACGATTACACACGTTATATCAAATTCGGCTTGAAATCGATCAACTTCCATTACCTGAAACACATGACGCATTATTAACACGTTCCAGTATGATTCAGATCTTATATGATACTGAAGAGTATTTAACGCTCAAATCTAAATTCGGTTCATTAAAAATGCATCATGAAATAGAGAAGAAAGTCCTTTGATTGTCTTTAAGAAACACCGTAAAAGTTTGGTTCTATACTTTTAACGGTTGGTGAGTTTTTCACTGGCCGTTATTTTTGTTTTAAATACAAAAATAGCACAAATACCTCTATAATTGTAAGTGACTAAACCAACAAATTAAGGAGAGATATTCGTGCCTATGTATAATGATATATCAGAAATGATTGGAATAAAAGTATCAAATTTAAAAATCACTGAATGTTTAGGTATTCAAACCTTCAAGAACGTTCAATCATTGTTTTATAAAGGGATGTTAACTTATCAACCTAAAGGTTGTGAGTGTTGTGGTATCAAGAATGAGCAACACACAGTTATTAAAAATGGCTTTCGCAGTACAAGAGTGTATATGGGGCTTATTCTTGAAAGACCTAGTTATCTTGTTTTAAAAAAGCAACGCTTCTATTGTAAAGCTTGTGGTCAAACTTTTACGGCTAAAACACCATATATAGAACCGCGTTGTACAATTTCTAATGACGTAAAACTAATGGTGACGAGAAAGCTCGCCACTGTCATATCTGAAAAAGATATAGCGAATAGTGTTTTAGTTTCACCTTCAACTGTTCATAGATATTTGAAAGACCTAGGGGAAGCAGTAAAAACACAACCTAGTGATATATTGCCCCAACATTTATCCTTTGATGAATTTAAGTCAACTAATGATGTCGACAGCTCTATGAGCTTTATATACTGTGATAGTATCACGCATGATATTATTGATATCTTGCCAGATCGACGTAAGTTCAAGTTGGAAGAATACTTTTTAAGATTCTCAAGAAAGCAACGTGAAGGAGTTAAAAGTGTTTCTATTGATATGTATCCACCATACATGTCGCTAATTCAATCATTATTTCCCAATGCAGATATTATCTTAGACCGTTTTCATATTGTTCAAGCGGTTAACCGTGAAATCAATCACAGTCGCGTTAAAACAATGAATAGTTTTAAGACTAGAGAAAAACCCAAGTACAATAAATTAAAACGGTATTGGAAGCTTTTATTAAAATCTCCAATTGAATTAGACAGAGTCCATTATCACTCGTTCAGACTTTTTAATACATGGCATAGTCAGTATAGTTTAGTACAATTCTTGTTAACTTTTGATGAAGAATTCCAATTAACGTATGAAGCAGGACATCATATTCTAGAAACTCTAAGATCAAATAACATTGAACAATTAGAGGAAGCATTACAACGTTCGAAGAGTTTAAATATTTCAAATGGACTCAAACGTGTTGTTAACACACTCATAAAATATATACCTTATATTTCAAATACGATTCAAAATCCTCATTTGACCAATGGTCCAATTGAAGGTATTAACAATAAAATAAAGCTTATTAAGCGTGTCTCTTATGGTTATAGAAATTTTTATAACTTTAGAAATAGGATTTTAATTATTTCAAGGTTATACGTGAGTGAATATAAAAAACGTACTAAGCAACAAAAAATTGCCACTTAGTACGATATTTCTTCACCAACCGACGTTGACAAAGAGCCAAAAGTTTGGATATCAACCTCAACATAAAAAGAAATGACTGTGCCTAACACTTTTGCTCAGTCATTTCTTTTTGTTTATTGTTTCGAAAACCATACTTTAAATCTTTTTTGATGCGATTTATAGTATTTCAATGAACGTTTTAATATGCCCCAATTCTTTTTTAATTACGACATACGTGTACACATTTACATATTTAATAATGGTGCGACACCTGTCAAAATCAATGCAAGTACGATGGCAACTAGCATGACGATAATTAACACTTTCCGCATTTTTTTGTTTAACACGATTTTTGCCTCCAACTCTTTCTTAAAACATATTATTTCGAATTAAACAAATTATAACATTCATTTTAACGAACGCCAAAGGTTATTTACAATATGATTAATAAGTAACCTTGTTTTGCATTCTCCTCAAATTCCGATAAAATTAATATAGAACATGTGAGAAGGTGAAATGATGATAAATAAGGAAAGATTAGTACAAACGTTTTTAGAACTCGTTCAAATTAATTCAGAAACAAGTCAGGAAGGAGAAATTCAACCCATTTTAAAAGAAAAGTTTCTCAATCTGGGCTTAACTGTCATTGAAGACGATGCAAAAGAAAAGACTGGTTTTGGAGCCAATAATTTAATTTGTACATTGGCGGCGACTCAAGATAATGCGGATAAAATATATTTTACCAGTCATATGGACACAGTTGAACCTGGTCAAAACGTTAAACCGATAATCAAAGAAGATGGCTATATTTACTCAGATGGGACGACAGTCCTCGGTGCAGATGATAAAGCAGGATTAGCTGTCATTTTTGAAGTGTTACAAGTGATTCAAGAACAACAACTCCCACATGGCCAATTACAATTCGTCATTACAGTCGGGGAAGAATCAGGGCTCGTTGGTGCAAAAGCGCTCAATCAAGCAGATTTAGATGCGGATTACGGTTTTGCGATTGATTCTGCGGTCCCTGTTGGTGATATTACCATTGGTGCACCATACCAAATGAAAGTGAATGCAACGATTCATGGCAAAAAAGCGCATGCTAGCACACCTAAAGAAGGTATCAGCGCAATCAATATTGCCGCTCATGCGATTAGTCGAATGAACCTCGGCCAAATTGATGAAGTCACAACTGCAAATATTGGGAAATTTCAAGGCGGTGGCCCGACAAATATCGTGACGGATTTAGTCCAGATTTGGGCAGAAGCACGCTCTCACGATAAAGGCAAACTCGACGCACAAGTGGATCATATGAAGAAGACATTTATGCAAGCGGCTGAATCACATGGGTGCCATGCTGAGGTTGAAACGGAATTATCTTATCCAGGTTTCCGCATTGAGACGACAGATAGGGTATACAAAGTGGCTGAACAAGCTTCAAAAGCATTGGGATTTGATATGCATGCCGATATCGGCGGTGGAGGATCAGATGGCAATATCATCAATCAATTGGGAATTCCAACAGTGATCTTAGGTGTAGGCTACGAAAAAATTCACACGACAGATGAACGCATTTCGAAACAATCCTTATATGATTTAACGCATTATATTCTTAAAATTATTGAAACGGTTTCACAAGCTAATAACAGATTTCAGACACAATAATGTGGTACAATGAAGCCATAATTTATTATAAGAGAGGTTACGTATAATGACACAACAAATCGGCGTAGTAGGTTTAGCCGTAATGGGAAAAAACCTAGCATGGAATATTGAATCACGAGGTTACAGTGTATCTGTATACAATCGTTCTGCTGACAAAACAGATTCGATGATTGAAGAATCAAAAGGGAAAAACATTGTACCGACTTATTCAATTGAAGCGTTTGTCAATTCTTTAGAAAAGCCACGTAAAATTTTATTAATGGTCAAGGCTGGAGAAGCAACTGACAAAACAATCGATAGCTTATTACCTTTATTAGATCACGACGATATTTTAATTGACGGTGGTAACACGAACTACTTAGATACGATTCGTCGAAATAAAGCATTATCAGAAAGTGGCATCAACTTTATTGGTATGGGTGTCTCTGGTGGAGAAGTCGGCGCATTAACGGGGCCATCATTAATGCCTGGTGGTCAGGAAGCTGCCTATCACAAAGTGGCAGATATTTTAGAATCTATCTCGGCTAAAGCTAAAGATGGAACACCTTGTGTCACTTACATTGGTCCAAATGGTGCAGGCCACTATGTTAAAATGGTGCATAATGGGATTGAATATGCAGACATGCAGTTAATTGCGGAAAGCTATATTATGATGAAAGATTTATTAGGCATGTCCCACAATGATATTGCTGAAACATTCCAATCATGGAATGCTGGCGAATTAGAAAGCTATCTTATTGAAATCACTGGTGATATTTTCACAAAACTTGATGAAGACGGAACGCCTCTTGTAGAAAAAATTATGGACAAAGCTGGACAAAAAGGGACAGGAAAATGGACGTCTATTAATGCATTAGAGCTTGGTGCCCCATTAACGATTGTGACAGAATCCGTTTTTGCACGCTTTATTTCTTCTTTAAAAGACCAACGTGTAAAAGCATCACAAGTTTTAAATGGTCCTACTGCGACATTCAACGGAGATAAAACGGCATTTCTTGAAAATATTCGTCGTGCATTATACATGAGTAAAATCTGTTCATATGCGCAAGGTTTCGATCAAATGAAAACAGCGAGCGAAATGAACGAGTGGCAACTTCAGTTAGGTGAACTTGCGATGATTTGGAGGGAAGGTTGTATCATCCGTGCACAATTCTTGCAAAAAATTAAAGATGCGTATGATAACAACCGTGATTTGCAAAACTTGTTATTAGATGACTATTTCAAAGGCATCGTTACAGAATATCAAAGCGCACTTCGTGAAGTTGTGGCAACAGGGGTTCAAAATGGTATCGCGCTCCCTGGATTCGCTGCAAGTATCAATTATTATGACAGTTACCGAACAGAAAACTTGCCTGCAAACTTAATTCAAGCGCAACGAGACTATTTTGGCGCGCACACTTATCAACGTAAAGATCAAGAGGGAACATTCCATACACATTGGACAAAATAAACCCCTTTATGCGAAATTGAGTTGAAGCATCGCCATTTATTGGTTATTCGTTCTCTCATACCACCGAGCATCCAATTCCGTCCTCGGTGGTTTAATCGTATTACACAATAGTAAGGAAGAGGTAACGCCTCATCTAGCGCACCTAAAAAACCAGCGAAGACGTCTTAACAACACCTTCGCTGGTTTTATGTTTGGTTACAATCAAATCCCTATTTTTAATGATACAAACAAAATAGGGCATCCATCACACGTAACCAACAGTTAATTTTCATCAATATTTACAGGAATACATAATTGCACTTTTGTAAATGCATCTTCAAAAGAAATGTCTAATGGGTAAATTTCTATGTAAAGTGCATCACGTTCAAAAGGGAGTAACAACTGTAGAGAAGTCTCAATATAATGCCATGCTTCACTTGTCACAAAATCAATTTCACCTTGAAGATTAAATAAAGCGTATTGACGATGCGCTAAATAACGATCTTCTAAATGACCTGGAAAACGTTCACTCGGAACCCCAACAAAAATCTCTAGACCCTCATCAAGTGGGCAACTAATCACAAACAACTCATGGGGTGCACGATCGTTATATCGTATCATATCCTTTAAAGTCCCATCGACTTTCAAATCTTCAAGAAAATCCGGAATAATAAAATGATTTTCTAATTCAGCTGATGGAATAAAACGTGAGCAACCAACCAGTGAAAAATCACCGAGTTCCTCTAATCGATAAGGATAGGGCTTTTGTGCGGTCGTAGATAACTTCAAATAAAGTCGTTCCTGCATTTTGAGTTGCTCTTTTTTTAATTTAGCTTGTAAAGGGGAGACCCCGTGATAATCACTAAAATCATGCGCAAATGCATTCGTGTCTGAATATTGATACCGTTTGGCGAGATCAATCAACCGATTCGCACCATGTATCAAATCTTTTGCAGCAAGCGTTAATCGTCTCGCTCTACAATATTCCTGTGGCGTTTGTCCAATGATCATCGTAAAAGATTGTTCTAAATGATAAGGAGAAATTTCAACGTACTCGCTTAACGTTTGTAAATCAAACGGTTCTAAAAGATGATCTTCAATATAAACCATTGCGCGTTGTAAATGTTTGATGACGTCCAAAATTTTCACTCCCTATAATCGTAAATCTGTTCCGTTGATCATATATCTAATTATTGATTATATAACAAAAAACAGCTAAGCGACACTAAAATATGTATCACTTAGCGATTGATTGAACGACGATGACTCACATTTGATTTATTGAATATCATTCCACCATTTAAAGCCATCACGACTTAAAAGTAAATCACTTTCTAATGGACCATTTGTACCTGAATCATAGTTTGGAAATTCTGGTTCAAAATGATCCCATGCTTCTTGAATGGAATCAACAAACTTCCAAGTTGATTTTAATTCTTCCCAATGCGTAAAGTTTGTGGCGTCACCTTTTAATACGTCATATAATAAGTTTTCGTAAGCATCTACCGTGTTCATTTTATCTTGTGCACTCATCGCATAAGACAATTGGACAGGTTCCGTTTCAATGCCTTGGACATATTTTTTTCCATTCAGATGTATCGATACACCTTCATTGGGTTGAATATTAATAACTAATAAGTTTGAATCTAAATGCTTATCTTTTTGGTAATACAAGTTCATCGCGACTTCTTTAAATTCAACGACAACTTGAATGGATTTTCGTTTCATTCTTTTACCTGTACGAATATAAAATGGAACGCCTGCCCATCTAAAGTTGTTGATTTCAACTTTTCCTGATACAAATGTAGGTGTTTTTGAGTCAGATGCAACCTTATCTTCATCACGATAAGCGCTCACTTCTTTCCCATTGATAAACCCTTGATCATATTGTCCTCGAACAAATTGATTTCTCACTTCTTCCGGTTGTAAAACATGCAATGACTTTAGTACTTTGACTTTCTCAGCACGAATATCGTCACTATTCAAACTGATTGGTGGTTCCATGGCTAACAGTGCGACCATTTGTAACATGTGATTTTGCACCATATCTTTCAATGCACCGCTCGTTTCGTAATAGCCACCACGATCTTCTACACCTAATATTTCTGATGAGGTCACTTGAATGTTGGAAATATATTTATTATTCCAAAGCGGTTCAAACATCGCATTACTAAAACGTAACACTTCAATATTTTGTACCATGTCTTTACCTAAGTAATGATCAATCCGAAAAATCTCTTCCTCTTTAAAAGAGCCTCGAATTTGTTCATTTAATTCTTCGGCCGATTTCAAGTCACTGCCAAAAGGTTTTTCAATGACCAAACGTTTGAAACCCTCTGTATCCGTTAAACCTGAAGACTTTAAATAATCTGTAACGACACCAAAAAATCGAGGCGCCATCGCTAAATAAAACACTCGGTTGCCTTCCAACGAAAATTCACGATCGAGTGACTGACTCAATTCTAATAATTTTTCGTAGCTGGCCTCATCACTGACATCATGAGGTTGATAGAAAATATGCTGCATAAATTTATCCAAATGTTTTGTATCTTGTACGTGGGCCTGAATAGAAGATTTAACTTGCGCTCTAAAATCATCGTTTGTTAATTCACGTCTTCCGATACCAATAATCGCAACTCTTTCATCTAAATTATCTTGTTGATATAAGTGAAAAAGTGATGGAAATAATTTGCGGTGACTTAAATCGCCGGTTGCACCGAATATTGTAATAAGTGCTGGGACATGATTGTTTGTCTTATTCAAGATTCAAAACCTCAATTCTTATTGTTAATTCACAGTTTTTTTATGTGTTTATTATAAATCATATCCCACATTTGGTCATATATTCTGCCTTAAACTTAAAAATTTAGCGCTTCAAAGTTCTTTTATGTTAATATAGCGCTAAAGGAGGAACGATGTATGGAAATTACATTTTTTGGTACAAGCGCCGGATTACCTACAAAGGAGCGCCATACGCAATCCATCGCATTAAAACTTGAACCGTATTCTACTGACGTATGGTTGTTTGATGTCGGAGAAGCAACGCAACATCGCATTTTACACCACTCAATTAAACTTGGCCGTGTAAGTCACATTTTCATAACACATATGCATGGCGATCATGTCTTTGGTTTGCCCGGTGTGTTGACAAGTCGTTCTTTTCAAGGTGGTGAGTCGAAACCACTGACCGTTGTCGGACCTAAAGGAATAAAAGCGTTTATTGATCAAAACCTTGCATTAACATACGCACATTTGAATTATCCGATACATATAATAGAAATCGACCAGCAACTCGATTTGGTTTTGAATCATTTCGAAGTCATGGCACGCCCACTTAATCATGGGATCCCTTGCTTTGGCTATCGTATACAAGCCCCACATACGCCAGGGACGCTCGATGTCGCGAAACTTCAAGCGATTGGCATGCCACCGGGACCATTGTATCAACAAGTCAAAGTACAAGATACATTCGAATTTAATGGTCAAATTTACGATGCCCATCTGTTTAAAGGTCCAGAGAAGAAAGGGCAGGTGATTACAATTTTTGGCGATACCAAACCGAGTCAACAAGCACTAGCATTAGCCAATCATGCCGATGTCCTCGTACATGAATCTACCTATATTGACGGTGATAAAACATTAGCAAATAGTTATCATCATAGTCATATTGACGATGTGCTGACTTTGGTGGAAGAAGCAAAGGTGAAGCATGCATTGTTAACCCATATCAGCAATCGATATACTAGAGAAGATGTCGCGCGAATTGAATCTGAAATTAAAGCCAAATCCACATTATCATTCCAGTTTGTAGAAGATTACGATTGTTATCAATTTTAATTCTCTATTATTCATAGTAGATGTCAAAGTGAAGGACCAAATTGAGGCAACAAAGCATATAAAAACAAAAGAAGTGACACCGTTTTACATCATATTTAACGGCGTGACTTCTTTTATTTTCACAAAATAAGTTTGATCATTTATGATGAGGGGTCTTCTTGATTCGCTAATTCAATACTTCTATTGACAGCCGCAGTGAGACAATCTGCAAAAATCCCTTCAATATCATACTGCGACAATGCGTTAAGTCCTGCTTGAGTAGTGCCACCTTTAGATGTAATATTTTTCCTTAATTGCTCCATACTTAAGTCCGACCGCTCAATCATTTTACTTGTTCCGATGATTAACGCTTTAATCGATTCTTCAACTTGCGATTTTTCTAAACCGAGCTGTGTGCCTGCATGAACATATTTTTCAAAAACGTGATACAAAAAAGCTGGACCGCTTCCTGTAATTGCAGTGACTTGATGTAAATGCGCTTCTTCAACTTCAATAGCCGTACCAAATGCATTGATAATTTCTAAAATTTCATCTTTTGATTGCGCCTCAAAATGAGGTGAAAAGCTCACACCTGTGACAGAATGACCGACATGCGCATTCGTATTCGGCATAATGCGCGCAATAGGTTGAGTCGTATTAATTTTTTCTTCAATATATGAGATAGGGAGGCCCGCCATAATCGAAATAAATTTATTGTTCGGTTGAATGTGATTTTTTATTCTTTCAGCTAATTGATTAAAATCATGAGGTTTCGAACCTAAGAACACATAATCCGCATCTTTTAATAATGAAGCGTCATCATAGCTGTAACGTACCCCTAAAGATTCTGCATACGACTTTAACATCTCTTCGTTTGAACGATTCGTTAAATAAATGTTTTCGGCAGGTACAATTTGCGCATTGACAATACCTGTAAAAATTGCATGCGCCATATTCCCAGAACCATAAAATACAAGCTTCATATCAGTCATCACTTCCTAAAAGTATTTTCTTAATTTATAGTAACATATAAGATGTTAACATTGATTTTGAATTTAAATGGGGGACTAAAAAAATGAAACAAGGCCATTTTTTACTCACTGGTGCAACAAGTGGATTGGGCTTTGCAATTGCTCAATCTTTATTGAACGCGCATTATACTATTACACTGATTGTCCGTGATGTAAACAAAGCGCGAGCATTATTTCCAAACCAAGACCTTCAAATCATCGAATGCGACTTAACAAATATGCATGACGTCCTTAACCTTACGCAATATTTCAATTCGGAGACACGATTCGATGGGATGATTCATTGTGCTGGTTTAGGTTACTTTAAAAGTATACTCGCACACGAACCACACGAAATTTTACAAACGTATCAAGTCAATATGATCCATTTCTCACTGTTACTCAATCAATGCGCCCCTTATTTGGTTAAAAATCCATCCATTGTTGGTATTAGTAGTCAAGCTGCATTTGCTACACAACCCTATGCTGCACATTATGGCGGAAGTAAAGCCGCGTTAAACCATATGTTGAATGCATTGCGGATCGAACAACCCCATTGGCATGTGTTAAGTGTCAATGTCGGACCTATCCGCACGCCTTTTCACGAAAAAGCGGATCCTTCAGGTCAATATGCTCAAAAAATGCGTCACATCATGCTTGATACAGATCAATTAGCTGGCCAAATCTTACAAGCGATACAACAGCGTAAATCAGAATTGAATGTCCCCAAAGTCATGCACCTACTTTTAAAACTATATCAACTGGCACCACGTTTACTGGAGAAATACGGACGTCAATTTTTCTTAGGTAAACGTAGAAAAGAATAATTACATCTCCCAATGCGCTTCATATTGTAATGCTTTCACACTTCGCTTCGCTTGATCTAATCGGTGCGTTGGCACCTCTGCTCGATATGATTGTGCGTTTTGTCGAACTTGTTCAACCGAACTTGCGCCAACAATGATCGATCCGAGAACATCAAAAGATTTTAAATACTGCATTGCAAGAGGGGTTAATGCTTCATTCATTTCTTTTAATGTAGTGACTGTAGCTGAAAGTGCATCATAGCTATAATCAAACACCCCGTTTTGAAATTTTTGTGCTAATACACGATCAGCGTTTGGGGTTAATAATCCTTTAAACACTGGACCTCGTGCAAGTAACTTCACACCGCATTGTTGAACTTCATCTAATAATGGCAATGGACGATTGTCAATCAAATTAAATTGCGACATTAACGTTTCGATTTGACTATGTTGCAAATAGTAACGAATGACGTTAGGGCGAATAGAAGAGAGGCCATACGCACGAATCACACCTTCTTGTTTTAGTTCATCAAAAGCACTAATCGTCTCATCCAGTGGATCATGGATTGTTCCACCGTGTAACATATATAAATCCAGTGTCTCTATCCCTAAACGTCGCAAAGAATTTTTTACATTTTCTTTAATGTAACGTTTAGAAGGATCCCAAAATGTTTCACCATTCTCTTTTAAATGATTCCCAACTTTAGTTCCGACGACAATATCCCCTCTATTTTGATATTTTTTTAGAGCACGGCCCACAAGTGTTTCGTTGATACCTTTATCATAAATATCAGCGGTATCAAAGTAGGTGATTCCTTCTTCGATAGCGGCATCAATGATATGCATGGCTTGTGTCTCATTCGTTCCTAAGCTCATACAACCTAATCCGAGTTCAGATATTGCTATCCCACTTTTTAATACATTTTTTTGCATGATGAAACTCCTTTCGATAGAATTCATATATATATATTTATCATAGCAAACCAAATGACGAATTGAAAAGGAGCATCATAACTATGCAATTTGAAGAAAAAACACTGTCAAAAGAATGCATTTACAAAGGGAAGATTATAGAAGTTGAAAAACATAAAGTGACTTTACCAAATGACGCCACTGCATTTCGAGAAGTCGTGAAACACCCCGGTGCCGTAGCCATTTGTGCACTCACACCTCAGCGTGAAGTGATTCTCGTCAAACAATACCGTAAAGCAATGGAGCAAGTCCTATTAGAAATCCCTGCAGGAAAGCTAGAACCTGGGGAAGATCGGGTAGAAGCAGCGATGAGAGAATTGGAGGAAGAAACCGGTTTTAAAGCTAAAAATATCACTTTAATTGGGGAAGTTTACGGGTCGCCTGGCTTTTCAGATGAGAAAATATCCATTTACTTCACTGATATGCTAGAACAAGGGACAGAAAAATTGGATGACGATGAATTTGTTGAGAAAGTATTTTATTCTATTGAAGCGGTTGAAAAAGCGATTCGTTCGCATCATATTGAAGACGCAAAGACCCTCATTGCTTTTCAATACCTATTATTACATTATAATCATTCTAAATAATAGGAGAAAAATGGTTGCTTTTTTTCTCAATTACTGGTAATTTATAACAAGTAAACCTATCAATTTGTAATAATTATAATTTTCAGTAGAGGAGTGAGGCTTCCGTGGAGGAAAGACTAAATCGCGTGAAGCAACAGTTGCAACAGTCTTCATATAAATTAACACCACAACGTGAAGCAACCGTACGGGTATTAATCGAAAATGAGGCTGACCATCTTAGTGCCGAAGATGTGTATTTAAAGGTGAAAGAAAAAGCACCAGAAATCGGATTAGCAACTGTTTATCGCACGTTAGAATTATTAGCCGATTTAAAAGTTGTTGACAAAGTGAGTTTTGGCGACGGCGTATCACGGTTCGATTTAAGAAAAGAGGGGTCAAAACATTTCCATCATCACCTTGTATGTATGGAGTGTGGTCGTGTAGATGAAATTGATGAAGATTTGCTTCCTCAAGTCGAGGAGCGTGTCGAAAACGAATTTAACTTTAAAATATTAGACCACAGACTAACATTTCATGGTATTTGCGAAACATGTCAAAAAGAGGGAAAAGGCTAACCATCCATTTTCATGAAAGCTGTGGATGAGAATTGAGGTCATCAAATGGAAGAAATACGAGATGAATATTTGCGGTTTATTCAAATAGAAAAAGGCTTATCCCAAAATACGATTGCAGCATATCGTCGAGATTTAAATCATTATTTGTCATATTTGGCCCTTCATAAGGTTACGAATTTAAATTTTGTTCATCGCCAAATGATACAAGAATGGTTTGGTCATCTTCATGATGAAGGGCGGTCTACAAAAACGATTGCACGTTTTACTTCAACGATTAGAAGTTTTCACCAATTTGCACTAAGAGAGAATTACACTTCCCATGATCCTACCGTACTGATTGAAACACCGCAATACGAACGTAAACTTCCTGATGTATTGTCCATTGCCGAAGTTGAGCAATTACTCGTCACACCAGATGAAGGAAGAATCAATGGTTACCGTGATAAAACCATGCTTGAACTGCTATATGCAACAGGCATTCGTGTGTCCGAACTGATTCATATTGAAGTTCAAGACATCAATTTAATGATGGGTTTCGTAAAAGTTTTTGGTAAAGGTAATAAAGAACGCATTATTCCGTTAGGCGAAACAGTGATTGATTGTTTAACCCATTATATGCAACATATCAGACCTCAACTGCTGAAACATACGGTCACCCATGTCCTATTTTTAAACTTGCATGGCAAACCTTTATCGAGACAAGGCGTTTGGAAAATCATTAAACAAACAGGGCTCAAAGCGGGAATCTCAAAACGGTTAACACCGCACACGTTGCGCCACTCATTTGCGACCCATTTGCTAGAAAACGGTGCCGACCTTCGCGCTGTGCAAGAAATGTTAGGCCATTCTGATATTTCCACGACACAACTTTACACACATATCACTAAAAATCAAATACGCAAAGTTTATCAAAACTTTCATCCTCGTGCCTAAATTAAGCAGTATTTTAATGGCCCATTTGAAATATACAATTCGTTTTTTCATGCGGAGGACAGAACAATGAAAACGAGACGTTGACATCCTTTCTACATTTCAAATCGTCAGATGTTAGCACATCGGCACACACAACGATCCCATGAACTTCTGGCGAGTGTCTCATTGTACGCGCCTCCCATTTCACCTTTAATGAAATCTACGCGCAGTGAAGCAAACCGGCTTCCCCCGTACCATCGTACTATAAGCCGAACGGTATCATGCGTTATGACGAATAACAACATATCATGTAACCATACGCCCTATCTTAATCCCGGCTTTCATTCTCAATAGATAACTTATTGTCGACGTTTTTCATATGCAGCCATACGTGCAGCAATAACTTCTGAACGATCTCGAAGTTGATGATGATGTAAAATGAATGGTGTTTGTACAACGTTCTGTGTCACTTCAAAATGTGGGTAATGGTGTTGAATCGTATTCATCATATTTGCGGTCAACGGTAAACAAACTGGATAAAACGGCTTTTGCTGTCCAGCATCTTGTATTAATTGGAGCAGCATCTCGAAATATATCTCAGAGTTCAACCCTAAAATTTCCCACGTCTTCTGAGGGTGTTTGATACTGATTTGATAGGCTTTTTTAAATGATTTATGTGCACCTTTAAAATTTCCCCTACGATAATGATAGCAACCCGTGGCGAGTAAAATTAAACCGACAACGGCATCTCCTTTTGAAAAGGATTGCTGCATTTTCCATGCTTCCTCTAAAATATCATGACAGAGAAAATAATGTTGTTCATAATGAAATTGGTAATAGTAGTGAAGCAAGTCCTCTTCCATTATTGAATCACTCCAATCATTTATTGTTATACATAAAACATGTTATAATATTTTTTGTTATGATGCACATTACACGCGTTATGAAATGAGGTACACCCATGTACGAAGTGAAATTAGATGCTTTTAATGGTCCACTCGACTTATTATTGCATCTTATTAATGAATTTGAAATTGATATTTATGATATTCCTATGCGTGCCTTAACCGAGCAATATATGCAATATGTGCACGCAATGAAAAAGTTAGAAATTAATATTGCGAGTGAGTATTTATTAATGGCCTCTGAGTTGTTAATGATAAAAAGTAAAATGCTCTTACCTGAACCAACACCTGAGTGGATTGATGAGGAAGATCCGCGGGAGGCATTGGTCGAAAAACTCATCGAATACCAAAATTTTAAAGCGTATTCTGAAATGCTTGAAGAGAAACGCTTGGAACGTGAACATTATTTTACAAAACCGCCGACAGATTTTTCACATTATGAACAATCTGAACGGCTTCCAGATCATACAACGTTAGATTTAACAGATTTGATTGTTGCTTATCAGAAAATGAAGACACGTGTTTCATTAAAAAAGCCGACCAGTGTCAATATACGTAAGGAAACGTATACCATTCAACAGTCGACGACGTACATTTATGATAAATTAAAATCTGTACCAAAGCTTACTTTTTTTGACCTATTTTCATTTAATGAGTCAATCGAACATGTTGTCACTCATTTTCTCGCTTTGCTTGAAATGTCAAAAACAGGAATCATACAACTGCAACAAGTACAAGCCTTTCATAATTTTGAAATCATCAAAGGAGTTAACTATGACGCTTAATCTATCTGAGGCACTCACTGCTGTGCTATATGCTGTAGGAGAGGACGGGATTGATGAGTATCAATTAATGTCGACACTTAATGTTGACAGTACCACGCTCAACACAGCGATTGATACACTTAAAATACCAGGTTTGATGATACAAAAATTTGGACAAACCTATGTCCTGACAACCCAAAAAGAGGCTGAACCTTACATTGAATCACTCATCGTCAATAAAGCTTCTGCTAAACTGTCTCAAGCCGCAATGGAAGTTCTCGCCATTATTGCATATAATCAACCTATGACAAGAAATGATATCGAACTCATTCGTGGGATTCAATCTGACGGTCCAGTTAAAACATTGATTGCGAAAGGACTCATCGAAGCACGAACGAATCCTGAATCAAGAGGACAACAATTATTTACTACAGATTTATTTTTAAATGTATTTGGGATGGAAAGTCTTGCATCACTGCCAACGACGGATGACGAGGAAGAAGAGATAGAATCGTTTTTCAGTCAATTGGTTAATCAGAAGGGAGATTCATAAATGAGTCAAGATCTAGAAAGATTACAAAAACGTATCGCAAGTAGCGGTTATACATCTCGGCGCAAAGCTGAAAAGTTAATACAAGAAGGAAAAGTACAAGTCAACGGAGAAACGGTCACTGCGTTAGGTACAAAAGTACGACCATCTGATCGTGTCAGCGTTGAAGGTATTCCGCTTGAACAAGAAGATAAATTATATATCTTATTCTATAAACCCGCACAGGTGATCACAAGCGTTTCCGATGACCGAGGTCGCCAAGTCGTAACAGATTATTTTGATGATCTTGATACACGTATCTATCCAGTAGGGCGCTTAGATTATGACACATCAGGTTTGCTCTTGCTGACAAATGATGGCGCTTTTACAAATTTAATGACGCACCCCCGTTATAAAATACCTAAAACCTATGTCGCTAAAATTGAAGGCTACATTTTGAGAGAACAAGTGAAACAACTTGAAAAAGGGATTCAATTAGAAGACGGGATGACGCAACCCGCAAAAGTGAAAGTTAAAAAACAAAATAAAGAAAAAGCAACTTCATTGGTAGAAATTACAATTACAGAAGGCCGAAATAGACAAATCCGTCGTATGTTTGAACATTTTGGGTTTAAAGTACAAAAATTGTCTCGCGTCTCATTCGGTCCACTAACTTTAAAAGGGTTAGGTGCGGGAGAAGGCCGTGTGCTTTCCCCTCATGAAGTAAAATCATTACGTCACTTAGCTGAAAATGGACAGTAGGGAATGAATGATAAAGGGCAGCATGCTGGCTATTGTTTTATTATATTCCCTGTTATCAATATGATATAATATGTTTTAGTTAGTAATGTCACCATGTGTGGGAGGTATGTCATGATGACTAATGAAATCTTAGTCGTAGATGATGAACATCGTATTAGAAAATTATTAAAGCTATATTTAGAAAGAGAAGGCTATATCATTGACGAAGCCAGTGATGGTCGGGAAGCTTTAGAGATGGCAACAAAGCATGATTATTCATGCGTTTTGCTAGACTTGATGTTACCTGAACTCGATGGACTTCAAGTTGCAGTGAAATTACGTGAATTAAAAGATACACCTATCATTATGCTCACTGCAAAAGGTGAAGAAAACAATCGGGTTGAAGGCTTTGAATCTGGAGCTGATGACTATATCGTCAAACCATTTTCACCGCGTGAAGTCGTCTTGCGAGTAAAAGCGTTATTGCGCCGTACAGAATCTAGTAGAGCCGAGCAAAATGAGCCTCATGCACGTGATATGATTGAATTCCAACATTTAGTCATTGACAACGATGCACATAAAGTTTTAGCGGACGATACGCCAGTCAATTTAACACCTAAAGAATATGAGTTACTGATTTTCTTGGCGAAAACACCGAATAAAGTTTTCGATAGAGAACAGCTTCTTAAAGAAGTATGGCACTATGAATTTTATGGTGATTTGAGAACAGTGGACACACATGTCAAACGATTGCGTGAAAAATTAAATCGAGTTTCTGCAGATGCAGCTAAAATGATACAAACCGTTTGGGGCGTAGGTTATAAATTTGAAGTGATTAAGTCTGATGAAACGACTTAATAATGTTGTCGTAAAACTGTGGTTAACTATTATTTTAATAGTAACGACAGTTTTAATTTTATTAAGCGCTGCGCTGATTACGTTTTTTCAATATTATTTCACGCAAGAAACTGAAAATTCTCTATATAAAAACGCCAAAAATGTCCATCATGTTCTACAAAAAAATGATAATCGCAAACTTGCAATTGAGCATAGTGAAGCTTTATTAGAAGACAATAAAGGATTAATCATTTTACCGGATCGTGCAAATATGAATCAAAATGACGCGATCAAACAAAAAATGTTAAAAGAAATTAGCCAAGGGAAAAATTTCGAACGTGTACTTAATGAAAACAAACCTGAGTTATATCATGTGACATTTGATATCGAAGGGAAAACACATACCTTTATGTTGTTAGGTTATCCTTCTAAAGGGGAGAATCAACAAGCGTCTGTCATCTTTATTTACCAAGATTTAAAAAGTATTGACGACACGACTCATATTATTACAATTATTATATTAATCACCGCTGTCATATTTTTAGCAGTTACAACGGTATTTGCTTTTTTCTTGTCTACTCGAATTACCCATCCTTTACGCCAATTAAAAACACAGGCAAAAGAAGTTGCTCGTGGCAATTATGTCAAACGTGTTCCAATACAAACCCGTGATGAAATTGGTGAATTGGCGATGACATTTAATAAAATGAGCAGAAGTATCCAAACGCATATCGATGCACTCACCACTTCAAAAAACGTAAGAGACACACTGATTAACGCGATGGTTGAAGGCGTGCTTGGCATTAACCATAAACGAGAAATTATTATTTCAAATGCATTAGCTGAGCGCATGCTTGAATCTATGGGCACTGCTGAACGAGAAGTCTTTGATCGACAAGTAGAAGACACATTTTCAAGTCAGAAGACAGAATACAGAGAATATGAAATGCATCAGCGATTCTATGTCATCATTATGAGCCATATTGATAAAATCCAAACCAATGGTCAAGGCGGGCTTGTGGTCATTGTACGTGATATGACGAATGAGCATGAACTTGAACAAGTCAAAAAAGATTTTATCGCAAGTGTCTCACATGAATTACGTACACCGATATCTTTATTACAAGGGTATACTGAATCCATTGTGGATGGTGTAGTGACTGATCCAGATGAAATCAATGAGTTTTTAACGATTGTCCTCGATGAATCAAAACGTTTGAGTCGGCTTGTGAATGAACTGTTAAATGTTGCTAAAATAGATGCAGAAGGCCTTAATGTGACACAAGAAGTTCAACCGATGCAAGAATTAATCAAAAAAATGTCTTCAAAATATCGTTTACAAGCTCAAGAACTTGAATTAAATCTTGACTTTCAAATGGATGGTGAAATGACAGCACCTTGGTATTACGATTTCGATCGAATGGAGCAAGTTTTAACGAATCTTGTCGATAATGCATCACGTTATACGCAACCTGGAGATACCATTTCTATCCAAGCGACTGCAAATAAGGATTACCAAATTTTAACGGTTGAGGATACAGGCGTTGGAATTGCCCCTCAACATCTACAAAAACTTTTCGAACGATTTTATAAAGTCGATTCCGCACGTAAACGGGGGACTCAAGGAAGCGGTCTTGGCCTGTTTATCACACGGATGATCGTCAATGCGCACGGGGGACATATTGAAGTGAAAAGTAAGTTGGGTGAAGGAACGCAATTCACCATTCAATTACCTAAAAAACCGTAAACGCATCACATCAATCTTTCTTACTCGCGTTCAGCAAAGATGTACAATACATCTTACTGAACGCTTTCAATTTGTTCTAATCGTTGTGAAATAACCTAAATCCGTCCCTCCAATATCGTCATTCCCTTTAATGGTGCACCAATGGATATGGATTGCAAATTAATTGTATTCACACCTGTAGTCATGTAAACTATTAAAGAAAATAATAAAAAAATTCATCTTCGGGGTCAGGTGAAATTCCTAACCGGCAGTAAATTAAGCCTGCGACCTGCAATAATGTATGTCATTGTTGCAGCTGATCTAGTGAGATTCTAGAGCCGACAGTTAAAGTCTGGATGGGAGAAGATGGAGGTTTATTTGTGATGCATTAATATACCTCCTATTCAACTCAGATGAATTGATTTGGAGGTTATTATGAAGCAAAAGCAAACGAGACAAATGATTACCATTGGGATGCTGAGTGCAATTGCCATTGTGCTCATGTTTATTAAGTTTCCACTACCTTTTTTACCCCCTTATTTAACGATTGATTTTAGTGATGTCCCCGCTATTCTTGCGACATTCACGCTCGGTCCGATTGCAGGGATACTCGTGGAACTCATCAAAAATTTACTCAATTTTTTCTTTAACATGAGTGATCCTATTGGTCCTATCGCTAACTTTTTAGCTGGAACAAGTTTGTTGTGGGTCAGTTTCCAAATTTATCGTTCAAAAAAAACAATGTCGCAACTGGTATTAGGTTTAGTCATTGCGACACTCGTCATGACAATTGTTTTAGCTATTTTGAACTATTTTGTCCTGTTACCACTGTACGGATTGATTATGAATTTAAGCGATATTACACACAATCTTAAACTCATCATTGCTGCAGGGATTATTCCTTTCAATCTGATTAAAGGGACATTGATTTCGATTATTTTTGTACTTTTATATCGTCGTATTGGGCATATATTAAAATAAAAATCGCATGACATACTTTTGATTCAAAATCAAAGTGTGCATGTCAAAAAGCCACAAAATGCATGAATTTATGCACGTTGTGGCTTTTTATAATAATAGGGGACAAAACCATGTAGGTCTATATGCGTGTCATCCAAGGAGTCAAAAGCTTAGACTTATGCGTGATTAAAAAGGTGAAACACCTTCATAACCGTTAAAGCGTCCTTAAATGACAATCCATTTCAGCAAGCTTATCGATAGTGAATTTCAAGTCCTTTAACATCCCCTACATATGATAGTGGCTTGCCCCTTCATCTTAGTTTACTTAAACCTTTAGTTGTTTTATATTTATATTATAGACATCGTGTCTTTCACTCTATAATTATTCAAATTTTAATGCGTCACCATCAAATGACTCTTCTTCAACTTTAATCGAGTCAGTCGGGCAACCTTCGAATGCATCTTCAAGATCTTCATACAATTCCTCAGGCACTGGAGTTGTCCCTTGGTTGTCATCTAAAATCACATATGCAATCCCTTCATCGTCGTAGTCATAAATGTCTGGAGCCGCTGCACCACATGCACCACATGCGATACAAGTATCCATATCAACAATTGTGTATTTCGCCAATTTAATTCGCCTCCCTTTTCAAAGTACCATACGCACATTATAATTTTATTGTAGTTCTATGGACTTGTTTTTTCAATATATCCGTTTTTAATCGAGGTCTAAACATGAAGCATTTCATTCATTTTTTATATCATCATGCATCAGCCTACAAAACTAAAAAAAGCATCTTTAATATTATCATAGGTAAAAAAACTCATCAAACTTTTTTTGATGCCGTTTCTTTAAATGTACTGTCATTATTTGGTAGTGTACCCACGTTGACACCAGAACAATTCGAAAAGGTGATTCGTTGTGATGATGTACCTCAGCCCATCTTGACGGATAATCATGTTCATTTTCAAACATTAGTAAAAACATTTGAAACATTACAATTACTCGTTCAAACGTATTCCTATATTAAACATGATACGCGCGCTTTTTTGCCAATTACGTCAAATACTGATATTCATCATAAAGTTCGACATCTCTATCATGACATCGTTCATCATGACCAAACAGAAGCATTTGAAAATGAACTATTTAAGCTGTTTGAGACTTTACATTCAACGGATGACACTCCCAAATATGCACATTACCTACTGACGGGATACGATGAGCCCATGTATACGCGTCAACAAATATGTGCCATAGAGTCAATCGACATGGATGACTTATTCGTAGCACTGTATCAAGAATATTTGATGATTTATCGTATATTGAAACAATCATCAAGTTTTCCGATACTGTCGCAATGTATCATGTCTATGGACGTCTCTGAACGTGTCTACAAGACTTATCACTTGTTACAAGACACCCATGCGATTCCTTGGATTGCCAAACAACAGCAAGTCAAAGAGACCACTGTAGAAGATCATATCCTTGATTTATTTATGAAAGAAAAGTTGACCAACTATGCTGATTTTTTTAAATCGCCATACCAACCCTTTGTCACCTACTATCACGCACACCCTTATCAGCGACTTAAAGTTTATAAGGAACGCTTTGAGGCATTATCATATTTCGAAATAAAACTCGCCATTATCGGATATACAAAAGGAGAATTACATGCTTAACGCTGCTTTGAACCGTTATTTTGGTTTTTCAACATTCCGTCCGGGCCAAGAAGACATTATCACCAGTGTGTTAGCCGGGCAACATACGTTAGGAATTTTGCCTACAGGAAGTGGTAAATCCCTTTGTTATCAATTACCAACATATATGCTTAAAAAACCTACACTGATCATCTCGCCCTTAATTTCATTGATGGATGATCAAGTAATGCAAATGAAAATGCAAGGCGAGCAACATGTTGTTGCGATACATTCAGGAATGGATCACACTGTCAAAAAAAGGGCGTTACAACAATTATCACAATCAAGATTTATTTTTGTAAGCCCAGAATTTATTTTGCAATCCCATCATTTCAAACATTTTCAAAATCTTACATTTGGTTTAATTGTATTCGATGAAGTTCATTGTTTATCTGAATGGGGATTTGATTTCAGACCCCATTACGCATTGATGGGGCGCATCACCAAACATTTTAAAAACGCAACAGTTCTTGCGTTAACGGCGACAGCAACACGACATTTACAAAAGGATTTACAACGCATCATCGCACAACCTGTCCACGTCATCGAACATTCCATGGATCGACCCAACGTCTCGCTGTCTGTCAAATTCATGGCATCGTATGAAGAAAAAATAGATTGGCTATTGGACTTTATAGCAACATCAGGACCTACCATTGTCTATGTGTCCTCCAAAAAGGTAAGCTTAGATTTAGCAGAGAAAATTTATCAATCTGGTTATTTAACCGGCATCTATCATGGAGACTTAACTTATCAAGAACGCCATACCGTTCAACAGCAATTTTTAAAAAATGACATCCGTATCATTGTTGCAACGAGTGCATTTGGTATGGGCGTCAACAAGCCTGATATTCGTACTATTGTTCACTTTCACCTCTCATCATCGCCTAGCAACTACTTACAAGAGATTGGTAGAGCTGGACGTGATGGATTACAAAGCCAAGCGATTGCACTATTTCAACCTGATGATCAATATTTAATGGAGAACTTAGCCTTGTCCCATTTAATTCGTGAAGCGGATATCGACTTATATGCGCATGGGCAGATGATTGATACTGAAAAGCTTGAAATTCTTGACATTTTAACAGCATACTATGCCATGCCTGAACTGAAGCAAATTTTCAAAAAAAATGAGGCGTTGAAAAGTCAAGGCTACCGACATATGTATCATTACATCTTTACCCAACAATGTCGACGTCAATTATTGTTGGATTATTTCGGTATGTCAAAAGAAACAACGACACAATGCTGTGATCAATGTGAAGCAATTGTGCCTATTGTAGAAAAAAACAGAAAAAAAGTGAAAAGAAAATTAACGTATGAAGAAAAACTATCCCATTTATTAGAATAGATTCCACGATGCTTTAACTTTTGATTTAAAGTCGTTATAATTTAAAATGAATGGTATCAACATCATACAACACAGCATTCAAAATAAAAATGAAATGAGCAGAGTGAAAATGTCTCGAGGTTTCATTTTCAAAAAAGAACCATAAATTAATAAAGAAAGGATGATTCTTCGTGTCGAAAGATAATTTTAAAGATGAATTTGAACGAAGTCGTCAAGAAATAAAAGCCCATCATCAGGAAGAGACGACAGAAATCAACCACAATGAAGATGAACAACCTCAAGTAACTCAAAAAGAACAACAATTCCCACCACGAAATGCTTCTAGACGTCACAGAAAAAGAGACTTTGGTATAGGAAAGTCAAAATCAACAGAGCAACCACATACGACAAAACAGCCTCAACAAGTGACATCACAACAATCTGAATCAGAGATGACTGAACCGTCAAATGAACAAGACACGCATGGACAGGTGCAAACAAGTACACATCAAGCAGCACCGTCTCAACCCAAAACAACATCTCATTCTAAACCAAAATCTGGAACACGCCAGTCAGCATCTCACGAATCTCAACATAAAAATGAGCGTTCCGATAAAGAGACATCTAAAAATGTAGCTGCATCGACGCAACATCAACAGACTGATAAAAAAACAGAGGCGCATGTGAAAAATGCAGCAGCAACTACTGCCGCAACACACAGTTCAGACATAAAACAGACAAATGACACGAAACATGCATCTCAAAAAGCGGGTGTCGGGGGTGCGACGGTCGCAACTACAGTGGCATCACAGCAACACGAAACAGCGGAAGCAAACACACAAACGGTCGTATCAAATGGTAAGCGTGCTGGATTTTTCAAAAAACTGTTACCACTACTTGCAGCAATCATTCTTTTGGGCACAATCGCGATTTTCGGTGGGATTTATTTATTTAATCAAAATCAACAAAACGATATTTCCAATGAAGTCGCACAAAACAAAGCGGCCCAAAAAGCGTCTCAAAATAAAAAGCAAGAGATAACAAAACAAGATGAGACACAATCAGACAAAGCAAACGAAAACGATTATGCACGTCATAGCAAGACAAATTCTAACGATAAAGCAGATGAAAAATCACAATCTGATGGACAGTCCGAACAATCCGGTGCATCAGATGCCAATAATCAGCCCCAACAAAATCAAGCACAAGGGACACAACAAAACAATCAACAACCAGGGCAAAGTGCTGGAGGCCAAACGCATATCGTGACTGGCAACCAAAATCTGTATCGAATTGCCATCCAATATTACGGAAATGGCTCACCTGAGAACATCGAAAAAATAAGACGTGCAAACGGGATAAATGGTAATAACATTAGTGATGGGCAACAACTCATTATTCCATAACACAACTATAAGATGACCTCTCCGAAATGACACAACCTGATTCGTTAATTGAATAAGGTTGTGTCTTTATGTGGCTTGGATGTTACTGAAACGACACCACTCAATTTGAGGAGTCAATCAGTAAGGAAGCACTGACTTCACAAACTTTTCAATTTTGTATTACCATAAAAATTGGTATAATTATGGACGAATTATCACAGTTCTTATAATATACGGTGCTAGTATTTGAATTAGGAGGCAAAAAAGCGCGTTAAAATAGCATAATATGTGTTTACGAACTAATATTTTTAACGTTCTTGTATAAACATGAAAACTGTAGAAAGTATTATTATCGGTGGTGGGCCTTGTGGTTTAAGTGCGGCCATCGAACAAAAGAAAAAAGGGATAGAGACACTCATCATTGAGAAAGGGAATGTCGTCAATGCGATTTATCACTATCCAACCCATCAAACATTTTTCTCTTCAAGTGATAAATTGAGCATTGGAGATGTGCCATTTATCGTTGAAGAGTTAAAACCTCGTCGTAATCAAGCCCTTGTATACTATCGTGAAGTAGTCAAGTATCATCAGCTTAAAGTGAATGCTTTTGAAGAGGTGCTAACGGTTAAAAAAATGAATGATCATTTTACATTAACGACAACAAAAGATGTGTATCAATGTCGTTATTTAACCGTTGCGACAGGTTATTACGGTCAACACAATACTTTAGAAGTCGAAGGTGCTGAATTACCTAAAGTGATGCATTATTTTAAGGAACCGCACCCTTATTTCGACCAAAATGTTGTCATTATCGGAGGTAAAAACTCAGCAGTAGACGCTGCGATTGAATTAGAAAAAGCAGGTGCACATGTCACAGTCATTTATCGAGGACCTTCATATGCTTCAGCAGTGAAGCCATGGATTTTACCAAACTTTGACTCACTCGTCCGTCATGGCCATATACAAATGCATTTTAATAGTGAAGTGAAAAAGATTACAGAAGGGACCGTTACGTTCGAAAAAGAGGGAGAAACCTTAACCATTGATAATGACTATGTGTTTGCGATGATTGGTTATCACCCTGATTATGATTTTTTGCGTTCTATCGGCATCGAAACACGTACAACAGAATATGGCACACCGCCTGTGTATCATCCGGAGACGTATGAGACAAATATTGAAAACTGTTATATTGCAGGGGTTATCGCAGCTGGTCATGATGCAAACTCAATTTTTATTGAAAACGGGAAATATCATGGAGAAGCGATTGCGAACGATATTCTCAGTAAAAAACAGAACCATTAGAATCATCACCCATTTTCGTTTGTTCAAACACCACTCACATTAAAAGCGCTGTTTGTTTCAGACGAAAACATTTGACAACCTTTGAGCACGATTGTTTTAATCACTCAAAGGCTGTCAATAATCATTCTTTTGTAGTTAAAAATTCCCACATTTGCAAGAGAAGGTGATTTTATTGGAACATTTCGGAAAAATTTTCAAAATCTTCAGAGAATCTCGTGGTTTTAAATTGAAAGATATTGCTGAAGAGGGGATTTCAATCTCACAACTTTCCCGTTTTGAGCATGAAAAAACAGATTTAACAATTGGAAAATTTATATTGGCTTTAAACAACATGAATATGTCTATAGAAGAATTTATGTATGTCATGAGTGATTGTCATCTTAATCAATTGAATGAAACACTCTTGAAATTGAATCAATTGATTTCAAACAAAGATATAGAAGGTATGAAACAGCTACTCATCCATACCTCTACAAATCATGTTTCCCCACCTTACAATCAAAAATTGAATTCAATACTAATCAAGTCCAAACTTCAACAAGTCACCCAAACGCTCTGTTTGTTAGACGAAGATGTACGTTATTTGACAGATTACCTTTTTAAAATAGAGTTTTGGGGCTATTACGAGTTACTAATTTTTGCCAACACTTTTGAAGTCTTAAATCATCGTACTTTCATCATGCTCTCAAAAGAATTATGTAAACGATCAGACTTTTATAGCGCGATACCCGCAAATCGACAACTCATCGCACATATGTTGTTGAATGCTTATCTGACTTGCATCAAAAGAAACGAATGGTTGGATGCCTTATACTTTAAGACGCAAATCAAGGTCTACAATTTTAATGAGACTGAAGTCTATGAACGTCTTATGTTTCATTTTGCATCGAACCTTTATGATTATAAAAAGTATCAATGCACACAAGCGATTCTAGAAATGGAAAAATGTATAACAACGTTAAAAATGATTTCTTGCCTACACCTCGCATCACAATTAGAAAACGAATTAAAAAGCGCGACCACAACGTAACACGATTTGTATATATGACAAATAAATTCATATTAATAAATGCATTGTAATATAAAGATATGCGTATACAAATTCAAAGCGATATCGCATCGGGATCTCATTGTAAAAATTGTATGATTAAATATAGAAATAGCTGCAATAAAAAACGCAAAATCATGAAATAAATATTGATGCTGTTGAGACGACACACCATAAAACTTCCTTTTATTATGTTGATCGCGTGCGCCATCTTTATCACAGCGTATTAAAGAAGAGGCGCCGACATTTTGGCGCATGTGCGCAACACCCATATCAAAATGAAGTTTTAGATTATTAAAATGATAAAGTACCACGTAAATGTGAGAAAGGGGGTTTTTGCTCAGGAGGCTGTTTAATTTCATTGATGATATGATGATTCCCGAAGTCATAAAGTTACTGGAGGCACATTATGAGTCAATCATTTAAATCATTATTAATTGCAGAATCCTGTGCTGATTTAGCAGATGTGTTTTTCAAAGTTGCTGTTATTTCAAACATGTATTTGATTACACAATCCGTTATCTCTACTTCGGTTATTCCAATCATTTTTGGCGTCTCAGGGTTTATTTCCAGTTTTTTTCTACCTATTGTGACAAAGAAACTGAAACTTAATCAAGTCTTATACTATTCTCAATTGACTAAAACCATCGCTTTAACTTGTTTATTTTTGTTAATGCTCACGATGAAAAATCAAATTGCACTGTTCACTTATTGTCTCGTAACCATCATTTGGATGGTTTTGCTAGACCGACGAGTTCAGCATTAATTCCGCGTTATGCTACGGATTTAATTAAAGCCAACTCAATATTAGCCGTTATTTATGAAACGATTCAAGTAGTAGGTTGGGGGATGGGCGGCATACTCTTATTGTTACTTGGCATTAATGATATGATACTCCTTACACTTGTTTTATTTTGGTTAGCCAGTATCATGTGTTATTATCTGCCAACTGTAAATAAGGAAGTTGTCGAAAATGAAACGACGCTACAAAGTGTTTTTAAAGGGTGGAAATGCATCTTTTCAAACACACAATTAAAAATAATTTTAGGTATTAATTTGTTTGAAATTTTTGCAAACTCGATATGGGTCTCCTCAATTATCTTAGCTTTTATATCCATCGTTTTAAAACAAGACGAAACATACTGGGGCTACATCAATACGACACACTCTATAGGCATCATTCTTGGTGGGTGGGGCATCCTTAAGTTTTCGAGTCATTTAAATCATCATAAATCGTTTTGGATTTTTATATCACTGATTTTGACAGTCATCGTATTTTCAATATCATTAGTTTTTATAAATTCAATCATTTTCTTAGTAGCGTCGATATGTATTGGCTTTTTTTCACAATTAAAAGAAATCCCAGAGTCAACAATCATTCAAACGTCCGTCGATGAAGAAGCGCTCGTAAATGTCTATGCAGTGATAGAGGTCGTGAGTACGCTCGCTTTTTCATTGTCACTTGTGATGATGAGTGGTTTAACGGATCTGATTCATGTTCAAAACGTGTTTTGGGTTGCCGTCGCTTTAATTCTAGTGGAAGCAATGATGGTATTCAGCGTGAGAAAACAATTGAACTAACAGTTAAGAAATTAAATACCTTTGATACCTATAAAAAATAGCCGTCCCTCACTTCAAAATGGGGGGGTGGCTATTTACATAACTGCTGTTGATGCGTACACAGCAATCATTGCATCAATGCTTTATAATCACTTACACTATATATTAAAGTAATCTTGAATCTGCTCATGTTGAAAACCATTACTTAAGGCTACGAGTAATTTCAGTCTCGCTTTTTGACCATTAAGTCCATTCGAGAAGATGACACCTTTTTCAAATAATTGGTGGCCACCCCCTTCATACGCATACACTGCACTGACAATCCCATTAAACGATCTGGATACAAGGAGAATCGGAATTTTTTTGTTCAGGCATGCATTTAACCCTGGCATCGCAGTGGGCGGCAGGTTTCCTTGACCAAGCGCTTCAATCACGATGCCATCTACCTCGCAATCCGCATAAAAATTCAGCATTTCGCTACCCATTCCCATATGCGCTTTAATTAAAGGAATATGAAGCAAGGGGTCAATATTTGATAAATATTGTCGCTCATACGGTCGATGGTGAAAATAGACACCTGATTTGGTAATTACACCAAGTGGACCATGATTCGGACTTTGAAATGTGTTGGTATTTGACGTATGCGTTTTTGTAACATTTCGAGCTGTGTGAATCTCATCATTAAAAACGACCATCACACCTTTTCCGGCCGATTCATTTTCAATTGCAACACGAATGGCCGCGATGAAGTTATATAATCCATCTGAGCCGATTTCATTTGAAGAACGCATAGCGCCAGTAATGACGACCGGTTTAGATGTTGAAATAGTGAGATCTAATAGAAAAGCTGTTTCTTCTAACGTATCTGTTCCATGTGTGATGACAAAGCCGTCATATTGTGAAAGATGTTCAGGTTTTTCTATGATGTCCTTTAAAATTTTCACATGGTCAATCGTCATATGTGGAGAGGGAACATTAAAAGGCATGACTTCATCTATGTTTGCATACTGCTTTATGACATCTTGGTGGTGCGTTATCGGGTTGTCATCAGTCGTCATCACACGATTCGATTCATCTTCTGACATACTAATTGTTCCGCCTGTATGGATGACTAATAAATTTTTCATTTCAGTTCCTCCTCGTAAAATGGTTCAACATTATGATAAAATATTGTTAAACAAACGACAAGGAAGGTAACATATGAAAGCGATTAATATTGCATTAGATGGACCAGCAGCTGCAGGAAAAAGCACCATTGCTAAACGTGTGGCTGCACAATTAGGTATGATTTATGTGGACACGGGGGCAATGTATCGTGCAATCACCTATTATTATTTAAATCACAAAAATCAATTCACGCATTTTAGTGAACTGATTGCACAAATCGATTTAAGATTAGGCTATGATGCAACGAAAGGACAACGTGTCTACATCAATAATACTGATGTGACAGATTTCCTACGTGAAAATGACGTCACTCAAAATGTATCCTATGTCTCTTCAATTAAAGAAGTACGTCAATATTTAGTTGAAGCTCAACAAAACCTTGCAGCAAAAAAAGGAATTGTAATGGATGGAAGAGATATCGGGACGACTGTACTTCCTAATGCCGAAGTAAAGGTTTATATGGTCGCTTCAGTAGACGAAAGAGCTGAACGTCGTTTTAAAGACAATCAAGAAAGAGGCATCTCATCATCTATCGAACAACTCAAACAAGACATTGCGGAAAGAGATGCATATGATATGAACCGAGACATTTCACCATTAAGGAAAGCAGAAGATGCCATCGAAATCGATACGACAGGTTTGAGTATCGAACAGGTGACAGATAAAATTCTTGCTTTGGTGAATGCACTGTAATTTATTTTATTCAAACTTATCTAAATTTCTTGACAATTTAAGACTTTTATAAGAAGTTATTATTATGTAGTAGTATAAGGAGGCAATCATGATGACTGAAGAATTCAATGAATCAATGATTAATGACATTAAAGAGGGCGATAAGGTTACCGGAGAAGTACAACAAATTGAAGATAAGCACGTTGTTGTCCATGTTAATGGCGGTAAATTCAACGGCATTATCCCTATTAGCCAACTTTCAACTTATCATGTCGAAAATGCAAATGAAGTCGTTAAAGTTGGGGATGAAGTTGAAGCGTATGTAACTAAAATCGAAGTAGATGATGACAATGAATCAGGTAGTTACATCCTTTCAAAACGAAAATTAGAAGAAGAAAAATCTTATGAATATTTACAAGAAAAATTAGATCGAAATGAAACCATCGAAGCAAAAGTGACAGAAGTTGTTAAAGGTGGTTTAGTCGTAGATGTAGGACAACGCGGCTTTATCCCTGCATCACTCATTTCAACAGATTATATTGAAGATTTCTCTGACTATGAAGGTCGCGTGCTTGAATTAAAAGTTGAAGAACTTGAACCTGAAAAAAACCGCGTCATCTTAAGTCGTAAAGCGGTTGAAGCAGAAGAAAACGAAAAGAAAAAGGCTGAATTATTACAATCCATCAAAGCTGGTGATGTGATTGAAGGTAAAGTTGCACGTTTAACTAACTTTGGTGCTTTTATTGACCTCGGTGGTGTAGATGGACTCGTTCACGTTTCTGAGTTATCACACGAGCATGTCAAATCACCAGAAGAAGTTGTATCCATTGGCGATACAGTTAAAGTGAAAGTGCGTTCAGTTGAGCAAGATTCCGAACGTGTTTCTTTATCAATTAAAGATACTTTACCTAGTCCTTTCGAAACAATTCAAGACAAGTATAGCGAAGGCGACATTGTGGAAGGTAAAGTGATGCGATTAGCCTCATTTGGTGCATTTGTTGAAATTGCGAGTGGTTTACAAGGCTTAGTCCACATTTCAGAAATTAGCCATAAACATATTGGTACACCTGGTGAAGTACTTGAACCTGGTCAAGTGGTACAAGTTAAAATTTTAGGTATCAATCCTGAAGAAGAACGTATTTCGCTTTCTATCAAGGCAGCAACACCAGAAGAGGAAGTATCACAAGCTTCAGAAGAAACAACACAACAATACACGCAATCCACAAATGAAGCTGAAAACAACCCAACTTTAGGTGATGTTTTTGGTGACAAACTTAAAAATTTAGACTTATAATCATACATGATGATTATGCGTAACAATACAAAGTCATATCCTTTTATTGTTACGCTTCATTCGAGCTAGGTGCACGCAAGGTGACCTAGCTCATTTTAATGTTTTCAGTCATGTCATGACATCAAACCTATGGCAACAAATGACGATACAGGAATAAGTCATTTTTACCATTGCTTTTGTTCAACATACTTCACATGCTATAATAGCGTTGTTATGTATTTCGCGATGTGCGTTGTTATTGCATATACTGATATTATATTTATTAAGTTATTCATAGAGAGGAAGAACAATCATGACGAAACCTGTAGTCGCTATCGTTGGACGTCCTAACGTTGGAAAATCTACAATTTTTAACCGTATCGTCGGTGAACGTGTATCTATTGTTGAAGATACACCGGGTGTGACTCGTGACCGGATTTATTCCAGTGGCGATTGGTTAACACATGAATTTAATGTTATAGATACAGGAGGCATCGAAATCGGCGATGCACCATTTCAAACCCAAATTCGTGCGCAAGCCGAAATTGCAATTGATGAAGCGGATGTCATTATTTTCATGGTAGATGTTCGTGAAGGTGTCACTCAAAACGATGAAATGGTGGCTCAAATGTTATACAAATCGAAAAAACCTGTCGTCTTAGCTGTGAATAAAGTTGATAATCCGGAAATGAGAGCGGATATATTCGATTTTTATTCACTAGGTTTTGGCGAACCGTTTCCACTTTCAGGCTCCCATGGCCTTGGACTTGGTGATTTATTAGAAGAAGTGGCTAAGCATTTCAAACCTGAAACGGAAGATCCTTACGATGAGGAAACAATCCGATTGTCACTCATAGGACGACCTAATGTTGGGAAGTCGAGTTTAATTAATGCCATCCTCGGTGAAGAACGCGTTATCGTTTCAAATATAGCTGGAACAACGCGTGATGCGATTGATACAGCTTATAGCTATGACGGCCAAGATTACGTACTTATCGACACAGCAGGCATGCGAAAAAAAGGGAAAGTTTATGAGTCCACAGAAAAATATTCTGTTTTACGTGCATTAAAAGCCATTGAACGGTCAAACGTAGTACTCGTTGTACTTGATGCAGAACAAGGCATTATCGAACAAGATAAACGTGTTGCAGGCTATGCACATGAAGAAGGTAAAGCCATTGTCATTGTTGTCAACAAGTGGGATACATTGGAAAAAGATAGCAATACCATGAAGAAATTTATGGACGAAGTAAGAAAAAACTTCCAATTTTTAGATTATGCACAAATTGCATTTGTTTCAGCTAAAGAACGAACACGCTTACGTACTTTATTCCCATTAATTATTGAAGCAAGTGAAAATCACAAAAAACGGGTTCAAAGCTCAACACTTAATGAAGTCATTACTGATGCCATTGGTATGAATCCGACACCGACAGACAAAGGACGACGTCTCAATATTTTTTATGCCACACAAGTGGCGATTGAACCGCCAACATTTGTCGTCTTTGTTAACGATGTTGAACTCATGCACTTTTCTTATAAGCGTTATCTAGAAAATCAAATCCGACAAGCCTTTGGATTCGAAGGTACACCGATACACATAATTGCGCGTAAACGAAATTAAATGGAGGCGATAGGCATGGCAAACATATCCGTGTTTGGCACAGGGAGTTTTGGTACAGCATTGGCAAATGTCCTCGCAGAAAATGGTCACAATACATTGATGTGGGGGAAAACAGCAGCCACTGTAAATGAAATCAATCATGAACATACCAATTGTAATTATTTAAAAGGGGTTCAATTAAATTCGACAATTCAAGCAACGACTGATATTCAGGAAGTCATTCATCATGCTGATATATTCGTTATTGCACTTCCTACTAAGGCAATTCGAGAAGTAATGTTGCAAGTCAATCAGCACTTAACTTCTAAAAAAACATTGATTCATGTGACTAAAGGGATTGAAAACGAAACTTTTAAACGTGTTTCAGAAATGCTAGCGGACTCGATATCTCCTGAATACAATGCAGGGATTGGCGTGCTATCCGGGCCAAGCCATGCTGAAGAAGTCGTCATTAAACAACCTACAACGGTCTCAGCAGCCTCTGAGCATGCTGAGATACGTCAGCTGATTCAGGATTTATTTATGACTGATTATTTACGTGTTTACACGAATGAAGATTTAATTGGTGTAGAGCTTGGTGGCGCACTTAAAAACATCATTGCGATTGCCAGTGGTGTCATCGCTGGCATGGGATTCGGGATAATGCCAAAGCCGCTTTAATGACACGCGGTTTAGCAGAAATTACCCGTTTAGGGGTTCGATTAGGGGCTGATCCTATCACTTTTCAAGGGTTAGGGGGAATTGGTGACCTTATTGTAACCTGTACGTCTACACACTCCAGAAACTATTCACTTGGATATCAACTCGGCAAAGGAAAAAGTTTGTCAGACATTATGAATCATATGAACATGGTTGCAGAAGGTGTTTACACAACGAAATCTGTCTACCACCTTTCCAAAAAAATGAAGGTAGAAATGCCTATTACTGAAGCACTATATCATGTCTTATTTGAAGGTGAACCGGTAGAAAATGCGGTTAAAGCATTAATGGGCCGTACGAAAAAATCAGAGTAAAATCTAAAAAATAGTGCGATTTCATGTCAATATTTGAAAAAAATCAACAAAATGCGATGAAATCAACGTTTTTCTTGTATAAATCGTTGCAGTGTAGCGTTGGCTTGTGTTAAAGTCATACCATAATGATAATTGAATTATCATTACATAACCTTTGAGGAGGTGAATTGACATGAACAAAACTGACTTAATCAACGCTGTTGCTGACCAAGCTGAATTAACTAAAAAAGATGCTGGTCAAGCAGTTGATGCCGTTTTCGAATCAATTCAAAGATCACTAGCTAAAGGTGAAAAAGTACAATTAATCGGTTTCGGTAACTTTGAGGTACGTGAGCGTGCTGCTCGTAAAGGACGCAACCCTCAAACTGGTAAAGAGATTGACATTCCTGCAAGTAAAGTTCCAGCTTTCAAAGCAGGTAAAGCATTAAAAGATGCTGTTAAATAATTCAATTATTTAAAAAAGCCCTGAATTGAAGTACACTTCAAAATAGGGGCTTTTTTCTATTCACATTCAACATACTCATTTTAAGCCTCGTGAAACTTTAAAAATCAAACAGTGGATTTCATCATCATTAATTTCTCAATAAATATAAAAAATAACTGTTTAGGACTTTTGCTGAAAAAAGTAATTCAGATTTAATTTTTTGTTTGATAATGTTAAGATAGAGAGTGATTAAAATTAGAGGTGTGTCTTATGGAGAATACTTATGAAAGTTTACAACAACAAATCGATAAACAACTATATTTACTCAATCAGCCTAAAAATATACATATCAATCATCATTTGAGTCATTTGTTAGATCAGCTTGACATCCCATTCAATGCAAAACTTGCATGTCTCTCAATTGATACATCTATGAAACATCTCGATCGAATTAGTTATTACCATTACGAACGAGACGCCATATTAATAGGGGATCTACTCAGTGCACATTACTATCAATTACTTGCGGATTTAAAGGATGTTACACTTCAGCTCCAAATGAGTCAAGCCATCGTAAAAATTAATGAATTAAAATCACATGTTCAACACCATGGCACATCACTTTCAAAAACTGAGTTACTTGAAAATATATTACAGATCGAAACGTTGTTAGTGCACATCTTAATCATGTATTATCATCCCGATAAAACATTTAGCGAAGCTCGAAATTTCTTAATCGAACATTTGGAAATTGAACATCTCAGTTATCTTATGGGTTGGAGTCAAGCTGAAATTCGCGATATGATTGCGACATTACAAAACTATATCAAACAGTAAAAGAGGTTTCAAAATGACTAAAAATAAGGCAAATAAAGCACAAGTCCATGAAGTATTTCAAAATATATCCGGTAAATACGATCGACTTAACAATATCATTAGCTTTGAACAACATAAAGTGTGGCGTAAAAAAGTAATGGAAGAAATGAAAGTACAACCTGGCACGATTGCATTAGATGTTTGTTGTGGAACTGCGGATTGGACCATCGCCTTAAGTCAAGCTGTCGGTCCAAACGGTGAAGTTACAGGACTAGACTTTAGTGAAAATATGTTAAAAGTAGGCGAAGAAAAAACGGCACATATGGACAATATACGCCTCATTCAAGGGGATGCAATGGCCTTACCTTTCGATGATGATACGTTTGACTATGTCACAATCGGCTTTGGTTTACGCAATATTCCCGACTATATGAAAGCTTTATCTGAACTCTACCGTGTCGCTAAACCAGGTGGCATGGTCATCTGCCTAGAAACAAGCCAACCTACAATGCCCATTTTCAAGCAAGGTTATAAAATGTATTTTAAATTTATCATGCCATTATTTGGGAAGATATTTGCGAAATCAAAACAAGAATATGAATGGTTGCAACAATCTGCATTTGATTTTCCAGATCGAGAAACATTGAAGTCTATGTTTGAAGCCGTTAACTTTGAAAATGTTAAGGTGCATAGCTTTACAGGTGGTGTCGCTGCAATGCACTTAGCTTTCAAACCCGAAAAGAAATAACTAAAAGGTGATTATGCATGTCAAAATTAAACTTGAATCAAGAAATTAAAAAAATTGAACATACGCTGAAGCAGTTGATTCAATCCGATGATTCAACATTGCAAGATGCTGCACATCACCTTTTATCATCAGGAGGAAAGCGCGTTCGACCACTATTTGTTATTTTAAGTAGTCATATTGGTGAAAATCCTGCAAATGATACGGCATATCGTGTGGCAACCGCTTTAGAACTGATTCATATGGCAACACTCGTTCATGATGATGTCATCGATTTTAGTAATAAACGAAGAGGGAAATTAACGATTGAAAAAAAGTGGGATCAGCCTACTGCCATTTTAACAGGGAACTTTTTACTTGCCCGTGCACTTGAGCATTTATCGTATATTGAAGACCCCCGCATTCACCAAACATTGTCACGCGCGATTATCGAAGTTTGTCGCGGTGAGCTTTTCCAATTTCAAGATCAATTTAGAGCGGAACAATCCATTACGAACTATTTGCGGCGGATTAATCGTAAAACTGCACTACTGATACAACTCGCAACTGAAGTTGGTGCGATCAGTTCTGGGACAGACGATTTAACAATACGCAAAATGAGAGATATGGGTCATCATATTGGGATGAGCTTTCAAATCGTGGATGATGTCCTTGACTTTACAAGTACTGAAAGCGAATTAGGAAAGCCTGTAGGAAGTGATTTGCGTAATGGTCATATGACGCTCCCTGTGCTTTTAGAAATGAGACGTGATTCAGATTTCAAACGAAAAGTTGCCGCATTAACACCCGATTCACCAACAGAAGATTTTGAAAGCTGTATCGATCAAATTCGTCAATCCGAAGTCATTGATGCATCCTTAAAAGTGAGTCAACAGTATTTAGATAAAGCAACAGCAATACTTGAAACATTGCCTAAAAATAATATTAAACCACATTTTAGAAAGTTAATAAAAAGATTACAAAACAGAATGAATTAATCTATATTTTTGTTGAAAGCGTTTTAAAGTAATGTTAGGATATTCTTGTAATACATAAAATACAGGAGGCATTGCTCAACATGGAAAAAAGTTTTGTAATGATTAAACCGGACGCGGTACAACGTAAATTGATTGGTGAAATTGTTCAACGCATCGAACAAAAAGGATTAAAACTTGTAGGTGCAAAATTAATGACAGTGCCTCAATCTTTAGCTGAAACGCATTATGGTGAACATGAAGGGAAACCTTTTTATCAATCATTGATATCATTCATTACATCTGCACCTGTCTTTGCAATGGTTGTAGAAGGTGAAAATGCAGTGGCAGTTGCACGCCATATTATCGGCAGTACGAATCCAACTGAAGCGACACCAGGTTCGATTCGTGGAGATTTAGGATTAACGGTTGGCCGTAACGTTATTCACGGTTCTGATTCAGTTGAATCGGCTAATCGAGAAATATCACTTTGGTTTAAAGATGAAGAAATTAGTTCATATCAATCACCAGATGAAGCATGGTTATATGAATAATTGAAAATATAACATACGACGCATATCTCGTTATATTTATGAGATGAGGAACGTATACCTAGGAGTTAGGACGCCATACACGTCCTAACTCTTTTTGTTGTCCTATCCTCATCCTTGTTTTGGCTTTCACGTCTTTAAATAAAGGGAAACCGACGAAATCACTTTACCACATAAAAGCGTTTAATAAGTAAAGTCTTTCTGTTAATTTCTTTGTCTATTTATGCTATGATATGATGCATATGAATGAAAAGCAAAATTACGAAATGATAAAGTTAGGGGAGTGAAAGTGTTGTTAAGATTTTTAACTTCTGGTGAATCACATGGTCCACAACTCACAGTCATCATCGAAGGGTTACCTTCCAATATGTTGCTCGATATTGATCAACTTAATCAAGAAATGTTTAAACGACAAGGGGGATACGGTAGAGGACGTCGCATGCAAATTGAAAAAGATACCGTAGAAATTGTGTCCGGTGTACGTCACGGATACACGTTAGGCAGTCCTGTGACAATTGTTATTAAAAACGATGACTTTACACATTGGCGAAAAATTATGGGCGCGATGCCCATCTCAAGTGAAGAAAAAGAAAATATGAAACGTGTCATCACAAAACCAAGACCTGGGCATGCCGATTTAGTTGGCGGTCTCAAATATAGTCATCGTGATTTACGTAATGTACTAGAACGCTCATCTGCGCGTGAAACGGCAGCTCGAGTTGCGGTTGGTGCTGTTTGTAAACAATTATTACAACAATTAGACATTCAAATATACAGTCGTGTCATTGAAATCGGTGGGATTAAAGATGATACAGACTATGATATTGAAACAATCATCGCTAATGAAGATAGTAATGATGTCCGGGTCATTAATGAAACCGTGGCGCAAGAAATCCGAAACAAAATTGATACCGCTAAAAAAGAGGGAGATTCCTTAGGCGGAGTCGTTCAAGTTATCGTTGACCACATGCCAGTGGGTATTGGCAGCTACGTTCACTATGACCGTAAACTCGATGGACGCATCGCACAAAGCGTAGCCAGTATTAATGCGTTTAAAGGCGTGAGCTTTGGAGAAGGCTTCAAAGTTGCCGAAAAATTAGGAAGCGAAGTGCAAGATCCTATTATGTTTTCTGAGACACAAGGATATTACAGAGCTTCAAACCACTTGGGCGGTTTAGAAGGGGGCATGTCAAATGGAATGCCCATTATCGTCAATGGTGTAATGAAACCGATACCGACTTTGTATAAACCACTTGCTTCTGTTGATATCGATTCAAAAACACCTTTTAAAGCGACGATTGAACGTTCTGATAGTTGTGCCGTTCCTGCTGCAAGTGTTGTATGTGAACATGCCGTTGCGTACGAAATCGCAAGAAGTATTTTAGAAGAGTTTGGCTCACATGATTTTTCACGACTTGCACAACAAGTCAAAGAAAGACGCGAACACAATCATACTTTTTAATGAACAGGAGATAGACCATGCGTTTGACCACAACATATCCAAATCATAATTATCCGATTATCATTGAAAAAGATGCCTTTGAACAATTAGCCGATTTCACATCATCTTATCAACAAACCTTTGTCTTTGTTGACGAAAAAGTTTATGCAAAATGGCAAAATAAAATCGATTCATTCGTTAATGCACACCAATCCGTCTGCTTTCAAATTCCAGCAGGTGAACAAGTCAAATATATGTCGCATTATGAAGAATATGTTGAAGCCTTGCTTGCACACCAACCGACACGCAATACTTGTATAATCGCCGTTGGGGGTGGCGCGACAGGTGATTTTGTAGGCTTTCTAGCAGCCACTTTACTCAGAGGGGTCGATTTCATTCAAGTCCCTACAACGATTCTCGCACACGATTCAAGTATTGGCGGTAAAGTAGGGATCAATACACAACACGGTAAAAATTTAATTGGTGCATTCCATCGCCCAAAGGCAGTCCTATATGATTTAGCATTCTTAGATTCTTTACCTTTTTCAGAAGTCCTCAGTGGATTTGGTGAAGTCTATAAACATGCATTACTACAGAGCGAGGCAGCAGTCCGTGAACTTGAAAGTGTCTATTCGGACGCGGCGCAACTTCAGCAGCTTCATGAGATCGATCGTTTTTTAATCAGTGGGATTCAAACCAAACTTCAAATTGTGATCAATGATGAAAATGAACGTGGACAACGGCAATATTTGAATTTGGGTCATACATTCGGACATGCAATCGAATATGCACACCAAATGGCGCACGGTCATGCAGTGATGATAGGTATTGCGTTTCAATTTATTGTCGCAAACCATCTACTGCAAACACATTATCAAGTGTCACACGTTTTATCATATTTTAAATCACTCGGCTATCATTTGGATGTCATTGAAAAGTTTGAATTTGAACCGCTTCTCGATTTAATGTTACAAGACAAGAAAAACGATGCGCACGGTATACGTATGGTCCTCTTACAATCGATAGGTGAACCATGCGTACAGCATGTCGACATCCCACTTTTAAAACAAGCTTTACATGAATTAAAAGAACTTTACAAAGAGGTGAAGTAGATGCAAACAATTGATTTAAATGGACCATTACGTGGTGAAGTCAAGGTTCCCGGTGATAAATCAATGACACACCGTGCAATCATGTTGTCCGCTTTAGCAACAGGTCGCTCTATTATACGACAACCTTTGCTCGGAGAAGATTGTTTACGCACAGTTGAAATATTTAAACTGTTAGGCGTCGACATTTTAATCGAAGAGGATCAAATGATTGTCACTTCACCTGGTTATCAAGCGTTCAAAACGCCGCATCAAACGCTGTATACAGGGAATTCAGGAACAACAACCCGTTTATTGGCTGGACTACTTGGTGGTTTAGGGATTCAAAGTGTGCTCTCCGGAGATGCATCAATCGGCAAACGCCCAATGAATCGCATTTTACATCCCCTTCAACAAATGAACGTTAAAATTTCAGCTGTCGATGAAAATTACACACCGCTGATTATCGAACCTAGTCAAGTCACAGGGCTGACTTATGATATGCCCGTAGCAAGTGCACAAGTTAAAAGCGCAATTTTATTTGCCGGCTTGTTTGCTAAAACGTGTACGGTCATTAATGAAAAGGCGTTATCTCGAAACCATACAGAAACGATGTTTGAACATTATGGTATCCCGATACAAACCACTCGATTAACGACAACACTTCCTAGTCATGGCATTCAACATATTCAAGCGACCGATTTTGATGTACCTGGTGATATTTCTTCAGCCGCATTTTTGATTGTTGCAGCTTTAATGACACCTGGCAGTGATATCACTATTCATAACGTTGGTATGAATCCAACGAGAGATGGTATCATTGAAATTGTCGAGCAAATGGGGGGGCATATTACAATTTCAGAGAAGCAAGATGGGGCTGAACCTACTGCGACGATCCGTGTACAATATTCACCCAACTTAAAAGGGGTAGAAATAGGGGGATCGCTTATTCCAAGATGTATTGATGAACTGCCTGTCATTGCGTTACTCTGTACACAAGCTACAGGTTCAAGTATCATTAAAGACGCCGAAGAATTAAAGGTAAAAGAAACGAACCGAATTGATACAACTGCCAATGAATTGGGCAAACTGGGTTTCAAATTACATCCAACTGATGACGGGCTTATAATTGAACCCTCTCATATCAACCAAATTCAACCTGTAGACAGTCACACCGATCATCGTATTGGCATGATGTTAGCGATTGCTTCACTATTAACTCATAAAGCCATCCCAATTCATCGATTTGAAAGTGTCAACGTATCGTTCCCAGGTTTCTTATCGCTATTAAAACAATTAGAAAATGAGGGATAGCATGCAAGATATCTACAAATTAATTGATGATATCAACTTACAAAAATTAGATCAGCTTGATTCACGTGTCCAAGAAGCACTTCAGACAGACAATGATGATACCTTGTTCATTTTAGGAGAAACATTATACCAATATGGGTTAATCCCCAAGGGCTTGAAGTCTTTCGAACACTTTATATGAAATATCCGGATGAAATTGAGATATTAGTTTACTTCATCGATGGTCTCATCTCTGAAAACCAAACGGATGCCGCACTAGAATATTTAAATGCCGTCCCTTTATCAACAGAACGACTCTTGTTAGAAGCAGATTTATATCAACAAATCAATATGATCGACATTGCGATTGAAAAAATAGAACAAGCCATTGAAATGCAACCGTCAGATCCGATTATTCATTTCGCTTTAGCGGAACTCTTATACTATGATGGACAATATTTACGAGCATCCAGAGCATACGATACTGTTCTAGAGAGTGGCGAATATGAAGTCAATGGTGTTAATCTTTTCTCACGTTTGGCGGATAGTAGTTTACAAAGTGGCAACTACTCTGACGCTTTAAAATGGTTTGATGAAATCAATGAAAGAGAACTCACTTCAGACGATTACCTTAAAAAGGCAATTGCTTATGAAAAAAATGATTTAACAAACGAAGCGATTAAATTAATGAAAACATTATTACAAAAAGATCCTGATTTTATCCAAGGTTATTATTATTTACAACAGCTATTCGAGAATGAAAAAGCGTTCGCTGATGCGATTGAAATCGGACAAGAAGGATTAAGACTTAATCAATTTTATAAAGAGTTAATGTATAGTACAGGGGCATTGCAACTGGAACATGGTGATCAAAACGAAGGGGTTCATTTACTTAAACAAGCGCTAGAGGTCGATCCAAGCTATCAAGAACCATTATTAATGTTAGCGGATTTTCTTAGACATGAAGCTGCGTATGACGCTTTAATCGAGTTAGTGCAGTATGTTGATGAAGAGGATATGGACCCACAATTCATGTGGCAGTTAGCCTTTGCACTCGGTCAAGAAGAGCGCGATAAAGAGGCACAGCATTTTTATACATTGGCATATGAAACACTCCATGACAATATTGATTTCTTAAAGGATTACTATTACTATTTGATTGAAACTGGACAAATGCAACAAGCAAAGCAAATTTTAGAACTTCTTCTTCAAAAAGATACTGAAAACCCAGAATGGCTTGCTGAACAAGAGCGCTTACTGTAGGAGATCGCTATGATGATACGGACACCATTAAACACTGATAAACGTCACTTAATTGAATATTTGTTATCACGATACCAATTTAAATCTCGTATTAGTGTGTGGTTGCTTAATTTCATTAAATCAGATGAGACTTTACTGCGACATTTGCGTTTTGTCGATCAAGTCATCACTGGATGTCCAACGTTAGAAATCGCTGTGATTGAATCACCATCCACAGCGATTCATTATCACAATGAATCATGTTCGATCATCAACTCAAACGAAATTTTTCATCACGTCATTCACCACTCATATCCGCTAGACATTAAAATTCACTTCAACCCAACACAACAGCGTGATCATAGAATGGATCAGTTTCTTTTGCATCAACTTCTGTCATTTCAAAGTGAATCACACGACTTAAAAATTTCGGATGCATTCACTTTTTCGAAGCGAACTGAATTGCAGCTGATACGCATGATAGAATCGCAAATTGATTTGAGTTTAAATTTAAAAGATGTACATGCTTTCCAACATTTTAGTAACCTCTTAAATTTTATTAAATTCCGTCAATGAACTGACGCATGATGATAGAGGATTAAATGAAAGGCTTAACAGATGATGTGGACACAAATACAAAATATGCTACTATATCAACGTAATTTTTTAATTTTAATGCTTGTTTGTAATATTTTGGGTACAATTTATGGTTATATTTGGTATGGATCGCAATTAATGCACACGCCATGGTATTTTTGGCCCTTTGTACCTGATAGCCCAACGGCAACGTTATTTTTAGTCATAAGTCTATGCTTAACGTTGTGTAACAAAAAAAGTGCGATTATCGATACGTTAGCATTTGTTACTTTGATTAAATATGGAATCTGGGCGGTCATCATGAACATGATGCTCTTTATAGAAGATCAAACACTCTATATTATGGGGGTTATGTTGATGATTTCCCATGGGATTATGGCCATCCAAGCTTTTATTTTTTTGCCACAGTTCAAATTTACGTTAACCAGTTTAGCTACCACAGTCATGTGGGTTTTTCATAACGATGTGATAGATTACGTTTTTCATCAATATCCAATTTATGGAGGATTAGAACATTACGAAGCGCAAATCGGTTATATTGCATTTTGGCTGTCTGCGTTGTCGATATGCATTGTTTTTGTAATGTTGCATAACAGAAGTAAAAAGATTGACCATGTTTGATGTAACCAGTACAATATGATTATAAAGGAGTGAGCATAATGTCATTAATGTCTTTAATTATTTATTTTGTTATAATTATGATCCTCCCAATGTATGCACAATATCAAGTAAAATCTAACTATGAAAAATATGCTCAAGTTAGATCTACAAGTGGCAAGACGGGAAGAGAAGTTGCATTAGAAATTTTGCACGCAAACGGCATTTACGATGTCGATGTTAAAGAAGGAGAAGGGTTTTTGACAGACCATTATGACCCTAAAAACAAAGTGGTCGTGTTGTCGCCAGCAAACTACAATAAGCCTAGTGTAGCGGGTACTGCGATCGCAGCACATGAAGTTGGACATGCAATTCAACATTATGAAGGATATTTCTTTTTACGTTTCCGCACAACATTAGTTCCGCTTGCCAATTTAGGAAGTTCGTTATCATATTTATTCATTATAGCAGGATTCGTGCTAAGTGCTATGCAATTGGCCATCGGATCTACAGCAATTTGGATAGGCATATTCCTAATGGCTTTTGCAGTTTTATTTTCTATTGTCACGTTACCTGTTGAATTCGATGCAAGTAAACGGGCAATGCACCAAATTCAAAGATTAAATGTCGTCAACGAAAAAGAATATAAACATGCTGGACGTGTTTTAAGAGCAGCTGCGATGACTTATGTTGCAGCAACAGCAGTTGCAGTCGCTGAATTACTGCGCTTCATTCTTATCGCTCGTTCAACAGAATAGTCAAAAAAGAGTTGGGAGATCACTTCCAACTCTTTTTAGTTTTTCCACTTAAGTGCATGAGCAGCGTGCCTTTTGAACCCCCCCCATTATTGAAAGATAGGTTGTGGCTTATTTCTCATACACCGCTCTGTAATGATAGGTACAACCTCAGCCATCAGAAATATGCATTATCCTTTTAAAAAATGGGTTGACCACTGCTACATACAATTTCTACACACGCGTTTCACTTTCCACCGCAAATAAAAAGCAAATATCAACTTTCATACATTATTAAAGTGCATGGATTGCTCAATACCATACATTTCATGTAAGATAAAGAAGAATGAATTTAGAAAGGGTGTCCTATGATGAAACAACAATCACTCTCGGAAATGCAAAAAGAAGTGGACGCATACATCTCACAATTTAAAACGGGGTATTTTTCACCACTTGCCAATCTCGCTCGATTAACTGAGGAAGTCGGTGAACTTGCGCGAGAAATCAATCATTATCACGGTGAAAAAAAGAAAAAAGAGAGTGAAGCTGCCAACACCATCGAAGCAGAATTAGGAGATAATCTTTTTGTTCTACTTTGTCTTGCCAATTCCCTTAATATCGATATGACCGACAGTTTTAACCAAACAATGGAAAAATTCAATCGTCGTGATAAACATCGATTTGAAAGAAAATCGTAAAGGGGGCTAGCATTTATGAAGATTGGAATTACTTGTTATCCTTCTATAGGTGGATCAGGTGTCATTGCGACTGAACTGGGCATTTTAATGGCTGAACGTGGTCACGAAGTGCATTTCATTACATCGAATATGCCATTTCGTTTACAAAAACCTATTCCAAATATCACGTTTCATCAAGTTGAAGTCAACCAGTATGCGGTTTTTCAATATCCACCTTATGACATTGCTTTAAGTACTAAAATTGCAAGTGTCATCAACGACTATGATTTGGACATTTTACATATGCATTATGCGATTCCACATGCAATATGTGGCATTTTAGCACGACAGATGTCTGGAAAAAACGTCAAAATTATGACGACATTACATGGAACAGACATTACAGTATTAGGCTACGACCACTCACTGAGAAATGCGATTAAATTTGGCATTGAGCAAAGTGATATGGTGACAAGTGTAAGTGTTTCACTTAAAGAACAAACAAATGAAATTATTGCACCACAAAAGGAAATTATTCCGATTTATAACTTTGTCAGAGAGTCTGAATTTCCAACATGTTATAACACAGCATTAAAAGCATCGTATGGCATAAAAGAAGATGAGAAAGTGTTAATTCATGTCTCAAACTTCCGCAAAGTGAAACGTATTGATACCATTATCGATACATTCAATCTTGTGCGCCAAAACATCAAAGCAAAGCTGTTGTTGATTGGGGATGGGCCCGAATTGATAGACATGCGCATGAAAGTTCGAGCGTTGAATTTATCGGATGATGTGCTATTTCTAGGTAAACAAGACTGCATCAGCAATTTCTATCAATTATCTGATATCGTACTCTTAATGAGTGAAAAAGAAAGTTTTGGTTTAACATTGTTAGAAGCGATGAAAACCGGTGTTGTCCCTATCGGCACACGTACAGGCGGGATTCAAGAAGTCATTAAACATAATGAAACAGGTTTCCTTGTTGATATTGGAGACAGTCAAACAGCAGCACAGTATGCATTGAAATTACTCACTGATACGTCGTTATATTACACTTTACGTGAAAACATGTTGAAAGATATCGCGCAACGCTTTCATTCAAAAACCATAGCAGATCAATATGAACATTACTATAAACAAATGATAGGAGCATTGTAATGCATGAAGCCAACACAATTTGAATTAGCGCAACCGATATTAGAGCGACTAACGACACATGGATATGAAGCTTATTTTGTTGGTGGGGCTGTGCGTGACTATCTGATGAAACGTCCAATTCATGATGTCGATATTACAACCAATGCGACGCCTGATGAAATTGAGGCATTGTTCGATCATACCATTCCAATCGGAAAAGAACATGGAACCATCAATGTGGTATGGGCGCATGAAAATTATGAAGTCACTACTTTTAGAGCAGAAGCTGAATATGTTGATCACCGACGCCCAACTGAAGTGTTCTTTGTGCGAGATTTATATCAAGATGTTGAACGAAGAGATTTTACAATGAACGCGATTGCGATGGATACACATTACCATCTCATTGATTTTTTTGCAGGTGAACAGGATATCGCACAAGGACTCATTCGAACTGTTGGGGATGCTGTGTCACGATTTGATGAAGATGCATTAAGAATTTTACGCGGTTTACGTTTCAAATCACAACTGGGTTTCAAGATTGTTCCAGAGACATTTGAAGGGATGCAACGTTGTATTTCAGATATTCAATATTTGTCTATCGAACGTCTCATGTCGGAATTGAGCTTGTTAGTCAACGGATCATTCGTTAAAGAGACGTTACCGTTACTTCATCAATTAGAATTATGGAATCATATTCCATTTTTTAAAACAATGAATATCCCATCTATTCAACTCGAGTCTCCGGTGACGATTGAATGGTTCTTGGCACTTATTGACTATCAATTCGGCCCACTTTCGTTTAAACCTTTAAAATTAAGTAATTCACAAAATAAAACCATTCAAAAATTGAGTCACGCACTCCAACAAGTCCAATCCATTGATTCCAAAAGCGCATGCCGTCATTTTATCTATGACTTTGGATTGGATATCGCAATAGAACTCGTTACACAAAGAAAAACATTACATCTAAATCGTATTCATTTGCCAAACATCACTATTTTTAATACACCATTAATACAAGAAATATGGGAACATTTGCCTATCTATGGACATGAAGATATCGCTATTGATGGTAAACAGCTTATGCAGGCATTCAATTTAAAAGGGGGGCCATGGATTAAAGCGGTGCTGCATCGTGTAGAGCTTGCTATCATCGACAATGAATTACATAACGAAACAGAAGCTATTATTGAATGGGTGAGAACAAATGTCAAAATATCGTGATTCAATACTTGAATTAATTACAGAAGCAAGTCCGAACTACATTTCTGGTCAAACGATTGCTGAAAAATTAAATATATCTCGAATGACCGTCAAAAAAACGGTTGATCAACTTAAATTAGAAGGGTTTTCTATTGATTCAATCCACAATAGAGGCCATCGGTTAAATCAATTACCACAAACGTGGCATGCGGGTGTTATGCGTGGACACTTTAAAAATCAATCTTTAGTTGATCATTTTTTAGCATTCGATTCTGTTGATTCAACACAACAAGTTGCGAAAAAAGCAATTCTTGAAGATGATCGAGCAATGTTAATTGTCAGTGATGAACAGACAGCAGGTAAAGGACGATTTAAACGTGTATGGCAATCATCAAAGGGTAAAGGATTGTGGATGTCTCTTGTTTTAAGACCTCAAATTTCTTTTTCAATGTTGACAACATTTAATTTATTTATATCACTGGCGATTTGTGAAGCAATCCAGCCTTATACGACTGCTAAAGTAAGCATTAAATGGCCAAATGATATCTATATCGAGGGCAAGAAAGTTTGTGGTTTTCTGACTGAGATGGTCGCAAATGCTGATGGTATTGAAGCTGTCATTTGTGGCATCGGAATTAATTTAAATCATGATTCAAATGATTTTGATGAAACGCTATCTCATATTGCGACAAGTGTACGGATACACCATGGCGAGACAATCAATCGTTATCTTTTTTTAGAACAGCTCGTACAACAAATTGAGCAACGTTATCATCAATTTTTGACCGTACCCTTTACCAATATTAAAGAAGCATATATCGCTCGTTCAAATATATGGAATAAACAGCTTCGTTTTACAGAAGGCACGCAACAATTCGTGGGTAAAGTCGTAGAAATTGATGATCAAGGCTTTTTACACGTCATTGATCGTAACGGTGATTTTCATCGCCTCATGAGTGCTGATATCGAACTATAACTGATTATATGAAAGGAGGGGGCACATGACGCAACATCCTTGTTATGCTGTCGTCGATCTTGAAACAACGGGCAACCAAGCAGATTATGACGAAATTATTCAAATCGGGATTACCTTTGTACAAAACCAGCAAATTATAGAACATTATCATTCCATGATTAAAACAGATTTAAACATACCCACATTTATCCAAGCATTAACTTCAATTGAACAGGAAATGCTCAATCAAGCGCCATATTTTAAAGAGGTGGCTCGTGACATTTATGATAAAATTAAAGACTGTATTTTCGTCGCTCACAATGTGAATTTCGACTTAAATTTCTTGAAACGCTCATTTAAAAAATGTCATATCCATTATCAACCTAAGAAAGCACTTGATACATTAGAACTATTTAAAATTGCGTTTCCAACTGAGAAAAGCTACCAATTAACCGAGTTAGCAGAATCTTTAGGTATCCCACTCACGCAAGCACATCGCGCTGACGAAGATGCTTATACAACAGCTCGACTGATGATACTCGCTTTTAAAAAATTTGAGGTGCTACCTTTAAACACAAAAAAGCAGCTCTATTATTTAAGTAAACAACTTAAATATCAACTTGATGACTACTTTTTTGAACTTGTCCGACACCATCAAATCGCCAATGAGATGCAAAACTTAAATCAATTTGAACAAATCTATTATCAAGCACCACCTGCATTTGACGATACACGTATTCAGTTTGAAGGCGATTTGTCATCGCTCTATCATACCATTATTCATGCTTGTGGCTACCAATACCGTGACGAACAATTGTATATGGCTCAAGTTGTATTTGAACAACTCATGCACAATCAAAAAGCATTGATTGAGGCTGATACAGGCAGTGGTAAATCTTTAGCTTACCTCGCTGCTGCACTAATGTATTACATCGAAACCGGGGAACATGTTTTAATCTCAACTAATACAAAAATGTTACAAAATCAACTGTTGTTACATGACATTCCTAAAATTAATGAAGCTTTGAACATCACATTGAATGCGACATTGATTAAAAGCAAGCAGGATTATATTTCTCTAGGTTTGATCAGTCAGGTATTAAAGGACGAAACAACGAACTATGATGTGAACGTTTTAAAAATGCAATTATTAATGTGGATTCTTGAAACACGTACTGGGGACATTCAAGAGCTAAATTTACGCGGCGGACAAAAAATGTATTTTGAACAAAAAATAGAAACGTATGTACCTGTACGAAGAGACATTCATTATTACAATCATATTCGAACAAATGCGACTAAAATCCAAATCGGGATTACGAATCATGCGCATCTACTCTATTCATCACCTGAACATACCATTTATCAAATGTTTAAACATTGCATTATCGATGAAGCACACCGATTGCCAGACTATGCACTTGAATGCTCGCTTCACAGTTTCGGCTATGCAGATATTAAATATCAATTAGGTTTAATCGGTAAAACTGAAAATGAAAAGTTGTTAAAACAAGTGGATCAACTTGAACAGCAACGCATCTTAGAAAAACTTGATATCCCTGCGATTGATGTGTTTGGTCTTAAACAAGATCTTTCTGAAATCCATGAAATGAATGAAGCGTTTTTCGATCATATTTATCAACAAGTTCAAGAGGGGCAACTGTATGATGATGAAGCTTCAAAATTACATTATGCCTATGACTTGAATCGGGACGAAATTATCCCATTACTTCACCAATACATTTCGAAAATCAACCTCACACTTGAACACTTTAATAATATGAAACATAAAGTGATTAAAACGATGCGTAAACATTTACTCTACATCGTCGATCAGTTGCGTGAAATTGAAACAGGTTTAAAAGCCGGACATTTGTTTTATATTTCATTAAAAAATATACATCAAAAGTCCACCATTAAAATTCATATTAAAGATGACGCAATAAAAAAACTTTTGACTGACAAGATTATCAACCCGTTTGATTCTATATCCTTTGTGTCAGGAACGTTGACATTTAATCGCTCATTCAAAAATTATCAAAAGTGGTTTGATCAAGACGTTGCATTTCAAACTTATCAAATTTCATCGCAACACCATAAAAAAGGGCATGGCCACATTTTTATACCGAATGATATTAAGCGCTATCATTATCAAAATCAAGATGCTTATATTCAAACAATGGTTGAATATATTGCTCGTTATGTGACAACGGTCAGTAGCAAATGTCTTGTTTTATTTACGAGTTATAAAATGCTCTACAGTGTGATGGATTATTTAAATCAAATGAGTGAATTTGAAGATTATGTTATTTTATCGCAACAGCAAAATCAAAACTATAAAATCGTACAACAGTTTAATCATTTTGATAAAGCGATATTGTTAGGAACAAGTACCTTTTTTGAAGGGTTTGATTACCAAGACAGCGGAATTAAATGTGTGATGGTGGCCAAATTGCCATTCATGAATCACCATGCAGTAAAACCGATGCTGATGTCAAATGAGTTTGATAACGTTTTTAAAGATTATATTTTGCCTGAAGCTGTTTTACGTTTTCGTCAAGGGCTAGGGCGGTTAATTAGAAGTGAAAAAGATCAAGGCATTGTCATATCATTTGACAGTCGACTGATCCATAGTCAATATCGTCACTATTTTCAAAGTACATTAACACATTTTCAACAGCATCAAGGTGATATCGCGCAGTTTGAACAATTACTCGAATCCATGCAATCGAAAGATACGTAACCTACATGATGTGCTAGCAGTTCAGCTTTACTTTTGTTAAAATGAGTACAGTAACAAACAAATAGGAGACTGGTTATGAAAACAACGATTAAAGAAGCAAAAAACAATATCGGCCAAGAAGTAACAATTGGCGCTTGGCTGTCAAACAAACGTTCTAGTGGTAAAATTGCATTTTTACAATTGCGTGACGGTACTGGGTTTATGCAAGGCGTAGTCGTAAAATCAGAAGTGTCTGAAGAGATATTTCAGCGTGCAAAATCATTAACACAAGAATCATCAATCTATGTTACAGGTGAAATCACAGAGGACAACCGTTCTGATTTAGGATACGAAATGCAAGTTAAAAATATCGAAATCATTCACGAAGCACATGATTATCCCATTACACCTAAAAATCATGGTACAGAATTCTTAATGGATCATCGTCATTTATGGTTACGTTCAAAAAAACAACATGCCGTAATGAAAATTAGAAATGAAATCATTCGTGCGACATATGAATTTTTTAATGAACATGGTTTTACGAAAATTGACCCACCCATTTTAACAGCCAGTGCACCTGAAGGGACGAGTGAATTGTTCCACACGAAATACTTTGATCAAGATGCATTTTTATCACAAAGTGGTCAGTTATATATGGAAGCCGCTGCGATGGCGTATGGAAAAGTATTTTCATTTGGCCCTACATTCCGTGCCGAAAAATCAAAAACACGTCGCCATCTCATTGAATTTTGGATGATAGAACCAGAAATGGCATTTACAACACATCAAGAAAGTTTAGAAGTTCAAGAAAATTATGTGACCCATATTGTTCAATCTGTCCTTAAAAATTGCCAAATAGAATTAAAAGTATTGGAACGCGATACTTCAAAATTAGAAAAAGTAACAGCACCATTTCCACGCATTTCTTATGATGATGCGATTAAGTTTTTACACGACGCAGGGTTTGAAGATATTGAATGGGGTGATGATTTTGGGGCACCTCATGAGACGGCCATTGCCAACCATTTCGATTTACCTGTCTTTATTGTGAATTATCCAACTAAAATCAAACCTTTCTATATGCAACCTAATCCTAATAATGAAGATACCGTTTTATGTGCGGATTTAATTGCACCTGAAGGTTACGGTGAAATCATTGGAGGATCAGAACGGATCAATCATCTTGAACTATTGGAACAACGAATTAAGGAACACGAACTCGATACAGAAAGTTATCAATATTACTTGGATTTACGAAAATATGGTAGTGTTCCACATAGCGGATTCGGTTTAGGTTTAGAACGTACAGTCGCATGGATTGCTGGTGTTGAACACGTACGTGAAACATCGCCATTTCCACGTTTATTAAACCGTCTATATCCTTAATCGTGTACAGTTCTGCGATGTATTAAGCAATGCATGTTATACGGGGTGAGAGGATGAAATTCTTTTGAGGAAAGATTTCACGCTCACTCCCTTTTTATTCCATCAATGGGCATAAATCTCCCATAAAGGAGGCGGAAGGTGGATGAATCCTAAAGCGCTACAAGTCAGACCGGTTGTCTTACGATATGAACTATTCGAACACTATCAAGAGTTAGGGCTCAATGAAAATGATTTAGTGATCTTAATTAAAATATTATATGCGAGTGAAGTTTCCAACGAGCAACCTGCTATCGAAGTTTTAAAAAAAGGTACGACAATGAAATCAGCCGAAGTCACGCACACCATTCAAAAGCTAATACAACTTGGCTTACTTGAAATGCATGTCGAAAAAAATAAAGAAGGTAAATTTACTGAATATATTAATCTAGAGGGCTTTTTTTCACAACTCGCCACAATCATCATGCAAAATGAACAATCTCAAAACAATTTATCACAACAAGAAGCATTTAAACAGATATTCCAAAAAATTGAACATGCGTTTGGTCGCGCGTTATCCCCTTTAGAAATTGAACATTTAAATCAATGGATTGATGTCGACCATTATTCAATGGCGCTCATTAATGCTGCCATTGATGAATCACTCGCACATGATAAACTGTCACTCAAATATATTGATCGCATCTTGTTGAATTGGCAAAAAAACAATGTCACGAATGTTAAAGAAGCACAAGCTATACGAGAAAAATTCAAAAAGCAGTCTCAACAACCCACCCAAAAAATAGAACATCTTCCAAAATTCAATTGGCTGAAAGGGGAGAATCCTTTTGATTAGTAAGAAGAAAGCATTAGAGATGATTGATGTCATTGACCAAATGTTTCCAGATGCCGAATGTGAACTGGTCCATAAAAACCCATTCGAACTCACTATTGCAGTCTTATTATCCGCGCAATGTACAGATAATACAGTCAATCGTGTAACAAAGGATTTATTTCAAAAATACCATACACCCGAGGACTATCTCGCAGTTGACCTAGAAGAATTGCAACAAGATATCCGCTCAATTGGACTTTATCGTAACAAAGCCAAAAACATTCAAAAGCTATCACAATCTTTACTTGATCAATTTAATGGCACTGTGCCACAGACACATGCAGAATTGGAAAGCTTAGCCGGCGTAGGTCGAAAAACGGCTAATGTGGTAATGAGCGTTGCTTTTGGTGAGCCTGCTTTAGCTGTGGATACACATGTTGAACGCGTTTCAAAGCGCCTAGGTATTTGTCGATGGAAAGACAATGTGACTGAAGTTGAGCGACGTCTCACTTCCATTATTCCAAAATCTCGCTGGACGAAGAGCCATCATCAACTCATCTTTTTTGGCCGTTACCACTGTTTAGCTAAAAAACCAAAATGTGGTGAATGTCCATTGTTCGAAGATTGCCGCGAAGGACAAAAACGCTTCCGCGCATCAACTAAAAAAACGGAGGCGTTGTCATGAAGAGGACACAAGACATCATTGAGCAAATGACTGCGTTAGAGACGACATTAGACCAACTTGCTCAACAGCGTAAAATAGGGCAGGGCACGTCAATCCAATTGTTAGATCAATACTACGACCTATTTATTTTGTATTTTAATACCATCAATGAGGTGGACAACTTTCGAAAAATACAATTACAACAACTCAAAATTGTACCGATTAATTTTGAAGAACGTTTATCCTACATTGAAGAACGAAAACATCACTACATGGGTTATCAACAAATGAAAACATTGAAGTCCGAGTTGCGCAAAATGTATGCCGCTTATCGCGCACGACATGGTTTGTTTTAATCTCCACTTGGATGTTTCAAAACATTGATTATAAAACATAAAAATGAGGTTGAGTGTCTTGAATGACTCAACCTCATTTTCTGTTTTATCGGCCAAAAAAGTTACCGAAGAAACCATTATTATTTGAATTATTACCTTGTTGTCCGTTATTTCTATTATTTAAATTTTGCCCATTTCCGTTATTGTTGGAATTTGAACCGTTCGAGGATGCAGTAAATCGATTTGTAGTATCCCCATCCGGTGAATTCGCAACGTATAAGCTTTTTCCACTTCCTGCAACCGAATCTGGTCGTTTGAAATCTTCACCATCTCGTGGGCTAATATCGTTCATGACATCTCTAAAGAGCAATTGAGGATATTTCTGTTCACTACTACCGACAAATGAGTTTTCACCATATTGTTTTACTTTGCTAAAGCCCATCCATACCGACATCGTATATTTTGGAGAAAAGCCTGTAATCCAAACATCTTTCGCTGCTGAATCCGGTAAGCCGTATTGTTGATACGTCTCTTCACCATATGTGCCTGTTCCTGTTTTAGCAGCAACATTTACACCCGGTACACTATTACCATAAGCAGAACCATATGCCTCAAATGTTCCTTTTAATATTTCAGAAATCATGTAGGCCGTATAATCTTTCATTGCCTTATGGCTTGAAAAATCAAATTCGACTGTATTCCCATTCGCTTCGACAACTTTTTTAATTGAATGTGCTTTATTGTACGTTCCACCGTTCGCAAAGGACGCGTAGGCAGATGCAAGTTGCGTAGGGGAGAACTCAGATGAAGAGCCACCTAAAACTTCTGAAGGTCCAATGTTTGTATCTTCATATTCCAAACCTACTTTTTTAGCAAAATCAGTTGGCGCGCTATTACCCGCTTGTGATTTGACTTGCTGCCAAGTTTTCAATGCTGGAATATTGAAACTTTGACGTAAGGCATCATACATCGATACTTTACCATGATTTTGTTGGTCATAGTTTCTAAAAATTCCACCGTTAATGTTGTAAGATGATTCGTCTTGAATTGCATGATTCGTCGCCCATTGCATATTTTCAATCGCAGGTCCGTAAGCTAAAAATGGTTTTAACGTTGAACCCGTTGGATGTGAATCTGTAGCTTGGTTACGCTCAACCACATCTCTGTATTGTCGACCACCAGAAATAGCGGCTAATGCACCCGTTTTACTGTCAACAATCGATGCGCCAACCAGTTGATCCGCATTTTTGTAATAACCACCATTATCAACACGATTTTGTAAACTGTTTTGAGCATTCTTATCCATATACGTATAAATCTTAATACCACTATTCAAAATATCAGATAAGTTTTGTCCTTTGAATTCAGGATTGTTCATTAATTCCTGTTTCACAAAATTGATATAGGAATCATATTGTTGTGAATCTTCATCAGGTTTGATTTGTCGCTCTTCCGCAGTTCGCTGTACTAAGTTTTGTGTAATCGGCGTATCTTGTGCCGCTTTTTTCTCTTTTTCAGTAATTCGGTTGTGATAAGCCATTAAGTACAGCACCGTATCTTTTCGTTTTTCAGCTTCTTCAGGATGATCATAAATATTATATGTGTTAGGAACTTGTGGTAATCCTGCAAGATAGGCTGTTTCAGCGAGATTAAGATCCTTTAAATCTTTATCAAAGTAATATCTTGCTGCTGCTTTAATTCCATATACACCGTCTGAATAATATATTTTGTTGAGGTACATTTGGAAGATTTCATCCTTAGAATATTCCTGTTCTAAACGATAAGATAGATAGGCTTCCTGCGCTTTACGTTCGATTGATTTTTGATCGGTTAAGAATGTCCGTTTAACCACTTGTTGCGTTAATGTCGACGCACCTTCCGCACCAAAGCCACCTGTAATATTTTTTAATGTGGCACCGAATAAACGTTTGTAATCGAGTGCACCATGATCATAAAAACGGTTGTCTTCAGTCGCAAGCACAGCATTCTTCATCGTCTCTGGCACGTCTTTTAAATCCACATGTTCCCGTCTCGCGCCATTATCAAGCGTTTTGACTAGTTCATCATTATTATCATAAATCTTTGCTGGACTTGGGTCTTGGAGTTTCGATTCATTAAATGCAGGTGCTTTCCATGCATAATAAGCAAAAAGCAATACTGCTAAAAGTACTAAAATGACGAATGCCAATACCATAAAGCTCAACACTTTAATGATTGTACGCTTGATATTTTTATTCTTTTTTTGACCGGACTTCTTTTTAGTTTGCTTAGAAGCCCCTTTCTTTTCCGTCATAAGCGGTCCTCACTTTCATCTAATATCAACTTATCAACTGCACTGAGGTAATCTAATCTGGGTTGATACTGATAAGGAATATAGTAACCATTTTCTTGAATTTCTTCAACCTTAATTGATTTTTTTCCATCATTGAGATAACTTTCCCAAAACGGAATAAATCGCTTAAACGGTAAAAGGTAGACTTCATTGATTCCTTTGAAACGAAACAATAAAAAGGCTATCCCACCATGTGTTACAACTTGTTTCATATGCTCAATTTGATGCACATGAATATTTTGTAATGGAAAAGATGTTTTGTTTTTTGTTTCTTTTGCCTCAAAATCAATGTAACAGCCCTTGTAAACACCATTGTAGTCCGTAGTTGAAGGCGTTCGAAAATAAGCCTCTTTAATCACAGCTTGACTGCGTTTTGGATAATCAACGCGAACAATTTGTATAGGCGTCGGTTTTTTATGAATAACGGCACGCTGTGTTTTTAAATAATATTGGTTCGAACGTTCAATATCATTTTCCAATGACATCCCACGCCCACCATATTTTATTTTACCTGATGTGTCAGCATTTGAACTTCCGACTTGAGTCCGACTTGGCTTAAAAGGCTTACCATTGGGATAATTCATGTTCTCACCTACAGTCCATGTTTTCCGTCCTATAAACATGATAGGATAAGCACTTTATAAATCGAATCGATTCATAAACTGTCATTATTGTAACATAGATGAGGGTTTTATCGTTACCTTAAATCATTTACAGTTAAAATAATTTAAGACATTGTGATAAAATGAATTTAAGTTTATTGAGAGGTGTTCACGTCTATGCAAGATGTTATTCAAGAACTCATGAATGATTTACAAAACATTGCACAACGCTATCAAAATGTCAGAGCAGGGCGGACGTACGATTTTTATGAAGAAATACAACCTTTTGTTCAAAAAGTAGATACCGATATACACGCTTTAAATCCTCACTTGGATTCGATAATTAAGAACAAGTATTTTACAATGCGAAAAATCATCCGTATGCAATCGATTATTTCAGAACTCGCCGTCAATTGTCATCAAGCCCGAACAAGTAAAGCCATTTTTTTCAGTCAGTTTAAAGTCGTACAGCATGATTTGAAGGGTATGATCAACATAGCGCGTGATTTACATGTATAAAACGATGTATATCACAGGTTATAAATCTTATGAATTACAGATTTTTAATGATAACAGGCCCGAAGTCACTTATCTTAAAAAGTTGATTACACAAAAGTTAATCCAATATATAGAAGAAGGATTAGAATGGGTACTCATTCAAGGGCAGTTAGGGATTGAATTGTGGGCGGCTGAATGTGTGATTGCACTTAAACAAACGTATCCGGAAATAAAGCTTGGTGTCATTACACCTTTTCTCGAGCACACCTCCAAGTGGAATGAGAACAATCAAATGAAATACCAACGCATCGTTGCAGAGAGCGATTACGTTAACAGTGTATTTCAACAACCTTATCAGGGGCCTTTTCAATTTCAACAAGCCGACCAATTTATGTTAGATCATACTGATATCACTGTCTTGATTTATGACGACATACAACCCGCAAGTTCACAATTCTTTAAACAAAAGTTAGTTGATTTTGTTGAAAAAACAAACTATACTTGTGATATTGTGACGTTTGACGAAATTACGAACTTTATCAATGATTTACAGTGGTCAGATGAAATTTAAATCAAATGAGGTGGAACAAATGTCAGATGTTTCGTTAAAACTATCAGCAAAAGACATTTATGAAAAAGATTTTGAAAAAACGATGGTTCGCGGTTACCGTCCACAAGAAGTTGATGCTTTTTTGGACGATATTATTGCAGATTATCAAAAGATGTCCGACTTAAATAATGAAGTCATCAAATTATCTGAAGAAAATCACAAGTTAAAAAAAGAAATTGAAGATTTACGTATCCGTGTTGCCTCTAGTAGACCTCAAGATAATAAGAGTTTCGCAAGTCAAAGTTCAAACCAGAATAATAATGTAGATATTTTAAAACGTATTTCAAATCTTGAAAAAGCTGTCTTCGGCAAATGAGGATTGCTTTTTTATAGAAAGATGCTATAATTTTTAAGGATATTTCGTGTAATCGCTATATGGTCAACATATAGAGGAAAGTCCATGCTCACACAGTCTGCGACGACTGTAGTGTTCGTGCTTGATGAAACCATAAGTCAAGGCAATATGTGAATATTGACGGCAATGACCTAACCTAAGTCTTACGATAAGGTTACATTAATTTGAAAGTGCCACAGTGACGTAGCTTTATTAGAAATAATAAGGGTGGAACGCGGTAAACCCCTCGAGTGAGCAATCCAAATTGGGTAGGAGCACTTGTCTAACGGAATTGAACGTATAGACGAGGAAAAGTATAGCATGCTTTTCAGACAGATGATTACAGCTGAGGTACCAGTGTAACTAGTACACGCGATGAGTACATCAGTACAGAACATGGCTTATAGAAATATCCTTACTAGTACACATAGGGCTGGAACGTCATGTTCCAGCCCTTCAATATGTTTACACTCAAAACGATAGCAATAGACACCGATCGACAGCTTGATTTGTAATCATGCATCGCACTATTATGAAATAAAAACGTTTAATATACCGTATGATTTAAAGGAGGAATTTTCGTGTATCAATTATTAGCAGTGTGCCCAATGGGATTAGAAGCAATCGTAGCGAAAGAAGTTCAGTCTCTTGGATTCGACACACGCGTCGAAAATGGCCGTATATATTTTGAAGGAGATGCTTCAGCAATTGTCAAAACCAATTTATGGCTACGAACAGCTGATCGCGTCAAACTCATCGTCGGTCAATTTGAAGCGACAACTTTTGATGACCTTTTTGAACAGACCAAAAGCCTACCTTGGGAACAATATATTCCTGCAGATGGGCAATTTCCAGTTCAAGGGCGCAGTTTAAAATCAAAATTATTTAGTGTACCTGATGTTCAAGCGATTACTAAAAAAGCAATTGTAGAACGTCTCAAACACGCGCATCAAGTTTCAGGATGGTTAGATGAATCTGGCGCTAAATATCCCATAGAGGTGGTTATCCTTAAGGATCAAGTCCTGTTGACAATTGATACATCTGGCTCCGGTTTAAACAAGCGGGGGTATCGTCTTGCACAAGGGGAGGCGCCTATCAAAGAAACATTAGCAGCAAGTTTAGTAAAACTCGCAAATTGGACTGGCGACACGCCTTTAATCGACCCGTTTTGTGGCTCTGGGACGATTGCCATTGAAGCTTGTTTAATTGCACAAAATATCGCGCCAGGCTTTAATCGTAATTTCGTTTCAGAACAATGGCAACTGATTCCTGAGGGGCTCTATGAGCAACTACGTGCCGAAGCTGACGCATTAGCAGATTATGACAAAGAAGTGACCATTTATGCCTCGGACATCGATCCTGAAATGATTAAAATTGCACAACGCAATGCGGATGAAGTTGGCGTAGGAGATATCATTCAATTTGAGGTTCGAGACGTGAACACATTGACAATTCATCATGAAGGACCTATCGCATTAATTGGTAACCCTCCTTATGGTGAACGTATTGGAGATCGAGAACAAGTTGAAGAAATGTACCGCTACTTAGGGGTACTGATGAACAACCATCCAAGTTTGTCATTATACATTATGACAAGTTATAAAACTTTTGAACATTTAGTTAACCGCAAAGCGACAAAGCGTCGTAAATTATTTAATGGTTATATCGAAACAACATATTACCAATATTGGGCAAAACAATAATTTAAAATACTATAGAAAATAGGGGGGCGTACTTTGCATCAAAATTCATCATTTAAATGCGGTATCTTTTTCGCTTTATTATCTTATGTTATGTGGGGGACGCTCCCATTATATTGGGCACTCATCCATGATATTCGTCCCATCGAAACATTGATGTATCGCATTATATTGTCATTGCTCTTCATGCTTATTGTATTACCACTAATTAAGCAATGGCATCAATTTTCACAAGATGTATCAGTATTAATTGCGCATCCGAAAAAGTTATTCATTATCATTTTTGCCGGGTATATTGTAACACTGAATTGGGGCACTTTTATTTTTGCAATTGATGCTGGATATGTGCTTCAGACCAGTTTAGGGTATTATATCAATCCCCTTGTCAGCATTGTATTATCAATGATTTTCTTTAAAGAACGCTTTAATCGTGTAGAATGGCTTGCGATAACCTTTGTTGTGTTAGGTGTTGTATATATGACGTTTAAAGTAGGCGATTTCCCATATATATCACTTATATTAGCATTTTCGTTTGGCATCTATGGGCTGTTGAAAAAGCTCGTTCCGATGCCCGCACTCAGTAGTATTACGATTGAGTCATTATCAACGGCTCCGATGGCGATCATTTATTTAATTTTTGTAAGCCAAACGTCTCAGCTCAGCCTTGGATGGAATATGTCAACGTTTTGGATCCTTTTTTCGGGTGCAGTGACAGCTTTGCCTTTAATCGCCTTTTCGGAAGGCGCAATTCGTATTCCATTATCTTTAATGGGGTTCATCCAATATGTAGGTCCTACTTTAATTTTTTTACTTGGTATTTTCGTTTTCAAAGAACCCTTTAATATGGACCAATTCATTACCTTTAGTTTAATTTGGCTCGGTATTCTCGTATATGTCATATCACAAATCGTGAAATTGAGAAAACGTCCCCAACAACGCATTTAACTGTGATGTGCATTGCATTCAAAATGATTCAAAATCAAACGCATCTCCTTGTCGTCATGTGGTCGTATGGTCTTAGCCACATTGACTTGTATTTCCTCATTTCCACGGTCGTTTTGATTGGGGCGTTCACCATGCCCCAATCATACGTCACCTCATCATTTGCTTTATTTATCGCCAATTTATCCGGACATCCACCATCGACCCGCAAACGGCATTCCATATTTTAAAAAACATGAACGATATTTTTAAACAACGGCATAGCATTTATTTTGTTAAACTCATATAATAATATATAGACGTTTTTAACAAGGGGAATCAAATATCTATGCATAACGAAAAACAATTGGATATTTTATATAAATTAAAAAAGGAAGTCGAGAAATCTGACCACGCCGCATTAATACATACGATTAATCAAATGATAAAGAAAGTCTATTTAAATCAGTACACGATGTCCTTTGTCGGGCACTTTTCTGCGGGTAAATCTACGGTCATTAACCGCCTCATAGGTGAAGATATTTTACCAAGTTCACCGGTACCAACGACGAGTAACACAGCACTCGTCACTATTGCTGAAGAAACAGGTATAACAGCAAATATCGTCGGTCAACGCTATACACATCTTGATAATTACGAAGCGGTTAAAGAAATGAACCGACAAAACTATGATGTAGAGTCCATTGATATTCGAATTCAAAGCGATATTTTTCACGACGGCTTCACATTTCAAGACACACCAGGCGTTGATTCAAATGTACAATCCCACAGTATGCAGACAGAACAATTTCTTTATACGAGCAACATCGTATTTTATACAGTGGATTATCATCATGTCCAATCTGAACTCAACTTTAAATTTATGAAACGACTGAACCAAACAGGTGTACCTGTCGTCTTTATTATCAACCAAATCGATAAACATGATGAAACAGAAATTCATTTCGAAACGTTCCAGAAACGCGTACAACAATCTATAACAGACTGGGATATTGAATTGTTAGCAACGTTTTACATTACAAAATTTGATCATCCGGCCAACCAATTTGATGAATTGCGTGCGTTTATGATCCGACAAGATCAAAATAGAGAATCCATCGATGTGTACGTTGATCGTATGAAACGATTCATTCAACAACATCAACTTGATTATTTACAACATGAAATGGATGACATCCTTGAACAACTCAACGTTGAAGCAGCACAATTCGATCGTGCCTATCAAGTCCAACAACAGAATGAAGTCCTAAGTGAAGAAGCACAATTACTTAATGATGCTTCAGCTTTAAAACGTTATTTAAAGGACAAACGGCTCTCCATTATCGATAATGCCTATATTATGACGCACGACATGCGAGAATACATTCGATTTTATCTCGAGAGCATGACAAAGGATTTCAAAGTAGGGGGGCTGTTTAACAAAAAGAAAAAGACAGCCGAAGAACGTCAAACACGTTTAAACACTTTAAGAGAAGCACTTCAGGATAAAGTTGATCATCAAATCGGTAAGCCTATGCAAGATGATTTGTCTTTTCTGACTCGCTTTATTAATGATTCATCACTGAATAAACGTATATTAAATCATCAAATTGTACTTCCTACCGAGTTAATAACCTCTAGTTATCAAACTCAAATTCAAATTACAAATCAGTATGTACTCACATATTCGCAAGCATTAATGAAAGCGATTAAACAATTTATTTTAAAGGAAACTGCACCGTTGGATGAATCCATCATTCATAAAGTACATGCAGATGAACATCTCGTAGATGAATCAAATGATGATTCGCTTTTCACACGTTTTGTGACGTTACGGGAATTACAGCATTCATTAAAAACTGAAAATTACCGACATTATTATATTCATATGGAAGATTCTTTAGACCGCTTAATCGATCGTACGGAAATTCAATTCCAACCTAAAAATCACACCCGTGCGATACAAACAGACCAAAAACAACAAGCAGACGTCTTGGATACCGGAACAACACACGCTGTTTCACAATTGTCGAAAGCATTGGACATCGTTAAAAAAATCCCGTTGTTTCAATCGACAGTCCAAGATATTGAAGATACGCTAACTCGAATGCAAAATCAAAAGATTAAAATCGGTGTTTTCGGAACTTTTAGTGCGGGTAAAAGTAGCCTCATCAACGCCATGTTAGGCGGTATGTATTTAACAAGTTCTCCAAATCCAACGACAGCTGCGACAACAGAGATTACGTACGGAGACACACATTTTATTACATTTAAAACACCGGAAACGTTGCTACAAGAAATCAACCATATCTTTGAATTAGAGGGGCTTCATTTCGATCGTATCGAGACATTTTTAGAAAGTGATACAACACGAATAAAATCTAAAATTGAAAAGAGTCATTTAGCATTGATTCAAGCGATTGAAAAACATTATCCTTTATACCAATCCTATATTGCTAAAGGTTTCCAACATGACATTCAAGTTGAAGACATTCAAAAATGGTCTGCCAACGATGAATTTGCAACTTTTGTTCAAACGGTTCATTTAAGACTCCCAATGGATTGGCTGAAAGATAAAATCATCATTGATTCACTCGGCTTACACTCAAATAATCAACGCCATACAAATGAAACGGAGAAAATTTTAACCCGTTCTGATTTAATTGTATATGTAAGTTATTTCAATCATGCATTCACAGATAATGACAAATCATTTATCACGCATATGAAAGCAATGAATCAATTAAAAACTAATCAAGTTTTCAAAATGGTCATTAATGCCACCGATTTGGCTGAAAACGAAAAAGAAAAAACAGCAGTTTATCAATACGTCACTGATGCGCTCAAACAATTACAGTTAGAACCTGAAATTTTTGACGTATCGAGTCGACTCGCATTAACAAAAGGTCATGATGATGGCATTGCACAGCTAAAAGCGAGCATCAACCATTTTTCAGAAGTTGCTTCTAAGCATCTCCTAGAATTGAAAATATATGACCAGTTCCGCTTCATTCAACAGTCGTACAACGAGATGATCCACAATCATATTTCAAACGCAGAAAAAATAGAACGTAATCAACACGCGCTACGACAAATGCGACAAAAAGCGCTTTTTAATCCTCAACAGTTGGATACAATTCAACAAAAAATAATCAATGAAATTGAAGATCAAATGTACCATCTGAATGAACGTTTAAAGATTCAATTGTTGGATGATGTTAAAGCTGTTTATAATTCACAAATGACCAATACATCAAACTTTAATGAAGAAATCCGATTATCTACAAAAATATTTTTAAATCAAATACAGCAAAAATTGTATTTAGAACAGACACTGCTTATGGAAAGAATTAAATATTATTTTAATCAAGCACTCCAACAAGAAACAGCGCCTAAAATCAAGTCATTCCAGCAATATCACATTTTGCTCCCAGAGATCGAACCCGTTGACGTTGCAAATGTAGAAACACCTTATTTAAATTTGGCATTGGAAGAAATGTTAAATGGTTTACCGAAACAACTCACCAAGAAAAATATTTTACAGCCCCACGTTCAAAAACAAATACAAAGTATGATTAAAGATGAGACGATTGCATTATTACAACCAAAATTGGCTGATTTGCGTTATGCACTCGAAGAAATGTTAACAAAATTAACAGCGGGAGCGCTTGAGAAGCTTGAACAAATCGAGTCGATAGCGAGACACGAAATCGATACGACATTAGCTGTAAAAATCGATGCGCCATTAATTCAACAATTGCAAAATGAAACACCGAAATTAACACGTTTATTAAAATTAAAGGATTGAAAACATGACACAGAAACTTTTACTTATCGATGGTATGGCACTATTATTTCGCCATTTTTATGCGACGAGCGTACACAAAAATTTCATGCGTAATACAACAGGCGTTCCTACAAATGGGACTCAAGGTTTTGTCAGACATGTGTATAGTGCTATAAGAGACATTGAGCCAACACACATTGCTGTCTGTTGGGATATGGGGAAAACGACTTTTCGTAATACAATGTTTGACGGTTACAAGCAAAATAGACCTGCACCTCCTGAAGAACTGATTCCTCAATTTGGACAAGTTCAACACATTTCAAATGCATTAGGCTTTTTAAATGTAGGGGTTGAAAACTATGAGGCTGACGATATCATTGGTACGCTCTCACATGCATATGCACAGTCGTCGGATCACCGAGTCTATATCATTACCGGAGATCGCGATTTGTTACAATGTGTAAACGATCAGGTCTCTGTTTGGTTAATAAAAAAAGGATTTAACGAATATCACAAATATGACCTTCAACGGTTCGAGCAAGAATATGGATTACAGCCTAGTCAACTCATTGATGTAAAAGCATTTATGGGGGATAGTGCAGATGGTTATCCCGGCGTAAAAGGGATAGGTGAAAAAACAGCAATTAAATTGATACAACAATATGGCTCAGTAGAAGAAGTTGTCGATAATCTCTCCGCTCTCACAGCAGCTCAGCAAAAGAAAATCACTCAGGATTTAACATCACTTCATTTATCGAAACAACTTGCAACTATCGAATGCCATGTCCCATTGTCGATTTCAAACTTATTCGAACAAATGGCACATCAAGTAGAATTAAATCATGTTCTCTCTGTTTTAGACCAACATGAACTTTTCGTTTCAAAACAATATATTTTAAATTTATAAACATGAAAAATAGCCACTCGGTGTGACTTGATTTGAATAAGACACCTGAAGTGGCTATTTTAATGTTATGACTGATTGAGCACTTTAAATAAAGTATTTTGAGCTAATTGATTCGCTGCTTTATTTTGTGTACGAGGAATCCATTTCACAAATGTGAGTTGGAACGTTTGTGAATCTTGTAAAAAACGCGTTAAATAAGGTTTGAATCTTACATTTTTTACAAATTCACGGTTGACAGCATCTTCTATCAACTGAGAATCTGTAAAAAACAAAGCGTTCTTGACGTTTAAAGTCTGTGCCTGTGATAAAGCAAAAAGAAGCGCTTCCCATTCGGCAGTGTGGTTATCCATTTCACCGAGTTCAGCTGTAAACGTATAACGATTTTCTTCGGTAACAATGACAACACCGCATGTACTTAAACCGGGATTCCCTTTCGTTGCAGCATCAAAATAAATTTTTGCCAATCCGCATACACCACACTTGTATAATTTGTGAGGAACTGTACATCCGCATCAGTTCAATATGATCACCGCACGTCATCTTTTATTTTATGGCGACGATAGAGTGATTTTGCCCAATAACCAAATGGAACGTTTAAAATTGTAGATAATAATTTGAGTAAATATGTCGTCACAAAAATTTCAAAAACGACACCATTGGGTAAACTTCCTGCAAATGCGATTATAACAAAAAGTGCCGTATCTACAATAGAGCTTAATGCCGTACTGCCATAAGCACGAATGATGAATGTTCGATCAGTATAAAACACCTTTTTTATCATACTAAATACAAAGACATCTACATGCTGTCCTATAATATAAGCAATAATTGAAGCAAACGCGATACGTGGCACAACATTAAATATGGATTGCAAAGCATCTTGGGCCATGTCAACATCACTCGGTTGAAATGCTAATGACACTTGCATCACAACGATCATGATAAAAGTCGATGCAAAACCAAGCCAAACTGCTTTTTTTGCTATTTTACGACCATAGATATCATTTAAAATATCCGTTGCTAAATAAATCGATGCAAACATGACATTACCTAAAGTCGCAGAAATGGTAAATATATCAATCGTTTTTATCACTTGAATATTAGCAATTATTGTGCCAATAGCGACCCAAGTATATAATCCTGATTTACCAAATATTCGAAACATCATCACCATTAAAGTAAATGTTACGAAAAATGATACGATACCTAGCCATTCATTATACAATGTAAAGACCTCCTAAATTTTGTTGACGCGGGTGTTTAGAAACCGCATATCATGATAACTCAACTATTATAATCAACTCTAAACGGTTTTTCAATAGTCACTGACTAAAAAGTAACATATCCATGCTCACATTGATGTTGGTAAGTTCAAACACTTCAATGTCCTATTAAATCATGTTACGATAATGAATATTGTACGCACTATATTCAAACGAGGTGATTTTTGTGCGAATTGATACAATAACGAAGGTTATGACTTCAATTGATCGACTATCTGAACAATATTGTGATCAATGCTTGATAAAAACACATCTTCGTAAAGTAAGAAGCAAAACACAAGCACATCACTTTTGCATCAATGAGTGCTCAATTGGCAAACAAATTCAACAACTGGGTAAAGCACTACAATAAAAGGGCTGTAAAGATTTGACGAGGAGGATGAACATGGAGATTATAAAGATCGAACCTACACCTAGTCCAAATACGATGAAAATCATTCTATCTGAAAAAAGACAGGATCAGCAATCGACGACTTATACGACCGTCGCAGAAAATCAACCTCAATTTATCAATGAGATTTTAAAATTAGACGGCGTGAAGTCCATTTTTTATGTCTTGGATTTTCTTGCTGTTGACAAACAACCAAAAATGGACTGGGAAGATGTACTTCCATTAGTGACGGCGACTTTCAATCAACATGAACCAGAAAAAGCGTCACCACTAAAATCTGAGTCACATTTTGGAGAGGTTAAGGTTGAATTACTTAAATTTAAAAACATTCCTTATCAAATTAAGTTAACGACATCAACAGAAGAAAAACGACAACAATTAGGTGACACTTTTGTAAATGCGATGCTCGCGTCCCAAGACCCTCAAGATAATGTCGTTTTTTTACGTAAATGGGAAGCTTTAGGCGTTCGGTATGGCGCACTAGACGAAATAATGATTCATGTTGAAGAAGAAGTGAATGCACTTTATCCAGAGCATGTCCTCAAACAACTCGTACAAGAAGCAAAAGAGACAGATGTCGTCGTCCCAATGAAACATTATGAACATGTGACTTTAGAAACATATCAACAAGTATCAGACTGGAAAGCTCGACTTAGAATGCTAAAATCATTTCCAACTCCTACGACGAATGACTATCCGATTCTCGAATATGCGTTGAAAGAGGATAAAGTACCGTTACGACGTGAAGCCATTGTCTTATTAAGTATGATTGAAGATAAAGCGACATTGCCTTATCTCTATCAGGGACTTCACGATCGTCATCCTGCAGTAAGACGTACTGCAGGTGATAGCATCAGTGATTTAGGCTTTAAGGAAGCTTTACCTGAGATGGAAAAAGCACTGAATGATCCTCAAAAAATTGTGCGTTGGCGTGCAGCCATGTTCATATTCGATGAGGGGGGTCCTGAACAATTATCCACGCTTAAAGCGCATGAAGACGACCCTGCATATGAAGTGAAATTGCAAATTAAAATGGCAATCGCACGAATTGAAAACGGTGAAGAAGCTCTAGGCTCGGTGTGGAAACAAATCGCAAATCGAAATCAATAAATTATTTTAGGGAGTGTTTAACGATGAACGCATATGATGCATATATGAAAGAACTGGCAGCACAAATGAGGGGCGAATTAACACAGAATGGTTTTGAAAGTTTAGAAACTGAAGAAGCTGTAGCGCAATACATGGAAAATGTAAACGCAGAGGACACTACTTTTGTCGTCATTAATTCAACATGTGGTTGTGCAGCAGGCTTAGCACGTCCAGCCGCTGTCGCAGTTGCAGAACAAAATGAACATAAACCGACAAATAAAGTGACTGTATTTGCCGGTCAAGACAAAGCAGCGACATTAAAAATGCGCGAATATATTCAACAAGCCCCGTCAAGTCCGTCATTTGCATTATTTAAAGGCTCACAATTGGTGCACTTTATGCCACGCGAGCATATTGAAGGACGAGATATTAATGATATCGCAATGGATATCAAAAACGCTTTTGATACACATTGTCAAGGTTAACAAAAGGGAGTGTTGCCTCATCCATGGCTTCACTCCTTTTTATTACATGTTCTTTAAAGTAGTTATAATGAATACATTCCGTTTTTATATACGATATATCAATCCGTTTTGAAATGTTGCTTTTATTTCTCAAATCATTGAAAATCGTCTATTATATATACTAAGAGAAAGAGGTGAATGTCATGAATCCGTTTGATCAAGCCTATCATGACTTGTGTAAGGAAATATTAGAAATAGGAAAACATCGTGATGATCGCACTGCTACAGGTACCATTTCAAAATTCGGACATCAGTTACGTTTTGACCTTTCAAAAGGATTCCCTTTATTAACGACTAAAAAAGTTTCTTTCAAATTGGTTGCCACAGAACTGATTTGGTTCATTCGTGGTGATACGAATTTAAGATACTTACTACAATACAACAACAACATTTGGAATGAATGGGCCTTTGAAAAATATGTTCAGAGTGAAGATTACATGGGTCCAGACATGTCAGATTTTGGACATAAAGTACAGCAAGATGCCCAATTTGCCAAAACATATCAAGAAGAAATGGCAAAGTTTAAGCGCCAAATTTTAACCGATGATGATTTTATGAAAAAACATGGTGATTTAGGTCACGTTTATGGAAAACAATGGCGTGATTGGGTGGGCGCAGATGGCCAACGTTATGACCAACTCAAAACGGTCATCGAACAAATTAAAGCGAATCCTAACTCTCGTCGCCATATTGTTAGCGCTTGGAACCCAACAGAAATTCACACTATGGCTTTACCACCTTGCCATACACTATTCCAGTTTTATGTTGAAAATGGACGTTTAAGTTGTCAGCTCTATCAAAGAAGTGCAGATATTTTCTTAGGTGTTCCTTTCAATATTGCAAGCTACAGTTTATTAACGCATTTAATTGCGAAAGAATGTGGACTCGAAGTGGGTGAATTTATTCATACATTTGGTGATGCACATATCTATAGCAATCATTTAGATGCGGTTCGCACACAACTTGCACGTTCAAGTTATGCGCCACCCGAACTCAAAATCAATAGTACACGTTCAATTTTTGAAATTGAATATGAAGATTTGGAAATCATCAATTATAAATCACATCCAGCGATTAAAGCACCTATCGCTGTTTAATTAAAGCTGTATCACTAAAAAGGAGTAATCATATGACACTATCTATTTTAGTCGCACATGATCAAAATCGTGGCATAGGCTTCGAGGGGCAACTCCCTTGGCACTTACCGAACGATTTAAAACACGTTAAAGCACTCACCACAGGTCATACACTTGTAATGGGGCGCGCAACATATGAGTCAATTGGTAAACCATTGCCAAACCGACGAAATGTAGTACTGACACGCAACACCCTTTTCAAACCAGAAGGCGTTGAAGTCATACATGACATTAATGAAATTTCCGCTATTGATGATACACAAATATTCATTTTTGGCGGACAAACGCTTTTTGAAGCATTCATAGACAAAGTAGATGATATGTATATCACAGTCATCAACGATAAATTTCAAGCAGACACATTTTTCCCCCCTTATACATTTAAAGAATGGGAAGTCATCTCTGCCGAGGAAGGGAAAGTGGATGATAAAAACAAATATCCCCACACCTTCTTACACCTTATTAGAAAGTAATTTATGGAGGTTTTTAACATGCAACGCGTAATCGTTACGGATTCAACATCTGATTTAGATTTTTCATTTCTGGAGCAACACAATGTTCATGTCATTCCATTGAGTGTTACAATTAACGGGAAATCATTTGAAGATCAAACAGACATTACATCTGAATCATTTTCTCAATATTTAGGGGATGATCGTTATGATTTCAAAACAAGTCAACCTCCAATCGGAAAATTTATTGAAACCTATGAAAACATTGCAAAAACCGGTGCCGAAATTATAAGTCTGCATCTTTCATCTGGTTTAAGTGGGACGTATCAAACAGCTGTCCAAGCGAGCGAAATGGTAGATGCTAAAATAACGGTTATTGATTCAAAATCAATTTCCTTTGGTTTAGGTTATCAATTGCAACGATTGATTCAATGGGTCGAAGAAGGCTACCCAACAGAAGAAATCGTTTCTAAAATTGAAAACTTACAAAAAGACATTAAATTGTATGTCATCATAGGTCAATTAGATCAACTGATTAAAGGAGGCCGTATTAGCAAGGCAAAAGGCCTTATCGGTAACCTTATGAAAATTAAACCCATCGGTTCACTCATTGATGGAAAGTTAGAAATTATTCATAATGCACGAACACAAAATGCTTGCATTAAATATGTTATCAAAGATTTAAAACCTTTTATTGGCGAAGCTTCCATCAAATCAATTGGAATTTCGCATGCTAAGGCAAAAGATTTTATGGCTAAATTTAAAGAAAAATTAGATGAAACATTTACAATTCAAAATTTTGATTCAGGACATACAACGCCAGTGATTTCTTCACATACGGGAACAGGCGCGATTGGCTTAGTTGTACTTAAAGATTCATCTCATCAATAAAAACGGAGGTGTTCAAAATGGCTTTAGCAACATTAGCAGGTGGATGCTTTTGGTGTCTCGTCAAACCATTCGACACATTTGATGGTGTCAAAAAAGTAATATCAGGTTACAGTGGGGGTACAGTTGAAAATCCCACATATGAGCAAGTTTGTAGCAATACAACAGGTCATGTAGAAGCTGTACAAATTGAATTCGATGAACATGTGATCAGTTATGAAGACATTTTAGATATATATTTTAAGACGTTCGATCCTACCGATAAAAATGGGCAATTCTTTGACAGAGGCGAAAGTTATCGTCCTGTTATTTTCTATCATAATGACGCGCAGAAACAAGCAGCTCATCAAAAAATCGAGGCCTTAAATCAAGCCCAAATTTTTGACAGCCCAGTTGTCACACCCGTTGAGCCTTATACTAATTTTTATCCAGCGGAAGAAGCGCATCAAGACTATTATAAAAAACATCCACTTCACTACGCGCAATATCAGCGTGGGTCTGGACGAAAAGCATTTATCCAAAAGCATTGGGGGAAACAGGCATGATTAAAAAAGATAAAAAAGACTTAACAGACTTAGAGTACCTTGTGACACAAGAAGATGGGACTGAACCCCCTTTTAACAATGAATATTGGAATCATTTTGAAAAAGGCATTTATGTCGATAAAATTTCAGGTAAGCCTCTTTTTACTTCTGATGATAAATTTGAGTCTGATTGTGGTTGGCCTAGTTTTTCAAAAGCAATAGATGATAAAGACATTATCGAATTAGTGGATCGCTCATTCGGAATGTTGAGAACAGAAGTCCGATCTGAAGATAGCAATAGTCACCTCGGTCATGTTTTCAACGATGGGCCAAAAGCACGTGGTGGCTTGCGTTATTGTATCAATTCTGCAGCGATTCAATTTATACCGTACGAAAAGCTCGAGTCATTAGGTTACGGTGACCTAGTTAAACTTTTCGATAAATAAAGGAGTGAGGCTTATGTTTAAGAAATGGTTTGGAAAAAGTGAAGAAGTAAAAAAAGATATCGTCGTTTACACCCCAATGTCAGGAACTTATGTGAATATAGAAGACATTCCAGATCCTGTATTTGCACAAAAAATGATGGGAGAAGGGTTTGGTATTCGACCAGTAGACGGTCAAGTCGTTTCGCCTATTGATGGCGTGGTTGATAATGTTTTCCCAACGAAACATGCTATTGGTTTGAAAGCGGATAATGGCCTTGAGGTCTTGGTTCATATTGGGTTAGATACCGTTCAACTCAACGGAGAAGGTTTTGAAACACGCGTGAACAGTGGCGATACTGTTAAAGTAGGTGAGCCGCTCGTAGACTTTGATTTTGACTACATTGAGCAAAATGCGAAATCAATCATTTCACCTGTTATTATTACGAATACTGATCAAGTGGCATCGATTGACTTCAAAAATGCAAATCAACTCGACAAAGGTGAAACACAAGTGATTGAAGTGGTTATGAAATAATGAAAGATGTCTCATTCTATCAATTTGTATTAACCGTACGGGGACAAAAGGATGATAAAGGAACCTTTGCCGAACAAATATTTCAAGATTTATCCTTTCCAAAGTACGAAAAGAATTTTGATGTCATATCCGCATACATTGAAACAGAAGGGAATTATACATTGCCTATGTCTGTATTTGATGATTTGTATGACGAATATCAAGAATGGCTTCAATTTTGATACATGACTTAAATTTCAAATGTTAAATTTTGAGGGTGTTGGCAGAAATTATGTCTCACCCTTTTCTTTATTTAAATCATTTCACTATAGAAGGGCGGAATACGTTTGAAAGATTCATCAAATAAAGGAAAAACACCGCGTTATATCACACTAAAAACATTTATTTTGAGTTTAATTCTTACTGTTGTTTTGACAGGTTTAATCATGTTTGGCGTATACTCCTATTTTCAACATTTTTCACAAGATAATAAAGTACATGAAAACGCCAAAAAATTAGAAGAAGTGTATGAACTTCTCGCATCAGATTTCTACCAAAAACAAGATAAAGATAAATTATTAAATGCAGCAATTAATGGGATGACTAAGCATTTAAATGACCCTTACACAGAATATTTATCAAAAGAAGAAACAACTGCTTTTCATGAAGATGTCTCTGGCGATTTTGTTGGTATCGGCGCTGAAATGCAGCAAAAAGGACAACAGATTTTGATTACAAGTCCTATGAAAGATTCACCAGCAGAAAAAGCAGGTCTTAAACCTCGTGATGAGCTCATTGGTGTTGATGGCCATTCAATTAAAGGTGAAGCATTAGATGCCATCATCCCCAAAGTACGAGGTAAAGAAGGCACGACTGTCACATTAACGGTGAAGCGTGATGGCGTAGAAAAAGAAATTAAAATCAAAAGAGAAAAAATTCATGTTAAGAGTGTCGAATATAAAAAGCATGGACACATCGGTGTATTTAAAATCAACAAATTCCAGTCGGGGACTGCAGGTGAACTAAAATCTGCAATTCAGCAAGCTCAAAAAGAGGGTGTTAAAAATATTTTACTTGATTTACGAAATAATCCAGGTGGTTTATTAGATGAAGCTGTGAAAATGGCAAACATCTTTTTAGACAAGGATGAAACGGTCGTAAAACTCGAAAAAGGTGATCAACAAGAAGCCATTAAAACCACAAATGCCCCACTTGATCATGTCAAAGATTTGAAGGTCTCAATATTGCTTAATGGCGGGTCAGCGAGTGCTTCAGAAGTCTTTGCTGGTGCATTACACGATTACGGAATTGCTAAAATATACGGTGAAAAATCATTTGGTAAAGGGATTGTTCAAACGACACATGAATTTGATGATGGGTCATTACTGAAATTTACAGAAATGAAATGGCTCACACCTAAAAACCACTACATTCACGGCAAAGGGATTCAACCGGATATCGAAGTGAAGGGGGCAGATTACGAAAATATTTCAGCCATACCTACAAACCAAACTTACCATGAAGGTCAACAAGATAAAATGATTCAATCAATTAAAATTGGACTTAAAGCTTTAGGATACAATGTGGGCGTCGTAGATTCACATTTCGACGCACAATTAACTGAAGCGATTAAACAATTTCAACATCACTATCAACTGACTGAAGAGGGTACATTTAATAAAGAAACAAATCGGGTCTTCACAGAAAAACTAGTCGAAAAAGCATCATCTGATGATCCAATGTTGGAAAAAACATTATCGAAAATACAGGAGTGAGCAGTATGATTAGAAAAGCTTCATTTCAAGATCTCGATATCATTGTAAGTTTAACTGAAGAAGCGAAACAACTCATGATGAAGGATAATCACCTACAATGGGATCACCGATATCCGTTAAGAGAACATTTTATCACGGACCTTGAATCAGGCCATCTCTTTGTCTATGATGAAAATGATACGATAAAAGGATTTATTGTCATTGACCAACTGGCGCCAGATTGGTACGATACATTCAAGTGGCCTGTAGAGAAAGAGAAGGCTTTTGTCATACATCGTTTAGTCGCTTCACCTCAATATCGAGGGATCTCCCATGCTTTGATGCGTTTCGCCATTGCGTATGCTCAGCAGCACAAAATTGATTTATTATTAACTGATACATTCTCACAAAACCAACGTGCTCAAGGGTTGTTTCGTAAATATCACTTTATCAAAGCGGGTGAAATGACGAGTACAGAATTTCCTTTTGATAAGGGTAAACCTTTTTATGCATATTATAAAAAAATAACAGAATAGAGGGTTCTTATGGTAAAAATTGCGTTTACAGGTGGCGGTACTGTTGGACATGTATCGGTGAATTTAAGTTTAATTCCTACAGCAATAGAGCAAGGACATGAAGCTTTTTATATCGGTTCCAAACAAGGAATAGAACGAGAAATGGTGACGTCTCAACTTCCAGAGATTTCTTATTATCCGATTTCAAGTGGTAAATTACGTCGCTATCTTTCTTTTGAAAACGTTAAAGATATTTTTAAAGTGCTTAAAGGCATTGCAGATGCACGAAAAGTGTTAAAACGTGAACGTCCAGATATTGTTTTTTCAAAAGGCGGATTCGTTTCTGTTCCAGTTATTCTTGCAGCCAAAACATTAAAAATTCCAACGATTGTTCATGAATCGGATTTAACACCCGGTTTAGCTAATAAGATTGCCATTAAATTTGCTCAACGGTTATATACGACATTCGAAGACACATTAAAATATGTGCCAAAAGAAAAATCAGATTTTATAGGTGCAACGATACGTGAAGATTTAAAACATGGTGATCGACAAAAAGGATTTGAACTCACTGGTTTCTCTCCAAAGAAAAAGGTGCTGCTCGTCATGGGCGGAAGCATGGGGAGTTTAAAAATAAATGAAGCCATTCGTCGCCATTTAACTGAATTACTAGAGACATACCAAATCATCCATCTCACTGGAAAACACTTACAAGATCAGACGATTCAACATGAGGGATATGTCCAATTTGAATTTGTAAAAGAGGAACTTACACATTTATTAGCGATAACTGATACGGTTGTTTCTAGAGCGGGGGCCAATGCGATATACGAGTTTCTAACTTTACACATTCCAATGTTATTAATTCCGCTTGGTCTTGATCAATCTCGTGGTGATCAGATTGATAACGCTCGATATTTCGAAAAACAAGGTTATGCTAAAATGCTCAACGAATCAGAATTAACTCAAGAATCGTTGATGCTTGCATTGCAAGAAATCGAACAAAACAGACGCCAATATGTTAAAAATATGGCATGTTTTACCGAAAGTTTCACACGTCAAGATTTACTTGAAAAAGTGATAAAGGATGCACTGCATTAGGGGGATGATGTATGTCACATTGGAAAAGAATATCACTATTATTAGTTTTTACACTCATTTTTTCGATAATAGCGATGTTTCATGAATCTCGGATCGGCAAATGGATTGATAACGAAGTATACAATTTTATTTATTCATCGGAAAGTTTCATTAGCACTTCAATCTTTTTTGGTGCGACTCAAATTGGTGAAGTGTGGGCAATGATTACCTTATCTTTAATCATGGTTGCACTTTTGTTGCTCTATCGATATAAAGTCGAAGCACTGTTTCTGGCTTTAACAATGATACTCTCCGGTGTCTCTAATCCCATTTTAAAAAATATCTTTGATCGTGAAAGACCAACATTATTACGTTTAATCGATATTTCAGGGTTTAGTTTTCCGAGTGGTCACGCAATGGGCTCTACTGCCTTTTTCGGTAGTTTGATTTACATTGCACACCGAATTTTAAAAGGCAAATCCAAAACAGTTGTAATGACTTTATGCGTGGTATTCATTATTTTAATTTCTAGCTCGCGTGTATATCTTGGTGTCCATTATCCGACTGACATAATCGCTGGAATAATAGGCGGACTGTTTTGTATTGTACTTACGCAACTTATCTTGCGTCGTCCACTCGGATTAGAATAAAAGCGGAACACCTTTATTCAAGTGTTTTATCTTGAAATGTAGGATTTTGAGGCCATGTCTACTGATACATTCCTGTTACATCGATTTTGAATCCGCAATACGAATAGCGAAAAGCCGCCGCAATGATGCGACGGCTTTTATTTAACGTTTAATATCAACGAATTTTTATACGGGCATATAAAAGGGGATATTCTTGAAAATGACTCAATCATGTTAACGAATTGTAGTGGGGGGTCGTTGGGATTGATAATCATTTTCAATTACATTATAACGTATTGAGAATTATTGTCAATTAAAAACAGGAAATTTTTTAAAAAACTTTCGTGTTTTTAATTTTTATCATATGATTATGACTGAGGTGGCAAATATGAAAAAAGTACTCATAATAGAAGATGAACAAAACTTAGCACGTTTTATCGAACTTGAATTTAAACATGAAAATTATGATGTTGAAGTCAGATATGATGGCATCACAGGTTTAAATCGTGCATTACAACATGATTTCGATCTCATTTTACTTGATTTAATGTTGCCTGAAATGGATGGTTTAGAAGTATGTAAACGATTGCGAACGCAAAAAGATACACCCATTATTATGATTACAGCGAAAGGAGAAATCTATGACAAGGTCACGGGTTTAGATAATGGCGCAGATGATTATATTGTTAAACCTTTTGAAATTGAAGAACTTTTAGCAAGAAGTCGCGCATTAATTCGCCGCTATACAGATGAACATGCCGCTCTCGCTAATGTTGTTGAAATAGATGGCATAAAAATTGATAAAAATGCATTCAATGTCACATATCAAAATGATACTTTGGAGTTAACTAAAACCGAATTTGATTTATTATTATTACTTGCTGAAAATAAAAACCGTGTTTTACACAGAGAGCAAATACTCGACCACGTATGGGGATACGAGTCAGAAGTGGAAACAAATGTCGTTGATGTTTACATTCGATATTTACGCAATAAATTGAAGCGCATCGACAAACAAAAACTGATTGAAACTGTCCGTGGCGTAGGTTATGTGATTCGCCAATGAAACAATCAACATTAAAAACAAAGTGGACTTTTGTAACCACTTTAATTACTTTTTTAATCATTTTCATCTTTTGTTTACTCATTATTTATGCAATTAGTAGCTTGTTAAAGCAAAATGAATTTGAAAAAGCAGAACGCAGCGCTGACGATTTGTATAATTTGCTTGAAACCAAGCCAGTCAAACATATTACAGCGCTTGAATTCAGTTCAGTCATTGACAATTATCAAAAAGTGATTTTATACGACGAAAAAGGCTCTAAAATCTTTGAAAACGTTAACACCACTAATTTAAAGTATACACCACCCTTTCATGCATACGAGACACGTAATATCAAAATACTTCGCACAGATTCCGGATCATTTATTATCGTCTCTAGTCCTGTCAACACCCCTTATTTTAAGGGATATGCTACCGTAGTCCATTCATTAGATGTTTACGACGATTTGCTTAACTTTATTACGTATCTTGCACTGACATTTGGATTGATTGCCTTATTTGTTACTGCGTCACTCAGCTATTTCTTTTCTTCTCAAATTACACAGCCCATTAATATCATTACTGAAAAAATGACCCAGATTCGACGTAATGGCTTCCAAGAAAAACTCGAAGTGCCAACAAATTATGAAGAAACGGATGCCCTCATTGATACGTTTAATAACATGATGGTTAAACTTGAAAATTCATTCAACCAACAACGTCAATTTGTTGAAGATGCATCCCATGAATTACGGACACCTTTACAAATTATTCAAGGTCATTTAAACCTCATTCATCGATGGGGGAAGAAAGATCCTGATATTTTAGAAGAATCTCTTAACATTTCAATTGAAGAGATGAACCGAATCACAAAACTTGTTGAAGAGTTGTTACTTCTAACAAAAGATGATTCTAGAACAACTGAAAATCAAACTGAAAAAGTGAATGTAAATGAGGAAATTAAAAATCGTATTCATGCGTTACAACAGATTCATCCGGACTATCATTTTGATTTTTCCACAAATCAAAATTGTATCAACTTAGTTATTAATTCATTTCATTTGGAACAAATATTATTAATCTTTCTAGACAATGCAATTAAATACGATACGCAAAACAAACACATCACGATTACGACCAAGTTGATTAATAATCAAGTCATCATTACCATTACGGATCAAGGTATGGGCATTCCACAAGCTGACCAAGAACATATTTTTGACCGCTTCTATCGAGTCGATAAATCTCGTTCACGACAACAAGGCGGAAATGGACTCGGTCTGTCCATCGCACATAAAATCGTAAAACTCTATCATGGTCGGATTTCAGTTGAAAGTGAAGTCGGACATTTTACAACTTTCACAATCAGCTTTGATTCCACTTTGTGACTAGAAATATCTCGCTTTTTGCCTTTAAATGTTCACATTTTAATGCTATTATTGACCTGTAAGCGTTTTTATTTTTTTCTGTGGAGGGTGGATTATGAAGAACGATAAACAGGTGACAGAGGCACCTGTAAATTTCGGCACAAACTTAGGATTAATCTTAGAACTATATGATCAATATTTAGAAGATCCGAGTTCAGTGACCAAAGATTTACAAGTACTCTTTAGTACAATTAAAAATGATAAAGCGACGACATCATCAACGACTGAAACGCGCACAGGAGACAGTACGATTAAACGTGTGATGCGTTTGATAGATAATATTAGACAATACGGCCATTTAGAAGCTGATATTTATCCTGTCAATGCGCCACAAAGAACAAATATTCCTAAATTAAATTTAGAAGACTTTAATTTAGATCAAGCAATATTAGAAAACATTTCATCTGAAATTGTCTCTGATCATTTTAAAGATATATACGACAATGCATATGAAGCCATTATCAGAATGGAACAGCGATATAAAGGACCTATCGCTTTTGAATACACGCACATCAACAATAATAAAGAGCGTGTCTGGCTTAAGCGTCGTATTGAAACACCATATAAAGCCAGTTTAAACAAGGAAGAAAAGATAAAATTATTTAAACTTCTGGCACATGTTGAAGGCTTTGAGAAATACCTTCACAAGAACTTTGTAGGTGCAAAGCGATTCTCAATCCAAGGTGTTAATACCCTCGTACCTATGATTACTCAAACAGTCAAACGTGCTGCCGAAGAGCATATAAAAAACATTCAAATTGGAATGGCACATCGTGGTCGTCTCAATGTCTTAACACATGTTCTTAAAAAACCATATGAAATGATGCTTTCTGAATTTATGCACACCAATCCATTAAAATTTTTACCAGAAGATGATAGCTTAAAAATCACTTCCGGTTGGACAGGTGACGTTAAATACCATCTCGGTGGTGTAAAAACGATTAATGATTATGGTTTCGAACAAAAAATTACATTAGCAAACAACCCTAGTCATCTTGAAGTGGTTGCGCCTGTTGTCACAGGACGTACGAGAGCCGCACAAGACCAAACAAACTACTCAGGTAAAGTTCAGACAGATTTCACAAATGCAATGCCGATTATTGTTCATGGAGATGCAGCATATCCAGGTCAAGGCGTTAACTTTGAAACAATGAATTTAGGTAACCTTGATGGTTTTTCTACTGGTGGTACGTTACACATCATCACAAATAATCGTATCGGCTTTACGACTGACCCACAAGATGCACGTTCTACGACCTATGCAACAGATGTAGCCAAAGGTTATGATGTCCCAATCATGCATGTAAATGCGGATCATGTTGAAGCAACCATTGAAGCCATTGATATCGCAATGGAGTTCAGAAAGCATTTCCACAAAGATGTCGTGATTGATTTAGTCGGCTATCGTCGGTTTGGACATAACGAGATGGATGAGCCAACAATGACCAATCCACTTCCATATAAAGCCATTAAAAAGCACGAAACGTCTGAAGTCATTTACGGCAATCAACTCGTTAAAGAAGGCATCATCACTCAAGAAGAAATGGATGCAGTCATTGATGGCGTACAAAAAGAAATGCGTGCAGCGCATGACAAAATCGACAAATCAGATAAAAATAACAACACGGACATGGATATTCCTGAAAGCATTGCACAACCACTGGCGAGCAATGATTCTGAACTTTCTTTTGATCGCTTAAAGAAAATTAACGATGCGATGTTTAATTATCCTGAAGGGTTCAATGTCTATAAAAAATTGAATCGTATTTTGGAACAACGTAAGCAACCATTTGAAAGTGACGAAGGCCTTGTGGATTGGGCACATGCAGAACAGCTCGCTTTCGCAACTGTCATGCAGGAAGGCACACCGATTCGTTTAACAGGTCAAGATTCAGAACGCGGTACGTTTAGTCATCGTCACGCAGTCTTGCATGATCAAGAAAATGGAGATACTTTTACACCTTTACAACACGTACCTGAACAAAAAGCAACGTTTGACATTCATAACTCACCCCTTTCTGAAGCAGCCGTCGTGGGGTTTGAATATGGATATAATGTTGAACATCCGTCATCCTTTAATATCTGGGAAGCACAATTTGGCGACTTCTCAAATATGGCACAAATGTATTTTGATAACTTTATTTTCTCAAGCAGAGCAAAATGGGGGGAATCTTCAGGTTTAACATTCTTGCTCCCGCATGCCTTTGAAGGACAAGGACCCGAACATTCATCGGCGCGCTTAGAACGTTTCTTACAATTGGCCGCAGAAAATAATATGACTGTTTGTAACTTGTCGAGCTCAGCCAATTATTTCCACTTATTACGTGCACAAGCAGCCAGTATAGGCACAGAGGCGATGCGACCTTTAGTCGTCATGTCTCCTAAAGGATTATTGCGTAATAAAACGGTAGCGCAACCTATCAAAGCATTTACTTCTGGTGGCTTTGAGCCTATTTTGCCAGAAGCACATGACAGTGAAAAAATTAAAAAAGTTATTCTTGCATCTGGTAAAATGTTCATTGACTTGAAAGAACAGCTTTCAGAGTCACCAAATGAAGCTATTTTACTCATTGCAGTCGAACGACTTTATCCATTCCCAGAAGAAGAGATTCAATCGATTCTCAAATCTCTTCCGAACCTTGAAACAGTGGCTTGGGTCCAAGAAGAGCCTCAAAATCAAGGGGCATGGCATTATGCCTACCCAATGCTTAAAGACATTGTAGGTGAACAATACACACTTACGTATCATGGCAGAAAACACAGAGCTGCACCTGCTGAAGGTGACGCTGAAATACACAAATTAGTCCAAAAAATGATTATTGAAAATAGTTTAAATATTTAGGGGGCATATAAATAATGGCAGAGGTCAAAGTTCCAGAATTAGCAGAATCTATTACAGAAGGTACCATTGCAGAATGGTTAAAACAAGTGGGTGACACTGTTGAAAAAGGTGAAGCAATCCTTGAATTAGAAACTGACAAGGTAAACGTAGAAGTTGTTTCAGAAGAAGAAGGAACAATTCAAGAATTACTTGCCGAAGAAGGGGACACTGTTGAAGTCGGTCAAGCCATTGCAGTCATAGGTGAAGGAAGTGCAACGACACCTTCAAATGATAACAAAAACTCAAGTGATTCAAAAAAATCTGATGCGTCAAATGTTCAAGAAGAAAAAGAGGCGGATCAAAGCGAAAAAGCGAGTGAGCGTCCTTCATCTAATGAGCGTATTAATGCGACACCTTCAGCGCGTCGTGCTGCTCGTGAAAAAGGAATTAGCTTGAGCGATGTGAGCGCTAAATCAAACGATGTGCTACGCAAAGAAGATATTGAACGTCGCCCACAACAAAAAGAAACATCAGCAAAACAGTCAAATGACAAAGACACACCGAAAGCACCTAAAGTTCCTTCTAAACCTGTCATTCGTGAAAAAATGAGTCGTAGAAAACAAACAGCAGCGAAAAAATTGTTAGAAGTGAGCAACAATACAGCGATGTTAACAACGTTTAATGAAGTTGACATGACAAATGTCATGTCACTGCGTAAACGTAAGAAAGAAAAGTTTATGGAAGATCACAACGGCACGAAACTTGGATTTATGTCATTCTTCACTAAAGCTGCCGTTGCTGCACTAAAAAAATATCCTGAAGTCAACGCTGAAATTGATGGTGACGAAATGATCACTAAACAATACTATGACATCGGTATCGCTGTATCTACACCAGGTGGCTTATTAGTACCGAATGTAAGAGACTGCGATAAGAAAAATTTTGCTGAAATAGAAGAAGAAATTGCAAACTTAGCGATAAAAGCCCGTGACAATAAATTATCCCTTGATGATATGATGAATGGTTCATTCACTATTACCAATGGAGGTATTTTCGGGTCAATGATGTCCACACCAATCATTAACGGAAATCAAGCGGCGATTCTAGGTATGCATTCCATTATCACGCGACCTATTGCAATTGATCAAGATACAATTGAAAATCGACCAATGATGTATATCGCTTTAAGTTATGACCATCGTATTATTGATGGAAAAGAAGCTGTTGGTTTCTTGAAAACAATCAAAGACTTAATTGAAAACCCTGAAGATTTATTGCTAGAATCTTAAGTAATGATTCATGCTCGATGCGTTTTTCTAACCTCTTTTTGGATTGTTAGAAGCTGTCATCGTAAAGATGATCAAACCCATCTCCTATGTGCTGATTCGTATAGGAGATGGGTTCATCATTTTTATCGAAAACACGATTTTATTTACGTTATAATGTATTCGAAAGGGAGTGAAATATTATGGCCTATATCCGTAGCGTCACATTAGCAACTGAAAGTATAGACAAAACCATTGATTTATTTCATAATATGTTAGGTATGACCTATGAGCGACATGAAAATAAGGTTCAATTTGGCGATGGTCAAATCAGCCCAGGCACACGCATTCAATTTGTCGAAACCCACGAACCGATTTCACCGACGTTTCAGCATTTTGAAATGATTGGATTACGGACACCATCAGATGAAGGTATTAAAGAATATATGTCACTTTTACAACATCATTCACAATCATTTCATGGGCCTTTCACTCTGAATGGGCACCCCTATATTTTGTTTTCAGACGATCACTCCCAACATTTTAGTATCGTATCCAATGAACATAACACGGGTGTCGGATTAGGAATACCCAATGAAATGAGTACTGTCAATCCTATCCATCAAGTCCAAGGGCTCGGACCTATTATTTTGAAAACGAATGAACCGATGATTACAACAAGCTTATTAACGAATATATTTGGCCTTCGCATTAAAGCCGAGTACGTTTCACCAGAATCATCCAAACGCGTCATCGTGCTTGAATGCGAAAACGGCGGACTCGGATCGGAAATCCATATTTCAGAACCTGCGTCACCCGTTCAACTCCCTTCTTATGGCATTGTTGAACAGCTTGAATTGACAGCTCAAAATGATAGTGAGTACCGATACGCATTACAACAATTGAACCAACACGGTATTCCATATCAACGACTGAAAAATGAATCCGCACAAACACAATCGTTACGTGTAAATGATATAAGCGGTATATCATTTATACTTACATGGACAGATACGATGAAAGGAAGTTAAGCAATGTTACAAAATACATGGAAAACACAGCAACTGATAAAACAAGTCAAAGTTATTCATACTGACGCCAAAAAATTTACAGTTAGTGATATGTTAACAATAGGTGAAACCTATGCAGTAGTGAATGAGACTGAAGAATACTATCAAATCATTGATAACTCTGGACACGTTGGCGGCTATTACAAAACTTATTTTGAAGAAGTTTAGGACGCGAACAGCTCACACAGAAAAAGAAAAAAGCGGGGGTATTTTCGTACTCACGTCTTTTTTCATGTTTTTAAAATGAAAGGAACATGATTATGGGACAGCAATTAACACATTATATTAACGCTGATGAAAATGTATTGGGAGATGCCATCAAATTATTTGAACTCAATAAAAACATTTTATTGAAAGGGCCTACGGGTTCTGGGAAAACCAAGCTCGCTGAAACGTTGAGCGAATTGACACAATTACCGATGCACCAAATCAACTGCTCCGTCGATTTAGATGCGGAGAGTTTACTCGGATTTAAAACGATCAAAACGTCTGAAAAGGGACAGCAAGAAATCGTATTTATCGATGGCCCCGTAATCAGAGCGATGCGGGAAGGGCATATTTTATACATCGACGAAATCAATATGGCAAAACCGGAAACGTTACCCATTTTAAATGGTGTGCTCGATTATCGCCGTCAATTAACAAATCCATTTACAGGAGAAGTCATTAAAGCTGCCCCTGGTTTTAAAGTCATTGCTGCAATTAATGAAGGCTACGTTGGAACATTACCGATGAATGAAGCGCTAAAAAACCGATTCGTCGTCATTAATGTTGATTATATTGATGGCGCCACATTACATGATGTCATTAAAGCCCAAAGCCTTTTACAAGACGACACATTGATACAACAAATTATTCGATTTAACGCAGATCTACGCACAATGACTCAACAGGGTCAACTTTCTGAGGAAGCAGCCAGTATTCGTGCATTAATTGACATGAGTGATCTCGCTACGGTGATGCCTGTTGAAAGAGCCATTCAGCGAAGTATCATCGATAAACTAGAGGATGAACGCGAACAACAAGCGATAATGAATGCTGTAGAACTTAACTTTTAGAAGGTGATATTATGAGCGATCGCTTTATCATGTTTAATGACGAACAACTTGATGCCATGAAAATAATGATGTTACAAGATCTTGCACGATTGTTACTTAAAAATCCAGAGACACAAGTAAAAGTTCACAAGTTCCCTTATTATGATGCAGTTAATAATACGCTCATATGTAGCTCTTTTTGGAGACATCGACCGGAAAAGACGGAATATATCGGCTTAAAAACAGATGTATTACTAGCGACGTACAGTGATCGCCATATGGATCCAGAAATCGTACGCCTCATTTTGGCAAACGATGAATCTTTTAAACATCCTAAATTATACCGCCAACTGTTTAAAATGATGGAAGAAATGCGTATCTTAAATCTCATCGAACATCAACGCCCCAGTACACACACGATGATTCAGGTAAGAAAAGAAATTCGTCAACAGTACAGCCAATCACAAATCAACGTATATCGGACTAAAACATTATTCACAGATTTATTATTTTTAAATATAGAATATTCATTCTTACGGGATGATTTTTATCACGTTCCCGATATTCATCCAGAATTAGACCCTTTGTTGGCGGTTATATATCAATATTTACCAGATGCATTCCAACTCCAATCGAGTGAGGACACGATGTACCTTACACAAAGGATCATGTTTCAAGTCGACGATTGGCTCGATGAAGATATGTTGAATGAGTATTATCACATCCCTCGCCATGTTTATTCAGCAACTCAACCGCATACATTTGATGCACTAAAAAGAACCGATGCGGCGAATACCGATGGACATCACGATGAAAAAAATGACGATGTGGTGTCAGAACAAATGGAGTCAAAAAACAGAGATAGTGAATCCGCTGGCGGGGCTTATTTAGAGATGGAATTGCACGAAGGCGTAAACAGTGATGTGTTAGGTGATGAATCCCACGCACGTGAAGGCGATTCAACGGATGATATCACTGATATGATTAGCAAAAAAGGAAAGGGAACATCAGCTGCCATACAAAATGAGGAAGGGGGCGAACTAGGCCCATCTCATGCGTTGTTCGCACTCAATGGGATTAATCAATATGTCGATATTCAATGGCATGTCCCAGATATTTTACCTGAATATGTAGAGGCCTATCGTCACGTTCAAAATGCCGTTCAGTACGAAACAAAAGATTTAATACAAATTATAAAAAAAACGATAGACCACCAATTTCAAGATATCCGTCGTCCACTCACAAAAGGGCGTTTGCAACGAAACTTAATCAATTGGTTTATAGATGATCAATATAAATTATTCTATAAAAAAGCAGATCAAAGCCGAACATTCAATGCTACATTTACACTTTTAATTGATGCATCGGCAAGTATGTATGACAAAATGGATGAAACCATTAAAGGTGTCGTCTTGTTTCATGAAACGTTAAAAGCCCTTAACGTCAAACATGAAATTCTCGCCTTTAATGAAGACACCTTTGAAGCCGACACACATTACCAGCCCAATATCATCGACGAAATTATGAACTATCATCAATCTATTTTTAATCACGATGCACCTAGAATTATGTCATTAACGCCTCAAGACGATAATCGTGATGGGGTTGCCATACGCATCGCGAGTGATCGTTTATTAACCCGTCCGGAACAACAACGATTCCTCATCGTTTTTTCTGATGGAGAACCATCTGCATTCAATTATAGTCAAGACGGTATTCTTGATACGTATGAAGCTGTCGAGCAGTCACGAAAACTCGGCATTGAGGTTTTCAACGTCTTCTTAAGTCAAGAACCGATTACAGAATCTATCGAACAAACGATTCATAATATTTATGGGCAATATGCGATTTTTGTAGAAGGCGTTTCACACTTGCCAAGTTTACTTTCGCCGTTATTAAAAAAACTGTTATTGAAGTCGTTTTAGACACATTTTATTTAATTTGTGATAACAATTTTCAAATTTTCAGAAATTTTATAGACGTGTGTTATTTCTTATGATAGAATGAATCATATTTATTTTGGAATTTGAAGGAGCAACATTATGAATAAAAACACTTTGTTTATTGGTTTTATGTTATTCGCCATCTTTTTTGGCGCGGGGAATCTTATTTTCCCACCGAATTTGGGGCTAGCAAGTGGTCAATATTTTTGGCCGTCAATTTTAGCCTTTGTCATTACTGGAATTGGCTTACCTCTAATAGGAATTATGGTAGGGGCTTTAGATAAAGAAGGCTACATCGGTTCAATCAATAAAATACATCCTGCATTCTCAGTTGTATTTTTAGTAGCGATTTACTTAACAATCGGACCTTTGTTTGCCATCCCTCGAACAGCTTCAACATCGTTCGAGATGACTTTAACACCTATTATTCATTCAAGTAGTCCTATCTGGTTATTTGTATTCTCAGTTGTTTATTTTATCATCGTTTTATATTTGTGCTTAAATCCAGGTAAAATTGTTGATCGTATCGGTGCCATTTTGACACCTATCTTGTTATTAACAATTATTGCGATGATTGTTAAAGGGTTTTTTGATTTTGGCGGCAGTAAACAAAATGTTGCTGACCCAGCTGTTTACAGCTCATCATTAGGTGGTTTTTCAAAAGGGTTTACTGAAGGCTATCTGACGATGGACGCAATCGCTGCAATTGCTTTTTCTATGATTGTCGTAAACGCAATTAAAGCAACAGGCATTAAACATGCCAACAATATCTTCAAACAAACTGCGATGGCGGGTGTCATTGCCGCAATTGCTTTAGCAGTGATCTATATCTCATTAGGTTTCATTGGTAACCATATGATTATTTCTGAGGAGACTATGAAACGTTTAGTGGCAAATGATCAAAATATCGGCGTCTACTTACTCATCACAATGGCAGACACTGGTTTTGGCGCTTTCGGTAAATATTTACTCGGCATTATTGTTGCACTCGCTTGTTTAACGACAGCTTGTGGTTTAACAGTTTCAGTAAGTGAATACTTCCACAGCATTTTGCCAAAGATTTCTTACAAAGTTTATGTATTTTTCTTTACTACAATTAGTTTTATTTTATCAAACTTAGGATTAAACTCAGTCATCAAACTTTCAATTCCTGTATTATTGATTATTTATCCTGTTGCGATTACAACTGTATTGTTAATATTAATCGCACGTTTGATTCCAACAAAACCAATAACACAACGTTTAACAGTTGCCGTGATAACAATTGAGTCTATCCTTAGTGTCATTCATGCCAATGGTTGGGCGCATATTGGCTTTATTGATCAATTACCATTACACCAACATTCATTGGAGTGGTTCCCAATTGCAATCGTTACAATGATTATCGGTTATATCATTGGTGCCTTCATGAAAAACTCAAAGATTATTGTATACGAAAAAGAATAATAACAGCGATTGTAAGTGACACATTTAAAAAGCGAGTTTGGAATTTTAATTAAAGTTCCAACTCGCTTTTTTAAGTTTGATTCATTCGATGATTTTAATATTCTTCACCGCGTTGAATTTTCGCAGTCGTTAATTTTGACTTCAAATCAGATTCTAATGCCAACAATTCTTTCTCAGCCTGCTGACGCTTTTGACGACCTTCTTGTTGAATCTGTAACGTTTCTTCAATCGTTTGAATAATATTGTCTTGCGTCGCTTTTAAAGTTTCGATATCGACAATGCCTCTTTCGTTTTCTTCTGCTGTAAGACGTGCATTTTGACGGAGCATCTCGGAATTGCGTAATAAAATTTCATTTGTCGTATCTGTCACTTGTTTTTGAGCCAATGCTGCTTTTTGTTGACGTTGTAATGTCAGCATAATCGCCATTTGATTTTTCCATAATGGAATACTTGTTAAAATCGAGCTCTGTATTTTCTCAGCAAGCGCCTGATTGACATTTTGAATCATACGAATTTGCGGGGCAGATTGTAATGAAATTTGACGTGATAACTTCAAATCATAAATTCGTTTATCTAAACGATCAACAAATTGCTCCATATCGGCCACATCTTGAACAGCCATCTGATCATTCGTTGATTTAACCTTTTGACGCATTTCAGGTAAAATGTGTTGCTCAATTTCCGCTTTCTTTTGTTGTGCTGCTGCAATATAAAGGTTCAACACATCAAAATAATCTTTATTTTGTTGATAAAGTCCATCTAACAGTTGAATATCTTTGACGATCAGCGACTTATTTTTATCCAATTCAATTGAAATACGATCGACTTGTGAACTCACTGACTGCATACGTGAAAAAAGCTGTTGCATCGAATTTTTTGATCGCTTGAATAGTTTCTTCAGCAGAGAGTCGTTTTGTTGCAACAACGCTTCAGGATCCACTTCTTTCAACTTTTTCATTAATTGATTTAACGTTTCACCAATCGGACCGACATCCTTTGATTGAATTTCACTTAACATCTGATGTGAGAAATGAGACAATTGCGTTTGTGCATTTGACCCGAATTTTAATAAACTATCATGATCTAACGGCTCAATTTGTGCCGCTAAGCTATGAATTTTTTGGCGGTCTTGTTCATTAAAGTTTGATTGTACATCCGTACTTGCTTCTTGAGCTGGGGTATTTTGCTCAAAGTCTTTAAAATAATCATCTAATGGATGGGTCTGCATGTCATTTGATTTCATGAATCATTCTCCATTTCTTTAACTTTTCTTTTCTGATACAGCGCATTCAAACGCATTTCTGTATCTAACTGTTGATAATCTGGTGCATTGAGTTGCTTCAAATCCGCAATCAATGTTCGCTTTACCTCTTCTAAAGTAATTCGCGTACGTTGTAGTAATTGATGCTCTTCAGTGGACTTTGAAGGCATCTTAGCAAGCCTTGTATAACACTCCACGAGATTGAGCGCATTATCAATATGAGAATAGTAAAAACTTTCAACATTATAAAACTGGAAAGGGCGTTGTTTTACTACAGCATTAATCGTACGTGTGAGGCGATGAATCTCGTTCACTAACTTAAAATCTTGTACAGAACGCACTTTTATCATTGCTCTTAAAAGTCGTTTGTTTTTATTTTGAACTTGCGCAATTTGATGTTGAATATAATGAAAATCTTTTCGAGTCAAGTTCATTTCTTTTAAATAGGCACGTGAGGTTAAACGTTGTGTTGGTAGATAGCCTAATATAAAACCACCTATTCCAATTAAAAAGTCTAATACAAAAGAGAAATCTAAAGTGAAAATACTAGTAATGAAGGCGATGATGGAAACAGGAATCCCAACCATGACCCCCCAAATACGTGAAAGTAAATATCTCATAAACATCTTCCTTTATGTTAAAGCTCGAAAACTTTTATATTCTTGATTAAGTTCTAATTCATTAATCGTATAATTTGTCACATGTGACGCAGGAGAAGCACCTTGAATCACTGCTTGAGTAAATGATTCGAGTGCTAATGTCTCGCCTTGTGCATATACAACAACATAATCATCTCTATTTTGAACCGTTCCTACAATCTGATATTTCAGCGCTAATCGTTTCGTAAAATAACGAAATCCTACCCCTTGAACACGTCCATGAACTTGGATTAAATAATGTTTCATGTCTTTTCCCCCTCCACTTAATTATAAGTATTTTCAGTGCAAAAGACTAATATTTAAATTTCCTATCACTTATTTTTAAGTCTTTTAACTTGCTTTTTAAAAATAAAGATACTATCTTGTTTATTAAGACTTTTCTACACTTAGGGGGACATTGATCATGTGGGAAGTTGCTAAGATTCGTGCAGACTATGAGGGTTGGTGGTTATTCGATGATTGGCCAGAACACATCATTGATTCATACCAGTTCGATTCATTTGCTACATTTGAAAAAGGATATCAACAATTAATACGGCAAGCTAAAACTGAATATGATAACTTTGTAGTGGGCAAACATAATATTTATGCATTTTACAATAATTGCGATTTGAATTTTTGTGAGCATTGTGATGAAGACTTACAAATTTTTTATAGCTATATCACTTTAAAAAATGGTAGTATTTATTTGAATTCACCAATTATAGACTAATCAATAAATTTTAAATTCTATATTGCAAATATTGCCTATTTACCTTATAATGAGTTTAAGCAATAGCATTATTCCATATTGCAAAGAATATTTTCAATTTTTATTTATTTTTTATAAAGAATGAATCAGTATTTTTTGTAATATGCGAATAACGCATATTGAATTTTAGTCTTGGAGGTTTCACAGATTATGAAACAAGGTACAGTAAAATGGTTTAACGCTGAAAAAGGATTTGGTTTTATCGAAGTTGAAGGAGAAAACGACGTATTCGTTCACTTCTCAGCTATCAACCAAGAAGGTTACAAATCATTAGATGAAGGTCAATCAGTTGAATTTGAAGTAGTTGAAGGCGACCGCGGTCCTCAAGCTGCGAACGTTGTTAAACTATAATAAATAGATGCAATATTGACTTAGAAAAAACAGTGGAGCAACTTCACTGTTTTTTTTGATTTTCATATGCATCCCCATGAAATCACTCAAACACGCCATACTGTAGTGGGGGAGACAACGTTGTCCACTCCGCCCACGCGCAATATGGCGTGTATTTTGATTGATTTTCTATCTCCTTATGTTTCAACCCATTGATCCATCTATTCAACCATGTATTTGGATTTTATCATCCATCTCCAATTCACAAAATCCTCATGCTAACTGCTATCTTTTCGCGCTTTAAACACCCTTTATCATCTCACATCGTTAATAATTAATTGACGCAATGATTGACGTTTTATCACTTCTCTCGCTTTACCCTCATTCACAAAAAAGACAGCAGGTTTTTGTATCTGATTATAATTCGAAGTCATACTATAATGATAGGCACCCGTTGTTAATACGGCGAGATAATCACCGCGTCGCACATTGGATGGGAGAAGTGCCTCATGGATGAGAATATCACCCGATTCGCATAATTTACCAGCAATCGTAACCATTTCATCAGGCGTATCTTGACGATTAACAAGTCGTACCTCATAACGTGCATCATATAACGCTGTTCGAATATGATCGCTCATACCACCATCGACGGAAACATATTTATTTACGCCTGGAATATCTTTAATCGAGCCCACTTCATAGAGCGTCACACCGGCTTCTCCAACAATGGATCGCCCTGGCTCAATACTTAGCGTTGGAATAGGGTAGTTTAAACGTTGACATTCCGTTTTAATCGCTTGCACGATACGCGTAATCCCCGTTTCAATATCAAACGATTGATCACCTTCCACGTATTTCACACTAAATCCGCCACCTAAATTCAGTAAATCAATGGAAATCGCTTGTGTATCTAACCATTGTAAGACACTCTTTGCAGTTTCAATCATACCCGTCGTATCCTCAATTTGTGAACCAATATGAAAATGAATGCCTTTCAGAGACAAATGGTTTGACTGCCGAATTTTCTCGATTGCTTCAAGCGCGAGGCCATGCTTTAAAGATAGACCAAATTTACTTTTCTCTTGGCCGGTTTTAATAAATTCGTGTGTATGTGCCTCTACACCAGGATTGACACGCAGTAATACATCGACGGACGCTGTCGCATAGGCGTCAATTAAATCAATTTCGTCCAAGGCATCGACTACAATATAACCAATTCCGTGCTCTAATGCATAACGAATTTCTTGTTTCGTTTTATTATTCCCATGAAAATGAATTCGCTTTGGATCAAAACCCGCTTCAAGTGCTGTATAAAGCTCTCCTTCCGAAACAACATCGAGCTCAAAATCTTCTTCAGCTGCCAGCTTAACCATCTGTATACAAGTGAACGCTTTAGATGCATATGAAAGGACATAGCCAATATCGTTTTGTTGGAACGCCTGATGATAACGTCTCATCTGTTGACGAATTTGTGCTTCATCGTAAACAATTGTAGGCGTACCAAAGCTTTGAGCTAACATTTTCAAACTCGTTCCCGCCATTGATAATTCTCCATTTTGATTATAACTCACAGTCATTTAAATATACTCCTTTATTAATGAATTCAAATTTAATGCACTCAGCTGTTCAGAGTTTGCGCCGACACCCTTAAATGTATAATCATCAACACGCATGTTTGAATGATAAATCAAAACAATATCTCCTGCATGCACATCTTCATCAACTTCTACAAACATATGACTCATCATTAACGCACGTATCGGATAATGCTTCTCACCAATTAAAACGTCATGTGCCGCTCTCGTCCGAAGAATACCATCTCCATAACCGATATCTACGACAGCCAATCGCGTATGTGGCTGTTCTGCCGTATATGCAAAGCTATAGCCACAATGATCTCCTTGTTGAACCTCACGTACTTGAATGACATGCGCTTTTACAGTTAGCGCTTGTGTAATACAATCGGGTGACAAAGACGAATAAGGGCGTGAACCATACAATGCAATGCCAATACGTGCATGTGAATGTTGTGCCAATACACGCTGTCCTTCTCTGTAGTAGCTCGCACTATTTTGAGCGTGTACCAAATCAAAATGATAACCTTCTTGATTTACAAGGGCCTCGACAATGTCTAACCATGCGCTTCTTTCCGTCTCATACATCGTGACATCAAATTCATCTGCGTAACCAAAGTGTGTCCATAACCCTGTAATTATCATTTTACGGCCCGTATATTGTTGATGTACACGTAATACTTCTTTTAACTCTGACAAATTTTTAAAACCCGAACGATGTAATAGGTTTTCAAATTCCAAATGAACTTTAACACCTGCTAATGCCTCTTGATGTGTGTAATAAAAGGCCAACGATGGTAAAGTCATGTGAATATCATTGTCTCGCAATAAGTCAAAATGTACTGTTGGATTCATTAAAAATATCGTCGCTTCTGGTAGCCATTGACGAATTTGGATGGCTTCCTCAAGTGAAGTCGTACTAAAAGTGTCAATACCTGCTTGGTGGAACATTTGTACAGCAAACTCCAAACCATAATTGTAAGCATTATTTTTAACAACCGCCATTATCGGTTGTTCCTGTACGACTTGCTTTACATTATTCAGAAATTGTGTACGATCAACTTGCCATAATGCTGTCATGCTTCCACCTCATTGTAGTTCATTAACAAACGTTCATAATAGTCAGCCACCCGGATTAACATTCGCTCATTAAAATTAAGTCGCGGGGTATGAAGACCGCTAATCAATTGTTGCGCTTCATTCCGTGTGCCTACAAAAACGAAATAAGATGGTGCGATTTGTGCATAAAAACTAAAATCTTCACCAAACAAATAAGGGAGTTCGTTTTCGATAACTTCAAACTGGTGATGCGTTAAGCTTTCCACTACATATTTTTTTAAAGATGGGTCGTTCATCGTTGGAGGATAACCTTCTGCAAACTGAACATCGCATTGTACACCAAATAATAACGTTGCACTTTCTGCAATTTTACGCATTTGTGACTGGATTTGGTCTAAATCATTCATATCGTATGTCCGTATAGTCCCTTCCAAATAACCATGCGTCGGTACGGTATTAATGGCTTCTCCAGCACGGAAATGACCGATATGAATAATGTTACGCTGCAATCCATTTAAATGATATTGCTGAATTTGAGAAAGTTGTATCATGATATGCTGTAGTGCTTCACCCGCTGATTTCCCTTGCTCTTTATTGGCGACATGACTAGACTGACCTTCAACAAAATAACGGAATTCTGTAGCACTTGCTGTAATTTCATGGTCACGGATAACGACTGCATCTTCATCCACAAAAGGCATAAGGTGCACACCGTAGATTGCCTTAATATGATACTTTGCAAATGCGTTGGCCTTAATCAACAAATTGGCGCCACCACCTGATTCCTCAGCCGGTTGGAAGATAAATACAACATCATGTGGCAATTGCCCTTTATCAAAAAGCGCTTTACAACGTTTTACGAATAACATCAATGCCGTCGTATGCCCATCGTGACCACAAGCATGCATACGACCATCTACTTGACTGCGGTAGGGGATATCGTTTTCTTCGTGAATGGGTAAAGCATCAATATCTGCTCTAAAGGCAAGCGCTTCATTACTTTTCCCTTTTAAATAGCCTATAATTCCTGTTTTTAAGGGCCGTTCATAGGGGACACCTAATTCTTTCAAAAAGGCTTCTATATAAGCCGTTGTTTGATATTCTTCTAGACTCAACTCGGGGTGTTGATGAAGATAACGCCGATGCTGCGTCACAAATTCTAATTCATTCATCATACTTCACTCCTCTATCGATGTATACAAAAAGGGCCAGGAATCTGCCTAGCCCTATTCACATGACTTACTGATTTAATTGACGCAATGCAGCTACAATTTCATGTTTAGAATCTTCAACTTCATGTGCTTGTTTGATGACTCTGGCTGGTGTACCCGCAACAACAGCACCCGCTGGCACATCTTGTGTGACAATTGCACCCGCAGCAACGATAGCACCGGCACCAACCCGAACACCTTCAAGAATCACTGCATTCGCACCAATTAACACATCGTCTTCAATCACAACAGGGGATGCACTTGGAGGCTCAATTACTCCGGCTAAAACCGCACCGGCACCAACGTGAACATTTTTACCCGTCATTGCACGACCACCCAGTGTTGCATTCATATCAATCATTGTTCCTTCACCTACAACAGCACCAATATTAATGGTTGCACCCATCATGACAATTGCGCCATCACCAATGACTGCGTGCTCTCGAATAAAAGCACCGGGCTCAATTCTCGCATTGACATTTGTTAAATCTTTTAACGGAATCGCCGAGTTACGTCGATCCATTTCAATTTCTACCTCTGTGAAAGAGGATTGATTTGCTTCATAAAACGTTTTCCAATCACTCGCTTCACAAAAAATAACTTTTGAGTCTTCTGAACCAAAAACTTTAAATTGATCTGGAAATTGAATTTGATCAAACACACCGTTCACATAGACTTTTAATGGGGTTGATTTCTTCGCATCACTGATATATTGAATGATTTCTTCAGCTGAAAAATTTTTAACCATTTTATTCCGACACTCCTTTATAAGTTATCAAATGTATAATACCCAGGTGGATGATGAATTAACTTCTCTGCCGCACCTAAAGCGCCATTCGCAAAAATATCTTTAGATTGCGCTCGATGCGAAAGTGTAATCGTTTCATCCGTTCCAGCAAACAATATGTCATGTTCACCTACAATCGTACCACCCCGTATCGTGTGGATACCAATTTCATCTTTCGTCCTCTTCATCTCTTGCTCACTTCGGTTATACACCGGTGTGCTCTTTGAACGTAAATCTGCAATGACATCATACAATTTCACAAGCGTGCCACTCGGCGCATCCACTTTATGATGATGATGTGCTTCTGTGAGTTCAATATCAAAATCTTGTAAGAGGGGGACTGCCACTTCTAAAAGCTTCGTCAATACATGGACCCCATAGCTCATATTGGCACTGAAAAAAACTGGCATCTTTTGACTTAATGTTTCAAGTTTTTCAGTTATTTGTGCTTTTTCTCCTGTCGTTGCAACAACTAGTGGTAAATTAAAATCATCCTCTAATAACGGCAGTAACAAATGAGGGTGAGAAAAATCAATCGCCACATCCGCAGTCGCGACTTCGCTAATTTTATCATAAACGGAGTAAGGGATTTTTTGAGTGGTTTGTCTCGCAATAACGCCTACAATTTCATGACCTTGTTCCTCAGCGAGCCGCGCAACCCGTTGATTCATCGCCCCATAACCAATTAATAAAATTTTCATCGATGAACACCTGCTTTAAATTGATGATATGTTTCTTTCAATTGTTGCTGTTCTGCCTCATTCAACGGTAAGAGGGGAAGGCGAACCTCATATTGTCCGAATCCTTCTAACGCTGCTAAATACTTAATTGGAATTGGATTGATATCAACACGCATCGCCTCCAATATAGGGGCAATCGTTTCAAAATGTGCCGCACGATGGCGCGCGTCTGTATAGATCTGTTGAAATGCATTTGGAATGACATTGGCAAGAACAGAAATCACGCCATGGCCTCCACGATTATAATAAGTGACGATATTATCATCATTACCACTATATAAAGCAAAAGTATCTGTATCAATATGCGCTTGAATTTCACGCAAATATTCAAAATCATTCGTTGCATCTTTTAATGCAACAATATATGGATTCTCACTTAATTTCACTAGTGTGTCGATCTCAATCGTACTATTTGTACGTGATGGCACATTATAAAGGACAACCGGAAGTTCGGCAGCATTTGCAATCGCTTCGAAATGGGCAATTAACCCTCGTTGACTCGTTTTTAAATAATAGGGCGTGATGAGCATAATGGCATCCGCACCAAGTTCTTTCGCACGTAAAGACGCTGCAATCGATTGCGCTGTATTATTTGTCCCTGTGCCAACAATAATAGGGACACGCTGTGCATTTTCTTCAATCACCGTCATTAAAATGCGGTCTTTTTCTTCTGATGTCAATGTCGGGTTTTCAGCTGTTGTCCCATTGACCACAATGGATTGAATGCCGTTCTCAATTTGAAAACGCACATGTTTCTTTATCGCCTCATAGTCCACTTCGCCATTAGTAAAAGGCGTTATTAATGCAACACCTGTTCCTTCAAAAATATGTGACATAGCATCATCATCCTTTCAATTTAATGACTTGTTCCAACACTTGAACTGCATTAAGGGCAGCGCCTTTTAATAAATTGTCTGAAGTAACCCAAATGTGAAATGTATTCTCTAGTGAATCATCACGACGAATACGACCAACAAATACTTCATCTTTCCCTGTTGAATGAATCGCTAATGGATACTCATTTTTTTCAGGATTATCAACTAACACGACACGCTCATCTTGATCAAAGAGGGCCTGAATCTCTTCCACAGTGGCCGGCTGCTCAAGTGTGACATTCATATGCACACTATGGCTATCCTGAACCGGTACACGAACGCATGTTGCAGTCACATTCAAATCAGGCAAATTTAAGATTTTTTTTGTTTCATCAATCATTTTTTGCTCTTCTTTCGTGTAACCATTTTCTAAAAAAACGTCGATGTGTGGTAATACATTATTATAAATTGGGTGCGGGTAAGCTTGTGGGGCAATCCCTTTCGCACCGTCCTCTAAGTCCTTTTTACCTTTCATCCCTGAGCCTGAAACAGCTTGATACGTTGTATAAGCCACACGCTTCAATCCGTACCGTTCTTGCAAAGGTTTCAGTGGTACAACGGATTGGATTGTCGAACAGTTTGGGTTGGCAATAATGCCTCTTTTAAAAGTAGGGGCATTCACTTCAGGTACGACTAGATCGATATCTTCAGTCATTCGCCATTGACTTGAATTGTCAATGATGATTGCCCCATGTGATTCAAACAGTGGGGCGAAGTGTGCACTTGTACCTCCACCAGCACTCATAAGTACATAATCGAAATCACCGTCCGTTGCGTCGTCAGTCAATTCTTGCACAATGTATGTTCTATTCTGAAATTGCACTTCTTGCCCTGCAGAGCGTGCAGATGAAAAGAGCACTAATTCATCAAAAGCAATTTGTTTTCGATCAAGTGTTTCTAATATTTTTGTCCCTACTAAGCCTGTGGCACCTACAACTGCTATTTTTGTCATTCCCATTCACTCCATTTTAAATACAAAAATTTAATATTCATATTATTCTAATAATAATTGTTGCACCTGTTTATGTTTCAACTTCGTACAATGAATACGTGTTGAATCAACAGCATACGTGCAATGATAACAAAGCACTTCACATTGAAATAGTTGAAAAAAAACAAGCTCGGCGTGCGAACTTGTTTCTGTTATATACAAGTGATGCACTCCATTATTTTAACAATAATGACAGATTCTCAGCTCTTAACCATAGAATCCAACGAACGCGTAACTGCAATACTGTTCATTTCGGCATCTCACCCTTTCGATATATCATGCTTGCAGACATGACTTCTATATATCTACTTATGATTGATGCGCCTCATCAGTAACTATTCAATTATTATGCATTTCATTATACATAGAAACCCTCATTCTGTAAACAGAAAAGTCAAAAAGTTTAAAAATTAAAAATGCACAGATGAATAAAGAAGGGGAAACAGTGATTAATTTACGCACATCAACAACCATATAAAGTTTGACATTTTAAAGAAAGCCACGGCCAACCCCACAATATGAAAATCATCCATGTCAGAAATTTGGTTTTGACATGGATGTATTCGCACAAGCTTTTTCATTGACACTTATCAGGATTATCATCAGTCATATTGAATGACATGTTACGCTTTTGATTTTAAGATGCCTTTTTCTTCAAGGTATGCCTCATAAGTGATTTCTTTAGATAAACCACTAGGCACATCAATATCGATAACACGATTTGCGATCGTATTGATAAACTCAAAATCGTGAGATGTAAAAATCATTGAACCTTTAAACGATTTTAATCCATCATTGACAGAAGTAATACTTTCTAAGTCTAGGTGATTCGTAGGTTCATCCAATAATAATACGTTTGCACTTGATAACATCATCTTACTTAACATGCAACGCACTTTTTCTCCCCCAGATAACACGCTCGCTTTTTTCTTTACTTCTTCACCACTGAATAACATACGACCTAAGAAGCCACGTAAAAAGGTTTCCGTTTGCTCATCTTCCGGTGCATATTGGCGCAACCAATCGACTAAATTCAACTCTACACCTTCAAAAAACGCCGAATTATCTTTAGGGAAATAACTTTGAGACGTCGTTACTCCCCATTTATAAGCCCCTTCATCTGGCTCCATCTCACCAGCTAAGATTTTGAGTAACGTCGTTTTTGCGATTTCACTCTCACTCATTAGAATGGCTTTATCATTTGGATTCATCGTGAACGTCAATCCGTCCAACACTTTTTCACCATCAATCGTTTTAGACAAGTTTTCAACAAAAAGCAAATCATTTCCAATTTCTCTTTCTGGCGTAAACTTCACAAATGGATAACGACGTGAAGAAGGTTGAATGTCATCTAATTCAATCTTCTCAAGTTGCTTTTTACGACTTGTCGCTTGCTTAGATTTTGAAGCATTGGCAGAGAAACGTGCGATAAAATCTTGTAATTCTTTAATTTTTTCTTCTTTTTTCTTATTTTGATCTTGAGCCATTTTTTGCGCTAATTGGCTTGATTGATACCAAAAGTCGTAGTTTCCAACATAGATTTTAATTTTTCCAAAATCTAAGTCTGCAATGTGCGTACAAACGTTATTTAAAAAGTGTCGATCATGTGAAACGACAATAACAGTATTCTCAAAGTTAATTAAAAAATCCTCTAACCAACTGATTGCTTGAATATCCAAGCCGTTTGTCGGTTCATCCAGTAAAAGCACATCAGGTTCACCAAATAAGCTTTGAGCAAGCAGGACTTTTACTTTTTGGTTATTTTCTAATTCTGCCATTGTTTTATCATGGAGTGCCGTACCGATTCCGAGACCTGATAACAATGTCGCTGCATCAGACTCAGCATTCCACCCATTCATTTCTGCAAATTCACCTTCAAGTTCTGCAGCACGAATACCGTCTTCATCACTAAAATCGGGCTTCATATAAATCGCATCTTTTTCTTTCATTACTTCAAAAAGGCGTTCATGTCCTTTCATGACCACATCTAAGACACGTTCATCCTCATGGGCAAAATGATCTTGCTTTAATACAGCTAAACGTTCATCTTTTCCTAACGAAACATGACCCGTTTGCGAATCAATCTCACCAGATAAAATTTTTAAAAAAGTTGATTTTCCAGCACCATTTGCACCAATCAAACCATAACAATTGCCCGGTGTAAATTTAATATTTACATCTTCAAACAATTTACGGTCACCAAAACGTAAACTTACATCTGTTACTTGTAACATGCATTTTCTCCTTTAATTCAATTATTCTAATGGATGCATTATATCATGAGACCCCTTATAAATCTAATTTCTATCTTAAATTCAATACTTATTCCTATTTTAATTTATTGTCGTGTTTCTCCATATAATATGCCATTTAAATCGTTTAACATGCATACAAATCATTGTCAGTCACTTTTAATTGAAAAATTTCACTGCTTATACTTCTTTAGCATGCTATAATAGAAATAACTTTATTAAAGAGGAGTACGTTATGTCATTTAAAGAAAATGAAATTATTGGGACAATAGAATTTTTAAAAGTGAAGTCACTTGAAGGTTCTACTTATCACTTAGAAGGCCCGAATCAAGAAAAAATAAAATTAAATGCATCTGAAGTTAAAGCAGATGAAACATTAGAAATAGGGGAGTCTTATAGCTTTTTTATATATCCAAACCGTTCAGGCGATTTATTTGCAACTCAAAATATGCCTGATATTACGGTGGGGCGTTACGACTTTGTACGTGTCCTAAGCACAGATCGAGATGGCGCTCGATTAGATGTTGGTTTGCCACGTGAAGTGCTCATCCCATGGGAAGACCTACCAAAAATAAAAACATTATGGCCAGAAAAAGGGGATTACGTATTATGTACACTGCGAATAGATCGTGAGAGACAAATGTTTGCACGATTGGCTTCTGAAACGACTGTCCAACAAATGTTCACGCCCGTAAAAGACGATACATTACGCAATCAGCTGATTAAAGCACGCCCATATCGTTTATTACGTGTCGGTACATTTTTATTGTCAGAAGAGGGGTATAAAATATTTGTCCATGAATCTGAACGTAAAGAAGAACCGCGTCTCGGTCAAGAATTGACAGTTCGTATTATCGGCGTCAATGAAAAAGGAGAATTGAACGGTTCATTTTTGCCACTTGCACACGAACGACTTGACGATGATGGCGAAAAAATATTCGATTTATTAGTCGAGTACGATGGTACGTTACCTTTCTGGGACAAATCAAGCCCCGAAGCCATTAAAGAAGTGTTTAATATGAGTAAAGGTTCATTTAAACGTGCGATTGGTCATTTATATAAACAGCGTCTTATTAATATTGAGACAGGGAAAATAACACTTACTAAAAAAGGATGGGCGCGTCACGATAGTGAATAATACAGCTTAAATGACGTTTTGACACCCTTATACGATAAAAAGCAGATATCAATCAGTGATGTCTGCTTTTTTGTGTTATTTCTATTAAAGTGTAAATTTTCAGAAGTCTCTAACTTTTATTTAAGTGATGCTTATTTAAATATTAACTATAACTTGATATTTATTAACATTCTATTAACTCGAGCTTTTACTGTTGCACTTTGTTTTTCATAAGGATATAATTTCGTCTAGTTAATAAAATTATTGATTAACAAATAAATAATAAGGGAAGAATTATGAAAAAAAATAGACAAATCTACAGTATTAGAAAGCATAAGTTAGGTGTAGCATCTCTACTTTTAGGTGCTACTTTTATTTTGGGAGAAGCAAAAGAAGCACATGCATCCGATGCATCAAACACTGAAAATCAAAGCCAAAATGACACTGAAACAACGGGTCATTCACTTACAAATATAAATGCAACAGAACAAACAACGACGGATGGGCAAGCTATCGTACCATTTAATAAACTATCACAAACACACATTGACAATGAAACATCATTGACACAACAACCTATAGAAGTACGGGCAGAAGACACAAGTCAAAAAGCTATTGATTTAACACCACAAAACAATGTCATCGATCACACTGTTACAACACAAAATACGGAATCCCGCTTACAAGCGCCTATTAATAAGAACATAGTCAATCGAACAAACAATTATCATACTGTTGCTACTAACATTGAAAAAGGACAAAATGTAACAAGCAAAGTGAAAGTTACGAACAGTTCAATCGAAAACCCAAATGAAAAGCAAACAGTAAACCCACACCAGGCACAACGGATAACGTTAAAGTATGAATGGAAATTTGAAGACGAGATCAAACCACATGATTATTTTGAATTCACTTTAAGTCAGAACGTAGATACTTACGGTGTTTCAACAATTAAAAAAGTGCCACAAATTTTAGATAGCAGTAATCAAGTGATTGCCTATGGTGAAGTACTTGATCAAAATCGTATACGCTACTATTTTACGGATTATATGGCTACTAAAAAAGATGTGACTGCAAACCTTTCATTAAACCTATTTATCAATCCGATCCACGTGCAAAAACAAGGCAATATCACTGTCCAATCCACTTTAGGTTCTCATGTCACACAAAACGATCACGTTAATGTTATCTACTTAAACGGTGTAAAAAATGTCAAAAACACAACACTTATTGGTAGAATCGATTCATTATCTAAAGCTGAGCAAACTTTCACACACTTTGCTTATTTTAAACCTTCTTCTACACCGTTAACATCCGTGACACTAACAGGAATGATGAAAAACGGTCAGAATAATGACACAAGTAAAATAGGAGAGGTCGAGTTGTATGAATATCTAGGTACAGAACCACTAGCTGAAAGTGTATATGCCGATGTTAACAATACTTCTTTATTCAAAAAAGTAACGCCTGTGACACAAACTACGACTAATAATGGAAAATCCGTATCCGTGAACTCTAATGGATATACGATGAATATCGATTCCTTCAATGGTAAAGAATATGTTATTCGTTATAAAGGATTTTACAATGGCGATACCGATCAACTGACATTTACAACAAATGCTACTGGATACTATAAATACAACAACGATTCACAATATTATTATTCAGCAACTTCTCCACAATCTTTTAATCTCACTTGGGATAATGGTGTTGTTTTTTACTCAAACAAGGCAAATGGTGAAGGAAAAGACTTGCCAGCGACACCTATCATTGAATTCAGTCCAGTGATTGATACTGTCCAAGATACTGTTGCTCCGGCAGTCACTTATCAAGCGACAGGGACAATAGAAGAACAATATGATAGTCACTTAATCATTTTAAATAGTGCTTCAGGCAATGATTATGGACACGGTCACTATGATGAGATTGAAACAATTGAAGATACAATGGCGTACACAACAGAAAACAATTTATTAGAATTTGATGAAACATTGGAACTTGATGTGCGTGGAGAGCAAATAGGCGTGTTAGAAGAAATTACCGATACACATACCGTTGATACAATCAGTCAATTAGGAACAGAACGTGGTTCACTTGAAGGCACGCAGACCACTATCGAAGAAGACACGCTAGACATCACGCCACCAACGCATCATAGTCGTTCTCCATTGGTTATTGATTTGAACACATCTCAAAAAAATCCTCACGGTAGCCATATGGGCATACAAAGCACAGAAGAAGATTCACCTCGCTACACAATCGGGGATTTTGTATGGATTGACGGCGATCATAACGGCGTTCAAAATGATGGAGAAGTCGGTTTGACTGATGTGCATATCTCACTTGTTGACGAGAAAGGTACAGTGATTGCTACAACAACTAGCGATTCAAATGGACATTATGCATTTCATCATGTTGCGCCCGGCAAATACCAGGTGATTTTTACAACACCAGAAGGTTACGAACCGACAAGTAAACATACGACGGCACGTACGGATAAAGATTCTGATGGTCGCATTGCTAATATTACAGTCACTCAAGATGATATGACCATCGATGCTGGATTCTTCCCACTTAAAAATTGGGGTGGCGAAGAACCTGAAATGCCAGAGCAACCTCAGATGCCTGAAAAACCTGGAATGCCAGAGCAACCTCAGATACCTGAAAAACCTGAAGTTCCAGAACAACCTCAGATGCCTGAAAAACCTGAAGTTCCAGAACAACCTCAGATGCCTGAAAAACCTGAAATGCCAGAACAGCCTCAGATGCCTGAAAAACCTGAAACGCCAGAACAGCCTCAGACACCTGAAAAGCCTGAAGTTCCAGAACAGCCTCAGATACCTGAAAAGCCTGAAACACCAGAGCAACCTCAGATGCCTGAAAAGCCTGAAACACCAGAGCAACCTCAGATACCTGAAAATAAAAAGGCTGATGATGAAAACAAACATGATGTTTTACCAGGTACGGGAGAACATATTTCAACACCATACGTTGCACTTTTAAGTCTCTTATTAGGTGTTGGATTATTCGTTCGACGTAAAAAAGCACGCAAATAAGGCAAATTAAATCGTATAAGGAAAGCAACGCGACTACGTAGAATCGCGTTGCTTTTTATGATTTATAAACTGATTTAAATATCAGTCGAAAGTTTTTCTAATTCGTCAACGAGTGCACCAATATATGCAATAGTATCTTTTAACGGTTGGTCTGTCGTAATATCAATACCCGAAATTTTTGCAAGTTCAATTGGTGAAACGCTACCGCCAGCACTTAATGTTTTCAACCAATCTTCAACGGCAGGGGTACCTTCATTTTTAATACGTTGTGCCATCATCGTACCGATTGTTAAACCTGCTGAATAAGTATAGGAATACAATCCCATATAGTAATGTGGTTGGCGCATCCATGTCAATTCCGCCCCCTCCGTTAATTTGACTGTATCTCCCCAAAACGCTTGAAGCACGCTACGTTTAATGTCATTTAAAATAGGGGCATTTAACGATTCTCCTTGATCCACACGTTGATACACCTCGCGTTGATAAGCTGCCTCTAACAAATGTGTGACCATGTTGTGGTAATACGTACGAGAAATAATAGAAGTAATCGCCCAACGTTTAAAACGCGGATTTTCACTATTTTTAAATAAATAATTGAGCATGAGCATCTCATTCATCGTTGACGGTGCTTCGATAAAGTACATCGAGGCTTCTGATTGTAAATAGTTTTGATGTTTTTGCGCAAAGGTAAAATGTCCTGCGTGTCCTAATTCATGCGCTAATACAAAGGCTTCTGTCATTTTGCCCGTCCAAGAAATAAAAATGTAGCTATGTGACGCATACGGACTTGCACAATAAGCCCCCGTATCTTTTCCTTTGTTTTGTGGAAAATCTATCCATCTATCATCATAAGCCTGATTTAACATCTCCACGTACTCTGGTCCCAGCACATCTAATGCACCAAATATATACTTTTTAGATGCCTCAATTGTTATACTTGGTTCAAACGTAGGATCTAAAGAAACTTTTAAATCTTCAAATCTCAATTCATCTAATTGATGCGCTTGTTTGACTAACTGTGCATACTTACGCATAATCGGTGCCAAATCAGACATAATTAAATCGATTTGACGATGATACATTTCTAACGTGACATCTTGACTTTCTAGTAAATAATCGATAACAGACTTGTAACCACGTAAATCTGCCTCTAACTTTTCACGTTGAACTTGCGCATTATAAACTGCTGCAGTCGTATGTTCATATTTTTTTATCGTATCACTGAAATGTCGAAAACTTGCACGACGTATCGCTGTATCTTCATGATCTTCATAGTAACCTTCAAATGTTGTATAGTCCATATCATATGTTTGACCCTCTACTTCAAAGGTACCAAAGTCAATATCTAGCATTTTTGTCGTACCATAGATTTCACGTGCACTATGTAACGCTGGCGCCATACTTGCTAAGGCTTCTTCAGCTTGAGGATGCAATTGATGAGGTTGTCTTTGACGTAAACGTGTCAAATAGTGTGCATAATCCAATTCTGAAATGGCTTGTTGCATAACAGTATCATCAAGTGTAAGTAATTCTGATTCAACAAATGATAATTGACTCAAAATTTTACCGTAATTTGTATAAAATAGGGCGCTTAAACGTTGGCATTCAGTATCTGAAGTATCGACACTTGATATTAATTCTGCATAGTTGCCTGCACGATCTAATTCGATTAATAACTGCTCAAATCGTTTCAAACCTTTTTCAATCGTTTCTACTGTATTCAGTTGACCTTCAAATTCTTTTTTAAATACCTGTGCGTCTTGATATAACCAGGCTATCGCTTGTTCATAACGCTGTGAATTCGGATATAAATCTGTTAAATCCCATGTTTCTGCAATTACAACTTCTGAACGCTTTGGTAATTTCTGTGACATAATAAAACCTCCTTAATCATATTAAATCTATTATAGCGTTTTTCATCACATTTTCGCATTTAAAGTATTACATGAATGAACTAAAATTTAGTATAATATAGTCTAATAACAAGAAGGAGGGTTCATTTATGGCTATTTTGGAGATGCCAACATATTTATGGACAACACTTCTGATAATGGTTGTTTTAACATTATTTTGTACACTCGTCCTTAATAAATGGTTTTTGACAGCACTGATCATGTTTGTCATGCTTGGTGTATCCGCATTTATTTTGCCCAATTTTTATCCCATCCGTTACGAACCATTATTAGGTTACGCTGCGTTCGTCGCAATTTTGAGTTTGATGCTCAGCTTGATCTTATGGTTTACGACACGCAATTGGCGTAAAAAGAGACAACTGAAAAGACTAGAAAAAGAACGCAGACGCTACGAAAAGTATCACCAATAAACCACACGCGATATGAATGAATCAAACGACCTCAATCATCTGTATGTTACAATGCTAGAATGATTGGGGTCGTTGTGGATAGGTGAAACAAACCTGCTCAATACATAACTTCCTATAATATATATTATGTAAACTAAAAAAAGATTCCGATGCGTCCAGAATTTCGTTTGTTTATATACGTATATTTACGAGTCTGTTTTATATATTGTAACTTGTGCGTTGTTAATGTCATTTGTTTTGTTGATATAGAATGTCACATGAACTTGTTTCTGTACAAATGAACCGTTGAAAGATAGTTACAGAAACGTGGTATGAACGTGCGGAAGCAGTCCTTAAATGACAAGTTAAAAAGAACGTTTACCCTTAAGGTTTACATAACATAAATACGGTAAATATATAATCGGCCTCTTTTAGCATAACAACACAAAATTACCTCTAAAAAAGAGAGTCAGGACGTAGCCTGATCTCTTCTGACTTCATTACCGTTTTATTTTCGTGCGCAGTCGATTTAAAATATCGAATATAAAATACTTCACTTTATGAATCGGTTTGTAAAAATCGCCGACAAGTTCTTCAATTTGTACGTTAAAGCCACGTTTAAAGCGATACACACCGTAATCCTCACTGTTTTCTGTAAAATCACCGGATAAACCATAAAAATTATAGCGTTCGTATCCGTGTTCAAAACAGTAATTTATCATAAACCAATGCATTGCATAAGGCCCCATAAAGTGGTTATATTTTTCACTTGAACCACCTGAAAAGTAATTGATTTCATAAGCGTTTGCAAAATAAACGCCCGCAGCTAAGTTTAATATCGCACCATCTGTTTTACGTAATTCACTTGCTTTTAACAATTCTTTTTGATCATGTTCAATTTGTGTGTCTAATTCTCCAATTTTTTTTATGTGTTTGTCTGATTTGTTTTCGTTAGACATCATTTGATCGCGACGATTTTCTTTATCGTTCAAACTTTCCTGTAAGGACACCATATACTCGTCTAAATCAATATACGCAAGAGGGACTAAAGCTTTGTGACCATAGTGTTCAATAAAGTTTTTGAAATACGCATCCGTTTTAGATACAAACCCTGCACGTTCTTCTGTTTCGCGGTATAACTCTAAAAACAAATCAAATTCATCAGCTTCAAGAAATCTTACTTTAACACCAAAATTGATTGCTTTATTGATGTTTCGTTTGCGTTGACTATCAAATTGTTTCTTCAATGTCTGTGGTGTATGATCCTTTAGGTTTAATACCCCCATCCATCTCACCTGACTTAATGTGTCATAAGACGTTGTAAATCCATGGTGACGATAACCATGTGATTTAAATAATTGAACGAGCTTATCATTCGGTGGCTGTTCGCCTAACGGGTGAATATCTTTATCATATACTTGATAAATCCAATAAGGATCCATTTTGACATATAAACATTTGTTTTTGTTTAAATACATATCTAAACCTTTTAAATAAAAATCAGCCAATCCCAAGTCACTGTAATCCATCACAGGACCACGATTCCCATAATAGACGTAGCTGCCTGCTGTTGGAATTTTGGAAAACAAGCTTGCTGCCAACACTTGGTTATTGTCATCTTTCACACCTAACAGTACAACTTGAAATCCATCCGCTTCTCGTGTGGCTATATTTTCTTTCACTTGAAAATAATGGCTTTCTAAAGCAGGATTTTGAACAAATTGGTCGTATTCTTCAACTGTCAACTCTGTAAATTTCATACCAACAAATCCCCTTCTCTTCACTATATCTTATCTTTTAATCTTCTCTTTCAGTTGTTTTAATTTTGTATAAATCATATAGACCGGTTTTTGAATTGGTTTAATAAAGTCACCTACGTATTCAATCACGTCCGCATTATAACCTTTTTTGAATTTAATCACACCTGCATCTTCGGCTTGATCAGTAAAATCTCCACTAATCCCATAAAAATTATAACGTGGAATGTTATGATTAATCGCATAATTAATCATTTCCCATTGAACAGCGTAGCTTCCAGCAAAATGACGAAATTCATTCGCAGTCCCACCCGCATAATAAACGACTTCGAATGGATTCACTATAAAGAATCCTGCCGAGATTGGCAAAGTATTGCCGTGCTTGGCTTGTAATGTTTCTGCTTCTTCTATTTTTGCTTGGTTGGCTTCTAACTGTTGGGTTAAATTTTTCTTTTTATTAAGCGCTTTTGAATGATCGGGATGCTTGGTCAACTCTTTTTCTGTTTTAGCAATTTGCTTATTCAATGCTTGCTTTTCAGATTGTAGTTCAGGTATATAGGCTTCAAAATCAATATAAGCTAACGGTACGAGAACACGATCTTTATAATGCTTTAAACGATGATAATAAAAGTCATCTTCACGATCAACAAAGTCTTTTGTCTCGGATGTATCCTCCATAAATGATCGGAAAATATGTAAATCATTTTCATCCAAGAAACGAATCTTGACGCCATTTTTCTGTACCTTTTTTGTATTCCGCTTTCTTAAGTTATCCATTTGATTCAGTATATCGTTGGCTGTTTTACCTTCTACGTCTAGTACTGAATGAAATCGAATCTGCCTCACAGTATCAAATCCAGTCGTAAAGCCTTCATGTACAAAATCAAGATTTGCCATTTTATCAAAAAACCAATCATTTTGAAAACGCGCAATGACTTCTCCTTCATGATTACGTTTTAACATAGGAAGATAAGGATCTACTCTTAAATACAATGCATGATATTTTTTTACATACTTTGTTAACTCGTTAAAAAAGAAATGTACGAGTTCTTTATTCTCATAGTCGATAACAGGGCCACGATTAGAATAGAAATATTTAAAAAATTTCATTACCGGTACCGCAGTTAGTAAACATGCAGCCAATACTTGATTATTGTCATCTTTCACACCCACAAGGTGCGTTTCTATACCTTCTGCCACCTTTAACTCGTAGTTCCCTACCATTTGTGTAAAATGACTATATGGCATATTATCAGTGAAATCACCGAATTCTGCCGTTGTTAAATTTGTAAACTTCATTTCAATACTCCTATTTCTCTTTATATCTTTTAGCGATATCTCGATTTCTTTTTTACCTTGAAATTAAATAATGCAAATTACAAGTGAATATTATCCCTTTCCCTCATATGCACCCTTATAGTCTTTCTACATTTTAACTTATTGCACCCGAATTCGCCAATATGACGGCATCGCATCAGACTAATTTTGAAAAACAATACGCTTCTAGTAGCGCTTGTGCCGCCTTAATTGAATCCATATGTGTCCGTTCTAACGCATGAGAAGATTCTATCCCCGCACCAAACAGCCCGTGTTTCACATCTGCCCCAGCTTTCAAAGCCGCTGAAGCATCTGAAGCATAAAAAGGATAAATGTCCACTTTATACGGTATCGCATGGTCCTGACATAAGCGCACAAGATGATGTCGCAATGCTTTATGATATGGACCAGAGGCGTCTTGAGCACAAATTGAAACCGTATACTCATCTGATGCTTGACCGTCACCTATCGCTCCCATATCAAATGCGATAAATTCGACAACTTGTGGATCAATACTTGAATTTGCACCATAACCAATTTCTTCATTGTTTGAAATATAAAATTGCACTGTGTGGGGAAGCAATTGCTTTTGCTTACGATATTTTTTTAGGAACGCTATAATGATTGCGACACTGACTTTATCATCTAAATGTCGAGATTTGATAAAACCCGATGACGTTACCTCTGTACGTGGATCAAAACTAACAAAATCACCCACTTCTATACCTAAAGCACGTGTTTCTGCTTCAGTGGTCACTTTTTCATCAATGCGTACCTCCATATGCGCTTGATCCCGCTTAATCGTATCATTTTGCGCATATACATGTGGAGATGTCTCATGCATCAAAATCGTTCCCCTGTAAGTTTGACCTGACGCTGTTTCAATTGTGCAGTACTCTCCTTCTATCGCATTATAGCGAAAACCGCCGATCAGCGCTAAACGCAAACGACCATTCTCCAAAATTTCTTTAACCATTGCACCTAATGTATCGACGTGCGCTGTAATACACTTTTTCTGTGTATCATCCTCCCCTTTAACTTCTATGAGCAGGCCTCCTTTTCTAGTTTGCTGTGTTGGATATCCTTCCGCTTCCACTGTTTGTTTGACAAAATCAATGGCACGATCTGCATTACCTGAAGGACTGTCGATAGCGGTCAATGCAGTTAAAGTTTTTATGATAGCTTCACTCATTATGACAACCTCCCTTTTCTTCTATTGTACCTGTGATTGTCAAAAATCTCACGTATTCTTGCAAGTCCTATTGCCATGAAACGCGTTAAAATGTTAAACTATGCCATATTTACTAAAAATTAGGCGGTGTTCATATGACTCATGTATTTTTTGTTGGCTTAGGATTAATCGGTGGTAGCTTAGCCAGTAATATTAAATATTTCCATCAAGATGTAACGATTACCGCTTATGATGCCAATGCAACGCAACTCGAACGCGCACAATCCATCGGCATTATTGATCAAGCCACTTCAGATTATGAAGCAACATTGAAAGAAGCTGATATTGTCATTTTTGCGACACCTGTTCAAACGACGGTGCAATATCTTGCTGCACTTCCTAATTGTACGACACGTCCTGGCTTAATCGTGACCGACACGGGGAGTACAAAATCTACCATTCAAGCTTTCGAACGCGATTTACTTGCTTCTCATATTCATTTAATTGGGGGCATCCTATGGCAGGGAGTCATAAATCTGGCGTGTTAAATGCCAAAAAGCATCTTTTCGAAAATGCGTATTATATACTCGTCCACGATTTGGAAGAAAATAAAATGGCAGCCGAACGTATTCAACGACTTCTCGAACCGACACGCGCACGTTTTCTTCATTTAACAGCTGAGGAACACGATCACATCACAGGGGTTGTCAGTCACGTTCCCCATCTTATCGCTTCGAGCCTTGTACATCTGAATGCTTTCTATGCAACAGAATCACCACTCATTCAAGATTTGGCTGCCGGTGGTTTTCGCGATATTACCCGTGTTGCCAGCAGCAATCCTGAAATGTGGCGCGACATTTCACTAGAAAACAAAACACATATCCTCGCATCATTGAAACAATTACAAAAGCAACTCACACAAACCGTATCCATGATTGAAGCAGGTGAACACGACGCACTGTATCACTTTTTTGAACAAGCTAAAAATTATCGAGACGCCCTTCCTATAAGAGGTAAAGGCGCGATGCAAAGCACGTATGATTTGTATGTGGATATTCCGGACAAACCGGGTATGATTTCAACCATTACAGCACGTCTAAGTACGCACGATATTTCCATTCGAAACCTTCGTATTCTTGAAGTGCGCGAAGATATTTACGGTGCTTTACGCATTAGTTTTAAAAGACCTGAAGATCGCGATGCGGCAATTCTTGCACTCTCTGATTTTGATACTTATTTAAGTTAAGTTGATGTTGTCCTTGATTCACATGCATCTGTCTCCCATGTAAAAGTCGAAAATTCATTTCACATCTTTATATGGGAGCTGCCATCATGTTACACGCCTTCACCTCAATGCCTTTTCCCTTTCCACAATGGTTAAGTCGACGCCTCATTACATTTTGTGACCTGCCATTAAACCTAAGCGTCCATATTTTGTGCCTGCTTCTGTCAAAGAAATAGCTCTAGACACAATCCCTTTCCCATATTTTTCTTGTAACATATCAATCGTTTTGGCTAGCCTTTCTTGACGTAACCGTTGAAACTCATCCTCGAACAAATTCAGATTACGTTCACCTTCAGGACGTAATTGCGTCAATGATACGCTTAACGTACGGTATAACGCACTTTGATCACATAGCATCGTTGCCCATCGTTTAATCTCTCTAAAAATATCTTGTTCCAAATTCGTGCCTTCTTGTAACGTGTACTGTTTCATCACCTGTCCCTCTTCTTTATAACCAAACGAAAAATGAATAGTGCGTGCGATTTGCTTTTTGGCTCTCAAACGTTGCGCCACATCTTCAACGAGTTCATACATCACAACTAATGCTTCACCAAACGTATAATCCCTTAACAAAATTTGACTTTTACAAATTGAAGGATTCACAATGGTATACTTTTCATTCATACGACTTTGATCAATACCATGCGCATGTAAATGCCAGTCAACCCCCAGCATACCAAAATCTCTTTTTAAATATTCACATGGATATTGTGCCAATTGACCAATTTTAAATATTCCTCGTGCATTTAATTTTCTTTCTGTTTTTTTACCAATCCCCCAAAATGTACTTAGTGGCGTGATTTCCCACACTTTTTCAGGCACATTTTGATATCGCCATTCCGCTATATAACGCGCACTCTTTTTGGCTTCATGATCTAACGCTAGCTTACTGAGCAACATATTAGAGCCTATTCCGATTGCACAATGGACATGCGTTTCATCATAAATTTCTTTAATTAAGCGTTCACAAAAGCTTTGTAACGTCGTATTAAAACGATAATAGCTTTTTGTAACATCCATAAAAAATTCGTCAATACTGTATTGATGTAAATCTTCAGGTGGAACATAACGCAGTGCAATTTGAGAAATTTGAAGTGAGACCTCTAAATAACGGCGCATACTCGGATTAATAATATAAATATCATTGTGCTGTGGAATCTCGAACAAACGTGAACCCGTGTGTATCCCCATTGCTTTAAGCAGTGGTGTTGCAGCCAATACAACTGAACCCTGACGTTTCGTATCAGCAACAACAGCAAGCTTAGTCGTTAACGGGTTGAGCCCTTTTTCAATGCAAGAAACACTCGCAAAAAAACTTTTCTGATCAATGCATAAAATATCTCTATCCTCTAATAAATGATAATCATACATCCCTTTCACCCTCATTTCTAACGATATATTGTCATTATACAAGAACGTATGTTCTGCAATCAAGATATAAAGGAATGTATGTTCTATTTCTGACTAAGATTAAGGGGAGACCTGTCAGCTGTGTGACAGTATCCCCCCTTCTTTTCTAACGACTAACGACGATATGGAATGACCGCTTCAGTCTCCTCATCCATACCATAATCAATGTAAACATGTGTATGTAAGTAAACATGACTTTTCTCAGATTTGAAGTCTAATGTCTCAGGATGAAAATGAAATGGAATCTCTTTTTCTTCACCGACATCAATTGTAAACATTTCATCTATTTCAAAACGTTTTAATTCATGCGATAAATAGGAAAAGTCGCTTGTCTCATCATCATTAGGATATTTTTCAAGCATTGTTAATGCAATATGCCTTACTTTTTGATCACTTTGACCTGCTTTAAAGACAATACACCCTGAAATGGCATCAGAGACATCAAATTGTTGTTGGTTTAGGCGAATGAATACTTTCATGCCATTAATCCCTAATGATGTTAATATGTTGTCGAAACCCATAATATCCCTCCATGTTTGTTTGTATTTCTTTTATCATAAAGGGTAATGATTCTTTCGTGCAACTATTAACAAAAGTGATATAATGAACATGAAATAAAAGGAGGTTATTATTATGCCAATCGTAACAATTCAATTATTAGAAGGACGTACAGACGAACAATTAAAAGACCTAGTCAAAGAAGTCACAGACGCTGTAGAAAAAACAACGCATGCCCAACGCGACGCCATTTCTGTTATCATTCAAGAAATGAAAAAAGAACATTATGGTGTTGCAGGTGTGCGCAAAGTTGACCAATAAATGATACGCCAAATACTAAAACGTTAGAAAGGTTTTCATGATCAGGCGGCCTCTTAACCCGTTTGAAACATCCACAGTATTCCGTCCCCTATATAAACAGCCAATGATGAACCTTGGTTTTTATATGGGGGACGATGATTGTCTGGACCAAACGATAAAACATCACATTTCCTCTAAAACAACACGCGAAAAAGCTATGAAAGAACGATACATATCGCTTTCTTTCATAGCACTTTTTCACCTATTCAACGCATTACTCATTTAAAAAGGCTTGTATTCTTTTTTTGTTTTCAGCTTTATCAATCCCTAAAGCTGAACCCCCATCATTTGTCGTAATATTTTCATAGCTTCCTTTAACAGGGACGCTGAGGGTTTTGATATCTTTATCACCACGAACAATAAAACTAAACCCTGTTTGATAAATTGCTGAATCAGGCATATCGGTGCTGACGTAGCCTCTCATAATACCCGCAAGTTTTGGCGCTTTGAAAATAGATGAAGGTTGAACGAGTTCTTGTTTTAATGCAGTCATCACTTGCTGCTGTCTTCGCACACGACCAAAATCACCTTCTGGATCATTACGGAAGCGCGCATAACCGAGAAGTTCTTTACCATTTAAGCGATGATAACCTTTTTTTAATGAAACACCAATTTTTTCAGACATATCTTTTTCTACATTAATCGGTATCCCACTTGGCGCAAGCTCATCAATCATTGCTTCAAATCCTTTAAAGTCTAATGTTGCGTAATATTCTACATCGACACCTAAATTAGACTTCAATGTTTTTCTCAGAAGCTCTGGTCCACCTAAAGAATAAGCGGCATTGATTTTATAACTGTTGTATCCCGGAATATCCGCATAAATATCACGCATGATAGAAATGATTTTCATATCTTTCTTAATATAATCATATTGCGCAATCATAATGGAATCCGTACGGGATACGCCGCCATCTTCACGGTCCGCGCCTAAAATAAGAATTGTCGCCTTCCCATCATTTTTAGATACACCATTAAATTGATGCAATTTAGGCGCTTGATGTTTACTTGTTGCCACTTCAAGTCCGGATTTGTAACTCGAAATACAATACATGACAATAACAAGAAGGACAAGGATCAACGCCAAAATGATAAAAGGCCATTTTCGGATTTTCCTTTTTTTTCCACGTTTCAAAGTTTTCTCAGAAGCATTTGCGGCGCTACGTTTTAATTTGTTTTCTCTCATCTTATCAACCTTGTATCTTCAAAATTATGTATTTATGTATTATAATAAATACACACTAACGTTATATAAAATTATTTTAAAAATCAAGCAAAAACAATAAAAATGGTACGAAGGTCTTAAAAAGGGAAGGATGTTTATATGAATATCAATACAGCATATTTTGCGGGCGGTTGTTTTTGGTGTATGACTCAGCCATTCGATCAAAATGAAGGCATCGAAAGAGTAGTGTCAGGTTATATGGGGGGACATGTCGATCATCCCACATATGAACAAGTGAAATCGGGAGAAACAGGGCACTATGAAACAGTAAAAATCGAATATGATGTCGCCCTTTTTTCTTACCAAAAATTGTTAGAAATTTTCTTCTCTGTCATTGATCCCACAGATGACGGAGGACAATTCCAAGATCGTGGTCCACAATACCGCACGGCAATTTTCTATACTAATGAAGATCAACGTAAAGTAGCAGAAGCGTATGTTGCCTCGCTTGAAGGGACATTCAATCATGAGAAAGCGATTGCGACAAAAATCTTACCTGCGACACAATTCTATGAAGCAGAAGCCTACCATCAAGACTTTTATAAAAAGCAACCCGAACGATTTGCCCAACAAGAAGCAGAACGTCTCGCTTACGCTCAAGCACATCAAATCCAATAATATGAGACGACGCTTAAAACAAACAATCCCCAAAACATGGGAACCATTCACTTTTCACACTTTAGAGGCAAGGTATACAAACCTTGGCCTCTATTTTATATGTCCGCACCTATGATCCTCTATTGTTATTGTTTTCATTAGTCATAATGATACAGGAGCCGCCCATGAAAAACAACTCCCTCCCTCCTCAATCATGTAAAAAAGCCCGTCCAGTTATAACTTAGACTGAACGGGCGATAGACCACTACACTTAAGATACACTTTATTATTTTTTACGAATGACACGCGTCACTTTTATCAAACTTTCCCATGCACTTTGACCTCGATGATAAATTAAATAGCGGGACTCCCAATCTGGATTAAATTTACTTTTATATTGACGCAAACCTTGGAAACTATATAATCCATTGAAATGTTCATAAAAGCGTCCTGCAAACTTCTCTCTCAAATGACCATATGGCACTTGTCCGACATTAGACAAAGTCGCCATTCCCATATTAAATCTGTCATAGCCATTTTCTTGAGCCCATAAAATCATATTCAAGTACAGTGCATCCATAAATGGTAATCCTAACGACTTATCCCAACGTATTAAATCAACTGAGACGGTTGTTGAGCCTTCTATAGGCATCAATGTACAAAAAGCATCAATTCTGCCACGCTCATTTTTTAAAACTGCAACAGGCGCTGCATTGACATAAGACGGTGTGAAGCGGCCAACAGAAAAGTAAAATTCCTGTTGTTTACCTAACCATTCATGACTGATTTCTTCCAATCGCTCATATACTGCTGGCTTGAGTGGTGTTTCTAAAATTTCAAACTGATATCCTAAAGATTCCAGTTTATTTAAAGTGGCACGGAAACCACGACGCTTTTTACCAGCTACCGTAAAATCAGTCACAGGGATTAACGCTTCTTCACCCAGTTTAAAGAATTGATTTCCGAAATCATGATATAACGTTAAATAATCTTCTGAAACTTGGTAGAATATGACGTCCCCACCCAAGTAAGTCGCATACTCGTAAAATTCCGTGAGTAATGTATGAAAATCAGATGTTACACCGATAGGATCTCCCAGTACAATAAAAGAACTACGATCTTGTCGATACATCACAAAAGCTGTTTTTTGTTCATTTACAAAGACTTGTTTATCACCGCTATAGAGCAGATGACTCAACAAATGTCCGCCGTGCGCTTTCAGTATCTCACTTGCCACTTGATTATCATGCAACTTTCTTGGCCGGCGATAATTCCATTCGAATATATAAATCAACACAACAACAATAATCGTCATCCCAATAATCGACAACCAAAAAGTCGAACGTAATAAGAAAAAGTCGACTTTAGGTGGTAATACATCCAATAGTTGCAAAAACTCTTTGACGATTAATTGGTTAAAATATAAAATGATGAAACTGATAACGACCATACTCAAAATATTCTTCATTCGTACAGGCCGTTTCAGCACACGCGATTTACGATAAGCAAAAATCAACGCTGCCAGTATGAGTGTAATGACTAAAGCTAATAACACCAATCCATACACGTAAAGATTAGAAAGTAATAAAATCACCAGAGCGACAATCGCAAATAAAATCGCACGCTTACTTCTTGCGATAATACCGCGTAAATTCAACAATAGAATCAAACTCGCACTCACATTAATAATATATAATAAAGTGAAAATCAAATGATGTTTTGCTTTAGACGCATCAAAAATAATCGAAAAGTTATTAAGTAATAAAATAATGCTCATCATTAACACTAAAATACTTAAAGCAAGTGAAGGAACTAAGCCCACCAAGTCTTTTTGAAATGATTTCAAGAAACCAGATAATTCTTTGGCAGGTAAAAAATACTTAGACTCTGTCACATATTTTCTAGCCACTGTTCCAAACTCAAATACAGTTAAAACGAGCGCAATAAATAACGGGAAGAAGTAATAAGCAAAACGATATAACAATAACGCTAAAACCACTTTCTCCTCTGCAACACCTAACTGTTGAAACCCTAATAAAACCACTAAGTCAAATGCGCCAAAACCACCAGGGATAAATGAGAGGAGTCCTGAAATGGCTGCCACGATAAATATGCTGAGGATAACCGGGAATGACACGTGATGCACACCGACAAGTTGGAATGCACAATAGAGCACAATACTCGCAAACAACCATTCCACACTCGAAACGACTGTAAACACGGAGCCTAACCAACGTGCTGAACGATCGACCGGCCATACCCATGAAATGACAATAAATACTGGTAGTATAAACGCGACTGCATATAGAAATAGCGTAAACCAAACGGAAGTCTTATTTAAAAAACTAACGTCTAAAATATGCGTCACGATTAACAATGATAAAAAGCTTAAACCCGTCAACATCGATGTCAGCATATATGAAATAAATTTCACAAGTTTTTTACGTTCTGACGTATAACTACTGTAAAAGCATATTCTGACCGTTGCACCGATAAAGCCACCAAAACCAATAATATTATTAAAAGCATTGATAATGTAGCCGACGCGTAACGCTTTGAATTGAGACAACTTTAATTTAAAACGGGTCGTCAAAATCACATCATATAATGATAATAAAATGACAGAACTTCCTCCGAGTAAGAAGAGGCTGATCATTTCCATTCGGCTAATCCGATTAAACAATAAAAAGACCCGTTTAAAATTGATGTGCGCTAATTCACGCCCCAATACAATGGAAATTGTCAAAATTAAAAATATAATAAAGGCAATCTTAAAATACTTCAACACTTGATGTTTTGCCATAATGCTGTTCCTTTCTCACTTAGTTTGCGCTTCATCTCTCCTATAATGCTGAATATTCACATACACCTTATTTATCTCTGCAATCCAACTTGTATCACGTTATTCATCTTTCGACATGTCATATGGTCCAGAATCATCTGCGTAATACTTATTGTAACGACGCTTAAATAATAAGAAAATGTGCGATACTAGAACTTTTAAAATCGCATAAGTCGGTATCCCTAAAATCACACCGACGATACCAAGTAAATTCCCCGCACTTAATAAAACAAAGATAATCGTCAAAGGATGAATTTTGAGTGTTTTCCCCATAATATTTGGTGAAATAAAATGTCCTTCAATAAATTGAACTGCGGTCCAAACAATAATTAATTTAATCAACATAAATGGTGACGTGATAATCGAAATAATAATTGCAGGTGATATGGCAATAGTTGGTCCTAAATATGGAACAACACTTGTCACTGCAGCAATACTCGCTAAAATCAGCGCATAATCTAAACCGATAATGGAGTACCCGATAAATAATAAAAAGCCGATACAAAATGACACGATAATTTGTCCTTGAATATATGAACCCACTTGTTCACTCATTTTATCTAACAAGTCGTGGACATCTTTACGAAACTTTGGCGGTACAATTTTATTGATAAATTCTTTAAATCGGTGCCCATCTTTTAACATGAAGAACAATACAAACGGTACTGTAATAATAACGACCGTTACATTCACCACGGCTTCCGCAAGCACGCGCAACTTTGTACTTAAACCATTCGCAAATGTAGGTATCTTCTCTTGCAAACCTACAACAGCTTTTTCAATTTGTGAATAATAATCAGATAGTATAGGGACATGCATCATATTATTCGCAAACGAAGTAATCTTGTTCAAATAATTTGGGAAGTTTGCCATCAAACGTTCAAATTGAACAGACACAAGCGGAATGAGTAAATTGACTGCAATGGCAATGATACCCGCAATCCCTAAAAATAAAATTGTAATTCCCCATACGCGGTTAATATTATAGCGTTCCATTAAATTAATAATCGGGTTGAATAAATAATATAAAATCAAAGCGATAATAATGGGCGCTGCAATCGTATTAAAAACAATAATAATAGGTTGAAAAATGTAGGATACACGATCGAATACAAAAATAACAATCCCTATTAAGATAAAGACTAATAATGCAAAAATTAAATCTTTCCCACCAAAAAATTTCATAAAACGACTTTCTTTAATATCAAGATTTTTTGGATTATCTTTTGATTTGATTGGTTGTTCGGACATCAATTTCACCACGCCTTTTAGAAATTACTTATAGTTTATCTTTTTTTCCAACAGATTTAAACTTAAAACCTATTATAGCAAAGTTTTTAAATTATATAATAAAGGTTGCTAAAATTTCTAGACACCTACGATATACACATCTTTTATGATATAAGAAATCGAAAAAAACGAATCGAATGTACAGGATGCTTTAGAACATATCACGAGATGGCACGAAAGAGCCAAAAAAGCGGGATCACCATTAATAGTGATTCCCGCATTCATCATTCATATTATACTTCAAATAATTTTTGACCGTGTGTCACTTCAGTCGCATCCGTCATTTGTAATGAGGTAACTTCTGATTGTGTCACGATAATCGGTGTAATATCACTTTTAGCTGTTGCTCGAATAATATCTAAATCGACAGTCATTAAATGATCGCCTTCTTGAATCGTTTGGCCTTCTTCAACATGCATCGTGAAACCCTCACCATTCAATTTTACAGTATCTAAACCAACATGGATGAGCAATTCTAAGCCCGAATCAGAAACAAGTCCTAGCGCATGCTTAGTTGGGAAAATCATTTGAATTTTACCGTTGAATGGTGCATAAACTTCTCCACTCACCGGCCGAATCGCAATCCCTTCACCCATCATTTTTTCACTAAACACTTGGTCCGGTACTTCTGACAACGGTACAATTTCGCCATCCATTGGTGCAACAACATATTTTTGGATTGTATCTGAAGCTTGAGACGCCGCCTCAGGTATTACAACTGCTTCGTCTTCATTTTCATCAAGTGATACTGGATGTTTTACCACTTTCCCATCCATAATTTGTTGCATTTCATGTTTGATTTGATCAGATTTTGGTCCGAAAATGGCTTGCATGTTATTACCAACTTCTAACACACCAGACGCCCCTAGTTGTTTCAAACGTGCAACGTCTACCTTAGATTTGTCGTTAACTTCAACACGTAATCTCGTAATACATGCATCTAAGTGTTTAATATTTTCTTTTTCACCCATCGCTTCTAACACAGCATATGGTAAGTCACTCGCTGATGTCGTTACCGTTTCAGCTTGTTTATCCTCACGCCCCGGCGTTTTAAAATTCATTTTTAAAATCAGGAAGCGGAAAACGAAATAATAAATCACAGCGTACACGAGTCCAACTGGAACCACGAGCCACCATTTCGTTTGGTTCGGTAACACACCTAGTAAGAAGAAGTCGATAAAGCCACCTGAGAACGTATAACCGAGATGTAAATCAAGTAAATACATAATCAAGAATGCTAAACCATCTAAAACCGCATGAATAAAGAACAATAATGGTGCAACGAATAAGAATGAAAACTCTAATGGTTCAGTAATCCCTGTAAGGAATGAAGTTAACGCTGCTGATCCCATCAAACCAGCAACGACTTTTTTATTTTCAGGCTTAGCTGTATGATAAATCGCTAATGCCGCTGCAGGTAAACCAAACATCATGACAGGAAACTCACCTTGCATAAACTTACCTGCTGTTAAATGTGTTCCTTCTTTAATTTGCTCTATAAAGATACGTTGGTCACCATGGAACACTTCTCCAGCCATGTTCGTATATGAACCAAATTCAAACCAGAACGGTGCATGGAAAATATGATGCAGACCGAACGGAATAAGTAAACGCTTAATAAAACCAAATAAAAAGACAGCTAAACCTGTATTGGAATCTAATAATCCTTCACTGAATGCGTTTAAACCATTTTGAATCCATGGCCAAATCAAAGCCATCGGAAATGCAAGTAAAAATGAAGTTGTCGCCATCACAATCGGTACGAAACGTTTACCCGCAAAGAAACCTAAATAAGATGGTAACGAAATGTTATAAAATCTATTATAACACCACGCTGCTAAAGCCCCGATAATAATACCACCGAAAACACCTGTTTGTAATGTAGGAATCCCTAAAACGCTAGCATACCCTTTTGCAGCATCTTTCACATTTTCAGGTGTCACACCTAAAAATTCACCCATTGTTTTGTTTAAAATGATAAAACCTACAAATGCAGCAATTGCCGCAACACCATCACCACCAGCTAAACCGATAGCAACCCCCATCGCAAAGATAATCGGCAAGTTTTCAAAGATGATACTGCCGGCTGCCGTCATCATATGTGCGACATTTTGTACACCACTCGCTTGGATGAACGGTAAATAAGATTGTAACTGCTCACCTTGTAATGCTGCACCAAAAGCGAGTAATAACCCCGCAGCAGGTAAAATTGCAACAGGTAACATCAGTGCCTTACCTATCCGTTGCAATTGTCCAAATAGTTTCTTTCTCAAATTAAGCCCTCCTATTTTGTTGATACAAACACAAAAAAGCATGAGTAATAAACTTGTGAATGGGTCATCCACAAAGTTAAACTCATGCCTAATCTCACTTAGTAACACGTTTTATGTTTGATTTTGAGACGCAAAAGATAGCTGCTGAATATGCATTGTTAAATATGCAATTTCTGCTTCATAAACTTGTACATCTATTTGTGATTGTATCATCTTAACTATTTTAACAGCTATATTGTAGCACAATGGATATTGTGATTTCAATAGGTTTTCAAAAGTTAATTCAATTGTAGCACGTTCACCTTTTTTTAATCGTTGTAATAAAAAATGCACATGTCGTACGAAACGTTGATACTGAATGGATGCCACGGGAATTTGAATACCTAGGTCGTATTCTATCATACGTATGGCATTGTTAATCAATTTAGGTACATTTTGCATTTCGCTTAAATCAATATCATTTGTCTGAGAAGCAATATGCAAGGCAATAAAACCGACTTCGTCTTCTGGAAAATCAGTATTCAATTGGAGATTAATCCGTGTTACCACTTTTTTAGCAATTTTATAAGCTTCAGGGTAACTATACTTCGTTTCACTTAAAAATGGATTAGTGATGAATTGTCCTTTTTCTAAACGCTTCAGTGCAAAAATCAAGTGATCCGTTAAAGAGACAATAAACGATTCTTCATGCTGTAGTTCAAAATAGGTCATAATCAACTGAACGGAATCAATGACAACACGTAAAATTTTATCATCTGTATCCGCCACTAACATTTTATAATGAGCCTGTTCAGATTCACTTTCTAATTTAAACACCTTTTCAATCGTTGCAGAAGGATTAATTTTCATTCCGGGCTTTTGATTAAAACCAAGTCCTTTCCCGATAATGATGACTTCTGATTGCTGATATTCACAAATAAGCACGTTATTGTTGAGGACTTTTTTTATCGTATATGGTTTCACTATTCTGTCACCTCTTCAAAGTTCACTTCAAATCATATAACGAAATGAATGGAATTAAAAGCATTTAAATTTAATTTTCCACTTCACTTTTTTCTCTCAAACATCTTAAATTTTGATATAAAAGATTCCTTTTATTAAAAAATGACATTGGAAGCTTCCGAAAATACACCCATGAGAACGAATGTCCGTTTAATGCAAAGCGCGTCGACCTTCTATCTGCATCAAACAATCATTCCTGATACGACAACGATTCATCAAATTGAAAACAAAGAGCTGTAGACATCATATGCCTCAGCCCTATTTCAAATAAACTTTAGTCTTTCTTTTTATGTGCCGCATTGCCCCAAGATTCAATACCGAACAAGTTGATTTCCAACTCTTCTGGTTTGAAAATAGGTCGTTTACCAGCTTTACGTTGTCGTTGATAGTCTTTCATCACTGCAAAAGCAATATTCGACAGGCCGACAATCGCAATAATATTAACAATCGCCATTAAGCCCATAAAGACGTCTGCCGTATTCCAAACCGTTTGTGTCTTTACAACTGAACCTAAAAAGACAAGCAATACAACTAAACAACGGAAAATGAACAATACGACTTTATTTTTTGATAAAAACTCAATATTAGACTGTCCATAGTAGTAATTACCAATGACAGATGAGAATGCGAATAACGCGACTGCAATAGTAAGGAAGACCCCACCAGCACTACCGAGATGCTCATTTAAAGCGGATTGTGTTACCGCAACACCTTGCGATTCACCTTCACCGAATTTTAATCCAGAATACAATAAAATCATAATTGCTGTTGCTGTACAAACTAAAATTGTATCAAAGAACACACCAAGTGATTGAATCAAACCTTGTTTCACTGGGTGAGAAACAGCCGCAGTAGCAGCCGCATTCGGCGCAGAACCCATCCCCGCTTCATTGGAGAACAAGCCTCGTTTAACACCTTGCAATATCGCAAAACCTACAGCACCACTAGCCGCTTGATCAATGCCAAATGCACTCTTGATAATCGTTGAGATCATCGGCACAATTTGATCGATATTTAAAACTAATATAACGAGCACCATTAAAATATAAATAATTGCCATAAATGGTACGATTACAGATGATAATGTCGCAATACTACGTACCCCACCAAAAATAACCACTGCTGTGATAATGGCTAAAATGATGCCTGTTACTACAGGGTTTACATTGTATTGTGTATTTAATGATTCCGCAATCGTATTAGATTGCACTGTATTAAAAACGAAAGCAAAAGTAATTGTAATCAGAATTGCAAACAAAATACCTAACCAGCGCTGATTAAGACCTTTCGTGATATAGTATGCTGGACCACCACGAAAGCCCCCTTCCTCATCTGGCACTTTATAAACTTGGGCCAACGTCGCTTCGACAAAGGCACTCGCTGCCCCAATAATTGCAATCACCCACATCCAAAAAACAGCGCCTGGACCACCAAGCACAATCGCCGTTGCAACACCCGCAATGTTTCCTGTTCCCACACGAGAACCTGCACTAATTGCAAAAGCTTGGAAAGACGATATCCCTTTTTTACCACTATCTAAAGTTTCCGATTTGTCAGTTAACGCTCTAAACATTTCAGGTAACCAACGAATTTGGACAAACTTGGAACTAATCGAGAAAAACAACCCCACTGTTAATAGCAATCCGATCAAATATTGTGACCAAATCAATTCATTACCTATTTCAATAAAAGCTTTAAACCAACCTGGAATTAAACTATCAAAATCTCTCACTCGAACCCCTCTTTACTCTTCATTTTAAATGTCAATGTATTTTTGTATACAACTAGACCCATTTTATCATTTATATACTCAAGTGACTATCTAAAATTTTAACACTATTCAATATAGAGTCCTTGAATCTCTCCAAAAGTATCGATATCAACAACAAAGCTTCCATTCGTATATTGCTCTGATAAGTGAATATCTTTAATCTGACCCATCACTTCATCCTGTTGTGATATCAAATGATACTGGGTATGATCAGGACGACAGACGCATGCAGCGACGACTCTATGGGGTTGTTTTTTTAATTCTTTCAAGAGTGTAATCCCACGTTGTGCCCTTTTGGCAACTTGTAACACTTTATAAGGAATACGTTTTAAAGCCCCCCGCTGAGTCGCAATTAAAATCGTATCCTCAGGTTGGACCGTATCCACCATAACCACATGATCTTTGTCTTTTAAATTAATCGCTTTAATACCTGACGCTCGTAGACCTGTATCTGGGAGTTCATCAAGCGCATAAGTTAAAGACATTCCTCGGCAAGTTAATAATGTGAGCAATTGTGTCGACACATGCGCCGGTAACAACATGACCGAAATTAATGCATCATGATCTTTAACTTTCATAGCAACGAGCGGTTTTGATGTTCGTGTCGATTTAAATCCAGACAATAAACTTTTCTTAATCATACCTTGTCGTGTTGCTGTCACAATCGCCATATCATCATCAAATTGAGTAACAGTGTGACAATCAACAACATATTCTCCTTCATCAAGGGGCACAATCTGTGATACATGTTGACCTAAATCTTTCCATTTGATATCTGGCAATTTATGAACAGGAATGAGCAAGTATCGGCCTTTATTCGTAAAAACCATCACATAATCTTGAGTATTCGATTCAACAATTTTCAAAACTGTATCTCGCTCTTTTAAACCGATTTCTTCTCTACCACTTGCATTAAAGCTTCTTAAAGAAGTACGTTTGATATAACCTTCTCGTGTCAAGCTGAGCATCACTGTTTCGCTAGGGACAATGACCTCTTTATCAATTTTAATTTCAGCAATTTTCTCTTCAATCACTGATAAACGAGGTGCTTTGAATTGTTTTTTAATCGCCGTTAATTCCTCTTTAATCACATTCAGCAATGCATCATGATGATCTAAAATGTGTTTCAATGCTGAAATCTTTTGTTTTAGTTCATCGTGCTCTTCTTGCAATGCAACAATGTCCGTATTCGTCAATCGATATAACTGCAACATCACTATCGCTTCGGCTTGTTCCTCTGTAAAACGATAAGTAGCCACTAAATTTTCTTTTGCATCACGTTTGTTTTTAGAATTTCTAATTAATTCGATGATTTCATCTAAAATGGAAAGTGCTTTCATTAAACCTTCTACGATGTGCATCCGCACTTCAGTGTGTTCAAGCTCAAAGCGCGTACGACGTGTAACTACTTCGATTTGATGGTTTAAGTAACTGCTAATCATCGGTTTGATCCCCATCAATTGAGGACGCCCTTCAGTAATCGCTACCATGTTAAAGTTATAAGCGATTTGTAAATCTGTATTCTTAAATAAGAAATTCAAAATTGACGTGGCATTGATGTCCTTTTTCAATTCTATCGCTACACGCAAGCCACTTCGATCAGTCTCATCCCTGACTTCGACAATGCCTTCTACTTTTTTATCCGCACGTAACTCATCAATTTTTTTAACAAGATTGCTTTTATTGACTTCATAAGGAATCTCTGTAACGATGATTTGACTGCGACCATTGCGCAACGATTCAATGTCTGTTTTAGCCCGCACAACGATTTTCCCTTTTCCTGTTTCGTATGCTTTTTGAATCCCTTCGATTCCTTGAATAATACCCCCTGTAGGAAAATCCGGTCCGGTGATATACTTCATCATTTGCTTCACCGTCATATTCGGGTTATCGATGTATTTCAAAGTTGCCGTAATCACTTCGGCTAGATTATGAGGTGGAATATCCGTTGCGTAACCGGCTGAAATCCCTGTTGATCCATTAACTAATAAGTTAGGGAAGCGCGCTGGTAAAACCATAGGCTCCATTTCAGTGTCATCATAATTCGGTACAAAATCCACCGTTCCTTTGTTAATATCACGCAATAACTGTTCTGATAATTGACTTAATTTCGCTTCAGTATAACGCATCGCTGCTGGCGGGTCATTATCAATACTCCCGTTATTACCATGCATTTCAACTAATACATGACGTAATTTCCAATCTTGACTGAGACGAACCATCGCATCATAAACAGAACTATCTCCATGCGGATGCAATTGACCAATAACATCCCCAACCGTCTTAGCACTTTTACGAAAATGCTTATCATACGTATTGCCATTCGAATACATTGAATATAGAATTCGGCGCTGAACCGGCTTCAGACCATCTCGTACATCTGGCAATGCACGCTCTTGAATAATATATTTACTGTAACGGCCAAAACGGTCTCCAATCACATCAACTAAAGGTAAATTTTGGATGCTCTCAACCATTATGCGTCCTCCTCTATCATAGAATCGTCAGATAAAATTTGAATGTCATCATTTTCTAAAATATTTTGGTCTTCTTGCATCCCAAATTGAACATGTTTTTCAATCCACTCTCGACGCGGTGCCACTTTATCCCCCATCAACGTTGACACACGTTGAGATGAGCGCACTTCATCATCAATTTGGACACGAATCAACGTCCGAGTTTCAGGATTCATCGTCGTCTCCCACAATTGGTCTGGATTCATCTCACCTAGACCTTTATAACGTTGTAAAGTAAATCCTTTACCCAATTCATCTTGTAACTTCACCAATTCTTCATCTGTCCATGCATAGGCAATTTTTTTGTTTTTACCCTTACCTTTTTCTAACTTATAAAGTGGTGGTAAAGCAATATACACACGACCTGCGGCAACAAGTGGGCGCATATATTTAAAGAAAAATGTGAGTAACAACACTTGTATATGTGCACCATCCGTATCCGCATCAGTCATAATGATAATCCGATTGTAATTGCTATCCTCTAAATTAAAATCATTCCCCACACCTGCACCGATCGTGTGAATAATCGTATTAATTTCCTCATTTTTAAAGATGTCTTCTAATCGTGCTTTTTCTGTATTAATGACCTTACCTCTTAACGGTAATATCGCTTGAAATTTACGATCTCGACCTAATTTCGCCGATCCCCCTGCTGAATCACCTTCGACAAGGTATAATTCATTTTTGTCCGTGTTTTTACTTTGTGCAGGCGTCAACTTACCTGATAGTAAAGTGTCTTTACGTTTATTTTTTTTACCAGAACGTGCATCTTCTCTCGCCTTACGTGCCGCTTCACGCGCCTGTTGTGCTTTAATCGCTTTTTTTACGAGCGATTTCGATAATTGTCCTTTTTCTTCTAAATAGAATGGTAATTTTTCAGCAACAATGGCATCAACAGCACTCCTTGCTTCTGGCGTACCAAGCTTTGATTTCGTTTGGCCTTCAAATTGTAGCAAATGCTCCGGAATACGTACCGAAATAATCGCTGTTAATCCTTCACGAATGTCATTACCTTCTAAATTTTTATCTTTCGCTTTTAAATCTCCAATACGACGTGCATATTCATTAAAAACACGTGTCATGGCCGTTTTAAAACCTACTTCATGTGTACCACCGTCTTTTGTACGCACATTGTTAACAAAGCTCATAATACTTTCCGAATATTGATCGTTATATTGAAAAGCGACATCGACTTCAATTTCATTGGAAATCCCCTGAAATAATGCCACATCGTGAAGGACTTCTTTGCCTTCATTTACATAGCTGACAAATGCTTTAATACCTTCTTTGTAATGATAGACTTCTTGTCGTATTTTTCCTGGTCGTCGATCTTCAAGTGTAATCTTTAAATTTTGTAATAAAAATGCCGATTCTTGCAAGCGCTCACTCAGTGTATCAAAATTAAAACTCGTTGCTGTTTTAAAAATTTCAGGGTCTGGCTTAAACGTCACTTTCGTCCCTGTTCGTGTCGTCTTGCCTTTCTTGGCTAATTTTGTTTGTGGTACACCGCCATGTGCGAATTGTTGTTCAAATATTTGACCGTCTCGATGTATTTCTACAGTGAGCGATTCACTTAAAGCATTAACAACAGAAGCACCGACACCGTGAAGACCGCCTGATGTTTTGTAACCCCCTTGTCCAAATTTACCCCCGGCGTGCAACACTGTAAAAATAACTTCAACAGTGGGTTTACCTGAACGATGTGTCCCTGTTGGCATACCCCGACCATTATCGGCTACTGTAATACTTTCATCTTCATTGATCGTGACATTAATCTCATTACCGTACCCATTCAAAACTTCATCCACAGAATTATCTACGACTTCGTACACTAAATGGTGTAAGCCACGCTTATCTGTAGAACCTATGTACATGCCTGGTCTTTTACGTACTGCCTCAAGCCCTTCTAATACTTGAATGGCATCATCTGAGTAATTATTAACCTTTTTTGCAGACACTCAATTCCCCTCCTACAAACATATGTTCGTTCATCAAACTATACAATAGATATTCTTATATAAATCAAGGTAAAATGCAAGCCTGAATCTAAATAGCAACAAAAATAAATATAATTTTTATCTGACGAACCTATTGATTATGAATCGCTCTATATGTAAAATCAAAATAACAATTTTTCCTATCCCTACATTTCAAAAATCAAAAGTACCACCTTGAATATAGAAATATCGATCATTCTAACTTGAATTATGTTAAAATAAGACTAGGTACTAAAAGGATGTGAATATTCATGATGTTAATCCTGCTATTCATTGTTAGCTACTTGATTGGTTCTATCCCAAGCGGCTATTTAATTGGTAAGATTTTCTTCAAAAAAGATATTAGGGAATATGGAAGTGGAAACACAGGAGCCACAAACAGTTTTCGCGTACTAGGGAAGCCTTCTGGTTTTGCTGTGACATTTTTTGATATATTTAAAGGCTTTATCGTAGTGTTTTTACCCGTTGTGTTTAATGTTGACATTCACGGGTTACTCGTTGGTATTTTTGCAATTATAGGCCATGTTTACCCTATTTATTTAAAATTCCGTGGTGGTAAAGCGGTCGCAACAAGTGCAGGTGTGATGCTTGCAGTCAACCCTATTTTATTGTTAATCCTCGCCGCTATATTCTTTGTGATTTTAAAATTGACTAAATACGTTTCATTATCAAGTATTATCGCCGCGATTTGCTGTGTGATCGGTGCATTTTTCGTTAGTGACTACGTCATGTTATTCACGAGCTTGGTTGTTGCCATATTACTCATCTATCGTCATATCGGTAATATTAAACGTATTATCAAAGGAACTGAACCTAAAATTAAATGGATGTAATCAAAAAATTTTAAAATTTTTTTAAAACCCTTTACAATATAGACAAAAGATAAAGTTCTATTATTGGAAGGGGTTTTTATTATGAAAATCGAATTGACAAACAATGCTGTTCAATGGATTAAAGATGAGCTTGATCTTCCAGAAGACGGCAAAGTATTACAATTTTTTGTTCGCTATGGCGGAGAAATTCAATTAAAGCCAGGTTTTAGTCCTGCTTTCAATGTTGAGCCCGAGAGCGATATTGATGAAGTAGGATTTGAAGAAACATATGATGCTATTCGTATCGTTATTGCTGAAAAAGATCTTTGGTACTATGAAGATCATAACATTCAAATCGATGTCAATGATGATGAAATTATTTATCACGCTGATGCAATCAATCAGTAATTCAAAAAATTCAAGAGAAAACAAAAGTATGATTTTATAAAAAAATGATGTCCTTACTTTTAAAAAGTGGACTGGTGCAAGAAAGCGAACTGTATGATTTAACTTTTTTAATCATGTGATAGATGTTCGAAATTCAAGTTTGTTTTATGCCCTGAATCTATAAAGAAAGCCAATGAAAACTAAAAATTTTCACTGGCTTTCTTTATAGTTGAATATCTAAAAATCTGTCTCTCTTTATAGGCTAGATGTGAATACACACTTTACCCATAGCTTATCTTCAACACGATTTCTCTGTGAGTCAGTGAATGATTACTTCACTTCTTGTTCTTCGCCTGCCTGATTCCGTTGATCGACATCTTGATATATCGTATACCACTTTGGAAACACTTTGTCTAAGCGTACAGGTTTTCCCGTATCTTTTGTAATCAGCACATTGTCCGTGTAACCGCTTGTGACCAATTCTCCTTGCTCATTGTACACTTCATATTGATAGCGCGAACGTAAGCGTGAGAAACGTGACACCCACGTTTTAACTGTGACCGTTTCTGGATAAGTCACACTTTTTTTGTAATTAATATTCAATTCCGTCACAGGTGATACGACACCTGCTTGTTCCATCTCTACATAATCAAGCCCTAATTTATGAATATAGTCTGTACGTGCAACTTCAAACCATATCGCATAATTCCCATGATAGATGATCCCCATTTGATCTGTTTCTTGATATCTTGTAGCAATTTTCGTTAACGCATAAATCATGATTTGACCCTCTTTCTCTTCAATAAAATAAGGCAGTCAAAAGCTTCGTATTGCTTCGTCATCACTTTTAAACTCATGCCCACACTCAACTCTTTACATGGTCTGTCACCACATTTTAACGCTATCATTTACCTTCTTAAACTCACAGCCAATTCGATTGATAATTGGATTCACCGTGCATGCATTTTACAATTTTCAAAGGTAAAAGATCGATGTATACAGACATATATACACGATGCTTACTTATTATGATAGCTCAAAATAGCACAATTTCAAACTTTAAAAATCGAGTGCGTCATTTGATAAAGCAAGCTAAAAAAGGATTGGAAGCCTCTACCTCCAATCCCTTTTGCCTGTTAAGACAACGCGTTGATTGCTTATTGTGTTGCTAACTTTTTACGCAATACAAGTTGTAAAATACCACCATGACGATAGTAATCAATTTCCACATTTGAATCAAAACGTGCAATCGCGTCAAATTCAATGACTGTGCCATCTTCTTTTGTCGCTGAAACTTTCACCGTATCGCCCGGTTGCACAGAGGCATCAATTTGTACAACAATCGTTTCTTTCCCATCTAAACCTAATGTGTCAGCAGATTCACCTGCTTTAAATTGTAAAGGTAACACACCCATCATCACGAGGTTGGAGCGATGGATACGCTCATAACTTTGAGCAATGACTGTTTTGACACCTAATAAGTTTGTCCCTTTTGCTGCCCAGTCACGAGATGAACCCATACCATAGTCATTACCCGCTAACACAACTAAACCTGTTCCATCAGCTTTGTATTTCATTGCTGCATCGAAAATCGGCATCACTTCACCTGTTGGCCAATACGTTGTAAATCCACCTTCTGTCCCCGGTGCAAGTTGGTTTTTAATGCGAATATTAGCAAATGTACCACGAACCATCACTTCATGGTTACCACGACGTGATCCATAAGAGTTAAAGTCCCGTGGAGACACACCATTATCACTTAAATAGCGACCTGCTGGCGTATCTTTACCGATAGCCCCCGCTGGAGAAATATGATCCGTTGTCACTGAATCACCAAATTTACCCATAATGCGTAATCCTGATAAAGGTTGGATTTCACTTGGTTCTTTTGATAAACCTTGGAAGAACGTTGGATTTTGAATATATGTCGATTCAGGATTAAAATCATACAACGGTTGATCAGTCGTATCGATTTGATTCCATAATTCATTGTTATCGTACACGCTCTTATATTCTTCTTTAAATAACTCTGGTGTGACCACGCTGTCTACGGCATCAGCCACTTCTTGAATTGATGGCCAAATATCTTTTAAGAAGACATCTTGACCTTGTTTATCTTGACCTAATGCTTCAGCATGCAAATCGATATCTACAGTGCCTGCTAATGCATAAGCCACAACAAGTGGTGGTGATGCCAAGTAATTCGCTTTCACTAGTGGATGAATACGGCCTTCAAAGTTACGGTTACCGGATAACACAGAAGTCACCAATAAATCCTCTTCTGCAATTGCTTTTTCAATTTCTTCTAATAACGGCCCTGAGTTACCGATACAAGTTGTACAACCATATCCTACTAAGTTGAAACCTAATTGGTCTAAATAAGTTTGTAAACCAGAATCACGTAAGTAACCTGTTACCACTTTTGAACCAGGTGCAAGTGATGTTTTAACATATGATGGCACTGTCAAACCTTTTTCCACTGCTTTTTTCGCTAATAAGCCTGCACCTAACATCACATACGGATTGGATGTATTCGTACAAGACGTAATCGCTGCAATCGCAATATCACCCGTTGTCATTTCAGTTGTTGTGCCATCTTTAAAGTTTATCGTTGCTTTTTTATCAAATTCCGATTTATCTAAACCGTGACCTTGGTTGCCCGCTGGTGCAGTCACTGATTTTTGGAATGCTTTTTTCATATCGCTCAAGAAAATTAAATCTTGTGGTCGTTTCGGACCAGATAATGAAGCTTCTACAGTTGATAGATCGAGGTCAACCACATCTGTATAATTTGGCTCTTCATTCACATCAAAGAATAAGTGATTTTGTTTCAAATATGCTTCAACGATTTCAATATGCTCTGGTGAGCGACCTGTCAAACGTAAATATTTTAATGTTTCATCATCGACTGGGAAGAAACCACATGTTGCCCCATATTCAGGCGCCATATTTGCAATTGTTGCACGGTCTGCAAGCGGTAATTTATCCACGCCTGGACCAAAAAATTCAACAAATTTACCAACAACACCTTTTTTACGTAACAATTCTGTCACACGTAAAGCCAAGTCAGTGGCATTTGCACCTTGAGGCAACTCATTTGTTAAACGAACACCAATAACTTCTGGAATTGGGAAATATGAAGGTTGACCGAGCATACCTGCTTCAGCTTCAATACCACCCACACCCCAGCCTAATACACCGAGACCGTTAATCATTGTTGTATGAGAGTCCGTCCCCACTAATGTGTCTGGGAATGCAACTTGTTCACCATTTTCTTCACGAACATGGACAACATTCGCTAAATACTCTAAGTTCACTTGGTGCACAATTCCAGTTGCTGGTGGCACTGCGTTGTAATTATCAAACGCTTTCGTCGCCCAGTTTAAAAATTGATAACGCTCATAGTTACGTTCAAATTCCAATTTCATATTGCGCTCTAATGCTTCTGGATTCGCATAACTATCGACTTGTACAGAGTGGTCAATGACTAAATCAACCGGTACTTCAGGATTGATTTTTGATAAATCTCCACCTACATCATCCATCGCTTTACGTAGAGATGCAAGGTCAACAACTGCCGGCACACCTGTAAAGTCTTGTAAAATAACACGAGATGGTTTAAATGGCACTTCACCTTTTTCGTTTTCTTTACCAAAAGTAGAAAGTGCTTTAATATGATCGTCCGTAATCACAAAACCATCTTCTTGACGTAAAACCGATTCAAGTAATACACGGATTGAGTAGGGTAAGCGACTGATTGTTGTATAGCCTTGTTCTTCTAAAGTATTCAAATCATAGTATGTTAAATGCTTACCGTTAAGTTGGAATGACTTTTTTGCTTGTTCTTTTAAATTTGAAGCCATTGAATATCCCCCCTGATATTTTTATATACCGTTTTTTTAATTGTATAATTAACGCTTTATGAAAACAACTAAATGAAGAGCAAAACCCGATATTTGAAGTTTTGACTTTATAATCAGTAACTATAACAAAAAGTTATAACAAATATTAATAGTTATAAGTATACATTATTAATTGAGAACCATTTTCAATAACGAACACTTCAAAAATGGCTTGGTCTCAATCAAAATATCGCTGTCGACTTGCCTTAAAAGATTCATCATCACTTAACATAGAACCGTAATCCTTTCATGATATGGAAATCAATACTTCTTTTGAACATACTGTACGCCATCACTTTGATTCCAATATAAAAAGCAACCGAAAACAAACTCGGCTGCTTTTTATGTGAGGAGTAACATAACATTTTCGTCCATATCTCGTTGTTAAAAGTTGAACATTTTACTTACTATTCACGTTTTTTCTTGTTGCACTTTTTCACAATTTGTGACAATTGTGCGAAATCCCAAAGAAAAACCGTATTACTTCTCTTGTTCACGTAATCCTTTACGCTTAGCAATCAATTCTTCTTCATAATCTTGTTGTGAATTGGCTACGTATTCTTTTAACCGATGCTTGTTCGGTGTTAATGTTAATCCTAAAAACTTTCTTTCCTTATTAGCATCTTTATAAAAACTAATCATCATTAAAATCACAATCAATGAGAACGGTAAGGCACTGATAATCGCTGCACTTTGTAACGCATTTAAACCGGCTTCCCCGTCTCCACCACCAGAAAGTAACAGAACGAATGCAATTAATGATTGCGCAATTCCCCAAGTCACTTTAACAAAAGCACTTGGATAAAGTGAACCATATGTGGTTTGCATACCTAATACAAACGTAGCGGAGTCTGCAGATGTAATAAAGAATGACGCAATCAATAATAATGCAATAATCGATAATACCATCCCAAATGGAACATGGTGAAAAACACCAAACAATTGCGTTTCTGCTGACATATCGAAAATTTCCTTATGCTTTTTAGCTGTTTCAATACCTAAAACACCAAAAACGCTAAACCATATGAAGCTGACAATGACAGGGACTATAAGTACACCTGAAATAAATTCTCGAATTGAGCGCCCTTTTGAAACACGTGCAATAAACACGCCTACAAACGGACTCCAACTTAACCACCAACCCCAATAATAAAGCGTCCAGTCTGACATCCACTCTCTTTTTTGAGGATTGGTCGCTGCTGTATCAAAGCTATTAAACAAAAATGAGTTTAATAAATTTCCTGTTGAACTTGTAAACATGTTGAGAATTAATACAGTCGGTCCGATAATCAACCCTGCTATTAATAATAATGTCCCTAAACCAATATTTAAATTACTTAAATATTGAATGCCTTTACTTAAACCTGACCAAGCACTCATAATAAACAAAATTGTGACAACAACAATAATAATGGACTGAGTCACAATATTATTCGGTGTACCAAACAAATAATTCAACCCACCAGATATTTGTAACGCCCCCATACCTAGTGAAACTGCGACACCGATTACTGTTGCAAAAACAGCCAACACATCGATAATTGTCCCAACTAATCCATCGACATGATCTCCCAAAATTGGACGTAATGTCTTCGAAAGTAATCCCGGCTCGCCTTTTCTAAACTGGGCATAAGCAAGCGCAAGTGCAACAACACCATATACGGCCCATGCATGGAATCCCCAATGAAAGAATGTTGCTCGTAACGATTCAGTAAACGCTTCCGTCGTTTGCGAATCTGCATTAGGCGGCGAAGCAAAATGTGCAATGGGCTCTGCTGCACCATAGAACACTAAACCAATCCCCATACCTGCACTAAATAGCATCGCAAACCAAGAAATTGTATTAAATTCTGGCTTATCGTTTGGACGCCCCAATTTCAATTTGCCGATCGGACTAAAAATTAAAAAGATACAAAAGAATACGATGATCGTAGTTAAGATAAGATAATACCAACCCAGTTTATCAGTAATCCAAAGTTTAATTGTATTCGTAAATTCACCAAATTGTGTTGGAATCAATACACCAATTAATACGATAGCAAATACCACAATTGCACCGATTAAGAATACAGGAGAAAACTTTTTACCATTTGGTTCTGGAGTTGAAGCATTCATAAAATAACATCCTCCCTTTCTTACTATTAAATTTTAAATATCACACACTAATAATTAAAAAAACTCAATAATTTAATTAAAAGTGCAATAGACATATATACCATAACAAAACATTTTCATTTTATCAATGTACATAGAAGTGTATGGATTTTTCGATTAAATCTCTTATTGCAATAATCTTCCATTGGTGTATAATTAATTTTGTTATTCAATTTGATATAATTAGAGGTGAAAAATATGTTGAAAGAATTTAAAGACTTCGCCTTAAAAGGAAATGTCCTTGACTTAGCTGTTGCAGTTGTCATGGGGGCTGCTTTTAATAAAATCGTGACATCCTTAGTAGAAAACATCATTATGCCTTTAATCGGTTTATTATTTGGCGAAGTTGATTTTGCGAAAAATTGGTCATTGTATGGCATTAAATACGGTATTTTCATCCAATCGATTATCGACTTTATCATCATTGCATTTGCATTATTTATCTTCATTAAAATTGCAAATACATTAATGAAACCTAAAGAGGAAGAAGTTAAAATAGAAGAAAATATTGTCCTATTAACTGAAATTCGTGATTTGTTACGTCAAAACAGTAAATAGTCTTTAGACACAGTAAAATACGCTATGAAGAAACTTATCGTGATGAGAATCTTCATAGTTTTTTATTACAATAAGACAGCTATTTGGCCCTTGTGACATAGAATTGTACGACGTTTTGAAGTCGTATTTCGATTTTACAATCTCCGAGTAGATGTTTTGGAGAACCATCATGATTAAAGTGACGTGTTGGCAAAAGATGATTAACAAAAAAGCAGTCCAATGAAAATACACATCAGACTGCACGTATCAAACGGTCATTCAATTTAGGTTATTCAGATGGATACATTTTAGAAAAGATTGGGGTTTGTCAAATTAAGTGTGTAAGTTATTCAAGATACTTTATAACTCTATTCTTAATTTGATCATGTAAAAGGAGCTGATTCATAACCATAGACCAGTTTGGAATGAAGCCAGTTGACCATTTCTTTTCAAGTTCTTTAGTTCGAATAAACAGAAGTTTTAGGAGTGCATGCTCATTAGGGAATGCGCCTTTTTTTGTTACCTTGCGGTAACTAGAATGAATACTTTCTACAGCGTTTGTAGTGTACATAATTTTTCTAATATTACTTCCGTAATCGAATAATTGTTCTACATGTGCGAAATTTCGGATCCACACATCAACGGCTCCAGGGTATTGAGACCATTGTTGTTTAAATGCTTCAAAGGCGGTATGACATGCTTTTAAGGAAGTTGCTCCATAAACTTTTTTAAGGGAAGCAGTAAAAGCTTTATAATCTTTACTAGGTACATATTTAATTGAATTTCTGACTAGGTGTACGATACATCTTTGAACGATAGTTTGTGGGAAGATAGCTTTAACACCAGCTTCTAAACCTGATACACCATCCATTGATAAAAAGAAAATATCTTCTACACCTCTAGCTTTGATTTCATCAAAGATTTGCATCCATTTATGCTTACTTTCAGTTTCATTTAACCATAAACCTAGAATTTGTTTTCGGCCATCAATTGTATAACCTAGTATTGTGTAAACTGCGTATTCCTTTATTTCATAATCATTTCTAATCTTTGTGTACAGACAGTCTACAAAAACGAAAGTATAACACTTTTCTAAAGGTCTACTTTGCCATTCTTCCATCTCAGGTATAACGGCATCTGTAATATCAGAAATCATTTCATGTGATACGGAAAATCCATAAATGTCTTCTATAGTTGATGAAATATCACGTTGAGACATGCCTTTGGCATACATAGAAATTACTTTATCTTCAATTTCCGAAACATCTCGTTGGCGCTTCTTGATTAATTTTGGATCAAATGAAGCATCTCTATCTCTGGGTACATTAATTTCAACTTCTCCTTTAGAAGTTTTTAATGTCTTATTTCCATAGCCATTACGTCTATTTTCTGTAAATTTGTCAGATTTATCATTCGAAGAATAACCTAGATGATTATTCATTTCACCTTGTAACATAGCTTCAAACATGGGTCCGAAAATATCCTTTAACGCCTCTTCCATATCTTCAACAGTTTCGGGAGCATACTCAGAAATAATTCTATTAGCTAATTCAACAGATTTAGGATTACGTTTTTTACGAGCCATCATGTTACCTCCATAGTATCTTAAGTGTATTTTAACACTATGCATAGAGTTATGCTTAGAATCCGTAAAAAGTGATTGGTTTGTTTTTTAACCAACACTTTTTATGGATCTAGCAAGCGTTAGCGCGCTAGGAAAATAAAAAAATAAACTGCGAAGCAGAGCCGTACGCACTCTACTTACACAGTTTATTTTACATTCCCAAAGATTGCATTTGTACCACAATCACATCTCACCCATTGCTTTTCAACTGTGTCCTGCTCCGATAATTTTGGGACATCACTTCCAAAATGATTGGAATACGGTTTTTAAGTTCTGATACATGTGAAATAATCCCTACCAAACGCCCGCTAGATTGCAATTGAATTAAGGTATCTAATGCAGTCTCGAGGGTCTCTTGATCAAGTGTCCCAAAACCTTCATCTATAAACATTGCATCTAGTGCTATGCCGCCTTGCTCACTTTGAACCACTTCACTTAGCCCTAAAGCTAGCGCTAAAGAAGCTTGGAATGTTTCCCCGCCTGATAATGAAGTAATGTGCCTTGATTGATTAGAGTAGTAGTCATATACTTCTATCTCTAAACCACTAAAACCACGACCTTTTTTCTTATTTCTCACCAATTCGTATCGTTGACCCGTCATGCTGAGTAACCGTTGATTCGCCTTCAACAAAATTTGCTCTAAATAATGCATTAACACATAATTTTCCAGCGTAAGATGGTGTTCATTCTTTCCATTTAACACTTCAGCAAGTTGGAATAACTCCAATTGTTCACTTAAAGTTGTTTTTAAATGGGCAACTTCATCACGTAACTTCTGTGCAGTTTTTTGATTTTGCGTTGCTTGAAATGAAAATTCATTATAACGTTTTTGCAACAATTGATAAGTTTCTCGCTTAACGGACTGCTGTACCGTTAATTCATCTATACTTTCTACTGGAATTTCTGAAATTTGATGTAAAATATCATCTCGTTTTAATTGTAACATTTGCATTTGCTGATGAAATTGAGAGACTTTTTGACGATATGTTTCTTTATGCACACTCTCTTTCAAGATATCAAATAATCCCGCTCGATCTGGGATATCTAACGCTTTTAATGCCGCATCTATATCGCTGTTCAATGATTGGACTTTCTGCGTCATTTCATTGATTTGATGCGCCACCAAATCCACTTTGTAATGTTCTTCTTTGAGTAATTGTGCCGTTTGCTCACATTGTTCAATCCATTCTCTTTTACGATCAAAAAAGGTATCGACAGTTGCTTTCATACGCGTATATGCCTTTTGAAATACTTGTATATCTTGATAGCCTGTTTCTGACTCGAACGTTTGGAGATGTTCTTGTAAATATGCCTGCTCCTTTTTTAATACTTCGATATTTTGATTGTTATCATTAAGAATTTGTCGATTTCGTGTCACTTCTTGTTGAATACGTGCAAGACGTTCATTTTCTAAATCTATTTTTTCAATCATTGCGTTGATTTTTCTTTGTTCAGATTGGGCCGCCAATAGCTTCTCTTCTTCAAAGTCAGCGTCACCCATCTCTGTGATTCGTTGTTTCGTATGATTGAGATCCGATTCACACTTTATTTTTTGTTCCTTCAACGTGACCATTTGCTTCTCAATACGACGATTCTTTTGCTGAATAGCCTTAATATGCGCAATCTGTTCATCTGAATTAACATGTTGAACAATTTGACCGCAAACAGGACAAGGCGCATCCACATGTATCACGGCACGCAATGTCATCACCGCTTGCTCATGATCGATTAATTGTTGTTCACTTTGAGATAAGTCTTGAATCAAACAGGCTTGTTCTTTTAATGCTTGATCGATTTGCTGCCATTCTGTCGTTAGTGACTCAAGCTTTAATTGTTGTTGTTTTTTTAATGCGTCATTCTTTTGCTCAGCCAACAAACGTGTGACTTGTTCAGCAAGCACCAGTTGCTGAGACTGCCATTTTGATTTACTTTCATAATCTGGCTGGCGTTCCATATCGCGTTGATCTATCTTGTCCAAACGCTTTTGTACATCCGCATTTTGCACTTGTAATGATCGAATCTCGTCTTCCACTTTAAGCATTCGATTATTTTTTTCTTTCAATTGTTCGCATTCTTGATAAAAATATCGTGTATGTTCTAAAAATGCCGCGTTGCTCGTCATTTCATTTTCATTCAATACATGTTGTTCGAGGGCGTGTTGTTGCTTCAATTGTTGTTGTTTAAGCTGTGCTTGCCTATCATTCATTTCAGAATAATCTTGTTGTTTTAGTCGCAATGCGTTTTCAACCTCTTGCAAATCTTGACACATTTTAAGCGCAAATTTACTCTCATCCATCAACTTTAATTTTTTCTCAAGCTGTGCAATGGTAGATGCTTCTGTTTTTAACCGTGTCAATGCTTCTTCTAACTCTTGTAGTTGTACCGTCAATTGTTGTCGCAAATGTTGTCGGTTTAACGCTTCAGTCACCTGTTCTAAATCTTGTTCAGCACGTTGTTTTTCTGATTTGCATTGTGCGATTTGTACTTCTGCAATCCTTTCAAATTGCGGTAGCACATCTATCATCATGTCGTATTGTTCACGCTTTAAATTTTTTTCTGCGTTCAGTTCTGGGTAATCTAACGTATACAATTCATCCCACACACTTTGAATCTTTGTATAAATTTGATCAATTTTGTTTTTCATATTTTTTGTTTTATCAGACAGTTGATTTTTTAACTTGTCGTAGAGTTGTGTATTAAATAACGTCCTTAAAATCGTTTGTTTATCTGTACTGTTGGACACTAAAAACGCTTTAAATTCACCTTGAGGTAGGACGAATAACTGCCGAAACTGATTTTGTTTTAATTTGAGCAAATCTAAAATAAATTTCTCTCCTGCCTGTATCGTACTTTCTAACAAAACAAATTGATGCTTGTCATATCGATATACCTCTAGTTTAGGTTTCGTTTCGTTTTTATTTCCTGGTTTCAAAAAAGAGGCTTCACGAACGACTTTATAACGATGACCTTTGATTTCAAATTCAAATGATACCGCTAATGGCTCAGATGCTGTAGCAAAATGACTTCTCAAATATTTAACTTCTCGCTTTTCTGTTGAAGCTCGGCCATATAGTGCATAGACAATCCCATCAAAAATCATCGTTTTCCCCGAACCTGTTTTCCCACTAATTAAAAACAGCTGATTGGATTGTATGCTTGAAAAGTCAATTGTTTCATCTAAAAAAGGCCCAAAGTTTTTGAGTTGGAGTTTTAAAGGTCTCATTATTCATCCTCCTTTTCCATTGACTCTAATAACTGTATGACACTTTGTTTCTGGATCTTTGATAATGTTTCTGTGGTCATCTCATTATAAAATTGGTCAACAATATCTAACGGTTTTAACTTTTTGACCTCTTTCAATCCCTCCGATTGATACATTGAAGGAATGGTCTGTTGTGTTAAAGATAACGTGTTAGGATAGAGCTGTTTTAATTTTTGCATTGGATCTTTAATATGGCTTAACTGTTCAACATTAAAGTGAAAATAACTTTCATCACTTTTGCGCTCAAAACGACCATTCATAATATCATCAAATCGTGCATTGACGACTTCTAATTCTCGTCTTGGCTTTAGAGGAATGAATCGTTGTTGAATATTTTTCTCTTTTTCAAAATTAAACAATCGCACCCCTTTTGCTTGTTGCGCCTCTGAAAATGAATATTGTAACAATGAGCCACTATAAACCACATTTTGATATTGACTCGCAAATGGATGGTGAATGTGACCTAACAAGACGGCATCAAAATCCAATAAAAATTGAGGTGACACGGCTTCTATCGTACCAATTGTAATCTCACGTTCAGAGTCACTTTTAGGTGCACCTTTTAATGTAAAGTGACCCACTAAAATATTAGTCATATTGGCATCAAGTTGAGGCTGTACCAATGCGACTAACTTTTTAACGGCCTCCTCATAATATTTTGCCGAATCTTCTAAAAATTCATTTGCTTCTGCTAAAGTAAAAAATGGCAATGTGTAAATCGCTACATCTCCAAAAATGATAGGTTTAAAAAATTGCTCAATTTCAGTTGCTATAAATAATTGATTGTGTTGAAACCAAGAAGCCCCATAACGCAATCGCGCTTTCCCATCATGATTTCCATTAATCATCACAATCGGAATACCCAACTCTAAATTGATTTTTGAAATCGTACGCTCCATTAAATCAAGTACATATTTATTCGGGTAGGCTGTATCGTAAATATCCCCAGCAATCACCAACACATCAGGTCGCTCATTTGCTAGAACATCAATTAATTGTTGAAGCACATCGTACTGATCTTCAATAAAGGAATGACCGTTTAAAATTTTACCTAAGTGCCAATCAGCAGTATGTATTAATTTCATTTCATCACCTCAGAACAAATGTTCGTATTCATTTTAAAATAAGCATTTAATCATTTCAAGTCCTTTTATCATAATTGACGATATAAAAATGAGGTCGGGACATTGAATGGTCCTAACCCCTACATTGACTCAGCAATAACGACTTTACTCAAAAAGCTTTCTCCCTTATTCATCATGGATGATGCTACAAGTTGATCTTTAGTTTTTTATATCGATAAAGCATTGCAAGTCGCCATGGAACAAGCATACTAAATGCGAGTAAGAAAAACATCCCTGCAAGCGCTCCAGCATCGATTGTATTACCCAAAAAAACTTTGAGTACTGTTCGAATTAATAATAGAGAGACAAGTACAAATGGAAATGCTTTTGATTTTTTTAAATAAATTTGGCGGTCTTTTACCTCGAAATGTGAAGTCATAATTAATACACTCGAAAAAATAACGCCAAGTACGATGGATTCTATAATTTCAAACCCCGTTAATCTAAAGTAAGGGACGACATACATGAATGCACCCGTTGCCATAAAAAAAGGTGGTAAAATAATTTTCTTTTCATTTACTGGATATTTCTGCGCCTTCATTCTAATTACGATGACGCCAGCCCCCATTACGAACGCTATGAGAATGGACAAAATTAAATAAGTCAACGTCACTCCTCCTTACATGATTCAAAGATACCAATAAGTATATCACACGAACTTCAAATGACGTAACAGTAGCAACTATATGACATGCGTTTTTTAGTTGATTTTGCCATGCACGTGTCACAGCCATTACAAAATGCCATCTTGCAAATGACAGCGACGAAAATTCCTACCTTGGCTAAAACTACGATGATGACAATTGCGCATCTTACTTTAAAAGTCGAATTAAAAAGTACTACAAAAAACAAAGGATCCATGAAGTTCGGAGACTCATGAAACCTTTGTTATTATTATAATATTTTAATACTACAATTTTTTATCCATGTTTTTGTTCATCATTGTCATCATTTGATTAATCTTCTTTTGTGAAGGTTTTTGTCCCATTTGCATCATCATCATGCGTAACATTTCTTCATTGATTGGCGGGTTCTTTTTTAAATAATCCATCATATATTTACGTGCTAAGAAAAAACCGCCTACTAATCCACCGATAAGTGCAATAACAATTAATAAAATTGCTAACCATGTAGCCATCGTTTCACCCACTTTCTTTATCCTTTTGCATTTTACTAAAATTATGTATTCTTTTCAAGGTATCGCTAACAAATTTATTGGCGTCACAAGAAAACAGTCGAGCTGAAACTCACGCATCAAGCTCGACTATACATTTTATACTATTTTTGATGATTCTTATAGTTTTTCTATTTCAGTTAATATATTTTCTTTTGTAAATCCATATTTTTCAACGACTAATTCACCAGGCGCACTTGCACCGTAACGGTCAATACCAATCACTAAGCCATTCATACCTACATATTTGTGCCATCCTAATGAAGCCGCCATTTCAACAGCTACACGTTTCTCAACATGTGGTAACAAAATTTCATTTTGGTAGGCTTTCGGTTGATTTTCAAAAGCATTCCAGTTCGGCATTGAAACAACCCGAACACCTTTGCCTTGTTCTTCAAGTGCCTTAGCTACATCAACCGTTAGGCTTACTTCAGAACCAGAAGCGAAAAGCACATATTCAGGTGATTTTTCCGTTTCATAAACGACATATGCACCCTTTCTCACGCCTTCTTCAACTGTTACCGCATCAACATCCAACACAGGTAAGCCTTGACGTGTTAAGACTAAAGCCGTTGGTGTTTGATTTGATTCTACAGCAACTTTCCATGCAACACGTGTTTCGTTACCATCTGCAGGACGAATCACATTTAAATTTGGAATCGCTCTTAAACCAGCTAATTGTTCAATAGGTTCGTGTGTAGGTCCATCTTCACCTACAGCAATGGAGTCATGCGTAAATATAAATGTTGAACGTAAGCCCATAATTGCCGCTAAGCGTAATGCTGGTTTCAAATAGTCACTAAAAACAAAGAATGTCGCACCGTAAGGGTGTAAGCCACCATGTGCCGCCATACCATTCACAGCAGCTGCCATTGCAAATTCACGTACACCAAACCAAACGTTTTTACCTTCACCATAATCAGCAGAAAAATCTGATTCATTTTTCACTCTGGAATTATTAGATGAAGCTAAGTCGGCAGAACCACCAAATAATGTTGGAACAGCTTGACTTAACGCTTGGATCACTTCACCAGAATCTGCACGAGAAGCCGCTTTATGACCAAGTTCAAATTGAGGAAGGTCTTTTTCATAGCCTTCAGGTAATTTACCTGCGAGTGCATCCTCTAATTCTTTGTACAATTCAGGATATTGTTTACTGTAGGCCTCCACTTTGCTGTGCCACTCTTTTTCATTTTCATCTGCACGTTGAATCATTGTCGAATTGAAAATTTCATAAACGGCTTCATCAACATGAAAACGCTTTGAAGGATCAAGATTATAATTTTCAAATGTTAATTTACGTTCTTCTGCACCTAACGGAGAACCATGAGACGCGTTGCTGTTTGATTTATTTGGCGAACCATCACCAATAATTGTTTTCACTTCAATAATTGTTGGCCCACTTTGACCTTTCGCTTTAGCAATCGCCTTATCAATAGCTTCTACATCGTTACCATCTTTTACAAGCATATGATTCCAACCATATGCTTCAAATCGTTGTTTAATATCCTCAGAGAAGGATTTTGACGTTTCTCCGTCTAATGAAATATCGTTTGAATCATAAAGTGTAATTAATTTATCTAATTTTAAATGTCCTGCAAGTGAAGCCGCTTCATGTGAAATCCCTTCCATCAAGTCACCATCAGATGCTAAAACATACGTATAGTGATCGACAACTTCAATGTCTTTATTAAATTTAGCAGCTAAGTGTTTCTCTGCCATTGCCATACCCACTGACATCGCAAATCCTTGTCCAAGAGGCCCAGTTGTAATCTCTACACCTTTCGTGTGACGGTATTCTGGGTGACCCGGAGTTTTAGAGCCCCATTGTCTAAATTGTTTTAACTCATCAAGTTCTAATGCACCTGATACATGTAATAAACTATACAACAACGCCGAACCATGTCCCGCTGATAAAACGAATCGATCTCTGTTAAAGTACTCATGTGAATTAGGATTAAAGTTAAGGTGACGTGTCCACAATGTATAAGCCATTGGTGCAGCCCCCATTGGTAAACCTGGGTGCCCTGAATTTGCTTCTTCTATAGCGTCAATACTTAACCCTCGTATCGTATTAATCGCTAAACTGTCTTTTTGTTCAATCATTTATAATTCCTTCCTTTCTGATTCCGCATCATGCTTCCATTATACCTGAAACAGTACATTAAAGCCTAATAAATGACATCACTTCATCACGCTTATTCAAAATCATTTTCGAATATGGTTTTGCTTTTGCACCTCTTTAAGTTTTTCTGGCGTCACATCATTACCTTCTGGATCAATGACTTTTGTATGTTCAATTTGACTTTTAAAACTATTTCTAAAAACTTCCAAATACTCACTTCTCAACTTAGATTGCTCTTTTGCTTCAGTTTCAGTGAGACCCTCTGTCTTTTTCTTTTTGGCCAGTTCGTTAATTCGTTTTAACTTTTCTTTACTCAGCATAAATGTGCTCCTCCGTATTATTCTTTACAAAAATATAACAGAAAAACACTATAAAACCAAACACTTAAATTGGTTATAAAAGTCAGTCACCACTTCATTCAATGTGTGTTTTAAGTACAAACATCCTTTGATCTACAAGAAGTCTTTATGAATTTAAAGTTTTGGGGAGTCCTACAACAATAGAAACATTTAATGTTGAAATATCTGACGAGGTTCAAATACTTTTAGTCTATGTTATACACATAAAATGTATACGCAATTTGAGGGAGCGCGCTAAAATCTAAATATTATCTTGAATTCAATCATCTCAGTATCAGCCATATTCCATACGCTCCCACAACAAGCGTTTTGTACACACCATTGAATCATGAAAGGAAAACGTCACCTATCCGTAAAAGCACACATTCCTTTTGTGGATTAATGGCTTAAAGTCACAGCAATAACAGATTGCTCTTTTCCATTATTGTATTCCTGTTCGTATGTTTTAGTTTGATGTGTATGGTCTGTCCGAATTTGATGGTCCGTCATCTCGTACGTCTGTTCTGTTTTACTCGACTCACTAGCGAGTAGAAAAAACGACAAAAATAAGATTGAAGAGAGTATAAAAACAGATAGAAACAAGTAAATCTCTGAAATTTTAATATGAATCATCATTTTCACTCCTAGAACGTTTGTTTGTATAAAAACTTTAACAGAACGCGTGTTCTGTGTCAACACTTTAACGAACAAACGTTTGTGATTGTTCGTATAATATGATATAATATCAACAATCAGAATTAAGAAGGAGTGTGCGAAATGAGAGAATTAACAAAAAGACAAAGTGAGATTTTTGAATTCATTAAACATGTCGTCCAAATGAAAGGCTACCCGCCAAGTGTGCGTGAAATTGGAGAAGCAGTCGGATTGGCTTCGAGTTCTACAGTACACGGTCATTTATCTCGATTAGAAGAAAAAGGGTATATCCGTCGTGACCCTACAAAACCGCGCGCGATTGAAATTGTCAATGAATTGATGGGTGACCCAATCAATATGGAAGAAACGATTTATGTCCCGGTGATTGGTAAAGTAACAGCGGGAACACCTATTTCTGCAATAGAAAATGTTGAAGAATATTATCCGCTCCCAGAACATTTTACTTCCACTCATAATGGACAAATTTTCATTCTAAATGTTGTCGGTGATAGTATGATTGAGGCTGGAATTTTAGATGGGGATAAAGTTATAGTCAGAAGCCAATCCATCGCCGAAAATGGAGACATTATTGTAGCCATGACAGAAGAGGATGAGGCCACAGTGAAACGTTTCTTCAAAGAAAAAAATCGTTACCGTTTACAACCTGAAAATAGCAGTTTAGAACCTATTTATTTAGATCATGTGACCGTTTTAGGCAAAGTTATAGGTTTGTTTAGAGAAATGTAATCTTGTTCAATCACTCCTTCACTTTAAACCATTCGTTTTTTACGAGTGGCTTTTTTCTAATCATCTTCTGGGTACATGCTTCAACAAAAAAGCGTCGATCAAAGATTCAAGTAAAATCGCTTTGATCGACACATCATCGTTATTCATTTAAGTTACCCGATATAATTTTCAGTCCAATAAGGTTGACGCTGAGCATTAAAGTCAACACCAATACCAATTTGAGTCACATCTGTATTTAAAATATTTTTCCGATGGCCTAATGAGTTCATTAAACCATGATGTGCAAAAATCGCATCCGTTTGACCATATGCTAAATTTTCAGCAGCCGTTTGATATTGATGGCCATCCTTTTTCATGCGGTCAAATGGGGATTCACCTTGTTGATTAGTGTGGTCAAAATAATGGTGCTTGGCCATATCCGTACTATGCTTTCTCGCTGTTTTTGCCAATGATTCAGAGAATGCAAGCGGATGTAATCCTTTTTGAACCCTTTCAGCATTTAGTAAATAAAAATCCTGTTTTTCAAAGCTCTCTCTCAAGTAATTGGATGGCGCTGCATATTGATGCGTTAATTGATTTTCCATCAGATGACTGACTTGTAACATTCCCGTTAGTTGATTATTTTCATGCTTGTCATAAAACACCGTCGTATAGATGCCATCATCATCAAAAACATCATATTCCTCATTGTCAATTTCATAAATCGTACGTCCTTTATGAAAACCTTTTATGGGTGTTCCCAATTCAGCTCTCACAACATCTTTTGCTGTACCATATTTCACACCGCTTTTTGAGGTCATCATATTTTGATTTGTATACAGGCCATGAACTTTTTGATTGATATAACTCACCATGACAAAGTCATTAAAGTCTTGATGATAGACGAACCACTTTGTTCCATACTTATTACCGATTTCAGCTTTAGGCTGGCCTAGTTTCGCCTCAACTGCTTTGCGATTCATATTCATTTGAATATTTCTCATTGCAAATTCTTGTTCTTTAGGCGTCTTTAAAACGGTTTCATTAGATTTACCGTATACGATTTGATCAATCTGTTGATTTACTGGTTGCGCAAACTTAGAAATTGTTTCATTAGGCTGTAACGGTATCGCTAATAATAAGAGCATACCTCCAACAAAAAATAAGAGAAATTTTTTGATAATCACGCACTCCTTTTTAATCACGATCTCCATTAAAAATGGAATTACGTACAATGACATAATCCACTTTTCTTAGTGCACCCACATCTTTACCCCCGGCGTAGGATATTGCACTTTGTAAATCTTCTTGCATTTCAATCAACGTATCTTTAAGTGCGCCTTTATGTTCCACAAACATTTTTTTGCCTTCTACGTTTTTACGCTCACCTTTTTGATATTCTGATGCACTACCAAAATATTCTTTATATTTCTTACCTTCAATCTCTACCGTTTCACCTGGAGACTCTTCGTGCGCAGCAAACAATGAGCCAATCATGACCATAGAAGCACCAAAGCGAACCGATTTAGCAATGTCACCATGTGTACGAATACCACCATCAGCAATAATCGGCTTGCGCGCTGCTTTGCTACATTGATTGACGGCTGCTAATTGCCACCCTCCTGTGCCAAAACCTGTCTTAATTTTAGTAATACAGACCCTTCCTGGTCCAATACCGACCTTTGTTGCATCTGCACCGGCATTTTCAAGTTCTCTAACGCCTTCAGGTGTACCGACGTTGCCCGCAATGACAAAGACTTCTGGTAATTGTTTTTTGATATACTGAATCATTTCAATCACTTGATCCGAATGACCATGAGCAATATCGATTGTAATATATTCAGGTGACAAGCCTGCTTCTTTTAATGCATCAATAAATTTAAATTCACCCGTCTTCACACCAACTGAGATAGAAGCATACAAACCTTGATTCTGCATCTTTTGAACAAATGACAAACGTGTTGTCTCATCAAAACGATGCATAATATAAAAATAATCATTTTGAGCAAACCATTCTGCAACACTTTCATTCATTACCGTTTGCATATTCGCTGGTACAACGGGTAATTTAAATCGCTTTGGTCCAAATTGAATGGATGTATCAATTTCTGAACGACTTTTAACTATACTTTTGTTCGGTATTAATTGAATGTCTTCATAATCAAAAATTTTCATTAAAAAACTCCTTAATTTCATTTATTTCTTAGATAATATACTATCTTCATGAAATAAAGTAAATTAAAGAGGTCTTTTTGTTTACCAGCTTGATTTTTTCACGCCAGGAATTTGTCCTTTATGTGCATGTTCTCTAAACGCAATACGGGACATTTCAAATTTTCTCAAAACACCACGTGGGCGTCCTGTCACTTTACATCTACGTGTTAAACGTGTCGGTGACGCATCTCTAGGTAATTTTCTTAATCCTTCGTAATCACCTTTTGCTTTAAGTTCTCTTCTAATTTCAGCATATTTCGCTACCATTGCTTCTCTTTTTTGCTCTTTAGCAATTTTTGACTTTTTAGCCATTTATATGAACACTCCTTACAAATCGTAATAGTTACGTTTTATATATTAGCATACCTTACTTTACTTTGACAAGCCTTTAATTTAAATTAAAATAAAAAAGAGTTGGCAAAATGCTGTCACCATGCTAAAATATTAAATCGTAATAGTTTCAATTGAAAAGGAGGTCCTACCCATGCGCGTAAATGTAACATTAGCATGTACTGAATGTGGTGATCGTAACTATATCACAACTAAAAACAAACGAACTAATCCTGAGCGTATTGAAATGATGAAATATTGCCCAAGATTAAACAAGCACACTTTACACAGAGAAACAAAATAATTAAAATCATTTTCAATCCCAATTATTGAGACGCTTTTGATTTGTCTTAATAAGTGAATTTAAATGACTGTTACCTTAACAATAATTAAAATACGACAAAAGCCAAATGACGTCAGTGCATTTGGCTTTTTTGTGCGCAAATAAACACACAACTTCACTAATAAATAATTTATCGCTTTAAAGCCTTAAATTTTCTATTGAAAGTCTGTTACTTTACAAGTAAAATAAGTAGAAAGTTAATTTTTGAGGAGAAGATATATATGGAAGAAAAAAACTTAAGTAGAGGGCTCCAATCTAGGCATATCACCATGATCGCTATCGGAGGTGCAATCGGAACAGGTTTATTTGTAGCTACCGGCGGAGTTATCGCACAAGCAGGTCCTGGTGGTGCTATTTTAGCTTATTTAGTCATTGGGGTCATGTTATATTTTTTGATGTCATCCATTGGAGAAATGGCAACATTTTATCCTGTTTCTGGTGCGTTCAGTAGTTATGCAACACGTTTTGTAGATCCATCACTCGGCTTTACAATGGGATGGTTGTATTGGACAATCTGGTCGTTGGTTACAAGTGTTGATATTATCGTTGCCTCAAGCGTGATTAATTATTGGAGCACATTCCATTTCTTCTCACCGCTTGTTTGGAGTTTAATATTCTTAGTACTCCTTTTTACAATCAATGTTTTTACTGTAAAAGCATTTGGTGAAGCAGAGTTTTGGCTATCCCTTATCAAAGTCGTGACAATTATCATTTTCATCATATTAGGTATTTTAATGATTTTTGGCATTCTAGGCGGTCATTATTATGGATTTAGTCATTTTACGACTGGAGAAGCCCCATTTGTGGGTGGAATCTCAGGATTTTTAAGCGTACTATTAATAGCAGGATTTTCAGTGGGCGGTACCGAGGTCGTGGCCGTAACAGCTGGTGAATCCGATCATCCTAGAAAATCCATGCCACGTGCGATCAAACAAGTATTTTGGCGTATTTTACTGTTCTACGTGCTATCTATTGCAGTCATTTCTGCAATTTTATCCTACACGGATCCAACATTGTTAAACGAAGGCGGTTCAATCGCACAGAGTCCGTTCACTATCGTTTTTGATAGAGTGGGTATTGCTTTTGCTGCCTCTGTCATCAACACTGTTATTTTAACGTCATTATTATCAGCAGCCAATTCAGGCGTTTTCACTACGAGTCGAATGCTATTTTCTTTGAGCCAAGCAAAACAAGCACCTCGTTTTCTAGGCAAGGTTAGCCCACGCTCACAATTGCCGTTACGTGCTTTGTTTACAACGTTTATTTTTATTGCTGCTGTGATTACTTATGCCAATTTCAATCCACAAAGTGTGATGGGGTTACTGAATATTATTGGTGCACTTGTCACTTTCGTATGGGCATCTAGTATCATTGCTCAAATTAGATTACGTCGCGCGATAAAGAAACAACAAAAGGACATTCATCAACTGTTGCCATATCAGGCACCATTTTTCCCAGTTGGCCCTATTATTGTCATTGCAATATTACTATTTTTAGTTTTCGGTAGCTCGTCAGAAGCGTTAATCCATTTCGATTTACCTAAATTGGCACAAAACTTTTTACCTATTTTCATTCTTATCGGCGTTTATATTGTTCACAAAATCATTAATAAAACCCGTATTATTCCACTTGAGGACATTGATTTAAGTATACACGAATCCAATCGAGACGAATGATTAAAAAACAGCGATGAAGTGCGCTATATCAATAGTTGCCTTCATCGCTGTTTTTATCATTTCTTCCTAATGGATATGGATTTTTCTTAATTTAATCCCTAGATCTTCCATTTCCTAGTAGCATCATTTCATGTATAATTAAATTAACAAATTGTAAAGGTGGGGCATGCAATGATAGGACAAACAAACCTTTTCGATGATGTTTTAAAAACAGAGGAACGTTTTGTCATTGTCGTACAAGTTATCGAAGAAAAAAAGGGACAATTGTTGAAGCGTACATTGAGAGAATACAGTAGCTTAACTCATGAACAGATGGATCACCTCTTCAATCATTTAAAAGAATTATATTTAGAAACCGATTTTGAAGCATCTCAATCAGCATTTGCGATTACAGTGTACACCAATTTAGATTATGCTGCAGATCAAGTGTACGCACATGTTAAACGCCATCGTGGTAAACATGAGTGGACACATACTGCAAAATAACAAACAGTAGGGCTTAACGGGGCAGTGGCTAAACAATGGTACTCTATACCTTCCAATCGCCTGTCCCCGTCAAGCTTTTTATATTTTTTAATTTGATTAAAACGAATGATTTGAAAATCTGCTGTGTATACACTAAAGACTTACGATAAAATTTGGTCCAAAGCGTATGGAATTCCCTCTTCATCGTTACTTTTAGTGATCATATCCGCGTAACTTTTCACTTTTTCTGAAGCATTTTCCATTGCGACAGACTTTCCAACTACTTTGAACATTTCAATGTCATTCGCGCTATCCCCGAAAGCAACCATTTGATTTACATCTAAATCTAATCGTTTGGCCAATTTCGTAATTGCTGCCCCTTTTGACACACCTTTGCTCATAAATTCTAAGAAAAAGGGTTTACTCGTCGTCACATCAATCGCATGATCAAACGAAGACCCCATCGTTGCAATACATGCTTGAATATTTTTTTCATAATCGACACCCATTGCTTTAGGAACAGGGTTTTGGATATATGCTTTAATATCAGTCACTTTCTTCATTGGTAAGCCTGTCAATTCAGATTCGATGTTCATGTATTCATGTTCGCCCTCATGTATGATATGCCCCTCATGATAAGTCAGTATAAAGAACCCTTTTTCACGACAAAAGTCCACGATTTTATCAAATTCTTCTTTATCAATCATCTGTTTTTCAACAACTTCATCCTTGGATAAATCTAATGTTTGTGCCCCGTTGTAACTCATAATATAGCTACCAAATTGATCCATTTTTAATGCTTTGGCAGTGGGAATCATTCCCTCAGTAGGTCTCCCGGAAGCTAGTGCAATTTTCACACCTTTTTCCTGTAATTTTAATAAATACGCTTTTGTTTTGACAGAGACACGGTTGTCTGAAGTCATCAACGTGTCATCCATGTCCATCACGATTAAATCAGGTTTCATCATTCAATCTCCTTTCAATTTGATTTTATCTTACACTAAACGATTTAAATTTAAAATTAAAAGCTCAAAAACAGAGGTTGAATGTATACTTAAAATCCAACCCCTGTTCTTATCATCATTCATTGCTATTCTTCTATTCGACTTACTTTCATTTTTACACCTGTTGTGTTCACTGTCACTAATTCTGAATGGCAATTTGCTATTTTTTGATTTAATGCACGTACAAGTGGACCACTCTTTTCTTTTTTGATCATTGTTAAGATCGTTGGTCCAGCCCCTGAAATCACAGTCGCATACGCCTCATAATGATGCGCAATCGTTTTCACATGTTCAAAATCACGAATCAAAGGTTGACGATATGGCTCGTGCAACCCATCTTGTTCCATCATTTCACCTGCGAGCTCATACTGATGTTGCATCAGTGCACTAATCATCGTGTTACTTATCGCACTGTAACTCACTGCATCTTGATGTGTCAACGTAGCCGGGAGTGCTTGACGTGCTTCACTTGTTTCCAGTTCATAATCAGGCATTGTAATCACAAAATCAACATTCGGAACATCGATATGCGCAACACGTGTGACTTGTTTTTCAACTTGATGATAGCCTATAACCAGCCCCCCATAGATTGTGGGTGCCACATTGTCAGGGTGACCTTCAATCTGTGTGGCAAGCTGTAATAATTCATATTGTGATAATTGTATGTCACCAAAATAATTCGCAATATACAATGCACCAATTAAGGCAGAAGCTGACGAACCGAGTCCACGCGCTAATGGTATGTCACTATCCATTTTCACTTTTAACGCCGGTAAAGTCACTTGAAATTGTTGCGCGACTTGTTGAGCAACTTTATAAATATAGTGTGATTCATCATCTGGCAATCCTGTCAGGTGTGGACCTCGATGGATAAATTGCCATTCTGGTCCATCAATGACCTGCACATCGATAATCAAAAATTTGTTAAGTGCCATACCAATCGAATCAAATCCGCATCCTAAGTTCGCGGTGGAGGCTGGAATTTCTAGATGAAGTTGTGTTTGCATCATTTTAACGCTTCCTTAATATATTGAATGATACTTTCTTTATGATTAGGGAGCGGTTGAATAGGGTTTTCCAACAAGTTGATTGCTGTATCCGGATCTTTCAATCCATTACCCGTTAATACCGCGACAACTTTTTTACCTTTTGGGAGCTCCCCTTGACGATGCAATTTAATTAAACCTGCAATCGAAGCATTACTTGCTGGCTCACTGAAGATTCCTTCTTTTGAAGTCATGAGCTGATATGCTTCTAATATTTCATCATCTGTCACCGCTTCAATTCTACCATTGGATTCTTCAAGCGCTTGAACCGCTTGCTTCCAACTTGCAGGATTTCCAATTCGAATCGCAGTCGCAATTGTTTCTGGATTTTTAACAACTTTATTTTGAACAATTGGAGAAGCCCCGGCTGCCTGGAACCCAAACATCTGAGGAAGGCCAGTTTGATGATGATTTTCATACGTTTTAAACCCTTTCCAGTAAGCTGTAATATTACCGGCATTTCCGACTGGGATGGCTAAAATATCAGGCGCTTGTCCCTCTAACTGGTCGACAATTTCAAATGCACTTGTTTGTTGCCCTTCAATTCGATATGGATTGACAGAATTGACCAGTGCAATCTCGCCCTCCTCAGCCACTTCTTTAACAATTTCAAGCGCTTCATCAAAGTTGCCTTCAATGGATACGATTTCAGCACCATACATCACTGCTTGCGATAATTTTCCAAGCGCAATTTTACCTTCTGGAATCACTACAATGGCTTTCAAACCAGCACGTGCTGCATATGCCGCTGCTGATGCTGAAGTGTTTCCAGTAGAAGCGCAAATAACCATTTTTTTACCTTCTTCCTTTGCCTTCGCTACTGCCATAACCATTCCTCTATCTTTGAATGACCCAGTCGGATTAGCACCTTCATATTTGACATATAGTTCAATATCTAACATTTTCGAAATCGTATCACAGTAAATAAGCGGGGTATGCCCTTCATTTAATGTCACTTGCGGTGTGTTGTCGTTCACCGGTAAAAACTGCTTGTATTCTTCAATAAGGCCTTTCCACAATTTCATACTTATCGCACTCCTTCAACTGGATAAATTTTTACAACCTGATACGCTGTCTCTTCCTCGATATAAGGTGTAGGATCTTCATCAATACCAATCACCATCACAGCAAAGGTTGTTGGTGATAACGCAATTGTTTGTAGTGATTTGTGAAGCGGTAAATGTTTTTTGATTGTTGTTTCCACCTGATTTTCTGACACATCCGGCGTCTGAATAACCAAATAATAATTCTCTTTCTCTTTAATCATTATCGGTTCATTATTTTCCATCATTTCTTTCGTTCTCTCAGTTTTTAATTCAAAATGAGGAGGTAATGTGTGTAAATCAGATTCAAATTGTAACGCTACATTCAATAAATCACTGACTACAGCGGATCCTGTTGCTAAACTTCCTGCGCCTTTCCCATAAAACATTGTTTCTCCTACTGCATCACCAATGACATATATCGCATTATATTCATTTTCTACTGAGGCCAATTGATGTGAATGCGCAACTAATGTCGGTTGGACTGACGCTTGAATGTGCCCATGCGTATACGTTCCTTTACCAATGAGCTTAATTTTATATCCGAGCTTTCTTGCAGCATCGATATCTTGAGGTGTCACACCACTGATTCCTCTTGTCACCACATCGTTCAAATTAATCACTTGATTAAATGACAAATAAGATGTAATCACTACTTTGCGTGCTGCATCTATCCCTTCTACATCATCAGTAGGATCAGCTTCTGCAAATCCTAATGCTTGCGCTTCTTGTAATGCAGCTTCATAAGGCGCGCCCTCTTCAGTCATTTTTGTCAATATAAAATTAGAAGTCCCATTAAAAATCCCCATAAACTTACTAATATTATTGGCATTCAAGCCATTATTAATCGCATTAACGATAGGAATCCCACCTGCAACACTCGCTTCATATTTCAGTGCAACGCCATTTTCTTGTGCCAAATCTTCAAGTACACGTAGATGAACAGCCAGCAAATCTTTATTCGCTGTAATCACATGTTTCTTTTGGCTTAATGCTGCTTTTAACCAATCCACAGTCGGTTCTATACCGCCCATCACTTCAATGATAATATCCACTTCATCATCTTCTAAAATGTCGTTCACATCTTCAGTCAAATGATAACGCGTCAAATTTAACGGCCGCTTTTTAGATTTATCCCGTACGAGAATATGTTTGATATGAATGTCCTTTTGGATCGTGTCCTTAATTTGTGCATGATTTTCTTCAATGATTTTTACGACACCTGACCCAACAGTCCCCAATCCTAACAATGCAACATTAAGTTGTTTCATTAAAAATCCCTCCGATTTGATCTTGATGAAATTCACCTCGACCTGTTGAAATATATGTAAATATGGTTTAGTATAAATTCATTCACAAAGTTTGTAAAGTTCTAAAAATTTAGAAAAGATAATTCTATTTTAACATTAGTGCTGACCAAACTGAATCGTTATTTTATTTTTATAGAAAGGTTGTCAAAGTATATGAAAGTATCTAAATTTGGTGGAAGTTCAGTCGCGTCAGCTGAACAAATTAAAAAAGTTTTAAACATTGTAAATAGTGATCCCGAAAGACGTATTGTCATCGTTTCTGCACCTGGTAAACGTCACGATGACGATATCAAGACAACTGATCTATTAATTAGGTTGTATGAAAAAGTCATCAATCAACTCGATTATACAAATAAAAAACAAGAGATACTTTGTCGTTTTGAAGATATTATTAATGGGCTATCTTTAAAAACCGACTTATTAAGCGTGATTGATCACACACTCGAAACACATATCGCAACACTTAAAAACCAACCAGAACGCTTGCTTGATGCTCTTAAATCATCAGGTGAAAACTTCAATGCACAAATCATCGCAGACTACAATAATCAACAAGGAATCCCCACGGTATACCTCTCACCTCAAGATGCCGGCATCATTGTAACTGACGATCCTGGAAATGCACAAATATTAGAATCGAGCTACGACAAAATTAATAGAATTAAAAATTCAGATAAGAAAATGATTATCCCGGGATTTTTTGGCTATTCAGAAACTAATCATATTGTGACATTTCCGCGTGGTGGTTCTGACATTACAGGCGCTATCATTGCTCGGGGATAAAAGCAGACTTGTATGAAAATTTTACAGATGTCTCTGGAATTTTCCGTGCTAACCCTAATGTGATTCAACATCCAGAAGTCATTCATGAAATTACATATCGGGAAATGCGAGAACTTTCTTACGCAGGTTTTGGCGTTTTTCACGACGAAGCATTACAACCGCTTTATCGTTATCGAATTCCTGTTGTGATTAAAAATACAAATCGTCCTGATGATAAAGGGACTTATATCGTTCATGACCGTGAAATCAACCATCGCAATGTCATTACAGGTATAAGTTGTGATAAAGGCTTTACAAGTATCAATATTAAAAAGTACTTAATGAATAGACAAATCGGTTTCACTGTGAAAATTTTAGAAATATTAGCAAAGCATAATATATCCTTCGACCATATGCCGTCGGGTATCGATAATATTAGTATTATTATGCGCTCTTCTCAGTTAGCGGGTAAAGAACAAAAAGTGTTAGAAGAAATTCGTCATCAATGCGAAATTGATGAATTAAATGTTGAAAATGACTTAGCTATTTTGATGATTGTTGGTGAGGGAATGAGCGCTGCAGTAGGAACAGCGAATAAAATCACGAGTGCATTAGCTGAATCAAATATTAACTTAAAAATGATTAACCAAGGTTCATCAGAAATTTCAATGATGTTTGGTATCGCTACCAAAGATGCTGAATTGGCTGTTAAAGCTTGTTATCAAAACTGTTATGTAAAATAAATACAATTAAAATAAAGAAGTACTAAGCACTGAATCCTTCCACACATTCAGGCTAAGTACTTCTTTCCATGATGACTTTTTGCAATATCTCTTCTCCAACAGTTGCTTTTAAAGTTACAAATTGAAAGTAGCTCATTTTATCAATCAAATCACGATAATACGATACTTTTTTCTTATTGACTGGCTCGTGTAACAACTGCATTAAAACAAACTCAGGTTTAATATAATCTACATTCCATTTTAAAGAATGATAATAAATATATTTTTTTGGAATTTTAATATTGTTATTGAGTCGTACCATTCCATCAGAATCGTCAATATCATAAATCATCATCCTCATTAACAATTGTGTCTCGTCATACACACTCACTTTTGCTAACTGTTCACATTGATCTTCAGGGAAAGATATTATGTCTCCTTCTTGATTCTCCACTTTTATATTAAACGAATTGGGGATGACACGTAATACCTCAGATAAATTGTTTCGATTAACACAGATTTCAATCCGTTCATCTGCATATAATACATCATTTAAAAACAAGCGCATCGCTATCTCACCGTGGAATTTAAAAGCTTCTGGAACTTCATTAACCAGTACTTGCAACAGTTCATCTAATCGTTCCTTTTTCGTGTTATTCATCGTTACACCTCCTTTTTAGAAAACGCTTACAGGCATACGTCATTATACAAAATCAAAAGTATTTTATCAATAAAAATATTGGAATTATCTCCATTTTTTTAAGTTACAATCAAATAACATTAATATAATTATGAATTATATTAATTATAATTTAGGGGATTATGAAACCCTTTACAACTTTTTGCCATCTATACAAAAAATGTTTTTAGTTTTGACAAATTTAATTATTAAATCCGCTTATATTCATCCTTATACGTTGAATTATATCTTATTTCATTGTAAGCTATTAAAAATATCACTCCTACATTCGAAATGTAACTATTTTACTTTAAAAATAATTGAATTTCTATTAAATAACAGTTAAAATTTTACGTGGGTGGATGTGATATTTTATACACTTTTAAATGCCATATGCTGTTTTTTTAAATTACTTTAAGAATATACTTTTAAAACTATAATTTTTTTAATATAATGTATCTTAGAGTAATAGGAAAGTTGAGAAAAAGGAGTGAAATTATGAATAACCATTTTGAAATGGAAACAGAAGCTATCTTCTTTTATGAGTCAAATAGAAAAAAAATCATCAGTGAATTAAAGAAACAACATGGCCTTAAACTCAATGACATTTTGTTTTTATATCACCTTAAAACAACAAACAGTCGACGTATTTCATTACACAAGGTTAAACAGTCAATTGACTTTAGCTTAATGGAGATACATAAATCATTAACGGCCTTAACAGAAAAAAATATCATCGGTAAAGAACGTTCTACTGAGGACGAAAGAAAAGTATTTATTACTATTGATGATGCTCAAGCCGAAAATATGGAACAACTGCTTAATCAATTCAGTCAAATCCAAAAAGATATCCTTCAATAAACTGCAGATTTGATGTATTGAGACTTTGAATGATACAGATATCATTGTGGTGGTATCTGTTTTTTAAAACGTATGAGCACAATATTTATGATTCATGTATTTTTATTTTTTAATGTATATACGTATTTTTATAATTGACTCTTATTTAATGATGATAGCGCTATTCTGTATCGCAAAAGCATGCTTTAAGTCCAGTCTGTAGTTAATCCAATCCATTTTAATTGCAGACTGACTTGTCTTACAGTATTTCACATTTCATAGTACACATGTTCAAACTTTCCATTGTTACAGCTTCTTCTACATCCGCACTTTGCAACGAGATCCCCATCATGCATAAAATTAGACATTTATTCACAATTAACATAAGATAAAAAACAACATGCGATTTGTTTTCAATTGATGATTTGAAAACAATACAAGCCAAAGAGGAAGGAGGGTTATACGATGCTCATGGTCTTATGGATACTGGTATCAGGACTCATTATTTTAACGCTACTCTGTTTTTTACGCATAAAATTTTATCAAAGCCAGCTTGAAGTTGAAAGCTATACTAAAACACAATTACTTAATAAAATCTCTATTTTAAAACAAGAACGACATCAATCTAAAGAGAAACATCACCTTTCCACGGCTTCTACGACATATCACCTTAACTTAAGAAATACGAAACAAATTTTAACTCAATTATTAGACGAATTTAAATATACCGAAAAAATTACAGATTATCATATCATAACAACGAGTCAAATCGCACCGAAAAATCCATTATATGCGTTAGTGACTGCATTTGATTTTATTGTTGTAACAAATATCGGTTTAATGCTAATTAATATCAAATCATTAAAATCCAAAACGTTCTATCACTTTGCCGGTCAATCACAAGCCACTAATGAAAATGAACTCAATCAAATTGTCGGACATTATCTTGCACATCAGTATCATCAACAATTCCAATCGAATTTGAATACTTTTTACACATTTAATGAGGTAGTTCAGGAAAATCAAATCACCTATGTATTTCAACCTTATGATCCATATCAAATTGCTGAAAAAGCCACACACAACATTCAAGAAGCCATTGAATCACTTTTGGAAGTGCCAGTCTCTACTATGGGAATCATCTATTGTGTGGAACAACATGCTGAGCGAATCGATGGTGATGCAAAACCAACTGGTCCAGTTTACACGAGTGAAAATGAGCATGACTTGAGATCAGTAATTCAACATCTCATCGACACCTCACATACACAACTCTCGAATACAAAACGCCAACAGTTGGTTACTGCATTAGAAAATCATCATGAACCTAACCTACCGCAGTCACTTTAATCGATTATTTTTACTAACGCCCCCCTTCACATGTTCAAGGAAGAGGGGCGTTTTTAGTCGTTAAATCGCATTTAATTTGACCATATATTCAGTTGTTTTTTTTGTGCTTCTTTTTGAGCTTGTTCAATCAAAATTCTATACTTATCATTCGGTGCATAAAATTTCGCACGTGCTAGCCCTTCTCGCGCTAATTTTGCATTAAACATTTCATCATCTAACCATACATAAGCCAATGTTCGACCATATTTATCTTTAGGTTCGCGATCATATTCTAACCTCACCCGTTGATGCGTAAGATGTTTTTTGGTGAATTCAGATGCTGCTTTGCCATATGGTTGTACAGGCGTATTCGGTTTGACAGTTTCTGGCGTGTCTACGCCAATAAGTCGAACGCGCTCATCTTGCCCCTTTTTGTCAACAATAATTGTATCGCCATCAATGACACGTTTCACAACATATAATTCACCTTTTACATCATCATTTTGGCCTTGAAACGGTCCTTTACCGTTAAAATATTGAAACGCTAATACAACAATTGCAATCGCAATAATAATGAAACCTGCTGTGAATTTTTTCATAATTTCTCCTTCATTTCATATTAATATAATCATAAGTGATTGCAAATGCATCAGTCAATTTCACATTGAACTGTTACTGTTTTTTTGCCATAAAAATGATATAATCATTTTTAAATAGGAGTGAATTAAAATGCGCACTTTTAAAGAAAACCGCCTTTCAATCATCATTATCGTTATTGCGATTGTCATTGGTTTCTCATTGCAATATATGTTCCATCTACCACTTATCGTTGGAGCATTTATCGGTGTATTACTTGGCATTGCTGGTGGCTTTATCGCACAGGTGATTAAATCAAAAAAGCAACCTAGTGACTCAAATGATAAGCATTAACTCAATCCTACACGAGTGGCATTGAGGCAACCTTTAAAAATACGGCGAATAAATATGGTTCGCCGTATTTTTTATTTTCACACTTAACATCAGCTCATATTTGCAAGATACAAACATGAATATATAAAATCACCTTATTATCCCTATCATTCTTCCGAGACGGCTGTGCACCTCTCAAATAAGCTGTACTCATATTTACTGTGCACCCTCCCACTTTATTAACCCATCATCCACTCTCACCTATCAGACAGCGTCGTTGACATAGAATCCTCATCTTCTATATAATAAATCGTAATTATTCTTATTTGAGGTGAAGAAATGAATTTCCAATCCAATTTAACTGTGGAAGAAAGAGAATTAAGATCTAGATTAATGGATAAACTCATCACACAAACGAATCAACCTGTGCCTTTCGAGTCAGAATATCAATGTCTACTCGATAAAAATGTGATCGTTTTAGAAAATAACCAGGTAATCTCTGTCTATCCAATTTCTGCCATCCCCACAAATAAAAAAGTATACGTTAAAGGACGACAACAGCCTATTTTTGCGATGTGCGCGATAGATGCTATCGGCATTCATTATACATTGGATTGTCCGATAAGTATTGAAAGCGAAGATGAGCTCACCGGTGTCCCCCTACATCTAGAAGTCAATCACCATCAAGTCATTAATCGGACAAATCATGATATTTATGTATTATACAAAGAAGTATGTACGCTTGAAAAATGTCACGAAAACTGTTGTCCATATATACATTTTTTTGTTAGTCAGGACAACATTGTACAATATTTAAAAAATAATAAAGAGTGTCAAACCTATCAAATTTTAAACCTTGATGAAGCCAATCAGATTGCCTATCAACTTTTTCATTAAAGTTCTATATTATCATTAATTACTTATTAACAATTTATTAAATGTATTAAAACCTCTCTTTTATTGTGTTAAAATATATTTTGATAATTGGAATAAATTTTTATCATTTAAACTACATATACTAATTGTTATGTAGTTTAATATATTCTAATCACCTAAGGAGATTTATGCTATGAATACACTTAAATTATTATTTAAGGACGATTTATCTGTTTCTAAAGCGCCCTACATTGAGACGCTAATAAAAGGAACAATTATTGGTTTCATCCTCTATATGGCTTTAGAAATTAGTAATTTTGTGACAAAAAGTGCATGGTACGGTCTATTATCTTTGCTTGTTATCATTTTTGGTATTTGGCTTTGTCAAAAACTAGGACTCACTTTTTTTAAATCCAGAAAATACACGGTTAAAGACTTTTTATTTGTTTTCGGTGGTTATATTTTACTTAAAGTACTCGACTTATTATTTGCCATGTTTTTATCAAGTGCTGTTCCTGTGAATGACCAAAATATTAAAGATGCTTTTACTGGAACACCCACTTGGTTACTAGTCATTAGTCTTGCCATCGTACCTGCCCTTGTAGAAGAATTACTTTTTAGAGGTCTGATTTTACGTGTCTTATTTAGAAATCATCTTTTTATTGGTCTTATCGTTTCCAGTATTTTGTTTGCTTCTCTACACGCATCAGAAAATTTTATCGGCTATCTACCTTATTTTTATTTTGGAATGATTTTAGGGCTTGTCTACCTTAAAACAAGAAAAATTGAATTAGCTATTGCCATTCACCTTTTAAACAATGGATTAATTGCTTTATTTTTGTATATGTAACGATAAAGGTGGCACCCCCTTTAAACAGGTTGCCACCTTTATACTCTTCTTCTATTGACATTTTTATTTACTTTCTAAATATCACAACATACTGCATTATTAACATAACGTTTTTATAACTATCAAAAATATATTATATATATTAAATGTTAATAATCTTTTATTTCACACAATCATTGATTAATTTTCTAATTTCTTCATTGATTTTAGCCTTTGATTGAAGATCCACTGATGTCTCAGTTTCTTCAGAAGTGACAATATTTCCACCAATATGGAAATCAGACAATACTCCCTCATCTTCAATCGATAACGCAAGAATATTCTTGCCGTGTGTTTGAATATTTCCGCCAACAGACAAGTTTTTTATTTCTCCCTGTGGTTTAATAGAAAGTGCTGTTGCATCTAACAGTTGAATTTGCCCTTTTACAAGTGATTCTCCTGTTGTCCCGTAAGTCATTAAGTGGTTGTTGATTTTAATGTTGCCTACTGGTTTTGAAAACTGCATACCAATTGAACCATCTCCATAAGTTACAATTGAATCAAATTCTGCGTTATCGATTGTACCATCATATTGATTAAAGCCTCTAGCTCCTGAGCCATATGTTTCAACAGGCTTTTTAGCAACGAACTGGTGCACAACACCGAAGTTCACAAAACCTATTCCTGATGTCCCATATGATTTAATAGTATCGTAACATATCCACTCGTCAACTTCGCCCCATACGTCAATAACCATATCGTTTACACCATATGTTGTCAGTGGGCCTGCCGACTCAATTTTTTTAGCATGTGCGCCAGACACAATAAATACACCTGCCGTAATCAATGTTGGTTGACCGAATGGTATCATCCCATTTGAATAAATCGCCTGCGTTTTTAAGTACTCTACCTCAACCTTACCGCCGTCATAACCAAAACCAGCAATAAAAATTCCCGTACCGATAACAGGCGCTTTTTCACGACCAATGCTTACATTTTGAATGTGAGCTTTAATTTGAGAATTTTCATCTTGGTTATAGTTATAAACTGTCAATGCGCCTTGATACACTGAGACACCATAGGCAAGTGGTTTTTCTGGTGCTAAACGTGTATCTGCCGAAATGATATCTAAATGATTAATCACTAAATTCAATTTTTTTTGAGGTGCTCTCGTTAAGATTTGTACTTGTCCAGTTACTGTCAATGTATCTAGTTCGATTTCCCCTAAATCTTCATATTGAGATTTAATAAAAATTGCTCGTTGCCCTTGATTCACCTGAATAGATAACTGCTTAATTTTATTGTCTCCTTCTAGACTAAACCCTTCCCCTCTACTGAAGCTAATAAGAACATCTTTTTCATCAACACCTGAAAGTGATACACCTTTCTTCAGATGAATAGAGTAGGGAACTAAAAATGATTGTGTAACTTGAATTTCTTTTTCACCTGCGTTTAAAGCACTTTCCAATGATTTTAAATCAGCAACTTGAATTGTCATAATATCAAACTCCTTTTAGGAATGGTATGATATAGCAGTTTGCAAATCGAAAATAAGCTATATTCAAATAACATTCTATACCAAATAACAACCGGTTTCCATTTTTCAGCATTTTACTTTTATTTGAAATCAAGATAATGACACCAACTCTAAAATCAAGTAACCTATATGTAGACGCCATTTTTAGATTTACGAAGACGCTTTTACATTTCACTCTAATATGGATTCAAGAAATAAATTAAGTCAAAGCAGAAATAGGAAGGACCTCAGCCTCCTAGCATAAAAAACGGAGACCCTCTAGTGTGAACCATCAAAATATAGAAAAATCTGAGACCTTTCTGTCATTGATGACGAAAGACTCAGATTTTGTCATTTGCTGATATATTTTATCTCATTGGTAAGTCCGACATAACAAAAGCATTTCAATCTATTAATGCGATATGATACCCTAGTCGCCTGTTAAAAGAACACAGAAAAACTGATTAATTGATTTCATTTCTTTTATGCTTGTCGCGCTGACTTACGGTTTAAAAAGAGAAGTAACAATGTACATAAACTTCCTAAAAAGGATACTACAATACCAATTTCAAAGATAATACGGTAAGCCGTTACAACATTGTCTTGATGCGTATCTAGCAATTTCCCGTTCATTGTATACACCCAAAATATCGGCGCATATGCTGCGAAAGAGCCAACACTCATTGCAGCACCCGCATATTTCTTGGGAATACTAAACTCAGCAATGGGGGCTAATATCACACTCTTAGCTAAGAAAGTTGTCACCGAAAAAGCGATTAATAGGGCCATACTGATAAAAAGATTTCCTTCAATGAAAACCACGCCGAGCAAAATCAGCGATGAGATGATCAACGCAGAAAAAATCATTTTTGAAGATGATTTAAACACGTAATCGGATATCACACCTGCTGAAATCCCCATAAGGACACCCATTAGACCAGTGTTAAATATACCGAAAAGTGCCGTTTGTGTTGTAGATAAATCATACAATTTTTGAAGATAAGGAACACTATAAATTAATATGATATATCCCCAATAAATGGACATTGCACTAATGGAAGCTAACCAAATCTTAGGCTGTGCTAAGACATAAATTAATCCCTTCAATGCCTCAAAAGATTTATTTGTTGGTGTTTCCTCACTTTTATCTTCAGACATCGCTGCAATGCCATTTTTCGGAACATATTTGATTATCAATATAATTAACGGGATAATTAATAAATTATAAGCAAACATCCCACCTTTAAATATCACAACACCGCTCACTAACGACATGACAGCAACAAGAAGTAAATTCATAAGCATTTCTTCCGCACGGCGAATAGACTCTAGAAGACCAAAACCCATTCCACGTTTGCTTTGATCAGTAAATAAAATGACGCCATTTAAAACAGCCGGCCAAAAAAATGCATCCACAATCCCCCAAATGATAGCAATAATTTTCAGCATTTGGAAAGTAGGTGTAAAGAAAATGATGATAGAAATCGTTAAAAAACGAATGACTAACCCCACAATTAAAATCGATTTGATTGAAAAACGATTATTAATCCATCCTCCAGGAATATAAAAGAATATTGAAATTCCAATCAAACTAAAAATAACGCCTAATTCAGCATTGCTAATTTGTAGAACATCCAGCAACAGGTTATAGAATGTTCCTTTAAAAGCTTCAAAACTCGAATAAATAATTTGACCAGCTGTCACAACAGATAAAAATCCAATGAGTGTCTTACTATCTTTAAAATTTAATTTCTTAATCAATCTTTGCATTTCGGTGCTCCCTTCTCTCGTTGTTTCCTTGATTCATGTTGAAAGTGAGTGAGTTGATCTGCATTATCTGTAAATAGACCGTCAACTCCCCAGTTAATTAACATATTCGCACGATCCTTGTCATTCACAGTCCACATGTTAAGCGTATAACCAGATGTTTTAATTTCAGTGACAAGTTCACGTGTGATATCAATATCTTCTAAATGGACAATTGATGAACCACAGTAATCTACAATCGTTCTCCAGTCATTATAGAACGCACAACGTTCAAATAAGACTGCCCGTTTATACTGAGGAAGATATTGCTCAGCCAATTTGAGCAATGCAAAATTAAAGCTCGATATCAATACTTCGATATCTGGGTTTAACTGTTTAATCTGCTTTTGTAATAATTGAAGCATTCGTTCACTCAACAAACTCCCATTCGGTCCTGTCACGCCCTTTAGTTCAATGTTTAAATTCATTTGAAAACGATTGGCAAAAACAACAAGTTCTTCAAAAGTTAAAATACGTTCATTTTCATATTTTGGATGATACCAAGCACCTGCAGAAGCCTCTTGAATCACAGCGTATCGTGTCTGACTCACTTCTCCATATGTATTCGTCGTGCGCTCTAAATCATCGTCGTGAATCACAATTAAAACTTCATCTTCAGTAATTGCTAAATCAAATTCAATCCATTTGACGCCCTCAATTTTTCTAGCTAAGTCAAATGATGCAAGTGTATTCTCTGGCGCCTGACTCGGCAATCCTCTATGTGCAAATATTGTTGTCATAAATATACCTTTACCACTAAAATACATATATTTTTAGATATACGTTTCTCTTAATTACGCGTATATCAAATCATATACCCCCGTTTTAGTTGCTTCCTTTCATAATTTCTAATTCAAACTTTGTAATGCTTGTTGCTGCCTACAATAATTATCTGCACCTCCTGCTTCCAAAGCTTTCCCATGATATCGCTTTAATCTTCATTTTGATTTCAGATAAATGACACACTCATATCTTTTAAAATTTAGTTTACAAAAAAAGCAATATCATGTGCATTATCCTGTAGACAGTTCACCATTATAAAGCGTTTACATTGCTATGACAACATCAGTTACCTAAATTTTTAATTAAGTTTATTTTATTATTCCGCCATAAAAACCACTTCTCCTACTACAAATCACTTTCGATACTCAAATAAAGATTGTTCCATTGAAAAAATAAAATCGCCTACTGTCTTAATTGAACAACAATGCTTCACATCCTATGCGTTCAACCAAGTATAGACGATTCAAGTTTTAGATTTACTTTTTAAACGTTTTTCAGTTTTATGGACGAATTAAATCATGCTTTAATCTCAAAATGGCTGTGTGATGTCCCTATTAAAATATTTTTGTATTATATTTTAAATGGGTTCCAGATGTATCGTTTGAGTCGCTAATGCATTTTTGAAGTACTCATTATAATCGATACAAATCATCGTTGGACGTGCGTTTGCCAACGTTTCTATCAATTGATCAACAACGTAATAATCTAAGTAATTCGTTATTTCATCCCAAATAAACAAGCTATTTTGCTGCATTAGAGATTGCGCGATTAATACTTTCTTTTTTTCTCCATCACTCCATTCGCGATCCTTATTGTTGTGAAAATGTTTTTTATCCATCCCCAATTTATATAACAAGTATAGAAATTTTTCTTTTTCTGATTTTGTTAATGATTTAAATAACTGATCATTGTCCTTACTGTAAAAGGACTGTTGTGCTATAAATGACATATCATCTGGTAAGTTAATCGTATAATCTCCAACAGTATCATATTGTACAGGGTTTAGAATAAAATTGATCAACGTGGATTTTCCTACACCATTTTTACCGGTAATAAATAAGATATCTGATGGAAGTAAATCAACTGTAATCGGTTTAAATAACGGTTTTCCATTCATTAATATAGAAAAATCACGGAAGGACAACACTTGTTTTTTGACTGACCTTGGATTTGTGTCAAGAAATCGGACACAGTGAATTTATAATTTTACCTCGCTCTGCTCGGTTTCCTGTTCAAAAATAAACTTATTAAAATCATATAAGTTCATTTTTAAACAGGTCATTTTATGAAAACATTTTTTCAAATTCAAGTGGACTTAGATAATTTAGTGTTGAATGAATTCTTTTGGAATTATAGAATGTCACAATATATTCTATAATACTAAACATTGCCTCATTACGCGTTTGAAAATTACAATGATGAATGAGTTCTTTCTTTATTATACTGTGAAATGACTCTATACACGCATTGTCATAACAATTTCCCTTCCGACTCATACTCGTTATTATTTCGTTTTCTCTTAATATATTTTGATATTCTATTGAGGCATATTGACTTCCTCTATCAGAGTGGTGTATTAAACCTGCTGTTGGCTTCTGTGCAGTAAATGCTCTTTCTAGTGCTGAAATCACTAAATCTTTCGTCATTCTGTTCGACATCGACCAACCTATTATTCTTCTTGAGAATAATTCCATCACTGTTGCGAGATACACCCATCCTTCCCGTGTATAAATATAGGTAATATCTGATACCCATACCACACCTGGCTTTTCAACTTTAAATTGTTGGTTTAGTAAATTCGGATATATTGGTAGATTGTGTTTAGAATCTGTTGTTGCTTTATATTTCTTCTTTGTGATTGATCTGATACCCATTTCTTTCATCAATCTTGTTACTGTACGCTGTGAAATCTTTATTCCTTCTTTCATCAGTTCCTTTGTGATTTTTGGACTGCCGTACCTTTTTTGACTTCCAATATAAACTTTATAGATTTCCTTTTTTAATCTATCACGTCTCTTTTGTTGTGATGAAGCTGGACGTTTTTTCCAATCATAATATCCACTTTTTGAAACACCTAATACTTTGCACATCTTAGTCACACGAAATTCGTGCCGGTGTTGATATATAAATTCATAAATTATTTCTGGTCTTTGGCAAAGATGTGCATAGCCTTTTTTAATATTCGATTCTCTTCTTCAAGTTCCTTAAGTCGCTTTTGTAATTCGACTTCTGTTTGTTTTACTGGTGTTAATTTACCGCTACCAACAAAAGATGCTTCGCCACCTTCACGATACTTACTCAGCCATTTTGTAAGTGTTTGTATCGGTATATCAAGGTCTCTTGAGACCTCAGTCGCTTTTCTACCTGATTCAACCAGTTTTATTGCTTCCATCTTAAAGTTATGCTCATATCTTCTCTTAGTCATGACAGACACTCCCGTAAATTAATAATATTATTATAAACTATTTATTATCAATTCGCTGTGTCCGTTAATGAGTCTAACATCACCTTGCTTCAATTTTTATAGACTCCACTTTTTCTACGTTATCAATTAACGATTGTTTTTCTTCTATTTTTCTTTCGTTTCTTTTAACTACAGCTTTAGACCTTTTCATAAGTTTAGCCGCTTTTGCTTTATCAAATGAGGATTTAGAACTGTTTTCACGCGATTGTCCCCAATTATTTATTTTTTTTGACATTTGATCAAGACGTTTAATTTCTTTCTTTAGTGCTGAATTCTTTTCTTGCGTAGACTTGTCAGCGTTATTTTTCTCATGCTCCCATGTCTCAAGATTACCTTTGATCAGATCAATGCTATTTTTATTTATAGCTAAAACATAATCAATCGTTTTATTCAAAAAATGACGATCATGACTGACAATAATGTATCCCTTTTTCTGTTGTAAGTATTTGTACACTATCGCTCGACCTTCAACGTCTAAATTATTTGTCGGTTCATCGATAAGAGAAAATGTGTGATCATCTAAAAATAACTCTACTAATAGAATTCTCACCTGTTCTCCTCCACTGAGTGTATAAAACTCCCGATACAAAATCTCTGTATCGAGCCCTATTAAAGATAACTCCCGATATATCATCCAGGGTTCTATTTGAGGATTTCGATCTAATAACATCGCTTCAACGGTTAAATACTGATTCTTGTCAGGATATCTTGGAAAGTAGTTAAAATGAATCGATGCATCAAGATGGCCCTCATATTCCAATTCATTTAAAAGTATTTTCAAAAATGTCGTCTTCCCCCTACCATTTCTTCCTATAAGGCCCAGCTTCCACTCATCGTTAATATTCAAATTGAGATTTTTAAAAATATAATCAGTATATTTGAAAGACAAGTTTTTAATGATAATTTGCCCCATATTTATCCCTCCTTACAATGATTCGGGTTTTGTATGATACTTTCGTGATAACAGTATGGAATAGAACAATACGGATAAGCCCATCATTGATAATATCAGCCACGCCAATTTGACAGTAAAAAGATTTGAAATCGTTAAAAACACAAATGTTCCAAGCGGCAGCGTCAACTGGACTAATGTGTAAAAAATACTTGTAACCGATGAGATGACCTTATCAGGTAACGTTTGCATAATAAATGCATCAATTCTAGGGTTGGAAACGCCCATAAAATAACCCGAAAAAAACATGAGCACGATAAGAGAAAAACGTTCTTCAAATATTAATAGGTTAAGCATCAATAATACGGTAATCGCAACCTCAAATATCAGGTTGATTTCAATTGATGTTCTTCTAAATATCGTTAAAGGAAGGATAGAGCCCATAATGATTCCTATTGCTTCAGAAGTCGTGTATATCATTAATGTAAAGGCAAAATTATAAAATAATAAGTTAGGATTTTCTGAATAAGAAATGAGTAACAACCCATCCTGAGCTGAACTGATTAAATTCATCAATGCAAAAATCAAAGCAAAATGAAATATTCTTTGATATTGAAATAAGGTTTTAAAGTTCTTAATCGTGTCAGAAATAATGGATTTAAAATGAAACTTTTCTCCCTCATAATGATTTTCAACTTTTATAATCGATTTAAAATTTTTTCTATTTAACCATAATAAATAAAAAGATAGTAAAAATAGAATCGCATTAATGATTCCTGCTAAATAATATTGATAGTTTAACAGTACGATTAAGCTTGCCCCAAAAACTTGGCCTAATAAATCAATCGTTTTATGTATACCATTCGATAGTGCCCTCGCATCGGTGATATATTGAGATTCAACCATCTTTTTAATCATTGGAATTTCTAAATAAAGGTTATAAGAAGATAAACCGTCTGATATGAAGTTTAAAAGTAAAAGAAATCCTAAAACTGTCCAGCTAGGATGAAATGACATGAACAATGCAAACAGAATATAGACTATGGCTTGGATTATTTTAATAAACAAAAATGCGCGATATTTGTTAATCGTTCTATCAGAAAAATAGCCAAAAATGAAGTCACCTACAACTGGTATTGTTGATACAATCACAACCGCACTAATTGCTAATTTAGGATTTTCCATTTGTTCGGCATAAACGATAAAAATAAGGTTAAAAAGTACTGATCCAATAGCAGTGAGCGTGTTAGACCCCAAGAAAAAACGGAAATTTTTATTCATTCTTAGTAGCTTCATCTTATATGACCTCTAATATTTTCTATTTCTCTTGTGATTCAAACATTTAAAATAGACATGAAAACCCTCCTCAAACGACTATGACATTACAACAATTTATAATACTTTAAATTTTCAGATAAGTCAATCGCATTTTTATATTTTTAAATTAAAATGACTAGATTTAAAGTGAGACGTTTTCATTATGTGGTATAAATTTCGGTTCTATACTTTTAACGGTTGGTGAGTTTTTCACTGGCCGTTAAAAGTATAGAACCAAAATAATTTAAAAGTAAGCCTTGTACATCAAATTCGAATTGTCAGTCTTTTTAGAAATATGCTATTATAGTTGAAAGAGTTACAACGAAGGGCTTTAAGGAGATTAATTATGGTTTGGGGAAAATTAAGTATTACATTAAAAGTAAGATTAATCAGCAACTTTTTTCAAGAGTTAATTACAACAGCTTTTTTGCCTTTTATCGCGCTTTATCTGACTGATATGTCAAATGCTAAAATCGCAGGTACATTTCTTACAATTTTAGTATTAGTGAATTTTCCAATTTCATTACTAGGGGGTTATTTTGTAGAAATACTACCAAAGAAAAAACTTGTACTCATCTATCAACTGATCATGGGGGTCATGCTATTATTCATCTCATTATCATTGATTGATAATAGTAACGTCGTCTTTTTTTGTTGCTGTTACACGGTTTATAACATTGTTTGGGGCCTACAATACCCAGCTATGGATACGATCATTATGGACGCTATAACGCCGGATGTCGAAAATTACATTTATAAAATTGATTATTGGCTAACCAATTTAGCAATGGCATTTGGCGCGCTGTTAGGCGGCTTGCTTTATAGTAATAATAAATCACTACTTTTCTTCATCGCATTTTTTGTTTTTATTTTGGTGTTTTTGGCATTATTAAAATGGATACCTAAAGATGAAGTACAACATATCAACATCAAAAAATCACCTAAAAATTTATCCTCTATTTTTAAAAGCTATGAAGTAGTTTTTAAAGATTTACGTTTTATTGTAATGATTTTAGGATTTAGCCTTATTATGATGGGAGAATTATCTGCTTCATCTTACATATCGGTGCGATTAAAAGAAGAGTTTAACCCTATTTTTTCCTTAAACATAGATGGTGTGAAAATGTATTCATTATTAATGGTCATTAATACATTCATCGTCATTACATTCACTTATTTTATTTCTAAAGTCATTTTAAGCATGCATCAAAAATATGCACTCATCATAGGATTATCCATGTATATTATAGGCTACTCAAATTTAACTTACCTAAACAACTTTTACTTATTGGTATTATTTATGATTATCGCTACTATCGGAGAAATCATTTATGCACCAATATTTGATGAGAGTCGCTTTAAAATCATACCAGATGATAAAAGAGGAACATACTCCGCTTTTAATTCGTTAGGATTTAATTTGTCAGAATTAATTGCTCGCTTTGGTATTGTTCTTGGTGTATTTCTATCGTCCGAACTTATGGGTGTCTATATGTTCGTCCTTCTTAGTTTAGGTGCAATCTTTATATATTATTCAATTTACGGCAATTTTAAAGCGAGAAAAGGACTGAAATATTAATCAAGAGATATCAAAATTGATAACCACCTACAATATAAATCATCTTCTCAATCGTAAACGTATTGCAACGTTATTACCGTAAAAAAGCGAGTAGATCGTCGCTATTCAACGACATCTATTGGCTTTTTCGAATGTTTGTCACTTTTTCTTCACGTAAAACAATACTTCATTTAATATGTCATTTCACTTTCGAGGTTTTTATTTAAGCGACATTCAATTTTTTCCTTTTGATATTTCCTATCCTTTCATGTTCAAACGCAATTTTATAGAATGATACAATTTTGAACTTCGGTTTTAGTCATATTAGCTTTTCACCATTTACTTTGAATCATAGGACAGTGACGTATCAAGTATTATGCTTATTTTCTCTACTAAGGATACACTTGATAAATTTAATTACTGCTGAAGGTGTGGCTCATGCAATGACACCATTACTGATATCATTTCCAATACGCACATTAAGTAAATCATTATCATGTGAATTTTTTTCATAAGTTAAAAATCCATTTTCCTTCAGAAAAAGAATAAAACTGTACATACTTATTAAAGCAAAATTGTACATATTTATCTTGACATTTATATAATGTTCATTTTACTTTTTAGTAAGGTACACTTCTATGGTAATTTTTGATGCGTTCACTGTCTTGTTATCATTATATATCATTAAATATTTTGATTGATCTAAATTACTGCCTGCAGGAGGCATCATATCATACCAAAAAGCATTTTTATTATCTTCAATAAATTTAATATATCCCGTTTCATATGGAGAACTATTAAATTCGTATATATTTTTGTTTTTTATCAAAAAATCTCTTACCTTTATATCAAGTTCTTGTGCTGTGACTTGATTTTTATTCGTTTTTATGCTAAAAGATAGAGTATTCCGTTTATCTTCAAAAACTTTTACTAAAATATTTATAGGACTATCTGTTCGATTACCTTCTTGTTCTGTTATCCCTCCATACATACATGTTTTTCCCGAACCACTGTTTGGATGATTACTGTCTTTTTTATCATCTTCGGAAAAATAGCAATTACTATAATAATTTGTCCCAAAAACATCTACGTTTTTATTCTTATATTTATCAGCCAACCTCTTATTCTCAAATTCTACTTTAACCTTATCGTAATTCCCAAATTTAGTATCTTCGATGGAATAAATAAGATCAGAAAACAAAAATTGATCGTATGATCTAACATTAATGCCCTGAACATAATGATTATCATATAAATATTTCATGTTCTCCATAAGCCCAGTAAATTGACTAGACTTATTTAATTGTTCTGGAGTAGGGTCTGGTTGCCTTTCCGCTTTTATCACATTAGAACCTGTTAGTGCACTCTGGAATACGCCACTAAACAATAACAATAGTGTCATCACCAAAATTTTGTTGAACTTTTTACTCATTTTAAAAATCTCCTTATAATATACTTATTGTAATTAAATTATAACACTTTTGTTTAAATACCATTAAATTTTATCAATTAATATTAACAAAATATTTAAAATACTATTTTATAAAGAGAATTTCTATATTTCATTATAATTAAGATGATGTAAACCTCCTAAAAATATTGAATCACTATTGAAGATATTTTAGATGCCGAACATGTAAAAACGCTTTAAAAATATGCACACGCCTTATTTAATTGCTTCTCACCACTATAAATATAAAAACACTTCATCTTTTAAAATGTTATTATACAAATAAACATTATATATTAATAACTTATAATATATCTTATTAATAAAAATATATTGATTTTTATCTTAATAAGACATATTATAAATTAAAGGGAGGCGTTGACATGTTTAAAAAATCTTTTTTTTCAATAGTTATCACTATTTTTATACTAATACTTTGTTATATACCCATTACTAACGCACAACCAGACCCCAAACCCGAAGAATTAAATAAAGTAAGTGAGTACAAAAAAAATAAAGGAACTATGGGAAATATTGAAGTTCTATATATGAATACACCGATAATGGCAGAAAACATTAAAAATACTAGACAGTTTTTGCAACATGATTTAATTTTTCCTATTTCTTATTCTGGCTATAAAGAAGTGAGAACCGAACTTGCAAATAAGGCACTTGCAGATAAATATAAAAATAATCAGGTTGATGTTTTTGGAGTACCTTATTATTATACTTGTTTAGTACCTAAGAACGAAACTGACGAAAAAATCATTTTTAATGGGGTTTGTATGTATGGAGGATTAACTTTGCATTCTTCCGACAATACTAATAGTAACGGCATTGTTGTCTCAGCTACTGTTGACAATAGACAAAAATTTTCTTTCATAATTAATACAAATAAAGTAAATGTTACAGTCCAAGAACTTGATTATAAAGTTAGAAATTGGTTGACTAGAGAGAAAAAGTTATATGAGCGTGACGGCTCTGCATTTGAAACAGGTTATATCAAATTTATTGAAAAAGACCATGAGAGTTTTTGGTATGATCTGTTCCCAAACAAAGATTTAGTTCCATTTATACCGTATAAATTTATAAATATATATGGAGATAATAAAACGGTAGATTCTTCCGCTATTCGTATAGAAGTGCACTTAACCACAATAAAAGGATCAATGTAAGCACAGGATTAATTGAAATTGATATGAAGACTTCAAAAAATTATTCTTTTGATATTTATGATTGGAAAGGAGAAAATGCCTACCAAATAGATAAAATTTATGAAGATAATAAAAATTTAAAATCTGATGATATAAACCATATTGGTGTGAATTTGTATACAAAATAAAATAATGATTATACTAATTTTACCTATTGTTGTAATGTCGATAACTACACTTTTTGAAATTAGTATTGGCAATAATGAAGTAATAAATAAAAAAGATTTGCATAAAAATAGAACTCAGCAGTATTACATGAGCTGAACAGAGTCATGCAAAGAATAGCTGGCATTTTTGGGGTTAGAAAAAGTGATATAGATGCTATTTATAAAGATGACAACGCTATCGCATACATATCCTACAATTCACGCCTCCTCATCAAGAATGCGTACTTGATTGCGCCAATAATCAACTAGAAGTGCAAAACAATCAATTTGGACAATATCGTTTCGTCAGAAGTAACTACTTATGGCTATGTTACGGCAAGTATAGGAGAAACGTTAATAGATCTACAACACAATACAACGGACACACACTTAATCACAACTTTTCATTACAGGTCAATGGTGATTCGATAGAGCCGCTTATTTGAAGATAAAGATATTATACTAATTGATAAAATAAAGCAAGTCAATGGTGATCAAGTTAACATCTTCGTTATTTACATGAAAAAGCAGAAATTATTTATGCCGTTTTTGGCGCTAATGAAACAAAATCATTAGGAAATGATGCAACTAAAAATGAAGTTTTAGCAGCACTGAAAAGTGGTAAAAGAGTTATTAGATATGGACGCTATAACTCAAGAAGCATTCGATATCAAAAAAACAATTACTAAAATTATAGTAATTATTTTTATCATTAAAACGTCACTTATTGCGCTTTATATACAACACTTTTTAATAAGTTTGAATAATGAATCATAAAAGCAATGGTTGTTTGGGATGTGACAAGGTTATCCACATTATTATTTTAAAGGAGATTGTAAAATGAAAAGAATATTCTTTTTATTATTCGCTAGTATTCTAGTTTTATCGGCATGTGGCAATGATGGTTCAAAAAATGATGATAAGCGTTTAACAGACGAACAAAAATTAGAAAAGTCAATCAAAAATGAAGTTGGAGAAAAAAATTTTTCAAAAATAATCTATAATGAAAACGACAAAATAGTTGCTATCACTTTGAAAGATTTTAGCGGATTTAATAAAGACTCTGTTGTTCGTGAAATGCAAGATGGTGCAGGTAAAGCGGTGTTGGGTGTTAAAAAAACAAAATTAAACATCGATAATGTTGTTATTAGTGTAGAAAAGAAAACAGAAGATAATAAGCTGAATAAACATAACAATATTATTTTAAAAATGAGTTTTGATAAAGATCTAATTAAAAATTTAAATAAAGATAACATTTATAAGATAAGAGAAAATGCAAGAAGTTATGCAAACAATTATTGGTTAGATCCTAATTTTAAATAAATCACGAGTGGGTTTGTGCCCAAATCGGACACAAATCCACGTAAAGTGACACATAACAGGAAATTTGTTAGGTCAAGGTCACTAATTGAGCATCCGTAAATTAAAACAGCAATAAGGACGCATTTACTATGTTTTAATTATTTCTGCTCCCTTTTTCTAGGTTTGTCAAATTAAGTGTGTCAGTTATTCAAGATACTTTATCCCGCTATCCTTAATTTGATCTCCCCCATTTTGCACCCAATTAACATAAAAAGAAAAAACTATGTGCAAAACAAAAACCCTCAAAGCGCATAGCTTCAAGGGTTCAACCTATTAATACTGTTTCATATACTGCTCAACTTCCCATTCAGACACTTGCGTGCGGTAATAATCCCATTCAATAGACTTAGAGTTGATAAATTGGTGATAGATGTGGTCACCCAGTGCTTCTTTAACGATTGGATTCTCACGCATTGCTTTTAAAGCTGTGTAAAGTGTGGATGGTAAGTCTTCAATGCCGACTGCTTCACGTTCTTCACGGTTCATTTCATAAATGTTTTGATTTACTGGTTTTGGCACTTCTAATTTATTTTTAATGCCATCTAAACCAGCTTGTAATATTGTCGCTAATGCCATATATGGATTCGCTGCAGGATCAACTGAACGGATTTCAACACGTGTCGATAAACCGCGCGAACTTGGGACACGAACTAATGGCGAGCGGTTTTTACCACTCCAAGCGATGTAACTTGGTGCCTCATATCCAGGCACAAGACGTTTGTATGAATTGACAAGTGGGTTACACACTGCTGTATAACCTCGAGCATTTTTCATAATACCTGCAATAAAGTGATATGCATCTTCTGTTAATTGCATTTCGCTATTTTCATCATAGAATGCATTTTCTTTCCCTTTGAATAGTGAAACATTAAAGTGCATCCCACTTCCGTTAACGCCAAACAATGGTTTCGGCATAAACGTCGCATGTAAGTTGTGTTTACGTGCAATTGTCTTTACGACCAATTTAAAAGTTTGAATGTTGTCACAAGCTGTTACAGCATCTGCATATTTGAAATCAATTTCATGTTGACCTGGCGCCACTTCATGATGTGAAGCTTCAATATCAAAGCCCATGTCTTCTAATTCAAGGACGATATCACGACGACAATTTTCACCTAAGTCCGTTGGTGCTAAATCGAAATACCCACCGTGATCATTTAATTCCATTGTTGGTTCGCCTTTTTCATCTAACTTAAATAAGAAAAATTCAGGTTCAGGCCCTAAGTTAAAATCCGTGTAACCTAAAGCTTCCATTTCTTTTAATACACGTTTTAAATTGCTGCGTGGGTCTCCAGAAAATGGTTCGTGATCTGTCGTGTAAATATCACAGATTAAACGTGCTACTTTTCCTTGTCCCGCTGTCCAAGGGAAAATAACCCACGTATCCAAATCAGGGTATAAATACATATCTGATTCCTCAATACGAACGAAGCCTTCAATGGAAGAGCCATCAAACATCATTTCATTGTCCAATACTTTTTCTAATTGGCTTACTGGTACTTCAACGTTTTTAATTGTCCCTAAAATATCAGTAAATTGTAAGCGTAAATAGCGTACGTTTTCTTCTTTGGCAAAGCGTCTGATATCATCTTTAGTAAAGTGTTGTTTTGGCATTAAAAAATGTCCTCCAGTATAAGTTATTTAAAAAAGCGCGATAAATCTCCACGATTCAAAGGTATCGAATCACGTTGTGGTTTCTGTGTCGTATCCACGAGCATCTGCTTTCTCAATTGCGCCTCTTCATCATTCAATGGATTAACGTCATCCGTTAACATGATTTGTTTAATTCCTTTCATATTAAACCCTTTTTCCAATAAATGTTTAATTGAAAGTAATGTTTCTAAATCATTCAGTGAAAAGAGACGTTTGTTTCCCACTGTACGCGAAGGGGTAACAAGTTCATGTGTTTCGTAATAACGAATTTGTCGTGGTGACAATTCCGTTAATCGACTGACAACACTCATCGGAAATACAGGCATGTTTCGGCGAATTTTATCGTTGTCCATCTCCCACATCTCCTTGACTTTTTGAACTTGCTTTTACAATAGCATACCTATTTCAACATTTCAAAAATGTGTCAGGAAACCTAACATATACCTAAAAACACCTGCCACTACAACATTTCTGATTATTCCGACCTTTCATATGAGTGTGTTTTTATACTATAAGAGTAAAAATATTTTATTTTATTGAAATTAGGCCATCTTCTATTAAAGTTCCGACTGCACGTATGACTGCGATTTTGACATGTTCATAGGTGAGGCCTCCTTGTACGTATACTTCATAAGGTGGGCGAATCGGTCCGTCGGCAGTCAGTTCAATTGATGCGCCTTGTATGAATGTTCCTGCAGCCATAATAACAGCATCTTCGTAACCCGGCATCGCACTTGGTTCAGGGTTAAAATGGGCGTTAATTGGAGAAGCATGTTGAATACTTTGACAGAAACGAATCATTTGTTCTTGGTTACCGAATGACACGGTTTGAATTAAATCTGTACGTGGTTCATCATAACGTGGGGACGTACGCATATTTAAACGCTCTAACAATAAACTTGTAAAAAGGGCGCCTTTTAAACTCTGACTAACGATATGAGGGCTCATAAAAAAACCTTGATACATGGCCTGTAACGCATCCAATGACGCACCTGCCTCTTTGCCTATACCAGGTGCTGTTAAACGATAACCACACCGAGCGACTAATTCTTGTCGTCCAACAATATAGCCTCCAATTTTCGCTAATCCACCCCCTGGATTTTTAATGAGCGATCCTGCCATTAAATCAGCCCCAACTTCGACCGGCTCTTTTGTCTCCACAAATTCACCATAACAATTGTCAACGAAAATAATGACATCTGGATGCTGTGCTTTAATGCTCTGAATTGCTTTCTCAATTTCATCTATAGAAATAGATGGACGTTGATCATACCCTTTGGAACGTTGAATTGCGACGACTTTTGTTGTCTCATCAATGGTATGTAATACTTTTTCGATATCTATATGTCCTGCTTTAAGTTCAACTTCTTGATAATGTATCCCATATTCTTTTAGGCTTTCAATGCCCGTTCCACTCACGCCGATCACTTCTAACAAAGTATCATAAGGACTTCCAGTAATGTACATCAAGCTTTCACCTGGCTTTAACATACTTTGTAGTGCCACTGTAATCGCGTGTGTACCTGAAATGAGTTGCGGTCTCACTAGCGCATCTTCTGCTTTAAATGTTGCCGCATAAACCGCTTCGAGATGATCTCTTCCAGCATCATCATATCCGTAACCCGTTGATCCTACTAAATCCGCTTCAGTAATCTTCACTTGATGAAACGCATCTAAAACACGTTGTTGATTTTTAAGCGCACGCGCCTCAATTTCTCTAAAATATGGTACGAGTATCGTTTCTATTTCTTCAATAAGTTGTGATAATTGTGTCATGTTCCCGCTTCTTTCTATTGTTTTTGATAGCCTTCTATCATGTATTGATCTGTCTCTTCATCATATTCAAGACGAGTCACTAAGGTCTGTTGTTTAAGTTGATATAACTTTTCAGCACATTGACTCTCTAATTGTATTTGATAAAATCGGAATTGTTTTTGAATCGCTTCAATAATTAATGTTTTTACTTTTTCGATATCATCTGGATTTTTAGACGATACAAATACGGACACTTGATCTGCAATGGGTCGCGCTCCCGTATGTAAATCACGCTTGTTAAAAATGACCACTTGAGGGATGTAATCCATGTCAAGTTCACGAATAATTTCCTTAACGGTATCATATTGAATTTTGTAATCGGCATGACTGGCATCGACCACATGGATGAGCAAGTCTGCTTGTCGTGCTTCTTCTAATGTAGATTTAAACGCTTCGATGAGCGATGTCGGCAATTTTTGAATAAAGCCTACTGTATCCGAAATGACCATTTCAAATCCATTATTAATGTTAAGTTGCCGCGCCTTAGGATCCAACGTTGCAAAAAGTAAATCTTGTTCGTAAGTGGCTGCATCGGTTAATGTATTAAACCATGAAGACTTGCCAGCGTTTGTATAGCCGATGAGTGCTGCTTGAAACACATGGTTTTGTCCTCTTTTATTTCGATAACGTTCTCGATGCGCTTCCACTTCGCTGAGTTTACGTTTAATTTCATTCATACGTGTTCGGATATGACGTCGGTCGGTTTCGAGTTTCGTTTCACCAGGACCCCTCGTACCGATACCTCCGCCTAAACGGGATAAACTTTTACCATGCCCCATGAGTCGAGGCAATAAATAGTCTAGCTGTGCATATTCGACTTGAAGTTTCCCTTCCTTGCTTCTTGCTCTCAACGCAAAAATCTCTAGGATTAATTGGGTCCGGTCGATAATCTTGACACCCAATTGCGTGTTTAAATTTTTTGATTGTGTCGTCGTTAATTCATCGTTGGTTACAACCACATCAATATCATGAAACGCAATAAAGTCTTTAATCTCCGCCAATTTCCCTTTACCGATATAAAATTTATAGTCAACATGATTTCTATGTTGGCTCCACTGCCCTTTAACTTCTAAATCACATGTATAGGCTAAAGCGTTTAATTCAGCCATTGTACTGTCAAAATCATAATCTGACTGATAAACGTCTACACCGACTAATACTGCCGTTTCTTTTGCGCTTTGAGTTAAATGGAGTTCTGTTTTACCCATCTTATCACCATTTTCTTTTAACATATCAATCCGTATTCTAACACAGTGTATCACTTAAGACTATATAGGCTGATTGTGTTATATTTGTTTTAGAGGTGAAAACAATGCATTTATATGATATTGAAGTCCCAAAAACGGATGGTACAACTTATCCACTGTCGCAATACAAAGGAGACGTCCTACTCATCGTGAACACAGCCAGTGAATGTGGTTTAACACCGCAATTTCAAGGTTTGCAAAAACTTTATGAAACCTATAGTGACCGAGGATTTACGGTATTAGGTTTTCCAAGCAATCAATTTGGCAAGCAAGAACCTGGTAGCGGGGCTGAAGCTGCAACCAACTGCCAACTCAATTATGGTGTGACTTTTCCAATGCATGAAAAAATTGAAGTCAATGGTGAACATGCACACCCACTCTATCAATACCTAAAATCGCAAAAGTCTGGTGTTTTTGGTGATAAGATTAAGTGGAATTTTACTAAATTTTTAATTGATCGTGAAGGTCACGTCGTTAAACGTTTTTCACCACAAAAAACACCTGAACATTTGATAGATGATATTGAAAAATTATTATAAACGCCATAAGAAAACATCACCCTTTCAATCGTCGTGAATACGAAAAAGGTGATGTTTCTTTATTTCAACTGATCAGCAGTTCTGGATTGATTTGTTTTTGTGACTCATAACATCGTCATGCCCTGTCACATGAAATGAGCGACGGGTGCCACAACACCCTTGTTGCCCTTTAATTATTCGGTGATTTCCCTAATGAACAGTAGATTGATAATTAAAAGTGGAGAGACACCGCTAACTCCTTTCGGAAAATAGAGGTTGGCGCTGTCTCCGCATTGATGAAGTGACACGATATGAGGTCACTCCACTCCATTAACATCAATTTAGTTCGTACCTTCTAAAAATGTGCTTATTGCGTGTTTGTAAATTAAATGGTGACGCCCTTGGGAGAGTATATCAATTACATATTGGTCAAAATCAACAATTGTACCGCGTAATTGGAAACCATTCGTTAAAAATACCGTTAGTTCTTTACCCTCTTCTTTAAATTTCTCTAGGTACTCATCTTGAATGTTACGTTTCTCAATCATGTTCATTTCTCCTTTTATTTATTAGGGGTTTCAGCTCAGATAACATTGAAGTAAGTGACATCTTCTCTCTATCTAACCAATGAACATTAAGTTTATTTGTAAACCAAGTCATTTGCCTTTTCGCATAATTACGTGAATGCTGTTTGAGTCGTTCAATCGCCTCATCCAGTGGAACTTCATTTTTAATCACCGGTATAATTTCTTTATAACCGATGGCTTGCATACTTTGACACGATTCATAACCTAATTCAATAAGTTCTTGCACTTCATCCAATAAACCATGAGACAACATGACATCAACACGATTATTTATCCTTGAATATAAGGTATCGCGCGACATTTTCATCCCTAGTAATAATGTATCATAATTTTCAGTCAATTGGGTACTTTTCTTGCGATTACTTAAAACTTTTTTTGTCTGTAAATAATACGCAATCGCCCGTTCCACCCTTTTACGATTATTAGGATGAATCACACGTTGAGATTCCGGATCGAATGTCCCTAAATATTCATGTAATTCATGATTTGAATAACTAGATAACATCGCCATTTGTTGTTTCACTCGTTCAGCAACAGCTGGGGAAACCGCTTCGTCATCAAACTGATAATTGTAAATCACTGACTGTATATAAAGCCCTGTCCCACCGACGATAATTGGAACTTTTCCTCGATTCGTAATTTCTTCAATCAACCGTTGTGCTTGTTGTTGAAAGTCGTACACTGAATATGTTTCATCAGGTTTTAAAATATTGATGAGATGATGCGGAATTCCTTCCATTTCTTTTGCCGTTACTTTTGCAGTACCAATATCCATCCCTTGATAGATTTGCATAGCGTCTCCACTAATAATCTCTCCATTAATTTCTTTTGCTAGCGCTACACCGAACTCAGTTTTTCCACTGGCTGTCGGTCCAACAATCGCTATGACAAAGGGTTTATTTTGTGACACCCCGTTCACCTACTTTTTACTTTTGATAATTTGTCGACTCATCCAGTCTAACATATGACGCCACACCGTTGTTTTATCTTTTTCAAATAAAATTTCATGTCTTTTATTTTTATAAATTTGAACAGTAACATGATCCATGCCACCTTTTTTATAAACTTTACCAAGTTGTCGAATTCCTTTGCCATTCCCACCAAATGGATCATCTTTGCCAGATACGAGGAGAATAGGGAGCGTGTGATCCATTTTCAAAATGTTTTTCTGGCGTGTGGTCAACATCATTGCATAGAGCACACTATAAATCAGTTGATTCGATACTAAAAATCCAGTATACGGATCTTGGATAAATCCATCCACTTCTGTTCGATCCGAACTTAACCAGTCACTCGTTGTACGGACAGGTTTGAAGTTTTTGTTGAAACGCCCAGTTGTTAAATGATTCAACCATTTCAGACGTCGCTTTTTCCCAAATATCAATGTCACACTTTTCAATATCGGTAAAACAAGGCGATAATACCATGATGGATAATAACCCGTTCCGCTTAGAACTAACCCTTGTACAGCCTTAGGAAACGTTTGAACAAATTGTCTTGCAATGATGGACCCCATTGAGTGCCCTAGCAAAATCACTGGTAACTGTGAATCAAATTGAGCGCGCAAAGTACTTTGAATTTCGTATGCATCTTGTACAACTTGCGCTATTGAATCAAAATGCCCCCGTACGCCGTCCACTTCAACGCCATGTCCACGATGATTATGCCGGATGACATGTTATCCTTGTTGATTGAGTTTTTCAACCAATTGTGCATAACGATCCATATGTTCCGACATGCCATGAAAAATATGTACAATGCCTACTGCTTCAAAGTCTGCCTGATCCACTCTAGCTTCTAACATCGTTCCATCCATGACAGCAATTTTCATGGCTTCTGATTTTACCATATTCGCTCACCTCTCCGATTTTATGTCATTAATTCAACTTTACCATATTCACGCATTTTGAACACTTTAATGGTGCATCACATATAACGATCACATGTATTTTGTTGTCTTTTGATTTTTCAACAGACATTTGAGTGCTCAACTCACATCTTTTGACTGCCTCTTATAAAAAGTCAATTCCATCCCGTACATCCTCAGTTGCAGACTTAAAAATATGAAACCTCGATTTATAGCGCAATTTTGATAACGAATTAAAGGGATTGGAACAAGATGATGTTCCAATCCCAGTGATAATACGATTTTAAAATTATTTTTCAGCTGGTTGATGTTGACCGTGTCGTGCTTCTTGAATGGCTTCTTCTAATTCTGCTTTGTAAATCGCTTTTGTATTTGCATCGTACCCCACTAAATCAGCTAAGACATCGATAACAGTATCTTTATAACGGAGAACGGAATCAATATCAAAATATAAAGCACCTGTACGACGCACTAAGAAGTCCGTTGGTTTAATCACTAACTCGTTCTGTACACCATAGACTAATTCAACGTAAAGTTCTAACGGCAAGCCTGTATTTTGATGTTGTGCTGCTTGCGCAATCTCGAATAAATCGTCGACATTCGAACCAAATTTTGTTGCAAATCGACGTGCTAAGTTTTGGTCCAGATTATACGCGTCTGCTAACGCCACTTTCTCTTCAACAAATTGTTCAAAGTTTGCACTACCTCCAACATCTCCACCAGAAATAGGAATATGTTTTGTGTCAACTTGATTAAATTTTAATTTGTATTCTTGTTTAAGTCGTTTCTCAACTAAATCTACAATTTCTAATGCCATATGACGATAGCCTGTTAATTTTCCTCCTGCAATGGTAAGTAGGCCTGATTTACCTTCCCAAACTTCATCTTTTCGTGAAATTTCTGAAGGGTCTTTTCCTTCTTCATATATAAGCGGACGAACGCCTGCCCATGTCGATTCAATATCTGCATCTGTCACATGTACAGTTGGGAACATGTAGTTAATCGCTTCAACCAAATAATCTCGATCTTCTTGGTTGACGAGTGGTTTTGATTTGTCATTATTATAAAATGTATCTGTAGTTCCGACGTACGCCTTGCCATCACGTGGAATCGCAAAAATCATACGCCCATCTTTCTCAGTATCAAAGTATACCGCTTGACGCAATGGGAACTTCGATTGGTCAATAACAACGTGAACACCTTTTGTTAATCGCAGTTGTTTATTGTTTTTAGAATAATCTGCACTACGCACTTCATCTACCCAAGGTCCTGTCGCATTCACGACTTTTTTACCTCTAATTTCAAATGTTTCATTAGCAAGGCGATCAATCACCATGACACCATTCACTTTTTCTTTATGATCATATAAGAAGTTATTCACTTTGACATAGTTCATGATGTCTGCACCTTGTTCAGCTGCTTTTTTCATTACTTCTATCGTTAATCGTGCATCATCCGTACGGTATTCTACGTAATAACCGCCGCCTTTTAATCCTTCTTGTTTAACAAGCGGTTCTTTCGCAGAAGTTTCTTTCTTACTTAACATTTTTTTTCGTTCTGATTTTTTTACCCCTGCTAATCGGTCATACATCGCTAAGCCGATTGAAGTTGAGAATTTACCAAATGTACCACCTTTGTGCATCGGTAATAACATCCATTCTGGTGTCGTGACGTGTGGCCCATTTTCATAGACGATGGCACGTTCTTTACCTGTTTCAGCAACAACCCCCACTTGAAATTGCTTTAAGTAGCGTAAACCGCCATGTACTAATTTTGTCGAACGTGAACTCGTTCCCTGTGCAAAGTCTTGCATTTCAACAAGCGCCACTTTCATTCCTCTCGCTGATGCATCTAAAGCGACACCTGCCCCCGTAATGCCGCCACCTACAACAATAACATCATATTCCTCATTTTTCATTCGCTGCTTCACCGAATCACGTTTCAATGTCGATAAACTCATATATTTCGCCTCCTAATTTCATAAAAAGAGAGACTCCGCCTATACACCTTCATCAAGTTGTACGAACAAAGTCTCTTCTTTTCTCGCGTTATGCTATTAACTTACCTACAGTATATCATACGGCTTATGCCTCGTCTATTTTAAAAACTTGTGTGGCTTCTACAGCTTTCTTCCATCCTTTGTATAATCGATCACTTTCCTTATTGTCCATTGATGGTTCGAAAGCTTTTTCTAATTTCCAACGACTCGTAATTTCTGATTTGTCCTTCCAAAATCCTGTTGCCAAACCAGCTAAATAAGCCGCACCTAGGGCTGTTGTTTCATTGATTTCTGGACGTTCTACGCTGATATTAACTAAGTCGGCTTGGAATTGCATTAGGAAATTATTTTTAACTGCACCACCATCTACGCGCAAACTGTTCACTTCAATCCCTGAGTCTTGTGCCATAGCTTCAATGACATCACGTGTTTGATAACATAATGACTCAAGCGTCGCACGAATGAAGTGTTCTTTTTCTGTACCACGCGTTAATCCGAAAATTGCGCCACGTGCATCAGAATCCCAATATGGCGTTCCCAAACCAACAAATGCAGGAACAACGTACACCCCTTCAGTAGAATCAACGCGTTTTGCATAGTCTTCAGATTGCGGTGCAGAATTAATCATTCTCAGCCCATCTCTTAACCATTGAATCGCAGAGCCCGATACAAAGATTGAACCTTCTAAGGCGTAATTGACTTTACCATCGATACCATATGCGATTGTCGTGAGCAAACCATTGCCTGACTTCACAGCTTCTTCGCCTGTGTTCATTAACATGAAACCACCTGTACCATATGTGTTTTTGATATCGCCACGTTCAAAGCATGCTTGCCCGAACAATGCCGCCTGTTGATCGCCAGCAATTCCAGCAATCGGTACGTTCTCACCAAAGAAATGATAATCGATTGTTTCGCAGTATACTTCACTCGAAGGTTTGACTTCAGGTAACATCGCCTTTGGAACATCTAATAGTTCAAGAAGCTCATCATCCCATTTTAATTCGTGAATGTTATACATTAATGTACGACTTGCATTGGAATAATCGGTCACATGCGCACGACCGCCTGACAATTTCCAAACGAGCCATGAATCAATCGTACCAAACAATACATCGCCTTTTTCTGCACTTTCACGTGCGCCTTCAACTTTATCCAAAATCCATTTTACCTTCGTACCTGAAAAATAAGGATCTAACAATAATCCCGTTTTATCCCTAAATAATTGTTCATATCCCTCATTTTTCAACGCATCACAAATTTGTTGCGTTTGTCGTGATTGCCAAACGATGGCATTATAGATGGGACGCCCTGTGTTTTTATCCCATACGACCGTCGTTTCACGCTGATTCGTAATACCAATTCCTTTAATTTCTTTAGCGGATACATTATTTTCATTCAAAACTGACGCCATAACAGATAAAACCGACGTCCAAATTTCATTCGCATCATGTTCTACCCAACCCGCTTTTGGAAAATGTTGTTTAAATTCTCGCTGGGCAACGCCTACAATTCCACCTTCTTCATTGAATAAAATCGCACGTGAACTTGTCGTACCTTGGTCTATTGATAAAATATAATTTCCCATAATATGATCTCCTCTCAACACTTCGTCTCTGTTTCAAATATTAACTTGTAGAAAAACATGGTGTGGCGATGAATCCACCACACGTCAATCTTTTGTCACTTCACTCTATACAACCACAAGGCTTTATGTCAACAAGAGTGACCAGACTTCTATATTCATTCACCTATCAGAGAAGCCTTGTCATTCTCTCATTGTTATTCATACATCCATGTTGTATTTTTATATTTGTGCAATTTCTTCTTTAGGTGTTTTTTGGTTTAAAATTTTACCTAACAATAATGTAAGGATTAAAATGACGATTGTTGCAATCGTCCATCCATCAAAAATACTTTTGAATACGAGTCGATACAACACTGTCCCTAGCATACCCCCAACTAGTGGTCCAATGACCGGCACGATCGCATAACCCCATCCACTTGAACCTTTACCATGAATAGGTAAAATCGCATGAGCAATACGTGGGCCTAAGTCCCGTGCTGGATTAATCGCATACCCTGTCGTACCTCCTAAACTTAAACCGATGGCTACAATCAATGCGCCAACAATCAATGGGTTTAAACCATCTGTAAATTTGTTCGCACCGATATACAAAAGTCCTGATGTTAACACCGCTGTTCCGATAATCTCTGATATAAAATTTGCAATATAGTTTTTTAATGCAGGACCAGTTGCAAATACCCCGAGTTTCGTTGCAGGTTCCTCAGTTGCACGCCAATGCGGTAAATACATGAGCCAAGTTAACATACCACCCAAAATACCACCCAGTAATTGCGCAATCATATAACCAGGTACTTGTGCCCATGAAAAATCTCCGTTAATGGCTAAGGCTAATGTTACAGCAGGGTTTAAATGTGCGCCAGAAATTTGCCCCACCGCATAGACGCCTAATACTACTGCGAGGCCCCATCCAATTGCGATAACAATCCAGTCTGCACCATTGGCGTTCGTTTTTTTCAAACTCACATTTGCAACAACGCCACCACCCATGAGTAAAAGTAATGCTGTACCGAAAAACTCGGCTAAGTAGACATTCATTCTTTTTCCTCCCTTTAAATAGAAAAAGACTTCAATACGCATTAAACAGTATTAAACGCGAATAGAAGTCTCTTAGTCTCTAGCTAAATATCAACTTGCAATCATATTACAACGAAAATGTAAGCGTTGTCAATATTTTCGTCAACTTATATCAACCAATTTAATCACTTTTGACACTTTAATCGGATTCTGCCGTAACCGCCACTTCATCTATGCTAAAAGTAAGGGCGTCCACTGAAAGGGTCGCAAGGACGCCATATGGAAGCGTAAATTTAGGTTCATTATGTCCAAAACTTGCATTCCCCATAATAGGCAACCGCTCTTGATTAAATTCACGCATAATGAGACGTAATTTATCGTGATAGGCTTCTTGGTGAACACCATTTTGGGGACGTCCAAATAGGATACCTACAACGCGATGAAAGATTCCCATTAATCCAAAAGAACGCAATGTTTCTTCAAAATTCACAGGTGAAATCTGCACTTCTGATGTCTCTAAAAACAGGATTTTTCCGTCAAATTCATCTAAACTCGGAAAATAAGGGGTGCCTCGAAGTTTGTCCAAAGATTCAAAACACCCGCCAATCAATGCACCTGTCACTTGCCCTTGTCCTTGCACATACATATAGCCCTCATTTGGTTGTTTTTCTCGCTCAATATGACGTTGATGATAGTTCCAACGCAAACCGGAAGTGCGCACGTCTTTTGAAGGGACAATCTCTCCTATCGGTTGTGTATCGCTAATGACGCTAAATAAATGCGACAACGTATAGGTGTCTAATTGAACATTTTCAGCAAAATCTGTTAATAGTGCCGGTCCATAAAAACTGATTACGCCAAGACGATATAAATGAAGGTGTAGCGGAGTGATATCAGAGTAGCCAATAAAAATTTTAGGATTTCGACGAATCAATTCATCGTCTAAATACGGAATGATACGTACACTTTCATTTCCTCCAATTGTTGATAAAATGGCAGTCACTTCTGAATCTACAAATGCTGCATTTAGAATTTCAGCACGTGCTTGTGGATGTTCATAATTCCACTTGATGCCATTTAAACTATTTTCCATCACTTTCACACGGTAACCCAATGCTTCTATATCACGAATCCCCTGTTGCGTTCGCCATAAAATGTCTGGCTCACCCGCCAAACCCGAGGATGGCGATACAATTGCAATTGTGTCCCCTTTCTGTAATCGTTTTGTCTTTATCATCACCCGAACCCCCTTTACTCAATTTACCATAATGATTGTTCACTCGTAGTAATGTACGCTGCGCCACTCTGAATCGCACGTGAAACTTCGTCTTGTGTATTGATGAGTCCACCCGCGATAACGGTTACACCGGTTTTTTGATGAATTTCTTGAATCACTTTATCTGCAATACCAGGTAAGACTTCAACATAATCAGGTTCAATTCGTTGGATGAGTTCAATACTCCGTGCCAAAGCATGACTATCAATGATAAAAACACGAAAAATCGTTACGACACCTAATGCTTTTGCTTTTTTAATCACTTTCGTTTTAGTTGATACAATACCTTTGGGCCGATAAGTTTGAATAATGTATTCGCAAGCAAATTCATCATGACTCATCCCTTTAATTAAGTCAATGTGCATAAATGGCTTTAATTGATGTTGTTGAATCAGTTTCATAATGCCATTCAAATGACCAATATGTGTGTCTAATAATACACATGTTTTGTAATCCGTTTTGAATAACTTCTCCAAATCTTTAATCGATCGAATTGCTGGTAAAATATGTGGCTTCATGGCAAACTCCTTTAATTCTCATGTTATTGAATCCTTTTAAACAAACGTTCTAATTCATAATTTGTGAAATGAATAATGACCGGTCTTCCATGCGGACAAGTAAACGGATCTTCCATTTCTCCCAATTGATTGACCAAATCTGCCATCTCGTTCAATTTCAAATAGTGGTTTGCTTTAATAGACCGCTTACAACTCATCATAATCGCCGCTTCTTCTCGAAACTTTGCAATATCGATTTTTTTATGGCGAATGACGTACTCGATCATATCGCGCATTGTACCCTCAACGTCTTCTTGTGGGAACCAAACTGGGAAACTATCGACAATATAATCATGTCCCCCGAAAGGTTCTAAAAATATTCCCGCTGTTTTTAACGCATCCCGATACTGTTCAATGATGAGCTGTTCATCTTTTGAAAAATTAAAAGTAAGCGGAATGAGCAAACTTTGATTTTCATTATTGACTTCGCCGATTTTATCTCGATAATATTCATATTTAATTCGTTCCTGGGCCGCATGTTGGTCAATTAAATACATGCCTTGATCATTTTGCGCAATAATGTACGTGCCATGTACTTGTCCAACCACTTCCATGTACGGAACACGTCGTTTAGATTGTGTTCGAGAGGTTGCCTCAATCGTTTGTGGTGTATCTTCTTGTTCTGCTTCGTGCCGATTGACAGACTGCAAATGCTCAGAGTCACTCCCAGTCAATTCAGAAAAATGTCTACGCTCATCTATCGAAAAATCGTTGTCATGATGATGTCGTATGTTTTGCTGGTCAGGCATGACATCCATAGATGAATCAGAAAATGATGTACGCGGTTCCTCAACAGTCATCTCCTTCAACTGTGATGTTGAAGTTGAAGACGGTGCTTGCGTATCTTGCTTAGAGGCAACGTCCTGTTGTTGATTAAAGGCCATTTTTTGTTGTTCAAATTGTTGCAATACTTTTTTAGGTGTATATTTAGATTTCAAGTCATTTTGTGGTATGAGCAATTGGTCTTTAAAAGCCTCTCGAATCTTTTGAACAATGAGATCAAATAATTGATCCTCTTTCGACAGACGTACTTCTAATTTAGTGGGATGCACATTCACATCAACTAAAATGGGATCCATTTCAATATTCAAATAAACAATAGGATAGCGCCCAATCATCATCAGTGTGTGATAGCCTTCTTGCACCGCTTTATTTAACAAGAAATTTTTAATATAACGCCCATTAATGAATAAAGATATATAATGTCGATTGCTACGTGAATGTTCAGGTTTTGCGACGTAACCAGATATACGATAGTCACTCGTTTCACCTTCGACACGTACTAAATCGCGTGCTACTTTCATACCATAAATTTCAGCCATGACTTCATTTGTCCGGCCTGATCCATTCGTCTGTAGTATCTTTTTACCATCATTTGTTAAGGACATCCGGATTTGAGGATGACTCATTGCCATACGGTTGACAATATCGGTTATTTTTCCCAACTCTGTGTATAGGCTCTTGATATATTTCAAACGTGCAGGTGTATTATAAAATAAAGATTCGACACGAATATCCGTTCCTTTACGTGCTTTTGCAGGTTTTTCCGACAAAATTTCGCCTTCTTCAGCATAAACTTCATAGCCATTGACACCATCTGTAGATGTTTGTAATGTCACTTTCGCAACGGATGCAATACTGGCTAGCGCTTCACCCCGAAACCCTAAAGTACGAATATGAAATAGATCGTCATCTTCAATCAACTTACTCGTTGCATGTCTATGGAACGTCAGTGGTAAATCGTCCGGTAAAATTCCAGAACCATTATCTACCACACGTATAGAAGTAACACCCGACTCAACAACTTCAACATTAATTTCTGTCGCACCTGCATCAATACTATTTTCAAGCAATTCTTTTACTACAGAACTTGGCCGTTCAACCACTTCGCCCGCTGCAATTTTATTCGCTAAGGACGCGTGTAATCGTCTAATTTTCCCCATCCGTTTCACCTTCTATCGTAATCTATTTTGAAGTTCGCTTAATTTTACTAACGCTTCTATGGGTGTCATTTGTGAGAGGTTTAAATTTTTAATTTCAAGTTCTACTTCACTTTGCTCAACTTCTGGTACAAATAAATCGAAAGTCGGTTGTTCAAATTGCGTCGCACCGCTAGGCTGATTGGTTGTACTCAAGTTAGATTTTTGTGCCACATCACCACTATCGTCATGTGACACACTGGTTTTCTCATGCGCTTCAAATGCTTCCAATATCACCTGTGCCCGTGCAATGACTTGTTCTGGCAGATTTGCGAGCTGTGCAACTTGAATGCCGTAACTGTTTGCGACTGCGCCATCTTTAACTTTGTGAAGAAATATCAATTCTCCTTGATATTCATCTGCCGCAACGTGTACATTTTTAAGACTCGGCAATTGTTGATCTAATTCTGTGAGTTCGTGATAATGTGTAGAAAACAACGTCTTTGCTTGTGAAGTTTCAGCAACATACTCAATCATCGCTTGAGCTAAGGCAAGTCCATCATATGTCGACGTCCCACGTCCAATTTCATCAAAGATAATTAAACTATTCGCAGTGGCATACTTTAATGCTTTTTGTGCTTCTAGCATTTCCACCATAAATGTACTTTTACCAGAAACCAGATCGTCCGCTGCACCAATACGTGTGAAAATTTGATCAAACAGCGGCAAAATTGCACGTTCACAAGGGACAAACGCGCCCATTTGTGCCATGATGCTAATAATTGCCACTTGACGCATATACGTCGATTTCCCTGACATATTCGGTCCAGTAATTAAATAAATAAACTGATCTCGATCGAGGTAGCAATCATTTGGGACATAATCGTTATAATCCATTACGCGTTCTACTACTGGATGCCTTGAATCAACTAACTGAAGTGTTTGATCTTCGCTAAACTGTGGTCGAACATAGTGATATTGTTGTGCAATTTCCGCAAAACTTTGTAAACAATCGATTTCCGAAATAATTTTGGCTTGTTGTTGTAGCCTTTCGGTATAACTTTTCACTTTTTCACGTAGCCCAACAAATAATTGATATTCAAGTTCAATCGCCTTTTCTTGTGCGCCTAAAATAATCGCTTCTTTTTCCTTTAATTCATCAGTGATAAAACGTTCAGCATTCGATAAGGTCTGCTTCCGTTCATAACCATAATCGGCAGGGTTAAACTGGGATAAATTGGCTCGTGTAATTTCAATATAATAACCAAATACTTTGTTGAAGCTAATTTTTAATGACTTTATCCCTGTACGCTCACGTTCTTGTGCCTGCAATTGAGCTAGCCACTGCTTACCATTTTTTGAAGCATCTAAATATTGATCTAACGCCTCGTTGAATCCTGTTTTGAACAAACCACCTTCTTTTACAGATAGTGGCGGCTCATCCACGAGACTTTCCGATAATAGATGTAGCAAATCATCGAGTGGCTCTAAAGCATTAAAATGTGCAATAGACGCATGTTCAATGGATTGTAACAATGCCTTTATAGAAGGGATTTGTGCAATGGAATGCTTGAGCTGAACTAAGTCTTTCGCATTGACATTACCAAAACTCACACGTCCAACTAATCGTTCGATGTCATACACTTCTGTCAAATATTGTCGCAACGTATCTCGTTCAATAAAGTATTGTAAAAATTGTTCCACTGCATCATGACGTTTTGAAATTTCAGCTTGTTGAATGAGTGGACGGTCAATCCACTGTTTAAGCCGACGTGCCCCCATTGGTGTTTTCGTCTTATCCATCAACCAAAGCAATGTCCCTTTTTTCGATTTGAGTCGGATGCTTTCTGTTAATTCCAAATTGCGTTTGGCATAAAAATCCATTTTCATATAATCAAGCGCTTGATACGCAATCGCCGTTTCAATATGAGATAAGTCTCTTTTTTGCGTATCATAAATATAATCTAATACAATCTGCACGGCTTGGTGCATCAATGGGTGGGTCATGTCATTCGCTGCGTATGGCTGTTCGGAAATCGTTTTAACTACCGTTATGGTCTCAGTAATCACACTGAGTTGTCGCTTTAATGACTCTGATAATGTTTGTGTCACAACAATTTCATTGGGATGAATCGTCGTGATTTCATTAATTAATGTACTTTCATCTTCAAAGTGCGTGACTTTTAATTCTCCTGTAGATACATCACAATAACTTAATGCATAACCGTCGTCCTTCACAAAACTTAAAATATAGTTATTTTGTGTATCGTCAATCCCACCTTTTTCCATGACCGTCCCTGGCGTGATCACACGAACCACTTCACGCTTGACCATGCCTTTTACTTGCCTTGGGTCTTCCATTTGTTCGCATATCGCTACCTTATAGCCATTTTGAATTAACGTTTCGATATAGCCTTCCGCCGAATGATAAGGAACACCTGCCATCGGTATAGGATTCTCTTTTTTAGCATCCCGCTTCGTCAACGTAATTTCTAGGACACGCGAAGCTGTAATCGCATCATCGTAAAACATCTCATAAAAATCTCCGAGTCTGAAAAACAATAATGCATCTTCATGTTGTGCTTTAATATTCATATATTGCTTCATCATTGGTGTGACATTTGCCATATATTTTTCACAATCCTTTTTTAATATTAAGTTTATGTATGATTTTGCTCACGTGCTGATATTTTGATACACGTGACGTGCCTTCACTTACGATTAACCCTTGCTTACGACTGACCTCAATCCTAGCAATAAAGTACAAAAGACTGAGAGAATAAACACGCCGTTTAAGCCCCCAGTCCCTCGTATCATGTACGATATCGCTTGAATATGATCGTCATGCAAGCATGGTCAATTTACTATTTAAAAACGATTTCTTCCACGATAGCGATGCTTTTGTTCTAAATCGAGATAAGTCAGTAACCCTCGACATTTCAAAATAATCAATAAGATATAACTCATTGTCGCACCGATAAAGCTTGAAACGATAAAAACCGCCATCAATGGTTTGATTAAAAAATGGTCAATTTGTAACAGCCAAGCAAGCGGTATACACATGAGACTCCCAATGATACCTGTACCAATCACTTCTCCAATAGCCGCAACGAAAAGATGACGATTCACATAGTAAAATAAACTTGCTAGCAATACGCCAATCATACTCCCTGGAAAAGCAAAAAGCGTTCCCGTACCGAATAAAATACGTATAGTTGATGATAAAAATGCTTGCACAAGGGCGTACCACGGGCCGAGAATGACTACACTTAATACATTTACAAAATGTTGAACAGGTGCAGCTTTAATCGGTCCTAATGGAATCACAACAACTGTGCTTAATACAACATTGACTGCAATAAAGAGCGCGGTCAGTGTTAGTTTACGTGTGTTCAAACGTATCACGCTCCTCTATAGGCGAGAGATTCAGCCATTTCATTTTCAGAACAATTTAACATTCTTAAATTACATCTTTTTATGGTCCTCAACCTCAAAGTTTTCTTGTCCAATTTTTGACGATAACGTCCCAATCACCACTTGTAGCAAGGTGTTCGCTTCCTGTTGTGCAACTTTGAATTCATTGACAATAGGCATATGATTCATTTTCTTTTGTAATGCTTCAATTTTTGCTTCTGATTGTTCGAATGCCAAAGGTTTATCATAATTTTGTAGATTGACGGATTGTTTTTGATTCGCTTTTAACTCCGCCATGTATTGGGAAATCCGTTGATTTTGATGAATTTGTGCTTCGACACGTTGATAGGCTTGAATGGTCTCCAATGATTGAAGCGATGTACTCAATTCACGAGCACGCGCTAAAATATTTTCACGTGAGTTCATTTAAACGGTCACCATTGTTGGCGCACTTACACCTACAAACTCACCATTTAAAGAAAATTGTTTCGCTTCAATGATTTTAACGTCAACGATTTTACCAATCACTGATTGTGGTGCGCGGAAATTAACTAATTTATTTTTCTCAGTATACCCAGCGAGTACCGCTTCATCCTTTTTACTTGCCCCTTCACATAGCACACGCACAACTTCACCTTCATAGGCTTTTAATGCACGTGATGAATACTCACCAACAAGTCGGTTCAATTGTTGTAAACGGGCTTTCTTCACATCATTCGGTACATTATCTTTCATTTTAGCAGCTGGTGTACCATCACGTTGAGAATAAATATACGTATACGCATGTTCAAAGCCCACCGCTTCATATAATGATAGGGTTTCTTCAAATTGTGCATCTGTTTCATTTGGGTAACCGACGATGATATCAGTGGTCAAAGCAACATCAGGCATCGCTGTTTTAATCCGTTCTACCAAATCCAAATAGCTTTCACGCGTATACTTACGTCCCATGATTTTCAGTACTTGGTTATTTCCTGATTGTACTGGTAAATGAATATGTGGCACAATGTTACCACCTTCCGCAATGACTTCAATCATACGGTCAGTAAAGTCCCACGGGTGGCTCGTTGTAAATCGCACACGCGGAATATTTATTTTTGAAATATCCGCGAGCAAATCGCCTAAGCCATATTCAATATCATCTAAATCTTTTCCATAAGCATTTACATTTTGACCCAGCAAAGTAATTTCTTGATAACCTTGACGTGCTAAATCGCGCACTTCTTCAATAATATCATCAGGGCGGCGGCTTCGCTCTTTACCTCGTGTAAACGGCACAATACAATATGTACAAAATTTATCACAACCGTACATAATGTTGACCCATGCTTTAATGCGACCTTGTCTTACTTTTGGCAAGTTCTCAATCACATCGCCTTCTTTAGACCACACTTCTACAACCATCGCTTTAGATAAATACGCTTCTTCTAAAATTTGAGGAAGTCGATGAATATTGTGTGTCCCAAAAATCATATCCACATTTTGATAAGACTTCAATATTTTATTGACCACCGATTCCTCTTGAGACATACATCCACAAACACCGATTAAACAATCTGGGCGTTCTTGCTTAATGTGTTTCAAGTTTCCAATTTCACCAAACACTTTATTTTCAGCATTTTCACGAATCGCACAAGTGTTCAATAAAATCACGTCTGCCACATTTACATCTTCAGTTGGTGTAAAACCTAGCGCGGTCAAAATTCCTGCCATCACCTCAGTGTCATGCGCATTCATTTGACAACCGTATGTTTTAATTAAAAATGAGCGACCTTTTCCCATTCCACGATATTTTTCATCAATTTGGAAGTCGCGATTATATTGTACAGTTTCTTTTCCACGCTTTTTCGCTTCTTTTAAGCTAGGAGGTTGATAAACGTGCTCGAAATCAAAATATTTACTGTAATCTTTCTCTTCTTTATTTTTTCGTTGTGCTAAAACGTCTATTGTTCCAGCTTTTCTTTGTTCTTCATTCACATACAAAACCCTTTCTGCCCATATCATCATTAGTTCATTATATTAAAAATCTAGAGAAAGTGCAAAATGAAATCTTATTCATATGCATGACTAAAAGGGGACTTTACGCTTCATTCATCGCATCGTATTTCCCGGTCAACGTTTCAATCATTATGCCTTTCGGTACATGATAAAATTTAATTTGACTTATCACACTAGGTGCTTCAAGCTCAACCATTCGATCGTTCATGTTTTGAATCAGTATTAATAAGGCACTCATATCTCCTTCAACTGTTGTTTCTAATGGACCTACACGATATTTCAAACCTGATGCATCAATGACTTTAATTGCTTCATCAACATAGGGAATGACATCTTCTCCGTTAGGCGTTTGTGGAATGATTTGAATGCTCATGAGTGTATCAATCATTGCAAGACCTCCTTAATTAAAAACAAAAATAATAATTTTTAATGCAAGATTTCGTTACGCGCTCCCGTATCAATGATTCGTTTGGAAACAGTTTGGCTAAAAACGAATGTCCGATTCTGCTTTTTAAAGACGATATATTTTATTTAAAGTACCATTACCATCATATGCTCATTATGACTTTGTTGAAAGCGGAGTGCAAAAATTTAGTTCCATACTTTCTCCATTTCGAGCTGCGCAACACGAACATTCTTAAAATACTGCCACATAACATAAAGGGAACGGTTGTATCAGAAATAACAACCATTCCCTTTTCTCTTCATCATTACACAAATTGTTTCGTCAATGACTCAAACTGCGCTGCACTTAACTTCAAATCTTGGTGTACTAACGGTTTTTCTGCAAAACCATCAATTTGAGATTCGTATGAAGGGGTTGTTGTATCTTGATAGACAATCCCTTTCACTAACGAGTGATGCTGTAAAACCATTTGCAATGCGGCTTGCTTATCACTCACATCGTAACCTTCAATATCATCAATTGCTGTAAGATTCTCTTTAAACCAATCATACGTATTGATTTTATTGTACGTTACACAAGGGGAAAAGACGTTGACAAACGAAAATCCGTCATGTTGAATGGCATCTTCAATCATTTTAGTTAATGCTTTAATATCACTTGAAAATCCTTGCGCAACGAACGTCGCACCTGAAGATAATGCGAGTTCTAATGGGGCAACATTTTGTTCAATATTACCTTTTGGTGTTGTTTTAGTGACAAATCCCGGTGCTGAAGAAGGTGACGTTTGTCCTTTTGTCAAACCATAAATTTGATTATCCATAACGATATAAGTGATGTTCATATTACGACGCAACGCATGAATCGTATGTCCCATTCCAATCGCATACCCATCTCCATCTCCACCTGATGCGATGACGGTTAAATCACGATTTGCCATTTTCACGCCTTGTGCGAGTGGTAACGCACGTCCATGAATCGCATGCATACCGTATGAATTGACATAACCCGATAAACGCCCAGAACAACCAATCCCCGTAATCAGTGCCACATCTTCTGGTTCCAACCCGACATTTGCTGCTGCTTTCTGGATAGCGGCTTGAACAGAGAAATCACCACAACCTGGGCACCAGTTCGGTTTCACATTATTTCTAAAATCTTTAAAAGTAGCCAATTACACTCTCTCCTTTAATGCGTTTAAAATTTCTAAACCTTTACTTTCGATTTCGTGAGGTAAAAATGGGGTACCGTCGTATTTGGTTTGTTTGATTAATTTGTCACCGATATTCACATTCATTTTAATGATGTTCGCCAGTTGTCCTTGATAATTATGCTCGGCAACAACCACTTTTTGCGCTTGGTCGACAGCTTTTTGAATCACTTCTGTCGGAAATGGATGCAGTTGACGAATTTGTAGATAATTCACACGATGACCTTGTTCAATTAATCGCGTGACCCCTTCTTGAATTGCACCTTTTGTAGAAATAAAGCCGACATAAAGAATATCTGCTTCATCATATTCAATCGCACCTTCGACAGGTTTTGGAATTAATAAATGTTCTGTCTTACGCATCCGTTTATCCATTTGATTTTGACGGTTTTCTGGCGCTTCACTTGGTTTACCTTCTTCGTTATGCTCCACACCTGTCACATGATGAATTCCGCCTTTTACACCAGGAATTGGACGCGGTGACACACCTGAACTTGTTAAGGCGTATCTTCTAAAATACGCTTTGTCATCTTCATCACGTTCGATATCTTCTAAAATCGTCGCGCCACGACGAATTTCAACTTTTTCATAATCCAATGCTTGTACAGTTTGTTTACCGAGTGATAATTGTAAGTCGCTTAATAAAATGACTGGACATTGATATTCCTCAGCTAAATTGAAAGCTTCAATGGTTAAATAAAACGCGTCTTCAGCGTCTGTAGGTGCTAAGACGATCTTAGGAATGTCCCCATGTGTTCCATAAATCATTTGCATTAAATCCGATTGCTCTTGTTTCGTCGGTAATCCTGTAGAAGGACCCCCACGTTGCGTATTAATCACAACAAATGGCGTTTCCGTCATCCCCGAAAGTCCAATCGCCTCCATCATGAGTGATAGCCCTGGACCTGCTGAAGCTGTAAATGCACGTACACCGCCATAATTTGCACCAATCGCCATCGTAGCCGCAGCAATTTCATCCTCAGTTTGAATGACTGATCCACCCACCTTAGGTAAATTCTCAATCATATACTCCATAATTTCTGAAGCAGGTGTAATGGGATACGCCGCCATAAATCTAGAACCTGCCGAAAGCGCTCCTAAACCTATTGAATCATTTCCAATCATATACAAATGGGGCACCCCATCGCTGTCTTCTAATTGAAAATCTCCAGTGATTTGATCCAGTTGCGCTTGCATTAAACGATATCCCTCATTCAATGCTTGAATATTTAAATCAACAACTTTTTCTCCTTTTTTCTCAAACATGTTTGTAATTAATGCTTTAAAAGTGTCTGTATTCAAGTGCATTAAGGCAGCCGTTGCACCAATTGCTACCATATTTTTCATTAAAGTTGTCCCAAGTTCTTTCGCAATGTCTGTAAATGGTAAAACAATGAGCTGCGCTTGACAATTTTCTGGTTTTTCTGGTTTTGCTTTGCTGTCCGCTAAAATCACGCTATCCTCACGCATTTCATGGTGGTTCAAGACAATCGTCTCTTGATCAAAAGCGACAAGTATATCAAGGTCATCGCTAATGGCATGGACGGGTGTTGTAGAAACACGAATTTTATTATTCGTATGCCCCCCTTTAATACGACTGGAAAAATGACGATAACCATAGAGATAATATCCTTTGCGGTTCATAGCAGTAGCGAAAATTTCACCCGTTGATTCAATACCTTCGCCTTGCTGTCCTCCCACTTTCCATGATAATTGAGATTTCATAGATTTAGCCTCCTACACGTTGGAATTCACTCAACATTTTATCAAAATAACCCACTATTTGCTTTACAAAATAGTGGGTTATAAGAAAATTCATACTAATGGCGGATAAAACAACGTCACATTGTATCCACATTTAAACACTCTTCAAATACTGTACGACATTGACCTTTATTAATTATCGAAAGGATGATCTTCATTAATTAATATCCGCTCAATTTTTTTGGCGGTGCCATCCTCTTTCAAATCAATAATCACACCCGATAAAACGCTACGACCTTCGTCTGGAACCACATGCCGCTGTGGCAAACTCGTAATAAATCTTTTAATCACTTCATCTCTGTTGATTCCTAACACGCCATCATAATAACCTGTCATTCCAACATCAGTGATAAAGGCCGTCCCTTGGGGTAAGATGCGGTTATCTGACGTTTGAATATGTGTATGTGTTCCGACAACTGCACTCACTCTGCCATCTAAATACCATGCCATTGCATTTTTTTCGGATGTCGTTTCAGCATGAAAGTCAACGAAGATAAAATCCGCTTCCTTTTGTGCTTGCGCAATGAGTTGATCGGCTTTTTTGAATGGATCATCAATGACCGGCATGAAACTCCGACCTTGTAAATTGATCACCGCTAATTTTTTAGCGTTTAATTGAATAATACGCATGCCGAGACCAGGTGCTTCATCAGGGAAATTGGCAGGTCTGACTAGACGCGTCGCATCGTGAATAAAGTCGTAAATTTCTCTTTGACCGTATGTGTGATTACCCATTGTCATGAAATCAATGCCTTCTCTCAATAATGCTTTATAGATCTTCTCTGTCAATCCTTTACCATGTGCAGCATTTTCCGCATTCGCAATTGTCAAAGTAGGTCTGTAATGTTGTTTCAGCTTTGGTAAAAACGTCGTGATTGCTTGTCGTCCAACTTTACCAACAATATCCCCTATAAATAAAATTCTCATTTCTTTCGTCCTCTCTCAATGACCATTTAAAACCTGTCATTCAATCTCTTCATATGTATATCTATACGTTGTGTTTCATGGGTGATATTTGCATGACGGATTTAATGAGAAGAACGTATCATCAGCTGCTGTTAACAATGATACGCCTTCTCCAACATCCCATTTTAATTCTCTTTCTATTCACATTCATTTTATATATATTTGATAAGTTTTATTGTAACGCTCTCTTCTACGATGTCAATCAACTCACTCGTTTCGTTCAAGACACTTTAACATAATGTAAACGAAGTGCATTCAGTGCGACAATTAAAGTTGCACCCATATCAGAAAAAACAGCAATCCATAGTGTTAACCAACCTGGAATAACGAGTAACAACGCAATGAGTTTGATGATAATAGCAAATGCAATATTAACTTTAATCGTACGCATCGTTCGTTGGCTCAATCGATACGTAAAAGGCAGTCGCGACATATCATTGCTTAACAATGCGACGTCTGCGGTCTCAAGAGCGGCATCTGTACTTGCTCCACCCATCGCGATACCAATCGATGCCCTCGCTAAAGCCGGAGCATCATTTACGCCATCTCCGACCATTCCTACTGTACCAAAGTGTTGTTCTAAATATTCAATTTCATTTAATTTATCTTCGGGTAGCAGATTGGCTTTAACATGTGTCATACCTAACTGATCAGCAATGACTTTTGCCGTTGGTCCATTATCACCTGTCAGCATAATTGTATGTTGAATACCTAATTTTTTCAATTGTTGAACGGCTTGTAAAGACTGTTCTCGCACTTCGTCTCTCATCGCAATTAATACACACAATTGTTCATTTTTCTTAGCGATAACCACGGTATGGCCTGTCGTTTGCAATTGTTGAATTCGCGCTGACATATTATGATTCAACTGCGCTTCAAACATTTGTGGTTGTGCAATAACATATCGTTGACCGTCCACATTCGCAGAGACACCTTGGCCTGTTTGAGAATAAAAATCGGTCACGTGAAATTGTTCAAACGTGTGATGGTGACTTTGTGCATATTCTACAATAGCACGCGCAATCGGATGTTGCGAATATGTTTCGATTGCAGCGATAGGGCCGATGATACTTTCATCCACTGGGGTATGATCGGTTAACGATTCTACAACTGTGACAACAGGCGCGCCAACGGTAAGTGTCCCTGTCTTATCAAATGCGATGGCACGCATCCGACTTAACTGTTCAAGGTGAATGCCACCTTTTATTAAGACACCATTTTTTGCTGCGTTACCAATACTGGATACAATTGAAATCGGAGTGGCTATGACTAACGCGCATGGACAACCCACTACGAGCACGGCAAGGCCTTGATAAATCCAAGTTACAAAAGGTTGATTGAATAAAAGAGGCGGCAATAAGGCGACCAGAAGGGCAATAATCATGATGGCTGGCGTATAATAGCGGGCAAATTTTTCTATGAGTGCTTGTACAGGAAGTTTTTTAACTTGCGCTTCTTCAACAAGTTGAATCATTTTTGCTAACGTTGTCTCATGTGCAACCTTAGTCACACGGACTTCCAAAACGCCATCATTATTCAGTGTTCCGGCATATACATCCATTCCTTCTGTCTTTTCAATTGGCATCGACTCCCCTGTAATTGCAGCTTGGTTGACTGTCGCTTGACCCGAGATCACAATGCCATCTAGCGCGATTTTTTGTCCTGGCTTAATATATAATACGTCCCCTTGTTGGACTTGTTCCACCGGCATTTGTTGTTGTTGTCCATTGCGTAATACAGTCGCTTCATCCGGTGCAATTTCCATTAAAGATCGCATGGACTGACGTGCTTTATCCATAGAAAAACTTTCAAGCGCTTCACTGATTGCAAATAAGATCACGACTGCAGCGACTTCTCCCCATTGTCCTAAAATAGCACCCCCAATCACTGCTATCGTCATCAATGTTTGCATATCAAACTCAAGGCGACAGAGATTTTTGATACCTTGGATAATTAATTGTCCTCCGCTTAATAAAATAGATACAATAAATAATAAGCGCGTCATCAATTCGTGCTCTCCAATGAGAAAGCTAGAGATATAACCCAGTAGAAACACCACAGTAGCAAAACAAATCGTTGAATGTCTCTCATAAAATGCGCGCATCTTTTGGATGATCCCTTGATCATGATGCGTGGGTTGCCCCATGTGATTTTTCTCGCTTTTTTGATAATCTGGCGTCAATTTAAGATTTTCAAATGCACCGGCACTTTCCAACTCAGCGATTGTTGGATGGCCAGTGACATAAATTTTTGCTGCGCCAAAGTTGACTTGCGCTTGATCGACGGAATCCAATTGTTGAACATTTCTTTCATACTTAACTGCGCAATGTGCACATGAAAGTCCTTCTATTTTATAAGTTGTCCGACTTTGATTCATCTTCATCCACTTCTTTCTTATGCTCAATCGAAATCATCATCAATTGTCGAATATGTTCGTCATATAATCGGTATAAAGCACGTTTTCCTGATTTTCGATAAACGACAATACCATTTTTGTATAACGATCTTAAATGATGTGACGCATTCGCAACCGTTACACCTAAAATGTCCGCGATATCACAAACGCAAAGTTCTTCATGTTGACAAAGTGCAAATACAATTTTTGAACGATTGACATCTGCAATACTTTTAAACATTTGACTCACACGTTCAATATTAGAATCACTAATTTCTTTTTTAGCTTGATGCACTGCATCTACATCTATTCTATATGTTTCACAAGTCGGTATTTTTTGATTGACCATATCCTCATATCCTTTTTTATTTTTATAATAAAATTATAACTTCTTTTATCACCATATTCAAGTCATCGCTTGAATGAAAATATTAGATTAATTTTTTAAAAACAGGGTATGGCTATTTTAGGAAGCGGCTAGAATACATGAAGATGTATCTCGTGTTTTTCTCTCACGTACGATGATGGGGCTGCGCCTTTTTTCGCTTGAGCGTGTGCGCATTTCGCATCAGTCAACATGGTTCTATGCCCCAATATAAAAACAAAAATTAGGAGTTGTAGTTAATTCATGTCAATTCAAATTGATCCAAAAACATTTGCCGAACTTGTCGTTGGTGCAAACACTTCTACAAAGAAAAATCCAGAAGATATTGCAAAAGAAAGTATCGCCATTTATATTCACGCCTATCATATGGCAGAACGTTTTACTCATATCTCATCAAGTTGCTATGATACGGCGAGTGCATTGGAAGAATTGAAAGCAACCGAATTGCATCTCTCTCGTTAATATAAGAAAATAACTGATTTCAGAATCAAAAAAGCAAGTTTCTTAACTATTCATGTAGTTAAAAAACTTGCTTTTCATTTTCATACGCGATTATTTTGCATATTCAATTGCTCTCGTCTCACGAACGACTGTCACTTTGATATGACCCGGATATTGAAGTTCTCCTTCAATTTGGTTTTTAATATCTCTAGCTAAACGATGCGATTTCAAATCATCAATGGCTTCCGGTGATACAATCACACGAATTTCTCGACCCGCTTGAATCGCATAGGCTTTTTCAACGCCATCATAGTTTTCAGAGATTTCTTCTAAACGTTCCAAACGTTTAATGTAATTTTCAAGCGTTTCTTTTCTAGCCCCCGGTCTTGCAGCAGAAAGTGCATCTGCAGCTGCCACTAAGATTGAGATAATAGAAGTTGGCTCTACATCACCATGATGAGAATGAATTGCATTAATTACAGTCTCTGGTTCACCATATTTTTTAGCTAATTCCACACCAATTTCAACATGGCTACCTTCCACTTCATGGTCAATCGCTTTACCGATATCGTGTAATAAACCTGCACGTTTCGCTAAAGTAACATCTTCATTTAATTCTGCTGCGAGCATACCAGAAAGATGTGCTACTTCGATAGAATGCTTGAGTACATTTTGACCGTAACTTGTACGATAATGCATTCGACCTAAAATTTTAATCAAATCTGGATGCATATTATGAACATTTAGTTCAAATGTGGCATGTTCACCAGCATCTCGAATAATTTCATCGACTTCTCGTCTCGATTTTTCAACCATATCTTCAATTCGACCTGGATGTATGCGGCCATCAGAAACAAGGTTGATCAAAGCGGTCTTAGCAATTTCTCGACGAATAGGATCAAACCCTGATAAAATGACTGCCTCGGGTGTATCATCTATAATTAAATCGATACCCGTCAACGTCTCCAATGTTCGAATGTTGCGGCCTTCTCTCCCAATAATTCGACCTTTCATTTCATCATTAGGTAAGTTCACCACTGAAACCGTTGATTCAGATGTATGGTCTGCTGCAAATCGTTGTACTACAGTTGCAAGTAATTCTTTGGCTTTTTGGTTTACTTTTTCTTTCGCTTCATTTTCTTTTTCTTTAACAAGTACTGCAATATCTTGTGACAACTCTTCTTCTACACGTGTTAATTGTTCTTGACGTGCTTCTTCTTGTGTGAGACCGGAGATGCGTTCTAGTTCTTGTTCATGCTTCATTATTATTGATTGAACACTACTCTCTTTTGCGTCTACTTGTTGTTGTCTTTCTTCAATTTTAGATTCCTTTTGCTCTAAAATCTCATCTTTTTTATCGAGAAGATCAGATTTTCGCTCCAAGTTCTCCTCTTTTTGAAGAAGTCGGGATTCTTGCCTTTGAAGCTCTGACCGTCGTTCTCTAAGTTCACTTTCTACACGTTCTCTGAGAATTTGGTTTTCTTCTTTCGCTTCAATTAACTTCTCTTTTTTAAGGTTTTCAGCTGCTTTATTTGCTTGCTCAAGAATATCTTTTGCAGTATGCTTCGCTTGCACCTGCTTTTGGTATATCAAGTTTTGGGCGATAAAATACCCTACAACAACTCCTAGAATCATACCCAGCAAAATGAGTAAGAGGCTTAATAAATTCACACAAACACCTCCTTTTTTCTAGGATTTCATTCTGTATGTTAATAAATCTATATGATTATATGGATAAAAATAAGAATCATACAAGTTCAATTGTACGTTTTGAACAATGAAAAATCAAGGCTTCTGACATCATTGAATGAAAAAGACATTCGGCTTTGAAACGATATGTTCAAAAATTATTTAATGGACTACTATTGTTAACTTATGTCATTTTACATTTTACTCGTCCATGGAAGGTTGTTTCAAAAAGTTGAAAACATCTGCAGTCTGTGCCCAAAATCTTTTAATTCCCTCATGATGTGCCTCTCATCAAATGGGATACGTTTAAAAAATCATTTTGTCATAATAAGCATAATAATAAAGAAAAACCGAACAAAGGAAGAGGCCCTTTCAAGCCTCAATCCCTGTTCGATTGCTAATACAGACGATAAATGAAATGCACCAATCATCTATCTGAAACCGTTGACCGATTCCTGTCGTTTATTCATCAAATAAAGTCTGTGTTTCTTCTTGTTCAGCCTCTTCAACATCACCATCAAAAATGCCTAGTTTTTCTCGTAATTTACGATCGATTTCATCTTCAAGTTTAGGGTTTTCTTGTAAAAATTGTTTAACATTTTCTTTACCTTGTCCCATACGTTCACCGTTGTATGAGTACCACGCACCCGACTTATCCACAATATCATATTGTACCCCTAAATCTATCAATTCACCTTCACGAGAAATACCTTTACCATACATAATGTCAACTTCAGCCACTTTAAACGGTGGTGCCACTTTGTTTTTCACGACTTTGATTTTCGTTCGGTTACCTACGATATCTTGACCTTGTTTTAATTGTTCTGCACGGCGGACTTCCAAACGAACGGAGCTATAAAACTTGAGTGCGCGTCCACCTGGTGTTGTCTCAGGATTACCAAACATTACGCCAACTTTTTCACGAATTTGGTTAATAAATATAGCGGTTGTTTTCGACTTAGAAATCGCAGCAGACAATTTACGCAACGCTTGAGACATCAAACGCGCTTGCAAACCTACATGCGTATCCCCCATCTCACCTTCAATCTCAGCTTTAGGTGTTAATGCAGCAACAGAGTCAATAATCACGATATCAACAGCACCACTTCTTACAAATGCTTCAGCGATTTCAAGACCTTGCTCTCCATGATCAGGTTGTGATAAATATAAATTATCTATGTCTACGCCAAGTGCTTCAGCATAAACTGGATCAAGTGCGTGCTCAGCATCAATAAAAGCAGCAACACCTCCATTTTTCTGTACTTCTGCAATCGCATGTAGGGCTACTGTCGTTTTACCTGAACTCTCTGGGCCATAAACTTCGATAATACGACCTTTAGGATAGCCACCCACGCCTAATGCATGGTCTAATGTTACAGAACCCGTCGAAATACTTGAAACACGACGATCTTTATTTTCACCGAGTTTCATTACAGCACCTTTACCAAATGATTTTTCCATATTTTTAATGACTGTATCTAATGCTTTTTGACGTTCATTATCCAATTTAGGACCCCCTACTTAATCGAAATTTCCTGTTAATTTATTTCTACTATACATGGTCTGAGATTAAATTACAAGCATTTTGCGAATGTTTGTTCGTTATTTTAGAAATGCAAAATCATAAAAACAGAACGCATGTACTTATATTTGTTCGATAACTTTTTGATTTTGTGGATATTTTAACCAATTTAACCAGGTTATTAAAATATAATTTTGACTTCTGTCACGTTGTAAATGTCTCTTTTGACTCATTTTAAACGTTTTAATTTGGAAGTCCTCCTGATTTAACAATCCAATAAAAACCGTATTTACTTCTACGAGTATACTGATAGCCATTTCGGAATCATATAAAGATTGAACAAAAACAGCCGCATTGTATAGCTGTTGCTTCATCGGTGCAGTGGTATCAATAAACTGCGGGTGATGTAGCATATAACCTTTCAGTAAATGATTGACATCTTCCTGCTTTATGCGCGAATATAATATGCCATCCGTTACTTGATCATAAATCGCTACGGTTTGCTTTTGTAATTCGAATACGGCACGTTCAGGTGTCATCGCATCAGAACCGTAGTAATATAGCCCTAATCTTTGTAGAATTTCTTTTTTTACCGGTGCAATACGCTGACGTACCGCTTCAGTGTGTGTACCACTGGCCGTCAATCGAATTGTGACCTCATGGGTACCTGCTAATGGCGCTATAGTAGGATTCGATTGTGCATCTATTAAATCCATAATTGTCGTTTCCACTTGTGACTCACCAATACCACAAAATCGTAATACTTCTGACTCAATGGTTTGTCCACTTTGAGCAAAATAAGGCATCAACTCATGATTGACCATTGGCTGTAACTCTTTCGGTGGTCCAGGCAACATAATGATATGCTGATTTCCTTCATCTACATAAATTCCAGGTGCCATTCCTACTTTATTTTTCAACACATGCGCCCCTTCAATGACAAGCGCCTGTTGACGATTATTTGTCGTCATGACTTTTCCATGTTGCTGAAAGTATGCCGTAATCGCATCCATTGCTTCTTGATCGATCACCAAGCGTTTGTTCAACACATCAGCAATGGTTTGTTTTGTTAAATCGTCCTTAGTCGGCCCTAATCCTCCTGTAAAAATCAAGATGTCATATTGATTTAATGCACGTTTCGTCACTGATGCTAAACGTTGTGCATTGTCACCTACGACAATATGTTCTAAAACATGGTATCCCGCTGCGTTAAACTTTTGCGATAAAAATTGTGCATTGCTGTTCACAATTTGTCCTAATAAAAGTTCTGATCCAACTGCAATAATACAAACTTTCATAAAATACCTCCAATATTGACGCCTTCTCCATGGCACATGCGATGTCATCGTCATCCAAACAGCTATTACAAAACGATGCCCTTTAATCACATCATCCTTGTTACATTTTCAATCAACACAAAAAATAGAAAAGCAACACAAGCCGTTAATACACTCATGTTGCTCAATCATCGTACGTCTTTTCATTAAGACCTTACGCTTTTCTATCTTGTAAAAAAACATCACGGCCTTTATAAAAATACTCAATACCAGAAAGTATAGTGAAAAATACGCCAATATATAATAAAATTTGTCCCAATGAAAAGCCAATCCATTGACTGAAAGGTTCGCCTAACAATATCAATACTAACGCCACCATTGTCACAGCTGTTTTAATTTTTCCTAATTGCCCTGCCGCACTTACAAAGCCTTGTTCGATTTGCAATAAACGTAAACCTGTGACTGCAAATTCACGTGCAATAATAATGACTGCAACGACAGAACTCGTAAGTCCCAATTCAACTAGGACGATGAGTGCTGCGGACACTAAAAGCTTATCCGCTAATGGATCTAAAAATTTCCCCATGTTTGTGACAAGTTGCCATTTACGTGCCAAATATCCATCTAAAAAATCGCTTAATGACGCTACAATAAAAATCACGCCACTGATTAAAAATTCAACACGAATCAATTGTCCTCCTAAAAAAGTCACTTGACCCATTCCAAAGTCGACAAGTGCAAACAACATAAAAATTGGAATTAAAATCACTCGAAACAAAGTAATCTGATTCGGTATATTCATTATTTTTCCTCTCTTCAACATTCTCTATCTTTTAAAATCATTATAGCATAAGCGCCATGAGTCCCCAACAGACTGCTGTAATACATATGAGTAATCCAATCAAAGTCGCAACCTTTTTGGGCTGTTCATTCGACTGTTCAAAGGTCAACACATCTTTATGTTCCGCGATTTGCTGTAAAATCATGTGCGCTTGACGCTGTGATTCAGGTAATTCCTCTTTGTGCTTTTCCATCAACAATTGTGCGTCGATATTCACAGATTGGGCATATTTTTGAATAAATCCTCGAATATGATGTGGATGTTTAAAACTTTCGAAATGATTTTGTTCAATACGCATCAACGTGTCTCGTTGTATTTGCGTCCTTTTTTCTAATTCAGCGAGTGTCATGCCGATACGCTCTCTTTTACTCTGCAACACTTCTCCGATCGTTTGCACATTGCGCCCCCCGTTCATCTCCATGATCCAAATCCGTCCCCAAAACCATCACCGAATCCACCAAAAGTATCACCGAAATCTAAATTGTTTTTACTTCTTACGGTTTGCTTTTTCATTTCTTCATATTCTATTTCTTGGTTTTCTTCCGCTCTGAGTTCGATGATATAGTCAAAATCTTCCATTATATAATCACTTGCTTCAACAAAAAGGTCAGGGTGCTCAACAACTTTGACAGAAGGCAATGTCATTACCTCTCTAACCAATTCTTGATGTTTCGGATTCGTTTCACGCGCCGTTACTGCTCCATCGATGATATAGACGTGATCTTTATCATATTCTCCTTTAATTAAAGAACTTCTCACAGTTTGCTTAATCAATGTAGAACTAATAAAAAGCCACTTTTTATGTGCGGAAACACTTCCCGCTACAATAGACTCTGTTTTTCCCACACGTGGCATCCCTCGAATACCGATTAACTTATGACCTTCCTCTTTAAATAACTCTGCCATGAAGTCAACAAGTAAACCTAAATCGTCTCTTTCAAAGCGGAATATTTTTTTATCATGCTCATCTTGCTTTACGTATCGTCCGTGTCGGACTGCCAAACGATCTTTAAGTTCTGGTTCACGTAACACTCTCAATGAAATATCATCGATTTCTTTCAACAATGTTTCAAAACGTTTAATTTTTTCTTCGCTATCCGACTTAATGATGAATGCACGTATCGACTTATCAATGCCATTAATCGTTCCGATGTTAATACCCATCATCCCTAGCAAGCTTGATACATCGCCTAATAACCCAGCTCGATTGACATTAATATTATATTCTAAATACCATTCGCGTTTTTCTCGTGTGATCATCAAAATCCCCCTTACGTATACAGTGCCAGTAGATTAACTTTATTATAGCAAATTAACAATACCATCCACCATTAATACGTTGAACAGTACCGGTCATACTTTGCGCACTAGGTGATAATAAAAAACGCGTCACATATGCAACTTCCTCAGGTGTCACCCACCGATTTTGAGGCAATTCCTCAAGCAAAGCGTCACGCGCATCTATTGGTAATGCGTCCGTCATCCGACCTGCAACCACACCTGGTGCAACGGCATTGACAGTCACAGAAGTACGCGCTAACTCTTGTGCAAGGGCTTTAACAAAACCAATTTGGGCCGCTTTCATACTAGAGTATACCGTTTCATAACTCGCACCTGTTTCACCCCAAATTGAAGAAATGACCACAATACGCCCTTGTTCACTTTGAATAAGTTGATTAATGAAATAGCGTGTCACTTTGATGAAATGAAAAACGTGTACACGATACAGTGCGTCAATTTGCGTATCTTCCATATCTTGTAACAAGCCATACAAACTTTGACCACTCGCATAAACGATGGCATCTAAGTTACGAATGAATCCAAATTGTTGGTCTAAATCGATGGATTGCGTTAAATCCAATTGGATAAACTGTACAGGTTGATTTTGAAATTCATCTCTTAATTCAGCAATAGGTGTCTGATGATAGGTCACAACCACTTCATAGCCATGTGAAAGAAGGTCATGCGTAATTGCACGACCTATTGTACCAGAACCTCCAATCACAAGTGCTTTCATGACATTTTCATCTCCAAACGACTGTCCACCATCGCCTCTAAATCCAGACGACGACGAACTGTTTCGTTTACCGTTTCTAATGTAATACTGTCCACTAAATTTAAAAGTTCAAATAAACTCAAACCATCAAAATAAAATTTCGTAGATTGGTTCGCAATATACTCTGGCGCATTCAAGCTAGAAATATATTCACCAATAAATTGTCTCTTCAATAAATCAAAAGCATGTTGATCCTCTAATTGTCCCATTCTCAATTTAAGTTCATCAATCAGTAAACCTTTCAAGCGATCTGGTTCAGTCGTTGCTGATGTAATCAGAGTAAAACTATAGCTTGGTTCAATCACTGTTTGGTAGCTAAATGTATCATCAATCAAATCCTGACTGAGCAACATTTGATAAAATGGTGTTTCTTCTCCATAAATCATCTCGAAGAAAAATGACATCTCTATATCTTCTTTAACCCCTTGTTGCAACGTCGTTTCGTATACGGGATGCTTTAAGCCAATCATTATTCGTGGCGATTGAATTGCCATTGCTTCATCTGTTTTAGAACATACGATTTCAGAAGGTTCTAACAACGGATCACGCTCAATAACAGGTTGCGCTTTAATGCCACGTGCATCTTCATGTGTTCGTACCAGTTGCTCGATATGTTCGGGGTCTACATCTCCTACAACGAATAGCACCATGTTGGAAGGATGATAGAACGTTTCATAGCATAAATACAAATCGTCTTTTGTGATTTGATAAATACTTTCAACCGAACCCGCAATATCGACGCGCACTGGATGTTGATGATACATCGCACGCAAAGTGTTAAACATCAGACGATATCCGGGTTGCTCTTGATACATTTTAATTTCTTCAGCAATAATCCCTTTTTCTTTTTCAACAGAGGCTTCTGAAAAGTAAGGTGATTCCACCATTTTTAACAAACGTAAAATATTGTCATCAATATGATTGGTGGCGCTGAATAAATAACTTGTACGATCAAAGCTTGTAAAGGCATTCACTTGTGCATCATGTGCTGCAAACTCTGTGAACAAATCACCGTCTTCTTTTTCGAATAATTTATGTTCTAAAAAGTGGGCAACACCATCAGGAACAGAAACAAATTCATCAGAGCCATGTGGCTTAAAACGGTAATCAAGAGAACCAAATTGTGTCGTATATGTCACAAAAGTCTTCTGAAAATCTTTTTTAGGAATAACAAAAAGGTTTAATCCATTTTCCAAAGTCGCATGATACACCGTTTCATCAATTTGCTGATAGTATGTTTGCTTCATCTACGTCACCTTCCTTTGTCAAAATATAAATCGTATCTAAATGCGCATTTTGACAGAGTCGTTGAATATCTTCATGTCGAACCGCTTGAATGCGTGCTTCAAATTGCGCTTCTGTTTCAGGGACATCTAACAGCAATTGATTGTGCATCGTCTCAATCATATGTTTTGGACGATCTTTCGATTCTTTTCTGCCTGATAAAATAATCGTTTTCGCCAATTCCATTTTCTCTTCTGTGAAATCACCTGTTTTAAATCGGTTAAACGCTTCTATAATCGTATCTTTTGCGAGTTGATCATCTTTTACAGATACACCACTCATTACAAATAAGAAACCATTTTTCCCATCGATTTGTGAATGGATGGAATAGGCTAAACTTTTTTGCTCACGTACTTCATTGAACAATACAGATGATGGATCACCACCGAACATGGTATTAAAAACAACGAATGCATAGTAATCTTTTTCACCATAATGCGTAGGAAAACGAAATCCCATATTCAGTTTAGCTTGGTCTATATCATCTTTTTCAACGATTTCTTTCACAGGTGTACCGTGTTGAATCGTTTGACCAAATGACGTAGGTCGATATGTGAAAGCGCGAATGTTAAATTCTGATTGAATACGTTGAATCGTTTCGTCTTCTTTAACATTTCCTACAACATAAACAGAACAGTAATCATTGTCTAACATAGAACGATATGTATGATAAAGATCTGCCGCGGTTATCTTGTCAATTTCATCAAGGTCGCCCGCCGCCATATAACGATAAGGATGCGTGCCAAACATATGTTTAAGTAATCGTAAGTATGCAATTTGAGATTTATTATCTTCAAGCGCAGATAATTTTTTCTTTAACAAACTTTTTTCTTGTTTCACAAATGTTTCGTTAAATTCACCATTTGATACAAGTGGATTCAAAATAATTTCTTTTAACAAAGCGATACCTTTTTCGAACAAAGGCTCATCATCTAACAAATAACGCGAATTAACAATTTCCAACGTTATCGTAATGACATGGCAATCTTTATACTTAGACACATAGCTATTAACGTAAGCGCCATACAATTCAGATAAATATTGATTGAATGCCTTATCGTTTGGAAATTGATGTGTCGCGCGTACAAGTAATTTGCTTAATAAAGAACGCTGTGTCATTGTTTTTTTATCCAATGGCGCCATAAATTTAAACGTCACAGTCGTTGTCTTAAACTTCTTCGTGGATAACACTGAAATAGGTAGTACAGATGGGTCTTGAAGTTGTTTCATGCAACTCCTCCTTTACAATTGATTTAATACATTATAGACGTTTTCGAATCGTCCGAAACTTAACTAAGCTACTTTTAAAATAGTTTAAAGAATACAGAATTGGATTTCCTGCCTCTGTATAATGAACCTGTTTTAATAGCATTAAGCCATCGTGTGGATCGGCTTCTAATGCTTCTGAAATATACGGCTCATAACTAATGGCTTCGATTTCTGTATCAGCGTACGCAATCTTTTGTTGACTGACTGATTCAATCGCTTTCAAAATCGATGTTTGTTGATTATGTGTACCAAAATGGGACAACACATTCATTGAGACTTTGTCTAAACAGTATACAACAGGTTGACCATCCGCTGTTCGAATACGCTCAATGACAGTAATCGGCGTCTCCGGCTCTAGTTGCATAATTTTACAATCATCAAGAGAGGCGATTTCTTCATCTAGACTTAAAAAGACTGTTCCATTTTCATAACCTTTATCAGAAATCATTCGCCCAATGCTCATCAACTCATCTAATGGATAGAAAAAAGGTTGTGGCACTTTTGCCCGTACGCCTTCTTCAAAATTTTGAGTCACGATTTGTTCGGTCACGAGCTCATGAATCGCCACTTGAACATTGTCAGCAGTGACACCAAATTGACGCGCAATGGACATTAAACCTGGCAAAGAAGCACCAGGTTTAATGTTTTCTTGTTCTATTTCTTTAAGAATCCATTCTTTTACAATATTAACATCTGGGTTTATAGACATCGGTTACACCTCTCCATCATTTAAATCGACTAATATTTGTCTTGGTTTGCTGCCCTTTTGCGGACCAATCACTTGATTACGCTCTAAATCATCCATAATTCTTGATGCACGGTTATAACCAATTCTAAATTGTCGTTGGAGTAAAGACGTGCTCGCTTTTTGTTGTTCAATCACGAACAAATAAGCTTCAGGGTATAGTGGATCATCACTTTCATTTGTTCCGTCCTGAGACGTATCAGCATCAGGTTCCATTTCTTTCACATAATTGGCGCTTTGTTGTGCGACTACAAAATCTACAACCTTTTGCACTTCATTATCACTTAAAAACGCCCCTTGTACTCGCGTACGTGTGGAACCACCGTTTTTGATAAACAACATATCACCTTTACCCAATAATTTCTCTGCCCCGCCACTGTCAATAATGGTGCGTGAATCTGTTTGTGAGCTCACTGCAAATGCAATGCGCGAAGGAATATTATTTTTTATCAAACCGGTAATGACATCTACTGAAGGTCGTTGTGTGGCAATAATCAAATGAATCCCCGCAGCACGCGCCATTTGTGTAATTCGCGTAATCGCTGTTTCAACATCTTTGCCTGCAACCATCATTAAATCAGCCAATTCATCCACGATAACAACAATATAAGGTAATAATGGTTCTTTTTCAGCCAATTCTTTATTTTTTTGTGCGACAAACGCATTAAAGCCTTCAATGTTTCGTGTCCCTGAATGTTGAAATAAATCATAGCGTCTTTCCATTTCTGCGACGACTTTTTCTAATGCTTGTGCCGCTTTGTGTGGATTTGTGACGACAGGCGTTAATAAATGTGGAATACCATTGTATACATTTAATTCTACCATTTTAGGGTCAATCATCATCAATTTAACTTCATGCGGTTTTGCGTTTAGCAAAATGCTCGTAATTATTCCATTAATACATACGGATTTACCACTACCCGTTGATCCCGCTACTAATAAATGAGGCATTTTATTTAATTCGGCTGTCACAGGTTCACCCGATATATCACGTCCTAAAGCAACTTCTAACTTGTTGGTTGTAGGAAATTTCTCATCAAGGACTTCTTTCAAAGTCACTAATGCAACTTTCTGATTCGGCACTTCAATACCTACAGCAGATTTACCAGGTATCGGCGCTTCGATACGAATATCCTTTGCTGCAAGTGCAAGCGCGATATCGTTATGTAAATTTACGATACGACTGACTTTCACCCCTTGTGCAGGTTGGACTTCGTATTGTGTCACAGCCGGACCAATTTTAATTTGAGTCACCTTAGCATCGACACCAAAATTTTTCAATGTGGTTTCAAGCAATTTACCTTTACGCTGTACTTCCGTTTTTGAAGTCGTTTGTTGACGTTGTGGTGCATCTAATAATGATAGCGGTGGCACTTTATACTTCTGATTTTCTACCGCCCCCGCCTCAGAAATAGAGCCCTCAGCATCCATCACGCGCTCAAAATCGCCATCTTGTTGTGACTGATTTGATTTTGAAGCGTCGAATGATTTCGGTGAGTTACCCGCAGGCGTTGTATGTGATTCAGCAGAATTTTCTTCCTCTACCTCAACTGTTTTATGTCCGAAAATAGGAATTGTCGGTGCATCAACGGACTCACTTTCATCATGAGCGATTTCAGGAAAATCCGAAACATCTTTGACTTCAGGGGTTTCCGTTTGTTCCTTTTCTCGTGCAAGGCGTTTTTGTTCTTTTTGATCCGCCTTCGCCATACGTCGCTCTGATTGTCGTACTTTCGCTTTTTCATACGAAGCGACCGTGGATTGTTTAAACTGTTCCAACCACGACTTTGCAACGTCGCGATGTCGTTTTTTCATTAACAAAATACCACTTGAAATTAATAAAATGAGTGTCAATAATACGATGCCGACCAAAGAAATCAATGGCAAAAGAAAATGAACCAACTCAAAACCAATACGACCGCCTCCAAAGTGCATATGTTCCGGCGCATCATAACTTTGAAATACGAATGACAATACAGGTTCACGTCTCGCTCTTACCCCTTCTGTACCCATAAAAAATAACTGAGCTACAAAAAGTAACGCAATTTGCAATACAATTGAACCTGTCATGCGCCGTGTTTTAGGCAATTTGCCATTATAAGCAATGAATCCAATCGCTAATAATAGTAAGAAGTATGTAAGATAACGTGTTAAACCAAACAAATAATTAAAAAAACTATCGATGGCGATTCCAATCAGTCCTAGTTGAAACACACCCAACATGAGGACAATCACCATAACTATCGCTAAAACAAATCGGATTGGCGTATCATTCTGTTTCCTTTTCGATGTACGCTTTTTGTTACGCGTCGTTTGGGATTTACGTTTTGGGGTTTGCGCCATGCTTCGTCACCTTCTACTTTCTTAAAATGATATCATTAACCTGTATGATGAAAAAAGCGAATCTACTCTTCAAAATGGCGTGCTTTCAAAGAGTAAGATTCGTTTTCTTGTTTGAACTTCACACAGACATTAACCTTAAATTTCCGATATAACCGGGATAATCATTGGTTTTCTACGTGTATTTTCATAAAGTAATTTACTTACTTGGTCACGCATATTTTGTTTCATCTCAGACCATTCGATACGCTTTTCTTGTAAACCTGCTTCTACAATTTCACGTACCTTTTCCTCCGCTTCTTTCAGTAACGCTTCACTTTCACGCACATACACAAAGCCTCTCGATTGAATCTCAGGCCCAGCAGCGATACGTCTGTTTTTAGGATCCAATGTCACAACTGCGATAAATATACCATCCTGCGCTAACAAATGACGATCACGTAAAACGATATTGCCGACATCTCCCACACCAATACCATCTATCAAAGTATTTCCAGCATTCACTTTTTCGTTAAGGTTCATTTCTTCACCGTCAAAGTGAATCACATCGCCTGCTTCAGCTAAAAAGATTTTTTCAGGTTTAACCCCTGTTTCACTAGCCAATTTGGCATGCGTAATTTGCATTTTGAATTCACCTTGCACTGGAATAAAGTATTCTGGTTTCATCATGTTTAACATCATTTTTAATTCTTCCATGCATCCATGGCTTGATGCGTGGATTTTTTTGTTATTTGGAATAATATGTGCACCCGCACGCACTAACTCATTAAGTGTATTACCTATAATGACTTCCATATTGGCAGAAGCCGTTATCGCCAGAAAGACTGAATCCCCTTTTTGGATATTCATAATTTTATGTTTTTGACGTGCCATTTGACTCAATGCTTCTACAGGTTCCCCTTGCATCCCAGTGGCAATAATAATCACTTCATTTTTCGGATAATTTTCAACTTCACTCATCGGGATCAGTAAATCCTTTGGAATGTTAAAGTATCCCATTTTGCGCGCAATGCTGAATGAACTTTCTAATGAACGACCTAAAAATGATACTTTTCGGTTTAATCTGCTTGCAATATTGAGTACTTGTTGAATACGAATAAAGTTAGACGCATAACATGACACAATCAAACGACCTGACACTTTTGCAAAAGCGTCAAACATATGGCTTTCAATAACATTCTCAGGTGTGTTATACCCTGGTTTTTCAGCTTCAGTTGAATCACTTAATAACGCAAATACGCCATCTTCACCAATCTCCGCCATTTTCTTCATATCAGGCGCATAATGCCCTTGTAAACTTTGATCGAATTTAAACTCGCCCGTGTATACAATCGCACCATAAGACGTGTGAATACAAACCCCTAAACTATCCGGTATACTGTGCGTTGTATTAAAAAATGTCACATTGACCCCTTTAAAACGCATCACTGATTCATTATTTACAACGTAATAACGCACCTTTTTACTAATTTGTCGGGCTTTTAAGCTTTCTTTAACGAGTCCAATCGTCAATTTAGAGCCGTAAACCGGTGCATCGACTTGTTCTAAAATGTAAGAAACCGCTCCGATTGCATGTTCGTGACCATGCGTTAAGAAAATCCCTTTTAATTTTTGTTGATTTTCCAGTACATATTGAATATCAGGAATAACAATGTCAATGCCTAACATTTCGTCCTCAGGAAATTTCAATCCTGCGTCCAGCATAAACATCTCATCGTCGACTTCAACAATGTACATGTTTTTAGCAATCTCTCCTACACCACCGAGTGGAATAATACGTATGTCTTTATTTTTCTTTTTTACTAAATTCAAAATTTTACCTCCTAATAAATATAACCCGTCCATTTTACATTCATTCTTTATTATAGTGGATAAAAGAGATGCTGTACACTATTAAAGTCAATCGCGTCAAGGCAGCGTTCTATTCACACTTCACTGCTTTCATGTGCGGTATCGCTCTTTCATCCTTTCATTAACAATGGAACGTAACGTGCGATTAAATTAATCCGTTTCAACCTAAATCGCGTGTAAATGGGTTCACTTAATCCCTCGTTCATTTCATCCTTTAACAATATGGATGTCTACGTGGGAGAGATGTCACATTCCACACTCCCGTTTGTTTGAAAGATGCACCTAAACTAAAAAAACAGAAGTATAGACGTCAACTCAACGAAAAAAGAGTTACACTTACTTCTGTTGGTTCCTTTTTATAAATGGTTACAGGGACTGCTGTCTCAACTTTGTTTCTCCAAATCCAGCCTTTATGACTGCGCTATTAAAACTTTATGTGAAGCATTGACACGCCCTTGTTTATCAATTTCAGTGACCTTAACTTTAAGTGTGTCACCGATATTCAACACATCTTCTACTTTGTTAATTCTTTCATTGGCAATTTGTGAAATATGAACTAAGGCATCTTTACCAGGGAATAATTCAACAAACGCGCCAAATTTTTCTATACGCTTCACTTTAGCATCATAAACTTGTCCAACTTCAGCTTCACGAACAATTCGCTCAATCCACTGACGTGCTTGATTAATCATTTCTTGTTCAGTTGAGCCGATATAAACCGTACCATCTTGTTCTATGTCTAATTTAACGCCCGTTGCGTCAATAATTTCATTGATTTGTTTACCACCTGGTCCAATGACATCACGGATTTTTTCAGGTTTAATTTGCATCGTTTCAACTTTAGGCGCATAAGCACTTAATTCTGTTCTCGGTTGATCTATCGTTTGAAGCATATGTTCTAAAATCGCTAAACGACCTTTACGCGCTTGTTCCAATGCTTCTTCAATGACCTCTTTAGTCAATCCGTCTATTTTAATATCCATTTGAATTGCAGTAATCCCTTTTTCAGTTCCCGCTACTTTAAAGTCCATATCTCCAAGGGCATCTTCCATACCTTGAATGTCCGTCAGAATCGTGTAGCTTTCCTCACGAGTGACAAGCCCCATTGCAATACCCGCTACCGGCGCTTTTATTGGCACACCCGCATCCATCAATGCTAATGTGGAACCACAAATAGAAGCTTGCGATGATGAACCGTTTGACTCAAGCACTTCACTGACGATACGCACTGTATAAGGGAATGTTTTCTCATCCGGAATGATATACTTCAATGCACGCTCACCTAACGCACCGTGACCAATTTCACGACGCCCTGGCGCGCGGACTGGTCCCGTTTCACCGACTGAGAAGTTCGGGAAATTATAATGATGCATAAAACGTTTATGTTCTTCCTCACCCAAACCATCTATAATTTGATATTCGGAAATTGAACCTAACGTTAACACAGATAATGCTTGTGTTTGTCCACGTGTAAACAAACCTGAACCGTGTGCACGTGGCAATAAGCCAACTTCTGATGAGAGCGGACGAATTTCATCTGGTTTACGACCATCTGGACGAATTTTTTCATCAGCAATTAAGCGACGAACCTCTTCTTTAATCAAAGTGTTGATGATTTGTCCCACTTCTTTTAATAATGCTTCATTTTCAGGGTCATCTTCGTTTTCGAAATTTGCCAGTACACGTGACTTAATGTCTTCCAAGTTCGCTTCACGTTCTTGCTTATCAAATGTTTGAATTGCAGCGTTTAAGTTTTCATTGTGTGTCATTTCAGTGACTTCGTCGATCAATGCTTGATTTTTTTCTTCTGGAATGAACACTTGTTTTTCTGGTTGTAAATGCGCAATAATTTCTTCTTGGAATGCACATAATCTTTTAATTTCTTCGTGTCCAAATAAAATCGCTTCTAACATTTCGGATTCAGTAATTTCACTTGCACCTGCTTCGACCATGTTGACCGCATCTTTATGACCAGCAACTTCTAAATCTAGGCGTGATTTTTCTCGTTGTTCTACGTTAGGATTGATCACATATTCACCATCTACATAGCCAACATTGACTCCGGCAATCGGTCCTTGGAATGGTATATCCGATACGCTTAACGCCATAGATGAGCCGATCATCGCTGCCATCTCAGGAGAACAATTCGGATCCGCGCTTAACACAATATTTATAATTTGGACATCGTGACGGTAGCCATCTGGGAACAATGGACGTATCGGTCGGTCAATTAAACGTGCCGTCAATGTCGCTTCATCACCTGGACGTCCTTCACGTTTTTTAAATCCTCCAGGAATTTTACCTGCCGCATACATTTTTTCTTCATAGTTTACTGTTAATGGAAAAAAGTCACCATCGCGTGGTTCTTTTGATGCTGTTGCAGTAGATAGTACTACCGTATCTCCATAACGTACGAGCACAGCACCGTTCGCTTGTTTAGCGAGCTGTCCTGTTTCTATTGTTAACGGCTGGTTCGCCCATTCCGTTTTAAAAACCTTCTTTTCTTGAGACATGATCAATCTCCTCTCTTACTTCTTTATACATTTCATAGTCTTTTACATTTCAATTATATCTTACATGCAACTTATTTAATAGTTAAAAAAGGAGCCGGATACGATAAATGTCCCAGCTCCTTCCCCATTATGTCAAAAGCCGTCCCTTAAAATTAACGACGGATACCTAATGACTTAATTAGTTCACGATAACGTTGGATATCTTTGTCACGTAAGTAGTTCAATAAGTGACGACGACGTCCTACCATTTTTAATAAACCACGACGTGAATGGTGGTCTTTTTTATGAATACGTAAGTGATCGTTTAATGCATTGATTTCTGCAGTTAACACTGCGATTTGAACTTCTGGTGATCCCGTATCAGTTTCGTGTGTACGGTATTCTTTAATCAATTCATTTTTACGTTCTTGTGAAATTGCCATTTGTCAATTTCCTCCTTTAATTTTTATAATGCCCTTATCTGAGTGAGGCGTCGGAGTTTCGACCTACCAAGACAAAGGTCTCTTTCTAACCTTGATTAGACTTATATATTATATGATACTTCATCACCAAAATCAACAGCTAAAAGATATTTCGCACGTTCTTTATCCTGATTCATTTGCGCAACAAGTGGATCGATACCAGCAAATTTTAATTCTGGACGCATATAATGATGCCAATACAGTGTAACACGTTCACCATAAATATTTTCTTCGAAGTCAAAAATATTCACTTCAATCACAGCTTGAGGTAAATCATCATGAAATGTCGGCTTCACACCAATATTACATACGCCACGGTAAATTTTCTCACTTGAACCAATCGTTAAGCTTACTGCATATACCCCTAACGTAGGCATCACATAATCATCACTCGGTTCAATATTTGCTGTAGGAAAACCTATCGTCCGTCCTCGTTTTTCGCCTTGTACTACTGTGCCTTTCATTCGATATCGAGAACCCAGTTGCTCATTTGCATACGCTAAGTTCCCCGTCTCCAATGCCTCTCGTATAGCGGTTGTCGAAATTTTTTCACCATTTAATTCTTGTTTACCTACCGTGATGCAATCAAAATATGCTTGGTATTCCTGCAACATGGCCATGTTCCCTTTTCCGAATTTACCAAACGTAAAGTCAAAGCCTGCTATAATTGCACGTGCGTGGTTTTTAACTAAATAGTCATGTATGAACGCATCGGGTGTGACTTCAGCAAAACGAGAAGAGAAGTTTACAACGAGACAATAATCAATCTCTCGCTCTCCAAGTCGTTCGATTTTATCAGCAAGTGGCGTGATATAAGTGGTACGCTTTTGCTCAGGACTTAACACAACTGATGGATGAGGATCAAAAGTCATGACTGCTTTTTTCAACCCTTTTTCCTTTGCCACCTGATCGAGTTTGTCAAACAACGCTTGATGTCCTCTGTGTACACCATCAAAAAAACCTAGCGCCATCGCAACATCCTCTTGAATATACTGTTCAGATTGAATCGGATGTGTAATTTCGATCACTTTCATCATTAAAATCTCCTTTTAATTAAATACCTTTTTCGGTTTGATTTCTTCTTGACGCGACGGATGCACTTCATAAATGGCAAGTACTTCATTCGTCTCCCCATTCAGCATCACGACCTGTGTTTCAAATGGTATTTTAAAATAATCTCTTGAAAACTTTTTTCCATTCTTAATTTTCATTTTATCACTATCGTTCTGAACAACGCACATCGGCAGCCCTTTTAAACCGTACACCATCGGATATAACTTTTCCTGTAACGTTTGCGCCTGATGTGCCGCTTCAATCTCCTCTAAACTTAATGACTGCTCGAGATCAAAACCACCGCTCATCGTTCGTGTTAATAATGACATATGTGCCGGCATGTTCAAAGCACGACCAATATCCGTTGCCAGCGTGCGAATATATGTCCCTTTACCACATTCAACGATGATTGAAAAGCGCGCAGTTTCATTTTCAAATATGAGCTCTGAACATCGCGCAATATGTGAAATATAAATTTGGCGTTCAGGTCGTTGAACGGTTTCACCTCGACGTGCATATTCGTATAATTTTTTACCATTCACTTTAACCGAGGAATACATTGGAGGGACTTGCGTCGTCCATCCTTTAAACGATTGTAGGATGTCATCTACTTGTGAAGCGCACAATGCATCTGGTGCTACAGCTTGACGTGTCAATATGTCGCCCGTTTGATCTTCAGTCGTCGTCGCAATACCTAACGTCACTTCTGCACGATACATTTTACCCATTTCCATGACATAATCGCTCACCTTTGTCGCTTGTCCAATACAAATGGGTAAAACACCGTCTACTTCAGGATCTAGTGTACCGGTATGCCCTATTTTTTTAGTTTTTAAGATTTTTCGCAATTTAAATACGACATCGTGACTCGTTAAACCTCGTGCCTTATACACGGGTAAAATACCATGATACATGAACGTCACTCCTTTCATAAAAAAACTAGGTGACGCGGACTCTACAAATGCAGATTATCTCACGTACCTAGCGCACATTGTTAGTCATTATGATTTAAATTTTGAATCAATTGCTCAATACGGTTACCATATTCAATTGATTCATCATATTCAAATTGTAAGTCCGGTACAATTCTCAGTCGCATGCGTTGTCCGATTTCCGACTTAATAAATCCTTTTGCTTTTTCAAGACCTTTGAACGTCTCTTCACGCGCTTTATCATTACCAAGTACTGTTAAATAAACCTTTGCTAACGATAAATCATTGGTCGGTTTGACATCTGTAATTGTTAAAAAACCAACTCTTGGATCTTTAAGCTTATTATTAATAATGTCCATCAATTCTTTTTTCATTTGTTCGCCTACACGTTCTGCACGCATATTCATCGTATCGCCTCCTCTCATCGTTATTTCGCAACTTAATCCTCAATTACGTATTATAACGGAGAAAAGGATTTGCCGTCAATGAAACAATATAGCCACACGTTTGTGATTACGACATTGTTCAGACACCATAAAGTAAACCAAGTCAAGTTGGGTGACGCACTCAGGCATCACCCATTGACGAAGAGATTATTATGCTTCACGCCTTGTATCATTTTTTATCGCATCCCAATTGACTTAAAACACCGTCGCTTCAACATAAAGCGAAGGTCATAGATTAATATATGGCGCTATTTCCTGGATATTTGTGCTACTTCAATGTATCGACACGACCGAACCACCTCCTCGACACTGTCAAATGCCGATAATTTCTACGGACTAACAACGATGATGTTTGAGGTGAACTTTAAAAATAAAGATTTACGTTAATCTGTTAAATCCTCATTTTATAGATTTCCACAATCTCTTTTGCCAATTCAATGAAACATATAGAGGTCATCAAATGGTCTTGACTGTGTACAACAAGCAATGAAACGTCAAGTTTTTCACCATTTGCTTCTTGTGTTAACATTTTAGTTTGATATTGATGTGCTTCAACAATGTTTTGATCTGCTGCATTTAACAGCTCGATTGCGCTTGTCGTTTCTCCTGTTTTAGCAAGTTGAATCGCTTCCATTGCGTAAGATTTCGCATTACCACTTTTAACAATTAATTGCATCACATTCTCTAAGTTTCGGTCTTCCATTTCTATCACCCAATGATTTCGATGGCCTTTTCCATAACAGCTTGACCATCCATTAATCCATAGTCTGACATATCAATCACACGAAGCGGGATACCTATAGGCTCTAATTTTGCCTTTAATTTTCCTTCTTCATACCTTACTTGTGGTCCTAATAAGACAATATCGATTGTGTTTTGCTCAATCTCTCTTTCAACTTCCGCAACTGAAACCGCATATATTTTAAATTCACCTTCAAAATTTTGTGATGCTTTTTCCATTCGTTGGACTAACATGCTTGTACTCATACCTGCTGCACATGCTAATAGTATCGTTTTCAACATCGTCCCCTCCTTATTTATACGTTGTAAATGTATTACCTTAAAATTGATCGAGACATTTTAGAAGCCGTGTGACGTAAGCCTCTAATTGCTATACCTAATTCAAAAATATTTTCTACTGGAGCCAAACCCCCATAGCCCGCATCTCCAATATGTTGAATATCAACACCGGCCATTTTATTTTGAATGGCAAAATAACGAATTGTTTCTTTTGATGCCCCTTCTTGACTTGTACCAATCGCACTCATCACTAAAGCGCCGTGTGTATGACAGAGTTGAACAACATCGTGAATCATTTCCAAAGTGATTCCTGGCACACAACCTATTGAAGGCACTAAAATGACATCTTCACCAGCCTCGATTAACGTTTTTACTAACTCTAAATTAACCACTGCTTCGTCTACACCCGAGCTGTGCATCTTACCCGCAAAAATCAAACCATTAAAAAGTTGCTTTGCTTGTTTCACACTTTCTACAATCGCTGTATTAGAGACACCGGTACCTGGATTTCCTGTAAAGCATACAAAGTCTACACCCAATTCATTTAACTTTAGTAAAGTCTCATGATTTGCAGTACGACCTTTTTCTAATTCAAATCGGTCATCCATCATATTCACAGTCCCGTCAACAGGCTCTAAATTCACACCTACTGGACGCCCACATAGTTTTTTTAATGATTGAATTGGATGATTCTCGATATCATATAATCCTGCAATATTGACATTAAAAACATCCACTGCATTGAGTAAAATCAAGTCCGCACCAAATGCAGCAGCCATTTCGGCATTGGTGACATCGAAAATCCACGGATCTCTATGTGCCACATTTTCTGATAATACGACACGCCCTTCTGATGCTTTAATACTTTGCTTCAATTCATTTACTGACATCTCAAATACTTCAGAAGTATTTGCACTGATTAATCTTTTTACCATTTTTCAACACCTTCCATCGGTTGATATCATTTAGATTCAAAATAGACAATTTATGCATTGTCTTTTTCTTCTTTAAGATATGATTTTTCTATAGCCGCGTAAAAACCGATATAAATCAATATATCTATCACGATTAATATGAATTGTAAAATAGAGGCTTTGATACTACCTGTCGTTAAAAAACCCGATATAATCGGTGGCATGGTCCATGTTGCTGTTGCTCTAGTATAGGGTAAAAGCCCCATTACAGTCGCAAAATATGCGATAAATAAATTGACCACCGGAGTCAACACAAAAGGAATAAGTAAAAATACATTCAATACGATGGGCAGACCGAACATCGCAGGTTCGTTAATATTGAATAAACCTGGGACAAGTGTGAGAGGTGCTATCGCCTTCGTTCGTTTGCTTGCTCTCTTTCTCCGGGCGATAAGTGTAATTGCAATAACAAGTCCTAATGTCGCACCTCCCCCTCCCATGTAAACATAATTGTCCATAAACGGCTGTGTGAAAATTTCAGTCATCGGTTGTCCCGCTTTATAAGCATCCATATTCGTTTGTAAGTTACCTAACCATACGGGTGCCATAATAGAGTTAACAGCACTACCTCCATTAATGCCGACAAACCAAAATAAGCTGTTTAATGCGACTATCATTGCCGTTCCAAATACCGAACCACCTAAGAAATGAATCGGACCGCCTAATATCGTCGTAATAAGATCATGGGCATTCGGCAAATGAAAAACATCAAGTAACGCATAGACGACTAACCAAAATGTAAGAATGACGACACCTGGAATTAGTGCAACAAACGAACGCGAAACAGCAGGAGGAACACTGTCAGGAAGTTTTATACGAATATCTCGATCAATAAAAAACTTGTAAATATGCGTCGTTGTAAGCGCAATGATAATCGCAGTAAACATTCCTTTAGCCCCTAAATAGCCAATTGTTATCCCTGATATATTCTCTTGCTTGATAAAAGGCGTTACTGTAATAAAAGCACACAATGCAATGATTCCAATTGCAACGCCATCTTGTTGATGTTGTTTGGCATAACTCCAAGCAACCGAAAAACTCGCAATTAATCCTACTAAACTAAAAGTACTTTCCACACCTTTCCACAAATATTGACTCAGACCAATTCGATCTAAATACTCTGGCCAACCTGGAATAGGCAGACTCGCCAACAACATAAATATAGAACCTACAATTGCTAAAATCATCGTTAGCGATAACCCATCACGAATTGCAACTAAAACTTTATTCGTTGAAAACTTAACAGCAAATGGCATGATTTTATTGTCAATGAAATGATTCATACGTATCTCCCTTCAAAATAACTTAAACAATCCGTTTTAAAATCAACCTATATAGGTAAAGCTATCTTTTTAAGCGTTTTAACCGACGCTATTTCTTGATAACACCAGTAAATGAAAACGTTTTCTTGCCTTTATTTTAGAAGTTCATCAAAAGAATTAATATGTTATAATGTGTGAAAAATATGTCAAAAGATATTAAGAGGGATGAGAATGAGAGAGGTTTGGAAACATTTTGATATATCACACGACAACATTGTTATCTCTGAATGTGGCATTCAACAGTTTCTTCCTGAACAAACTTACAGTTACGCAGTCAGTGAAACATTCGTATTACATTATGTAGAGATTGGAAAAGGGATTATTAAAATCAATAACAAAACTTACTATTCAAAAGATTTTAATGGATTTATTTTAAAAAGAGGACAAAGGGTGACATATAAAGGAGATAAAAATATTCCTTGGAAAACGTTTTGGGTCGGTCTTCGCGGTTCAAATTTACAAAACTTTTTAAAAACCAATCAACTGAATAATCAAGATATTTTAAAATTTGAAGATCATAGTCATGCTGTTAATATGATTAAAGACATTTGCTACACCACAAAAGAAAATACGAGACAATCAGATTACTGGTATAAATACAAAACTTATGAATTATTATATTGTTTAGAAAAAGAATTTAAGCAAACAGATTTAATCACTTTAAACAATAACCAAGATATCATCCATCATATTTATGAATATATCTGTAACAATTATACTCAATCTTTAAAAATTGATGACATTGCCCATCGATTCGCTATTAGTAAAAGTCACTTATTTACACAATTCAAACGTAACTACGGAAGAACGCCAAAGCAGTTTATCTTAAAGCTTAGAATTGATAAAGCGACACAAATCTTAAGAGAGACTGACTACCCAATCAATGTTGTCGGCCAAATGGTGGGATTTAACGATTATTTTGTTTTTGAAAAAGCATTCAAAAAAATTGTGAATCGTTCACCTAAAAACTATAGACTCGAGAAATCAATGACTAAAAGAACATAGCATCGCAATCTGCAAATATGTCACATTTAAAATCTACGTTATTCATGTTAAATAATAAAATTTATTTACAATAATAAAAGGAAGAAATTATTCAAAATAAAGATATTGTTTTTGATGACACTGATGAACCAGTAATGATTCCAAGAGTTCTTCTAGCAATCCCTTTTGTGGCTTCAGCTGTTTTTGGAATTTTAGCTAAACAAGGTGTAAAAACTTTTGTAAAATCAATATCTAAACACGCTTTGCAAAGAGCAGGACAAAGAGGTATTACTAAGCATATGATGGCAAACACCTAAAAAATGGTACTAAATACACCGACAAGAAAACAGGAGCTAAAATTTTATACGACAAGAAAACAGGTACTACTTTAGTTATCAAAGGCAACAAAGTTGTGACAACTTATAAGCAAAAGAAACCTAAAAAAGTATGGAGAAAGGGTCATTAATTTGATTTCAAAAAATATAAAACTACAAGATTCTTCGTATGAATCAAGTAATACTTCATTAACCTTAAAACTTAAAAGAATAGAAAATGATGAAGACAGTAAGATTTATTATTTAGACGCTGTACTTGAATTTGAAAATGAAAAAGCTGAAACAGAATTAGCTATTTTTGACTTCGACATTGATTTTCTGAAAAACTTAGAGTATTCGTTCCCTGTAACAGACATTTATTTCACAGAGCCTGATATATCATTGACAGTCATTGACTATGAAAGTGATGAGCTTTGTATATACGTTAACTTAGATTCTGGATTGAATCATAAAAATGAATCTACTGACTCTGGATTGTCAATAAGACTAAATGTAGCAAAGCAAGTATTTGACAACTTTATTAATCAGATTATTTTATTAGAACAAGAGCAATAAATGTAAATATTTAAATTATATTGTTACAGGTTAAAAGTAATTCAAACATAATCGAGTAGGAGAATAGCCATTAATTGACTATTCGTCCTCTCACACCACCGAGCGTACGGTTCCGTACTCGGCGGTTCAATATCTTGCGTAAGCCAACTCTACAAGCTGGGTTAATGGTATTAATCCCCACCTGTAGAGTTGTTTTTATAACTTTAGAAATAGGATTTTAATTATTTCAAGGTTATACGTGAGTGAATATAAAAAACGTACTAAGCAACAAAAAATTGCCACTTAGTACGATATTTCTTCACCAACCGACGTTGACAAACCCGCCGTTATAAAAAACACCCTTTATTTGATTTTAATCAAAACAAAGAGTGTTAATTTTTTATAAATTGATATTTTCGATATATTCCTTCTTTCAGATATCAGTAAGTGTTAATCTCTTATAAGCACAAAACAACGAAAAATAAGTCAATGTGCTATTTTATGAGTTCATATCTCCACTGCTTTCATAAGTCAAAAACCACTTAAATGCGTTGACTGACTTATCTTTCAACCTCTACCATAACGTAAGCTTCAATGATATCGCCTTCCTTGATATCGTTGAATTTTTCAATCGTGATACCACATTCATACCCTTGTGCAACTTCTTTTGCATCATCTTTAAAGCGTTTTAATGTGTCCAGTTCGCCTTCAAACAATACGACACCATCACGTATAATACGAACGTTAGAATCACGCGTAATTTTTCCGTCAATGACATAGCTACCTGCAATTGTTCCCACTTTAGAAACTTTGAATGTCTGGCGTACCTCGGCTTGCCCAATCACTTTTTCTTCAAATTCTGGATCGAGCATCCCTTTCATTGCCGCCTCAATTTCCTCAATGACATTATAAATCACGCGATGTAAACGCATATCTACGTTTTCAGCATCAGCAGCACGTTTTGCCCCTGCATCTGGACGTACATTAAATCCAATAATAATACCATTTGAAGCGTTAGCTAATGTGACATCTGATTCATTAATCGCACCTGTCGCTGTATGAATAATACGTACATTTACACCTTCAACATCAATTTTCATCAACGACGCGGCTAGTGCCTCAACTGAACCTTGTACATCACCTTTAATAATGACATTCAAATCTTTCATTTCACCTTGTTTCATTTGCTCAAACAAGTTATCCAATGAGACATTTTTGCTTTCTTGACGTTGTTGAATAATATTTTCTTGTTCCCGTGCTTCACCAATACGGCGTGCCTTTTTCTCATCTTTAAAGACAACAAAACGATCACCCGCTTGTGGCACGTCGTTTAATCCTGTAATTTCAACCGGTGTCGAAGGACCTGCAGTTTTGATGCGCTTTCCTAAGTCGTTGACCATGGCACGTACTTTACCGTGCGTGTTCCCTACAACGACTGCATCGCCTACATGTAACGTTCCATTTTGAACTAATAAAGACGCGGCTGGCCCTCGTGATTTATCCAATTCTGCTTCAATGACTGTTCCCACAGCAACTTTATCTGGATTTGCTTTTAATTCTTGAACTTCTGAAACTAAAATTAACATTTCAAGCAAATCGTCAATCCCTTCACCATTTAATGCAGAAAGCGGAACAAATATCGTATCTCCACCCCAGTCTTCAGGAATGAGATTATACTCTGTTAACTCCTGCATCACGCGATCTGGATTTGCTGTCGGTTTATCGATTTTGTTCACTGCTACAATAATAGGCACATCTGCTTCTTTTGCATGGTTAATCGCTTCGATTGTTTGTGGCATAACCCCATCATCCGCTGCTACAACTAAAATGGTAATATCTGTGACTTGTGCGCCACGTGCACGCATCGTTGTAAAAGCGGCATGTCCCGGTGTATCTAAGAAAGTGATTTTTTTGCCATTGCTTTCAATTTGATATGCGCCGATATGTTGCGTAATCCCGCCTGCTTCGCCTTCCGTAACACGTGTATTACGAATCGAATCAAGTAGCGTTGTTTTACCATGATCGACGTGCCCCATAATGGTAACAACTGCTGGACGTACAATCGCATCCTCATCCTCTTCGACATCCTCAAAATAAATGGATAAGTCGTTATCGTCTACAACAACTTCTTCTTCAATTTCCACACCATAGTCAGATGCAATCAATTCAAGCGCTTCAACATCTAACGACTGGTTAATGTTCGCCATAATTCCTAATAAGAAAAGTTTTTTAATAATTTCAGATGAATCGACACCTAATTTGTCAGCAAGTTCACCCACTGTAATGCCTTCGGTATACGTGATTTTTGAAGGCATTGCTTTAGGTTCAGCAGGTGGCTTAGGCGCAACATTTTTTTTATTGCCTTTATTATTTTTCTTATTTTGCTTTTGATTATGATTTGAGTTGCCTTTAGGTTTTTGATTTTTACCTTGTTTTTGATTTTTATGGTTTGCTTGCGAATTTTTTTGCTCTTTGTTTTGTTTCGGTGCTTGTTCTTTTTTAAACACTTTATCCAATGCTTTGACTTGATCATCCTCAATCGTTTGCATATGGTTAGAAACTTCCACACCATTTTTCTTTAATTCATCTATTACATCTTTACTTTTAATATTTAACGCTTTGGCGTACTCATATATTCTTTGTTTGCTCATTAAACCACTCCTCACATTATTCATCTATCATTAACATCAACTTTTTTGCAAACCCTTGATCTGTAATCCCCACATTGACGCGTGCACCTTTACCTAGTGCATCTCCTAATTCATGACGGTCACTTACAATTCGATATGGTGTTTGATAGCTCTTACATTTATTAATTATATTGTTCTTTGTATTTTCAGATGCATCACTTGCGATAAGCACCAATTTTAGGCGTTGCTTTTTCACTTCAGTTAATATGACAGATTCACCTGTTTTAACTTTACCCGCTCGCATCGCTAAACCTAAAAAATTCAAAAATTGTTGTTGTGTCATTTTGTTGGTATCTCTTCTCTATAGATAAGGCGAATAATTTCTTTATATACCGGTTCTAAAGTTTCCTCTGATGCTTTGAAATATGCCTCTAACTTGTGCGCTTGTTGTGCTTTTTCAATGCATGCAATATCTTTAGAAACATAGGCACCACGACCTGGCATTTTCCCAGTCACATCTGCTGAAATTTCGCCTTCTTTATTTTTTACGACACGAATCATCTCTTTTTTAGGTTTCATCTCATTAGATAAAATACATTTTCTCATAGGAATTTTTCTCTTTTTCATAAAAATCCCTCCTCGTTCTATTTACTTTCATCCTCTAAGTTTAATGGTTCTTCAGCCAGAATGTCTTCATCTTGTATTGCTGTATCAGCTTCTTGTACACGCTCTGTATTCACGTCCGTCTCTTCACCAATACCCAACGCTTTCGCATCAGTCTCTGATTTAATATCAATTTTCCATCCTGTAAGTTTTGCCGCTAGACGTGCATTTTGACCACGTTTACCAATTGCAAGAGACAATTGATAGTCTGGAACGATAACCGTTGTAGACTGTGTTTCTTCATTCACAATCACATCAATCACTTGTGATGGACTTAAAGCATTGCGTACAAAAACAGTCGGATCGTCACTCCATTGAACAATATCAATTTTTTCTCCACCTAGTTCTGCAACAACGGCTTCAACACGTGCACCTTTCGCGCCGACACAAGCCCCTACTGCATCGATATCCGGATTGTCTGAATACACACTAATTTTAGAACGATCGCCTGCTTCACGCGCGACTGTTTTCACTTCGACTGTCCCTTCAAAAATTTCAGGCACTTCTTGTTCAAAAAGTCGTTTGAGCAATCCTGGGTGGCTACGAGAAACGAAAATTTGTGGACCTTTCGTCGTTTGTTCAACCTTATTTACATAAACTTTAATTCTTGCATTCGGCACGTATGTCTCATTCGGACTACGTTCTGCTTCTGATAATACGGCTTCCGTACGCCCTAAGTTAACGTAAACATAGCGGTGATCCACTCGGTCAATCACACCAGTCATAATATCTTCTTCTTTATCAATGAATTCTTTATATAAGATTTCACGTTCAGCGTCACGTAAACGCTGCATCACCGCTTGTTTTGCTGCTTGTGCACCAACACGACCAAAATCTTTTGGTGTCACGTCTTCTTCGTAAATATCCCCTATTTCATAAGCAGGATTTTTAACTAATGCCGTCGACAAATCAATTTCTTCTCGGTGGTCAAATACTTCTTCAACGACTTCTTTACGTGAAATCACTCGGAAAGAACCACTGTCTAAATTCAATTCAACACGTACATTACGTGCACTGTCATAATTCTTCTTATATGCTGTAATTAATGCGGCTTCAATTGCATCTACTAATACGTCTCTTGGAATTTTTTTCTCTTTCTCTAAATATTCCGTTGCTAATAATAATTCATTACTTTCCACTCATTTTCCTCCTCACATCATTAAAGCATGACTGCATGACGTGCTTTTGCGATTTTATCACGTGGAATCGTGATGTTTTTCGTCTTTGATTTAACTTTAACTTCCATAGTTATCGCTTCATCAGATACTTCTTTTAAATGCCCTAACCATTCTTTGTCACCTTCAATAGGCGCGTATAACGACACAAAAATAGAATGATTTACTGCATTTTGAAAATCTTTATCATTTTTAATTGGACGTTCTGCACCCGGCGATGACACATCTAAATAATAAGCTTGTGGGATTGGGTCATGTTCATCCATCACTTCGCTAATTCGTTCTGATGCAAGTGCGCAATCGTTTAAATCTACGCCACCTGGTTTGTCTATGGCAACGCGTAAATAGTGTTCGCGCCCCTCTTTGGCAAACTCAACATCAACTAATTCAAAGTGAAGTTCGTTAAGGACAGGTTGTATTAATGTTTCAACTTGCTCTGTTACTTTACTCATACGAGCCCCCTTATGACTGACAAACAAACAGAAAAGAGCGGGTCATACCCACTCTTCCTACTTGAGTCTCATTTTATAAGCAATCCTATTATATCATAGATTTACCTTGCGGACAAATTAATCTCTACATATCAAAAATAGACAGTTGCGCTTTATCTGGCATATGCGGTAACGAGCCTAAATCATCAAGATATTCAATGATTTTTTGAGAGACGCCCGCCTTTTTATTTAAATCTTCTTTAGATAAGAATGGACCTTCTTCACGTGCTTCTACAATACGTTTTGCTACGTTCTCACCCAGCCCTGGCACTGCTACAAATGGAGGGATTAATGTATCGCCTTCTATAATAAATTCATAGGCTTGACTCTTTTCTAAATGAACAGGTTGCATACGATAACCTCGATGCGCCATTTCATTCATAATTTCTAACACAGTCAAGACATCTTTTTCTTTCTTTCCTAAATCCATGTGTCGAGCATACATGTCTTTCACTGTAGCTCGGATACTTTCTTTATCTTTAACCATGGTCATTAAATCAAAGTCTGAGGCTCTCACTGTGAAATAACTCGCGTAATAATAGAGCGGATGATGCACTTTAAAATACGCAATACGAACTGCCATTAACACATATGCCGCGGCATGTGCTTTTGGGAACATATATTTAATTTTTTTACAAGAATCCATATACCAATCCGGTACATTGTTTTCTTTCATGACCGCTTCAAATTCTTCAGTAAGTCCTTTACCTTTACGAACCGCTTCCATAATTTTAAATGCAACAGATGGCTCTAAACCAGCGTACATTAAATACACCATAATATCATCACGACAACCGATACAACTGGATAGTGTACAAATACCATTACGAACCAGTTCTTGCGCATTACCCAACCATACATCCGTTCCGTGTGATAGACCTGAAATTTGAACGAGCTCTGAAAAAGTCGTTGGTTTTGTATCTTCTAACATTTGTCGAACAAACCCCGTACCAAACTCAGGGACACCAAATGTACCTGTTTTTGACATAATTTCCTCTTCTGTCACACCTAATGCTTCGGGCGAACTAAATATCCCCATTGTCTTTTTGTCATCCACAGGGATTGTTTTAGGATCGATGCCAGATAAATCTTGTAGCATCCGGATCATTGTAGGATCATCGTGTCCGAGAATGTCCAGTTTTAATACATTGTCATGAATCGAATGGAAATCAAAATGTGTCGTCATCCAACTTGAATTTTGAGCATCAGCCGGGTATTGAATCGGTGTGAAATCAAAGATATCCATATAATCCGGTACAACGATAATGCCTCCAGGATGCTGTCCAGTGGTACGCTTAACGCCTGTACATCCTTTCACTAGACGATCCACTTCGGCGCCTCGTTTATGAATGCCTTGATCATTTAAATACCCTTTAACAAAACCAAATGCTGTTTTTTCAGCAACCGTACCAATCGTACCCGCACGGTAAACATAATCTTCACCAAATAATACTTTTGTATAATTGTGTGCTTGAGGTTGATACTCACCACTAAAGTTTAAATCAATATCTGGCACTTTATCCCCTTTAAAGCCAAGAAACGTTTCAAACGGAATGTCCTGCCCTTCTTTAATCATTTCTGTACCACATTCACACACTTTGTCAGGCAAATCAAAACCAGAACCGACTGATCCATCATTAAAAAATTCGCTTTTTTTACATTTTGGACAAATATAATGTGGCGGTAGCGGGTTCACTTCTGTAATCTCGGTCATTGTCGCAACAAAGCTCGAACCGACTGATCCTCGAGAACCAACAAGATAACCATCTTCCAGTGATTTTTTAACCAACCGTTGTGAAATTAAGTAAATAACAGCAAATCCATTGCCGATAATACTTTCTAATTCTTTTTCTAACCGATCGATAACAATTTGTGGTAAATCCTCACCGTACAATTGTTTCGCATTTCGATAACTCATTTCACGGATTTCTTCATTTGCGCCGTCCATATTTGGTGTATAAAGCTTATCTTTGATTGGAACAACTTGATCAATACGATCTGCTAATGCGCGTGTATTTTCAACAACGATTTGATGCGCGCGTGCCTCACCTAAAAAATGGAACGCATCTAACATTTCATCTGTCGTTCTAAAATGTGCTTCAGGGAGTGTCGAACGATTCAGTGGATTCCCCGGTTGAGATGCAATTAAAATACGTCGAGCAATGCCGTCATGCTCATGTAAATAATGTGCATTTCCCGTAGCAATCACAGGGATTTGATTCGTTTCACCTACTTTTAAAATCCGTTCATAAATCTCGAGTAATGTGGCATGATCACGAATTAACTCCCGGTCAAGTAAGTCTTGGTATAAGGCCGGCGGTTGAATTTCAATATAGTCATAATATTTGGCAATGCGTTCAACTTCTGACTGATCCCGTTGCATAACCGCTGTGAAGACTTCTCCTTCATCACACGCCGTCCCTATCAGTAAACCTTCTCGATGTGCATCTAATACAGATCTCGGAATTCTAGGTGTACGATAGTAGTATTTCACGAGTGATGCACTGACAATTTTGAATAAATTTTTCAAGCCCGTTTGATTTTGAACAATAATTGTCACGTGTTGTGGACGCGCTCTTTTGTATGCATCTTCGTTCGATAATTTTTGATTAATCTCTTGATGATTGTGGACATCTAATGCTTTTAATTGCGCTAACATTTTCATAAAAATATATGCTGTTGTTTCAGTATCATAAATCGCACGGTGATGTTGCGTTAACTCGACGCCATATTTTTTAGCTAAAAAGCTTAAACCATGCTTGCCATAGCTCGTATTAATCGTACGAGAGAGTTCAAGCGTGTCAATGACGCCGTTTGTGGATGGACCAAAACCTAATCTTTCATAGCCTGTATCAATAAAACCCATATCAAATGACGCATTATGTGCGACAAAAATCGCATCTCCAACCCATGCTTTAAATTCCGTTAACACGGTCTCAATCTCAGGTGCATCTTTTAACATATCATCAGAAATATGCGTTAAATTTTTTATCGTCTCCGTTAACTTCTCATGTGGATTACTAAAACGTTCGAATTTGTCTATAATTTCACCATTTTTTAATTTAACGGCCGCTAATTCGATAATTTTGTCGTATTGGTTCGATAACCCCGTCGTTTCAACATCGAAGACGACATATGTTGCATCTTGTAATGCTACATCAGTCGGATGATATGCAATAGGGACACCGTCATCGACAAGCATACCTTCCATACCATAAATCATTTTAATCCCGTGCTTCTCAGCAGCGGCATGCGCGTCAGGATATGCTTGTACAACATTATGGTCTGTAACTGCGATGGCTTCATGCCCCCATTGTGCCGCTTGAGCCACATAATCACCGATATGCGTGACGCCATCCATTTGACTCATCGTTGTATGTAGGTGGAATTCAACACGCTTTTCTTTCGCCTTATCCATTTTAGGTGTTTTTTTGATTGCTTCTATATCCGTCATCATCATCACTAAATCGCGAATGAACATGTCTTCTTCAATTCGACCTTGTGCACGAATCCATGTACCTTCTTTTAACGATTTAAAATGCTCTAAATCGTCTTTATTTTTACGCGTAAACATTTTTAGTACGAGCGAATCAGTATAGTCTGTAACTTTAAGTTCAACGATGTGACGACCACTTTTCAACTCTTTTAAGTTGATATCGAAAATAACACCTTCAATCGCCACTTTAAACTCTTCTTCAATAATTGATTCAATAGGGCGTACCTGCTCAATCTGAATGGGTTTGCCGATTTGACAACGTTCAACAGTGATTCCGTCTTGTTGTTGCGTGCGTTGTTCTTTCATTTTTTCAATTTTAGCTGTCGCCTCACGTGCACTTTGTTCATCCTCTTCCTGAATATGTGCTTCTAAAGAGGCTAAGTCATCATCATGTCGCCCTTCATCTGTTTCAAAAATGACCTTTTGTACATTAAAACCGCAACGTTGCATGGCCTGCACTAAACTACCGTTGCAGACTTTATGGAAGTGACTGCCTTCAATATCGTTTTGTACGAGTATTTTCACCACGTCACCCGACATCACAATACGCTTTTGTTTTAATTGACCTTTCACTTTAGAAGACAAACGGGTCTGATCAATACAATCTCCGATATACTTCAACAAATGTTCGTCTTGATGCGACACATCACTCACTGTAATTTTCCAATCCACTTGTGCAATATGTTGGAATGTTTCTTGCATAGCATGTGTAAAAACAGCATAGTCTTCATACTTCAATAATCGTGGCAATTGAATATGAAACGTCCATTTTCGCGATTTTTCTGATACATCTACACGTGTCAAACACCCCTGTTCAACAAAGTCCTGTTCAAAATGGTCTATCATATTGATCTGTTGAAGAAGAATCTTAAATTTTTCCTGCTTCTGTAATGTCACATTTCTAACCACCTTATTTGTATTACCGTGTGTCCTTGGTTGATGTTAAGGCGCAAACATAAAAGTACGCCACTTCAATTGCTTTTGGGATAAGAGACTCGGACATTGGGCCGTGCTTGTTATGTCGAAAGCTTGCAAATCTGTCTCGTTCTTTTGTCATTCTGATTAAAGCTCGCTCTACTCAACCACTGCTTTGCGACAACACCCTATTCTCTGTCCTCCATATAAAAAGCCAAGATTCTCTCTCGGCTTTTTAATGTGATGAAAGTCAGGTTGCCCGAGCCCTTGATTCAGTTTCAGACATTCTATCCCAGTCCATTCATCATGTTCAACGATTAATCGTATTATAACAAATTCATCGCGACTTGTTATTTAATTTGTTCATTTAATCTTTCAAGATGAGAAATCAATGCATCGACATGCACATCTTCACTTTCACCATTGTCACGTCGTTTGACTTCCACTATTCCTTCTTCTGCATTTTTTCCAACCACAATACGGACAGGTATACCAATTAAATCTGCATCATTAAATTTGACACCCGCACGTTCATTTCGGTCATCATATAACACATCATAGCGTGACGTTAATGTTTGATTAATTTGATCTGCACAATCTCGTTGCGCCTCTTTTTTATGATTCACAGTAATGAGATGCACATCAAATGGTGTCACTGATTTTGGCCAAATGATGCCGTTATCGTCATGATGTTGCTCGATAATTGCACTCAATGTTCTGGACACACCGATACCGTAACATCCCATCAATAAATTTTGTTCACGTCCCTGTTGATTGAGTACTGTGGCATGCATCGACTCAGAATACTTTTCGCCAAGTACAAAAACTTGTCCAACTTCTATACCTTCTGCAAATTTCGCCGGTCCTGAACCATCAGCAAGTGGTTCACCTTCTAGGATAAACCGGAAATCGCCATATTCATCAATATTAAAGTCACGTCCAACATTCGCATTAATAAAATGGTAACCATCTTCATTCGCACCAATTGTCATATTACAAACTGACTTTACAAACTGATCTGCATAAATTTTTACCTCTCTATTTGTAATTGGACCTAATGAACCCGGATACGCGCCTAATAAATTGCGGATCTCTTCATCACTCGCCATTGAAACGTCATCAGTTTTAAAATAATACTTCAATTTAACTTCATTCACTTCATGATGCCCACGCATTAATAAGAGGATCAACTCGCCATTGACTTTAAAGACCATTGTTTTAATGATCTCTTCTACTGACTTCCCTAAATATTCAGCGAGTGCTTTGACCGTTTTAATATTCGGTGTCTCTATTTTTTCTAATGGTTGATGCGCTTCATCTGTTGAAGGCGTCTCGTAATATGTGACATCTGCTTTTTCAATATTTGCGGCATAGTCACTTTGTTCACTATACACAATCGTATCTTCACCAATTTTACTGAGTGCTTGGAATTCATGCGTGTGATTCCCACCAATGGCACCTGAATCTGCAAGTACAGGTCTCACATTTAAACCAACACGTGCAAAAATCGCTTGATATGCACTATACATATCTTGATACGTTTCCATTAACGATGCCTCATCTGTATGGAATGAATAGGCATCTTTCATCATAAATTCACGTCCACGTAACAAACCAAAACGAGGTCTTTTTTCATCACGAAACTTAGTTTGAATTTGGAACAATGTTAAAGGGAGTTGTTTATATGATCGTAATTCATCACGAACAAGTGCAGTGACGACCTCTTCATGCGTTGGACCTAACGCGAATTCACGTTGATGTCTATCATGTAGACGCATCAATTCTTGTCCATACGCATCCCAACGGCCGGACTCTTTCCAAAGCTCTGCTTGTTGCAATACAGGCATGACGACCTCTACCGCATTGATTCGCTCCATCTCCTCCCTTATAATCGCTGCAATTTTATTGATGACGCGTGTTGCAATCGGTAAATAACTGTATACCCCTGCAGCATTTTGCTTAATTAAACCCGCTTTTAGCAAGAGCTGATGGCTTGTTGCCTCAGCTTCTGCGGGCGTTTCTCTTAAAGTTGGAATAAACATTTTTGATTGTTTCATTCTTGATTGTACCTCCCATTCTTATTATAAGAAATAACGTTGAATATCATTCCAAGTCACTAAAACCATAATGATAAGTACGAAGATTGCACCCGCAGCAATAATGATCGTCTCGGCTTTTTTATTTGCAGGTTTTCTAAAAATGGCTTCGTAAATGACGAATAAAATACGTCCACCATCTAGTGCAGGAATTGGCAATAAATTCATAATCCCTAAGTTCACACTAAGAATCGCCGTCCATCTGATTAAATTGATAATCCCTGTTTGTACGACGGTATCAACATTTTTATAAATACCGACCGGGCCATTGAGCATATCAAAACTGAATGAACCTGTAAAAATACTACCAATCATACTAATGACAGCAACAAAAATGACTTTTCCGAAACGTACGGTTTCTTCAATACCGAATATCAACGGTTCAAAAATTGAACGCTCCTTCATAGGAATAAATCCAAGTTGAAAGTCTGTCTCTTTTTTCGTTTTTGTTGTTTGTATTTCTACTTTTTTGGGTGAAAAAGTTTTGTTAATGACTTTTCCGTCTCGTTCAATTTTAATCGATGTCGACGCACCATTCGTTTCACTTAGCCGTTTTTTGACATCTGCAAAACGATTGATTTCATGTCCGTCGATTGCTTTAATGATATCCCCATGTTGTAAGCCAATTTTTGCTGCTGGTGAATTGTCAGCCACTTGGTCAATTTTCGGAACAGGCGCGCCTTCATAGTAAGCCAAACCAATTAATAATGCGAATGCTAATAAGAAATTAAATAATGGGCCTGCAAATAATGTTAAAAACTTTTGGTAAGGTTTTTTATGCGTAAATTGACGATGACGTGGTGCAATTTGAATTAAACTACCATGTTGCACGAAATAAGCTTTTTCAGCAATGTTAAAGTGATGCCGTTCATGATCATCAGCTGCCACACCTTCAATGTACAATCCTTCAGTTAAATCGACTTTCTTAACTTCTAAAGCTTCAATTTGTTGGAATTTATGTTGATCATCTAAAATAATATGTGTCACTTCACCGGCGTCATTCACTTTAATTCGAACATGCATCCCCGGTTGCACGGGGCTTTCTTCCATTCCATCACCAGCCATACGAACATAACCGCCTACGGGCAACAATCGAATCGTATAAAGCGTTTCGTTTTTACGGAAGCTAAAGATTTTGGGTCCCATACCGATCGCAAACTCTGGACACATAATACCTGCGCGTTTCGCAAAATACATATGACCAAACTCATGTACAAATACGAGGACACCAAAGACGATAATAAATGCAATAAGTGTGATTAACACAGTATCTTACACCTCATATTCTTTTGATTTATAATAGGAATCTAATTCTAAAATTTGTTCTAGCGTTGGATTTTGAATCGCGCGATGTGCCGACATTTCTCGTTCTATCATTCGCTCAATGTCTAAAAAAGCGATTTCATGATTTAAAAACTTAGCGACTGCAACTTCATTAACCGCGTTAAGCACCACCGGCATTGTCCCCCCAATTCTCAACGCTTCATATGCATATTTTAAACAACGATAGCGCTCAAAGTCCATTGGTTTGAAATTCAATTGTGCCACTTCTGCAAGGTTGAGCGAAGGCGCTCGATGTTCGATACGGTCCGGATACGTAAATGCATATTGGATTGGCATCCGCATATCAGGTGTGCCCAATTGTGCCATCACACTTGTATCAATAAATTCAACCATTGAATGAATAATGCTCTCTTTATGTAAAACCGTTTGTATTTGATCAATCTCTAAATCAAACAACCATTTGGCTTCAATCACTTCAAATCCTTTATTCATCATTGTCGCGGAATCAATAGTTATTTTATCCCCCATAGACCAATTTGGATGATTTAAGGCATCTTCCACCGTCACTGTTGCTAATTGTTCTCGTGTCAAATCACGAAATGAGCCACCACTCGCTGTGATAACAACGTTTTTAACTTTGTGTAACGCTTCACCATTTAAACATTGGAAAATGGCAGCATGTTCAGAATCAACTGGTAAAATATGAACCCCGTATTGGCGCGCATGTGCCATCACCAGTTCCCCCGCAACAACTAAGGTCTCTTTATTGGCTAATGCAATATCTTTACCTGCTTCAATCGCTTTCATAGTCGGTTCCAGGCCAACACTTCCGATCAAAGCATTAAGTACTAAATCACTGTTGCCATATGTTGCAACCTCGATTAACCCTGCGTGACCACTCACAATATTGGGATGGTACGCTGTTAATGATTCAACATCACTTTCATTTTGAACAGCAACAATTTCAGGGTTAAATTTACGAATGACTTCTTTTGCAAAATCAATATTTTTACCTACCGTGAAAGCAATTAAATTAAATGATTCTGGATGGCGTTCAATGACATCAATGGCTTGTTGTCCAATAGAACCTGAAGCACCTAATATTGCGATGTTTTTCATTTATTTTCACTTCTCTTTACATTTGAATTAAGAAAATATTCATTAAAGGTAAGACGAACATAAAACTATCGAAGCGGTCTAAAATACCACCATGCCCCGGTAACAGTCGTCCTGAATCTTTGACACCAAAATGGCGTTTAAACCCTGACTCTACCAAGTCCCCTAATTGACCAAATACACTGAGTATAAGCGTAATCAGTAATAGCCAACCCATTGAATAGTCAAAATCGATGAACATCATAAAAACGAGAGGGACGATTAGACTGCAAATCAATCCCCCAATAAAGCCTTCAATCGTTTTGTTCGGACTGATGACCGGCCATAATTTATGTTTGCCAAAAAGACGTCCAAAAATATACGCCCCCGTGTCTGTTAACCATACAATCAGCAAGCCAAATAAAATAAAATGCAAACCTGCTTCTCGTGTTTCATAAAAATACATAAACCCGATTCCAACGTAAGCGACAGACATCAAACAAAAAGCAGAGTCCATAAAACTAAATCTGTTTTTTGACATCACTGTATAACTTAATATAATAAAACTCAACGCAATTAAAGATTTTTGCTGTAAGATAGCCACCCAATCTCCAAATCCCTGAGGAAGCATGATAATCATTAAAGCAAGTGCGCTAATGAGTCCGGGTATTGACAAAAATTGAATTCGATTCATATTTAATAGCTCTTTTAAAGCAATTAAAGCGAGTAGAAATGTAAAATACATCCACGTTGCGCCACCAATAAGTAATATCGGTAAAAAAACAATTAATGCCACTATCGTTGTGATTGTTCTAACCTTCATCCCTCTGCTCCTATCTACAATCCTCCAAATCTTCTTTGTCGCGATTGATAAATTTTAATACATGCTTTTAATTCAGCCTCGTCGAAATCTGGCCACATTTTCGCATTAAAAATAAACTCACTATACGACAACTGCCAAATCAGAAAATTACTAATGCGTTGTTCCCCGGAAGTACGAATCAGTAAATCTGGATCAGGATAATCATGCGTCATTAAATACTTTTGAAAACATTCCTCAGTAATCGCGTCGATGTCTTGTTCAGTAGCCGTACGCATCTCTTTCATCAACCTTTGTACACCATGTACAATTTCTGCCCGTCCTCCATAATTTATTGCAAATATTAAAGTTAATCCATCATTGGTAGATGTTTTCGTTTTTGCTTCTTCAATGGCTTGGATCGTTTTTGCAGGTAAATCGTTGATGAACCCAATCGTTTCGACTTTCACATTTTTTTCAATGAGTTCTGGTAGAAATGAATTCAAAAAATTAACAGGCAATCCCATAATATAGTTCACTTCATCGTCGGGTCGTGACCAATTTTCTGTGGAAAAAGCGTAGAGTGTTAAATATTTAACCCCCAACTCACTCGCTGCACGTGTAATGGTTTTAATCGTTTGCATGCCTTGGTAGTGCCCTTTAATTCTTGGCATTTTACGTTGTTTAGCCCAACGACCATTGCCATCCATAATAATCGCAATATGTTCAGGTATACGATGTAAATCAATGTCATCAACATGGTTTTGAGTGTCATTATTTTTCTTGAATTTCTTAAACATGCGCGTTCCTCCGAGCCTATTTCGTCTCTTAAAATATTATAATCTCATAAGCGTACAATTATCTACCATTTTAACATACTCAATTACTGCATTGAATAAACAAAGAAAAAAACTGTACCAAAGTCGTACTCGGTACAGCGGTATAATAGATTAATGTCACTACAGTCTACCTATGAAATTGGACTGCGTTCACTCATCACACTATTATCAAACATTACAACGAACATGATGACCGTATTGATTAGACTGACATAATATCCTTTTCTTTATCGGCCACGATTTGATCGATCTCCTTAATAGATTCATCCGTAATTTTTTGCACTTCGTCTGCACCATTACGTAACTCATCTTCAGAAATGTTGCCTTCTTTTTCTTGTTTCTTCAATGTATCGTTGGCGTCACGTCGAATGTTACGAACAGACACTTTAGCATTTTCACCTGTTTTTTTCACTTCTTTAACAAGTTCCTTACGGCGTTCCTCAGTTAATGCAGGCACCATAATGCGAATCACTTCACCATCACTCGTTGGATTGACACCTAGGTTCGCTGCGAAAATGGCTTTCTCAATATCACTGATTGATGATTTATCATACGGTGATACGACAAGCAAGCGTGCTTCTGGCACATTGATGCTTGCCAATTGCTGAACAGGTGTTGGCGCACCATAATAATCGACTTCTACACCTGCTAATAAATTTGAATTTGCACGTCCAGCATTAATTTGAGCCAATTCACGAGATAAATTTTCTGCTGATTTTTTCATACGATTTTTTGCATCTTGAATAATTTCTTTCATTGTTCTGCACCTCTATATTATTTTGTAATAATTGTACCGATATCTTCACCTTGAACAGCACGTTTAATGTTACCCTCTTCCATTATCGAGAAGACTTTTAACGGGATATTGTTGTCCATACAGAATGAAGAGGCTGTCGAATCCATTACTTGTAATCCTTCTTGTAAGAGTTGGAGATAGGTTAAACGGTCATATTTTATCGCATTCGGATCAACTTTAGGATCTGCTGAATAAACACCATCCACATTGTTTTTACCCATTAAGATTACATCTGCCTCAACCTCAGCTGCACGTAAAGCAGCAGTGGTGTCTGTAGAGAAATAAGGGTTTCCGATACCTGCTGCAAAAATAACAACGCGATTTTTCTCTAAATGACGAATGGCGCGACGTCGAATATACGGTTCTGCAACTTGCTTCATTTCGATAGATGTTAATACACGCGTATCACAGTCCAATTGCTCAAGACTATCTTGTAAGGCCAAGGCATTCATTACCGTTGCGAGCATCCCCATATAATCCGCAGTTCCGCGATCCATCCCGAGATCACTTCCCGTTTTGCCTCGCCAAATGTTTCCTCCACCGACGATAACAGCAATTTCAGTATCCATTTTCGCAACTTCAGCAACTTGTTGCGCAATACTTTTAATAATGATTGGATTAATCCCAAAGCCTTTATCGCCTGCTAATGCTTCTCCACTCAGTTTCAAAACAACTCGCTTATATTTTGAAGTTTCAGTCATTATTCTAACCTCTCTATTCGTATTATGTAAAACAATACAAGTAAAGAAGACACAATAAGTATCTTCCTTGCACACGGCTTCAATCATGCATTGAAGTCATGCAAAGGAGGACACGAAAGGTGTCTTCTTTCTTATACAAAACCGTGCTAATTATTTCATTTGTCCTTTAACTTCATCAGCGAAGTTTTCTTGGCGTTTTTCAATGCCTTCACCCACTTCGTAACGAACGAAGTCAACAAGTTGTCCACCTTTAGATTTAAGGAAAGCTTCAACTGTTTGATCTGGGTTCTTAACGAAGTTTTGGTTAACTGCACAAATTTCTTGTAAATATTTACGCAAACGACCTTCTACCATTTTTTCAACGATATTTTCTGGTTTACCCTCATTTAATGCTTGTTGTTTTAATACTTCTCTTTCGTGGTTAAGCTCATCTTCACTCACTTGATCTGAAGACACATATTTAGGGTTGATTGCTGCAATATGCATTGCAACATCTTTCGCTGCTTCTTCATCTGTTGTTCCTTCAACAACTGAAAGTACACCGATACGGCCACCCATGTGTAAATAAGCACCAAACGCATCATTATCCGTTTTAGTTCTCATTTCAAAGCGACGTAAGCTTAATTTTTCACCGATTGTTGAAATCGCTTCTGTCATATGTTCAGAAACTTTTTTACCATTTGGTAATGTTGTTTCATTTAATTCATCAACTGTACTTACTTTAGTTTCAAGAATTTGGTTAGCAATTTCTTTTACAAGTTCTTGGAAACCTTCGTTACGTGCAACGAAGTCCGTCTCAGAGTTGATTTCTACGATAACTGCTTCATTACCTTTTACTTCAACATGTGTAATACCTTCTGCAGCAATACGGTCTGCTTTTTTCGCAGCTTTTGCAATCCCTTTTTCACGAAGGTAGTCAATTGCTTTATCGATGTCTCCATCTGTCGCTTCTAACGCTTTTTTACAATCCATCATTCCTGCGCCAGTTTTTTCACGTAATTCTTTAACAAGTTTAGCTGAAATTGCCATTCATGATTCCTCCAATTAAAATCGAATATTTATTTTAAAAAAAGGTGATAAGCATATTTATCTTATCACCCATTTCAAGATGCGTCTTAGTTAGATTCAACAGTTGCTTCAGTGTTTTCTGTCGCTTCAGTTGATACATTTTCTGCTGTTTCATCTTCAGTTAAATCGATGTCTTGTTCAGCAGCCACTTCTTCATTTGATACACCTTGTTGACCTTCTAAGATTGCGTCTGCCATCTTACCAGTTAACAACTTAACCGCACGAATCGCGTCGTCATTCGCTGGAATAACATAGTCAATTTCATCTGGATCGCAGTTTGTGTCAACAATACCAACGATAGGGATGTTTAATTTACGCGCTTCTGCAATGGCATTACGCTCTTTACGTGGATCAACTACGAATAATGCTTGTGGCATTGATTTCATTTCACGAATACCGCCTAAGAATTTGATTAAACGGTTATATTCTTTTTTAAGCTCTATGACTTCTTTTTTAGGAAGTACGTCAAACGTACCATCTTCTTCCATTTTTTCAATTTCAGAAATACGTTGAACACGTTTAGAGATTGTTTTATAGTTTGTTAAAATTCCACCTAACCATCTTTGGTTAACGTAGAAGTGGCCTGCACGTTCTGCTTCTGCTTTAACAGATTCTTGTGCTTGTTTTTTCGTACCAACGAATAAAACTTTACCGCCTTCTTCAGAAACTTGTTTGATGAAATGATAAGCTTCTTCCACTTTTTTCACTGTTTTTTGTAAGTCGATAATATAAATACCGTTTCTTTCAGTGAAAATGTACTTTTTCATTTTTGGGTTCCAACGGCGTGTTTGATGACCGAAGTGAACACCCGCTTCTAATAATTGCTTCATTGAAATAACTGCCATAATTTAAATTCCTCCTATTGGTTTACATCCGCCATGCACACTCATATAAAAACGATAACCATTCTTATCGCACCCTTTTATACTTCGGTGATACATGTGAGTTTTGACTTTTTCAGCCGCATATTAATATAGCACAATATGCGGCAAATTGCAATATATGAATTCATTTATTCTGAACGCGATAACTCATCTAAAAATGCGGCTTTCTTCACTTTAATAAACGTCCCTTTCATTCCTAAAGAACGCGACTCAATGACACCCGCACTTTCTAATTTTCTCAATGCATTGACAATCACAGAACGCGTAATGCCGACACGGTCAGCCACTTTAGAAGCAATTAATAAACCTTCTTTGCCACCAAGCTCCTCAAAAATATGATCGATCGCTTCTTTTTCAGAGTATGACAATGAATTAATTGCCATTGAAATGGCTGCTTTATCACGTGCTTCTGATTCAATTTCGGAATGTTTTTCACGCAAGATTTCCATTCCAATTACCGTTGCAGCATATTCACCAAGAATCAAATCATTATCTTCAAACTCATCAGCCACTCGACCTAAAACAAGTGTTCCTAAGCGTTCGCCGCCTCCAATAATTGGAAATACAGTTGTTTTTGAGTTTTTAAATACATCTTCATTTTCAGGTGGAAATACTGATAAGTCATCATCAATCGAGATATTAGATAATGTTTCATATACGTGCATTAACTTTTCAGTGTAAGCTTCAGGAATATGGCGATCCTCTAACATCTTAATAATTCGTTCGTTTTTAAGTAATTCATTTAAACAAGATCCCAATATTTTACCACGACGAGAAACAATGAATACATTCGTTACAGTGACTTTACTTATCGTTTGGGCAACATCTTTGAAATCAACTGAGATCCCTTTATGTTTTTGTAACAAACTGCTCAATTCTCTAGTTTTCGATAATAAGCTCATGTCATATCTCCTTTTTTTCTTATAAAATAAATTCGCTTAAATCTTTGTTTGTCGAAATTGTTTTTAATTTATCATCTACATACTGAGGGGTAATATCCACTTGTGCATGCGGCATGTTTGGCGCTTCAAAAGATAAATCTTCTAACATTTTTTCTAAAATCGTATGCAAACGGCGCGCCCCGATATTATCCGTTTCTTGATTGACGTGATATGCCATTTCAGCAAGACGATAAATCGCTTCATCTGTGAAATTTACCGTAACAGTTTCGGTTTGTAACAACATTTCATATTGTTTGATTAAGGACAATTTAGGTTCTTTCAAAATACGTACAAAATCGTCTACTGACAGGTCTTGTAATTCTACCCGAATTGGAAAACGTCCTTGAAGCTCTGGAATTAAATCGCTTGGCTTCGAAACATGAAATGCACCTGCCCCGATAAATAGCATATGTTCCGTACTAACAGTACCATATTTTGTTCTCACAACGCTACCCTCAAGAATAGGGAGAATATCACGTTGTACCCCCTGTCTCGATACATCTTGTCCACCGTTTTGGTGTGAGGTTGCAATTTTATCAATTTCATCAATAAAAATGATTCCCATTTGTTCAGCGATGTCTAGTGCTTCTTGGTTCGCTGTTTCGTGATCGATCATTTCTTCAGCAAATTGATCAATCAATATTTTACGTGCTGTTTTTACCGGCACTTCTTTTTCCACTTTTTTCTTTGGCATAAGTTGATTCATCATTTCTTGCATTTGCTCGTTTTGGTTCACGCCAAGCATCCCCAACGCACCAGGATCTTGTGCAACTTTCACTCTGACTTTTTCGTCTTCAAGTCGGCCTCTGAGTAATTGCACACGAATGTCTGATCGTTTCGTTTTAATCTCTTCTGTTGGTGGTTCTTCCTCCTCTTCATCTTGCTGCTGACCAAAATTTGGGATAGCCCCTCCAAATAATGATTCCAATGGATTGCTTGAATTTTGATTCGCCTTTTTCTTTAAACTCGGCACGAGCAATTTCACTAACTTATCATTTGCTTTTTCCGTTGCCGCATCAACAACTGCTGCTTTTTTCTGATCGATAACTAAACGAACTGCGACATCAACGAGATCCCGGACCATACTTTCAACATCTCGTCCGACGTACCCCACTTCAGTAAATTTTGTTGCTTCTACTTTTAAAAATGGGGCACCCACAATTTTCGCCATACGTCTGGCAATTTCAGTTTTCCCTACACCTGTGGGACCAATCATTAAAATATTTTTCGGAGCAATCTCTTGTTTAATTTCGTCATCAAGGAGACTCCGACGATATCTATTTCTCAACGCAATAGCTACTTTCTTCTTAGCATCCTCTTGTCCGACAATGTATTCATTAAGTTTTGATACGATATCTTTTGGTGTGAATTTAATTGCATTACTCTCCATGCTCGATACCTCCATTATAATTCTTCCACAGTGATGTGATCGTTAGTGAATACACAGATTTCTGAAGCAACTTTCAGACTTTCGTATGCCATTTCACTTGCGCTGAGTTGTGATGCATGTCGTTTTAAAGCACGACCCGCACTTAAAGCAAAGTGACCACCAGATCCAATGGCAATTAAATCGTCATCAGGAGAAATCACTTCACCTGTTCCACTGACAACGAGAATGTGGTCTTTATCCATGACAATGAGCATTGCTTCAAGTTGTCGTAGCTGCTTATCTCCTCGCCACTCTTTTGCGAGTTCTACTGCTGCACGTTCAAGATTTCCACTATACTGTTGTAATTTTCCTTCAAATTTTTCAAACAATGTAAATGCATCTGCAACACTTCCTGCAAAGCCAGCGATGACGCGACCGTTATACAACTTTCTCACTTTTTTGGCTGTTTGTTTCATAATGACCTTCTCACCTAAAGTCACTTGACCATCACCAGCCATTGCCGCACTACCGTTGTGTCTTACTGCATAAATTGTTGTTGCATGTATTGATGAACCCATGTATGATTACTCTCCTTTTTTCGCACGCGGATGTGCCTTTAAATAAACATTGCGCAATTGACGATTCGTCACATGTGTATACCGACTCGTCGTTGATAAATTGACATGTCCCAACAAACTTTGAACCGTTCTCAAATCTGCCCCTTCATTCAGCAAATGCGTGGCAAACGTATGTCGCAGTTTGTGCGGATGAATCGCAGTCACCCCCGCAGTTCTTTTGACAATATCATTTAACACGTAACGGACGCCACGCTCAGTAATGGGCTGTCCTTTTAAATTCGTTATTAAATACGGGTGACTCACATTTTGAATCGGTTCAAACGCATCAAGATACTGAACGATACTTTGTCTACAAAATTCCCCGAAAGGGATAATACGCTCTTTGTTCCCTTTCCCTAACACTTTGATCCAACACATGTCCAGATCAACATCAGTCACTTTTAAAGAGACCAATTCCGAAACACGAATTCCTGTTGCATAAAATAGTTCTAGAATGACTCGATCTCGCAAACCTTTGCGCTGATCTTCAATGACTGTTCGAAATAAAGCGTCCATTTCTTCTGTGTAAAAGAAAGAGGGCAGATAGCGCTCTTTCTTCGGATGAACCAATTGGACAAATGGGTTAACGATTTCTGCTTCAACCGTCATCCAAAAAGCATAAAAGCGACGTAATGTGGAAATTTTGCGTGAGACAGACGTCCGCTGCAACCCCATATCATAAAGCGTTTGTAAATAATTACGAGCATCACGATAGTGAAAACTTTCTAAGTCAAGTTGTTCCTGCGCAAGAAAACGATTAAATTGAACGAGATCATCATGATACGCTTTTAACGTATGTGCTGAGAAAAAACGTTCCCTTTTTAACATATCTAAAAATTGTTCTTGGATTTGTCTCAATTCAAAAACCCCTCCATCATTTGCATTGTAGCACAATGATGAGGGGAACTGCATTGATTATACATTGAATTTTTGTATTTATCAAAATTTTGCTTATTTTGTCATTAATAATATTTCTTTATAAAGTCTGTTTGAAGTGATCAAGATAGTCAAGTGCACGATATGCTAATGTTTCATATCGTTCTTTTTTATCTTTAATCCGTTGTTCAAGTGGGGGCACAAGTCCAAAATTAGCATTCATCGGTTGGAAATTCTTGTTGTTTGTCGCATGTGAAATATAATAGGCCATACTCCCGATCATTGTCTCACGTGGGAAGATGACGTCGCCTTTGTCAAGCATGCGATGGGCTAAGTTAATTCCAGCGACCATGCCACTCGCCGCACTTTCAACGTAACCTTCAACACCAGTCATTTGACCCGCAAAAAATAAATTTTTACGATTTTTGAATTCATAGTTAGCGTTTAAAACTTCAGGCGAGTTGATAAAAGTATTACGATGCATGACACCATATCTTACAATATCAACGTTTTCCAGTCCTGGGATAAGGCGAATCACTTCTTTTTGCGCGCCCCATTTTAAACGCGTCTGAAACCCAACGATATTATACAACGTCCCAGCTGCATCGTCCTGTCTTAATTGAACGACTGCGTATGGTCGTTTTCCTGTTTTCGGATCTTCTAATCCTACAGGTTTCATAGGGCCAAACAATAGCGTTTTTGGCCCTCGCGCTGCCATCACTTCAAAAGGCATACACCCTTCGAAATATTTTTCTTTCTCAAAATCATTCATTGGCGCCACTTCAGCTGCAAGTGTGGCTTCATAAAAACGATTAAATTCTTCCTCTGTCATCGGACAATTTAAATATGCGGCTTCACCTTTATCGTAACGTGATTTCAAATAAACTTTCTCCATATCAATTGAATCTTTTTCAATGATTGGTGCTGCAGCATCGTAGAAGTAAAGTTGATGCGCGCCAGTTAAAGCAACGACTTCCTGTGTGAGTGATTCTGATGTTAATGGGCCCGTTGCAATAATTGTTGGCCCATCAGGAATCGATGTCACCTCTTCATTCCGCACCGTGACATTGGGATGATTTTTCAACACATCTGTAATATATCCTGAAAAATCATGCCTGTCTACAGCAAGTGCCCCACCTGCTGGAACACGCGCTTTATCAGCCGCAGTAATAATTAACGAATTTAAGCGACGCATTTCTTCTTTTAATACACCGACTGCATTCGTTAACGAATTGCCGCGCAGTGAATTTGAACATACGAGTTCAGCAAATTGTGGGGTATGATGGGCTGGTGTTTGTTTGACCGGTCGCATTTCATATAAATTGACATGAATGCCACGTTCGGCCAATTGGAATGCCGCTTCAGAACCCGCTAAACCCGCACCGACAATATTAACAGATGCCATAGTTTTTCCCTCACTTTAACGCTCTTTTATTTTTGTTCTGCTTCTTTATAGTCACAATTTGTACAAACGACTTGTGTTGTTCGTCCTTTTTTATGTTCTGCCAATGCATGTTGACATTTCGGACAATCTCGACCAACAGGTTTATCCCAAGCTACAAAATCACATTCGGGATAATTAGAACAACCGTAAAAAACGCGGTTTTTCTTAGATTTCCGTTCAACAACATCACCTTTTTTACATTTTGGACACGTGACACCAATCGGCTTCGTAATCGCTTTCGTATTGCGACAATCCGGAAAATTTGAACAAGCCATGAATTTACCGTAACGTCCCATTTTAATGACCATAGGATGTCCACACACTTCACAATCTTCTCCAGCCGGTTCATCTTTAATCTCTACTTTTTCCATTTCTTCTTCAGCACGTTCAACATCTTGCTTGAAGCTATTGAAAAAGTCACCAACAACTTTTTTCCATGCAATGTCACCATCAGCAATTTTATCAAGTAATGTTTCCATGTTTACTGTGAAATCAACATCAATGATTTCTGGAAAATATTCTTTAACTTGTTCATGAACAATTTCACCTAATTCAGTTGGCACAAACCGTTTATTTTCATTTTTGACATAATTACGCTTTTGAATGGTATCAATCGTCGGTGCATAAGTTGAAGGTCGACCGATTTTAAGTTCTTCCAATGTTTTAACCAATCGCGCTTCTGTATAGCGTGGTGGCGGTTGAGTAAAGTGTTGTGCTGGATCAATTTTTGTTGCAAGCACTTCATTTCCTACTTCGAGTTTTGGCAAACGATTTTCTTTTTCTTTTGCTTTATCATCAGTGGTTTCAACATATAACGTCATGAACCCTTTAAATTTCACCGTTTGACCATTGGCTCTGAATTTTACGTCATTTTGTGTCAAATCAACTGCGACGGTATCCAAAATTGCAGGGGCCATTTGACTGGCAACAAATCTTTCCCAAATCAATTTATACAAACGGTATTGATCACGTGTCAAGAAGTCTTTCATTTCTGACGGTGTTCTTAAAGTGCTTGTTGGACGGATGGCTTCATGTGCATCTTGATCGCCTTGTTTTCCTTTTTGTACGGTTTTAGATAAATAGGCTTCGCCATACGTCTTTTCGATATATTGTTTGGCCTCGTTTTGTGCATCTTTAGAAATACGTGTAGAGTCTGTTCTCATATATGTGATAAGACCAATTGTGCCTTTACGTTTTAAGTCAATACCTTCATACAACTGTTGTGCGACCATCATCGTTTTACGCGCCTTGAAATTTAATTTCCGCGCTGCTTCTTGTTGTAGCGTTGATGTTGTAAAAGGTTGTGAAGGCTTACGTGTCTTTTCTTTTTTCGTCACATTGGTAACCGTAAATTGATTGCCGTCTAACGCTTTAGTAATCACAGCAACATCCTCTTGTGTCGTTAGCTTAAACGGCTTGTCTTTATAATGAAGAAACTTAGCATTAAATTTTGATTTGCCGTGACGAAACTCACCTTCAATTGACCAGTACTCTTCTGGTTTGAAATTTCGTATTTCGTTTTCACGATCAATCACTAAACGTAATGCAACAGATTGCACACGTCCGGCTGATAGCCCTTTTTTAACTTTTTTCCATAACACAGGTGAAATGTTGTAACCTACTAATCGGTCTAGCACACGTCGTGCCTGTTGCGCATCGACAAGATTCATTTCTATTCCACGCGGATGTTTAAAACTTTCTTTAACTGCGTCTTTCGTAATTTCGTTAAAGACAACGCGATTTTCTTTACTATCTTCAAGCTCTAAAATATTTGCCAAGTGCCATGCAATTGCTTCACCTTCACGATCGGGGTCACTTGCGAGAAAAACTTTTTTTGCCTTTTTCGCATATCTCTTTAAATCTTTGACAACAGGCCCCTTACCACGGATAGTAATATACTTAGGTTCATAGTCGTGCTCCACATCCACACCCATTTGACTGCGAGGAAGATCCCTTACATGTCCCATTGATGCGATGACTTTATATTTCTTACCTAAATATTTTTCTATAGTTTTCGCTTTTGCAGGCGATTCAACAATGACAAGATTATCTGCCAATGTAGTTACCCCCTTGCTATTTCTGTTTACAAAGTTAAATGATAAACGGTTATTTTTATATTTGTCAATCTTTTGTATTGATTTCACAAAGCATTAACATTTCATTAAACGTAATCTTTCAAAATATCTTGTGCCGATAAAACAATCTCCGCGCCTTCTTTCACACGTAACATGTTCCCTCTTGTATGCAAATTAAAAAAATCTCCAGGCAATACATAAACGTTACGATTTTGTTCTAATGCCTGATCTAATGTAATCAATGCCCCACTGCGTTCTTTTGCTTCCGTCACTAATACCCCTTTTGATAATCCACTAATAATTCTATTTCTCTCTGGAAATCTAAATTTTGCGATGGGCGTGTGTGGTGGATATTCACTAATCGTGAGATGTGTAGACTCAATCATTTGCCTTAGATGAGAAGTTTTTGAAGGATAATGATGAAAATGACCAAAACCGAGCACACCAATCGTCGGTAAGTGCTGTTGCAACGCCTGCTGATGCGCAATTGCATCTGTACCATTAGCCAAGCCTGAAACAATGACAAGTGGGTGATGTTTAAATGATTGGAATAGTGTTTCTAATACTTGCGGGGTATAATCTGTATGCTGCCGTGCACCGACAATTGCGAGGCATCTGCAAGAATGCTGTAATAAATCAAGCTGACCTTTACAAAATAAGACGAACGGGGGATCATAAATTTCTTTTAATAACGAAGGATAATGAGGGTCATTTATCGTCACGGGGATAATCTGATGTTCCTGTAAAGTGGATGCAATCCATTGAATATCCAGTGTTTGTAGTCGTTGCAATTTATGTCGAATGGTCGCTCTTGGAAATACTGTGGCTATTTCAGTTAAAATCTGAACTAATGAGACCTTTTTTTCTGTTAAATCAAGTAAACGTGGATAAAATCTATGAATTTGTTGTGTCGTAAAACCTGCATAAATGAGTAAGAGTAAATAATGTTTTAACATACGGTCGTCACCTCTAAGATGTCATTAAAAAAGGATTAAAAGAGAGAATCATAGAATGAGTGAATAAGGGGATGCAATCATTGAAAAAGCGCCGTCATCCATTGAAATGGTTCAACAATCAAGGGCATTACAAATCACATTGACAAAAGCGGTTCGAATTGAAACGAAATCCCTTTCAATTCGAACCCTTATTTTGAGTATGATTATCCTATGCTCATTGCCAACGTAGATATCATTTTTAATGTACAAAAACAATTCGATATATGGTTTGCCATTACATAAAAATATGCAATGCGCGCTATATCACCATTATTTTATCGTTAATAATGACTCGTAAATTCCAGCTTCTTTAGCTGCTTCAATTAAAGTGACACCGATTTCAGAAGGTGTAGCTGCTGTTTTCACACCACAGTCATTTAATGTTTTAATTTTTTCAGCTGCTGTCCCTTTACCACCTGAAATAATCGCGCCTGCATGGCCCATACGTTTTCCTGGAGGTGCAGTTTGACCACCGATAAAGCCGACAACAGGTTTTTTCATGTTCGCCTTAATCCATTCAGCCGCTTCCTCTTCAGCAGTTCCACCGATTTCACCAATCATTACAACCGCTTTCGTCTCTTCATCATTGTTGAATGCTTCTAGCACATCGATAAAGTTTGTCCCATTTACTGGATCTCCACCGATTCCGACTGCTGTTGATTGACCGATACCTTCTTCAGTTAATTGATGTACCGCTTCATATGTTAAAGTACCAGAGCGTGAAACGACACCGACATGACCTTTTTTATGAATGTAACCTGGCATAATACCAATCTTTGTTTCATCCGATGTAATCACACCTGGACAGTTTGGTCCTACGAGACGCGTCTTTTTACCTTCGAGATAGCGTTTAACCTTAATCATATCAATAACAGGAATATGTTCTGTAATACAAATCGCTAAATCTAATTCCGCATCAACACACTCTAAAATAGCATCTGCTGCGAATGGTGCAGGGACGTAAATGACAGAAACGTTACCGCCAGTTTCTTTCTTTGCTTCTTCTACAGTGTTGAATACAGGAACCCCTTCAACGACTTGGCCACCTTTACCGGGTGTAACACCTGCAACAATTTGCGTTCCATATTCTAACATCTGTTTAGTATGGAAAAGGGCAGTCGACCCTGTAATACCTTGTACGATTACTTTTGAATTCTTATCTACAAATATACTCATTGTAGTTGTCCCATCCTTTCCTTACGCTTCGTTAACAAGTTTAACAATTTTTTGTGCACCTTCAGCCATCGTATTCGCTGGTTCAATTGCCAAACCTGAGTCTTTTAAGATTTGCTTACCTTCTTTTACATTTGTACCTTCAAGACGTACAACTAATGGTAGTGTTAATTCAACTTCTTTCACTGCCGCAACGATACCTTCAGCGATGACATCACAACGCATGATACCACCAAAGATATTTACAAAAATACCTTTTACGTTATCATCACCTAATATAATTTTAAAGGCTTCAGTTACTTTTTCTTTAGTTGCACCGCCACCTACGTCAAGGAAGTTTGCAGGGTTACCATTAAAGTGATTAATCGTATCCATCGTTGCCATTGCGAGACCTGCACCATTGACCATACAGCCGATGTTACCGTCTAAAGCAATGTATGATAAGTCATATTTAGAAGCCTCAATTTCTTTTGGGTCTTCTTCTTCTAAATCACGCAATTCTACGATATCTTTATGACGGAACAATGCATTGTCGTCAAAGTTGATTTTTGAATCTAACGCCAGAACATCACCTTCACCTGTTAAAACAAGCGGGTTGATTTCCACGATAGAACAGTCTTTCTCAATAAACACGCGATATAACGCCGTTAAAAATTTCACTGCTTTATTGATAGACTCTTTTGGAATATTAATATTAAAGGCAATACGTCGCGCTTGGTATGGTGCCAAACCAACCACTGGATCGATGGATTCTTTGAAGATTTTTTCAGGGTTTTTCGCTGCGACTTCTTCAATCTCAGTTCCGCCCTCTTCAGATGCCATTAACGTCACACGGTCTGTTGCACGGTCAATGACAAAGCCGACATAGTATTCTTTTTGGATGTTCGCACCTTCTTCAATGTAAAGTCGTTTTACTTCTTTACCTTGAGGGCCTGTTTGGTGTGTAACGAGTACTTTTCCAAGAAGTTCATTCGCATATGTTTCGACTTCTGATAAAGACTTCGCAATTTTCACACCACCTGCTTTACCACGTCCTCCTGCATGGATTTGTGCCTTTACAACATATACATCTGTGTCTAACGCTTTAGCTTTTTCAACTGCTTCTTCAGCTGAGAAAGCAACACGCCCTTCTGGTACTGCTACGCCCATAGAGCGAAAAATTTCTTTTCCTTGATACTCATGGATATTCATACTCCATCCTCCTGTTTCTTAAGGTTAAGTTCATTTACAATTATAGGAAATGTAAGCGTTATTGTAAACAGATAGCCCTGGCCTAGCCGTTTATTTACGCCTCATTTTCAAAACAAAGAAGCTAAGATACAGCTGCTTCTCGCACCTTATCTTAGCTTCTTATATTTCTTCAACGGTTAAACGATAACCATTTACGTTCACTTGCTGATTCTCACTATTTGTCAGCTTGAAAAGTAATTTGCGTGTCATCATCCATTGGTACATGAATCGTCTTCTGTTCTTCTTCTGTCGATTCAACAGTAAATTGATGTTCTTTTAATAAACGAATTAAATCCGCTTGTGATTCATCAGCGATTGAAACGTTTAAATTCTCCTCAATTTCTTGCTTAATCTTCTCCAATTTGTCTTCATCATTCGTAATCGCTAATTCTGTTTCTTCAAAGTGAACAAGTACTTTATATAATTTTTGTAATGTTTCATTCATAGATTTCAAATCCCTTTCTTTTGTTGGACATTACTTATAGTAAAACATAGTCTCATTATTTTTCAAAAGAATTCGCTAATATGAAGATGTGAAATTCAATTTATTTCTCAATACTGAATACTGTTCTCTCAGTCGGATTCACGTGTGCACATTGATTTGATCGGTTCAAAGCTCCGACGATGTATCGGAGTGATCCCATGTATTTTCAATCCTTCCAAATGATTTTTTGTACCGTATCCAGCATTTTGACTAAAATCATATCCTGGATATTGTTGATCATAATCCACCATTAATTGATCACGATACACTTTAGCGATGATACTTGCTGCTGCAATAGAGACACTTTTAGCGTCCCCCTTAATGATGGCTTGCTGAGGTGCATTCAAACCTTCCAAAGTCATCGCATCGATTAAATAATGCGTAGGCTTCAAACGTAATTTTTGCACTGCTCGGTACATCGCTAATTTTGTCGCTTCATAAATATTGAATGTGTCGATTTCTTCAGGAGATGCCATGCCAATTTGCCAATCCAGAACATGCGCTTTCAACTGTGCATCAAGCGCTATCCGTTTAGCACTGGATAATTGTTTAGAATCATTAATCCCTATAAATTGATGTTGCGCTTGCAAAATCACTGCACTTGCAACAACCGGACCTGCAAGCGGCCCTCTTCCCACTTCATCAATACCACAAATCAATGCTTGGGGATCTTGATTCAAAATCGCTTCTTCAAATTGACACATTGCTTGGTAGGATTGTTGTAATGCCTTTACCTTTTCAAGTTGCTTAATCCGACTTGAAAACGCTCGTTGCACACCCTTCCGTGTATCTCTCATACTGGGATGTGCATATAATTGTTCAAGGGTCTCAATTTTTTGAAGTGCTTCTTTGATTTCTTTGACCGTTCTTACTTGTGCCATCTATATCTCCTGCATTTCATTATACAAATCTAAACAATATGTCCCTATTTTGGCATTTCTTATGTCGTAAATAATCAGCTCAATCACCGCTTCATAATCCACTTCATTGCCTCTTTGTAGGAGTCCACGCTTACGCCCGATGGCATCGAACCATGCTAATATTTCAGCATCGCGCGCAACATCAACTTTATAATGCGCTAATAACTTTTCATAATCATGTGCAATCATATATTCTAGACCAAAAATTGCTACTTCATCCAAATGGACAATACTATCTTTAATTGCTCCTGTTAAACTTAATTTTTTTCCAATTAATTGATCTTCAAATTTTGGCCATAAAATACCTGGTGTATCTAACAATTGTAGCGCTTTACCTACCTTAATCCATTGTTGTTGTTTTGTAACGCCTGGTTTATTGCCTGTCTGCGCAATGGCACGGTTCGCAAGTTTATTGATTAATGTTGATTTACCTACATTAGGAATCCCAACAATCATCGCGCGAATCGCTCTCGGTTTTAATCCTTTTGCTTTTTCACGCTCAAACTTTTCTTTAGTGACTTCAATCGCAGCGGCCTCAACCTGTTTCAAACCTTTCCCATGTTTGGCATCGACTGCAACAGGAATCGCTCCTTTAGCTCTGAAAAAAGCAAACCATTTTTCCATTTCTTTTAAATTCGCCATATCTTTTTTATTGAAAATCACGACACGTGGTTTTTGTTGAATGACTTCATCAATCATTGGATTTCTTGAGCTAAAAGGAATCCGTGCATCGACTAGCTCAAAAACAACATCTACTTTTTTTAATTGTTCACTGACTTCTCTTTTTGCTTTGGCCATATGACCTGGATACCATTGTATTACCATATTTTTAACTCCTCTTGTTTATCTTTCAAATCGTCTTTTTAAATTTTATATGTTATATTAGTGATTAGTTTTAAAGTGATATTTAAATGATATTTTACTGTGTACTGTAGCTGTTCTTATACCAACTTAGTCGCACCACATCATCGCTATCCTCTTATCAGTATAATGAACTTTATCATCAAAAGCTATGCACAATCTAACGTCAAAAAATGAAAGTAGGTTGATGAAATGATGGACGCAACTCGATTGTTTGAAATCGTACGCTTTGTCATTGTTGGCGGCATCAATACAATCAATTATTATATCGTCTATTTGATTTTACTGCGCTTATTACATGTGCACTATTTGGTGAGTCATATCATTGGGTTCACCATAGCATTAATCATTTCTTATTTTTTGAATTGTTATTTCGTATACAAAGTGAAACCTACATTAAAAAAATTTTTAGCTTTTCCACTTACACAATTTGTCAACATAGGAACACAAACGTTATTTATATTTCTTTTTGTTGAATTACTGCATTTAAACGCGACGATTGCACCTTTTGTTGGACTCATCATCACGATTCCCGCGACTTATCTGCTCTCTAAATACATTCTTAAAGATTAATATGTTAAATTTCAATGTATCCCGACTTCGTTTAGGACGAAGTTCCACTGCATGCACGCCAGTTTTGATGCAGTCTGTAGTATCCATATCAAACTGTAAGAAAGAGTGAAAAAGTTGAAAAATTATAATCAAAATGCTTTAATATCTCGTTTTTTTAAAGTGTGCTTCATTGCATGTTTGGTAGGGGCAGTCGTCTATGTTCCAGTCATTTATCGTTTTCTACACGATGGTATCATTTATAGCGGGAATGGTGACGGATTTAAACAAATGATGCCCTTTCAACGCTTTTTATATGAACACTTTTCACAACACCATTCTTTTTATGATGTCGGTTTTGGGTTGGGTGGCGATTATTGGACAGACTTAGCTTATTATTACACAACTTCCCCAATGATGTACCTTAACTTCATCTTTGTTGGTCTTGGACAGTGGCTTTTTCATCTCAATCCAAGTGAAATAGAATTTTGGCCAGGGAATCAAATCTTCACAGCCTATTTGCGCTGTATCTTCACCTTTCTAGCCGCTTATGGTATGTTTCGAAACTTTAAGCTCGAACGATTTTATAGCCATTTGGGCGCCATGCTTTATGCAACCTCATCAGTCGTCTATTACTTTAATTTTACTTGGTCTTTTTTTGGTGATATTTTAATCTATTTGCCACTCTCAATTTGGGGAATCGAACGTTTTTTCAGACGTCGTCGTATCGGTTTATTTATTATTGCCATCGCTTTGACTTTGTTTTCTAATTTTTATTTTAGTTACTATGAAGCCATTGTTTTGACTATTTATTTAATATATCGCATGATTCTTCCACATCCTGATGACCAAGTCCACCGTTGGCAAAAATTGTACTTGCTCATTCCAGCTGTTGTATGTAGTGTCTGTATTGCCTCATTTGGCTTTTTCACAGGGGTACGCTCATTTTTAAATAATGATCGTCAAAGCAATGATGTCGTCATCTCACCCATTATCGATTTTTCGCAAAAGTATCATATTTTCACGAATGGTTTTTATATTACAATTACTTTTATTGCACTTGTTGCACTCTGTTCTTTTAAACTTTATCGACATTACCATTATAAAATGGTTGCTATTCTGACATGGATTTTATTGATTGGTTCATTTTCACCATATTTTGATAGTATGTTTAATGGTTTCTCATTTCCTCAGCGCCGTTGGATTTATGTACTCGCACTATCAACAAGCGCTCTAATGACGTTATGGGTCAAACATTTTACAGAACTACATTTCAAAGCATTTTTGCAATCGCTCATTCCAGTTGTAATTCTCGGCATTGCGACGCTTATTTTTTCCCGCGGTGCAATGTGGTGGATAATCATGAGCCTATCTATTTTAGTCCTTGTTGCTGTCCTGATTTATAAACAGCGTTCGCTCTCAGGACTCATGCGTACGATAATATTCTCGCTGTTTGTAGTCCAACAGTTCATTTTATTGATCAACTATCATCACAATAATATTGCAGCGTATCAATCTAAAATGGGAGACATGAAAGCACCGGACTATCATAGCGATGTTTTACAACGCTCTATTAACTCGATTAAACAGCAGCAGTCACCATTACAACGTATTGATTATATGAGCCTTTATGCAGTGAACTCAAGCATGATTTATAACTTTAATGGGGTTGCACTGTACTCTAGTATTTTCGACGGCAATATTTTAGATTACTATGATCGACAAATGCAAATCAATATGGGCTATGACAGCAATAGTACGTATCGTTTATTAGGTGATCGACAAAACTTATATGCACTCTGGGGTGTGACAGATCGTATCAAAAATGCACCAGATTCTACGCTGCCATATGGAATGAAAAAAGTACAAACGATTCAAGACCATCATCAAGCTTGGACACACTCACAACAAACGATAGATTATCCAAGTGCGCATTTGACCTCTCGCGTCTATAACGCAAATGATCTAAAATCACCGTTAGATCGTGAACAAGCCATGTTAGAAGGTGTCGTACTTGATGATCAAAAAGCCAATCAATCTTTCAAACCGAACCCTAATCTCTTATCGCAAGCAGTTGTCACGCCACGAGATGCGTCTATGACAGACGATATATTAACCGTGCACCATAAAGATGGCGGCGTTGATATCCGGTTGCCTGAAAACATACGACAACGTTATCATGACTACTACATCGAAATGGATCTCGAACTATTATCACCGAATCAACCACATTATTTAAAACTAGATGATTTTTATCAACGACGTACGAAACTTGACTATGCCTATCGTCGTTTCGTCACACCAGTAACCATTCGTGTACCGGTGCGAGATACGATGCAACTCAAATTAAAAAAAGGAGATTATCGCTTTCAGCTCAAGGGGATTTACGGTGAAGATTATGCGACATTAAAACGTGCCGCTTCGGAAGTGACGCCTGTTAAAATCGAAAAAGACACGCGCAGTTTGACAGCACACTTCAAGTCAAATAAAAACCAATATCTCGTGTTACCCCTCCCATATCGTGATGGCCTGCAAGCTGAAGTGAAGGGGCGCACACGCCCTGTCCTTCAAGGTAATGGATTAATGACAATCATTCCAGTCAACAAAGGGGATCATGAAGTGACATTGACCTATGTCCTGCCATATTGGGGCTTATTCACAATTTTAACCGTACTAGGACTCATCGGTACACACGTTTATCGTTGGTGGCTACGTCTGCAAAAATAGCACAGTGATTCACCATCGTTCAACTTTGTATCGCCTCATTATAGAAAAAAAAAACGATGCTTTGCTTTCTAAAAGACATACCTTCATTATTGATATTCAATCAGGTATTCAGCGCTTAAAGTGACGCATCGTTTTTCATTTTTTGTACATTTAGCAATAAGATTGGCCAAATAAATTTCAGACACACACGTGGATATCACTACCAATCTGCATTTATTTTTAAGAATAATATTTTTATCATATATACATAGCATTTTATAAACCGAAGAGTTAAAATGATATTATATTAAACTTCATAAAGGAGGTGATTTTTTGAATCCCCTTGTAAATACATTTCTCGATTTTGAGGTGCAACTTTTTAGTCGTATCTCTCATTTTTTGATGTCCTTATATGAACATTTCAATTTTCCTTGGCTTATTTTAATCATTGTCCTCATTTTTAGGAAAGATATTTCAAAAATGCTTATACGCGTCAGTAGCATTGATTATGAAAAAAATGCCGGTAAGGTAAGCGTATTATTTTCAACTATGAAACATTTAGAATCCCAAATGGAAGGATCAGAACAGCAACAAATCGATGAATATGGAGAAGATATCCGAGAGCGTGTGCACTTAGATCAAGATCCTAAGTTTGTAGGCGAGATGCCTTCTTATGATTATTATTTTAATCTCGTTCATAGGCCAGCGTTTACTTGTAAATCAATCGCAAAATATGGCTATTTCAAAACGATTGAAGATTTATACAAGGCTTATCTCTTCCTCACAAAAGACTATTCTAAAGTGCATCACCCGCCTAGTGACATTATTGAAAACATCTATGAAACAGCGATGGACATTAAAAGAAATCGTGGCCTTTTATTTGACGAACAATTTATAGCGAAATATAGAAGGTTTATCGCATTAACCTACATGGGGCTTGTTGAAAATAATAAAAATAGTGAATAAGTTGCGACATAGAAAGAACGTCTTGATGCCATTTTTCAAAGATGAATTAAAGGCAATCAAGTATACTTTTATAACAACAAACAGGGCTGAGACCTCGAAATGTCCCAACCCTGTTTTAATATTTGTATTTGGTATCTTCAAATTAACGAATTTCTTGGATACGTGCAGCTTTACCGCGAAGGCTACGTAGGTAGTAAAGTTTCGCACGACGGACTTTACCGCGACGTTTCACTTCGATTTTCTCAATTTTTGGTGTATGAACTGGGAATGTACGTTCAACGCCTACACCTGATGAGATTTTACGAACTGTGAAAGTTTCAGAAATGCCACCACCACGACGTTTGATCACAACACCTTCAAAGACTTGGATACGCTCACGGCTACCTTCAACAATACGTACGTGTACACGTAAAGTGTCACCTGGACGGAATGTTGGAATATCTTCGCGTAATTGTGATTTTGTAACTGCTTCAATTAACTTATGATTTGTCATAATTTATTCTCTCCTTCAACCTATGTTCTTGCCTTGACAATGTATAGCAGCGGATCATAGTGATATTCGTGTTTCCACACTCAGAATATACTAGCATACATTCAATTTTTTTTCAATGTTCTTTTTAATGATTGTACATATTTCTGATCTTCTGTCGTAAGTGGATAGTGTTCTAACAAGTCAGGACGCTTCATGAATGTTCTTTTCAATGATGCTTCATGACGCCATTGCGCAATTTTCGCATGATCCCCAGAGAGCAATACATCAGGAACCGCCATTCCTTCATAATGGCTCGGCCGCGTATACTGCGGATATTCCAAAAGACCACTCGAAAAGGAGTCGTCTTCATGTGACACTTGATTGCCTAATACACCTGGAAGTAAGCGCACAATCGCATCTGTCATCACCATCGCAGGCAACTCGCCGCCTGTTAATACATAATCTCCTACCGAAATTTCATCTGTCACTAAATGTTCTCTAATTCGTTCGTCGTATCCTTCATAGTGACCACAAATAAAAACGAGATGTTCCGCTTCTGCTAATGATTCAGCCAATTTTTGATTAAACGGTTGTCCCTGAGGCGTCATTAAAATAACACGCGTCTGATCCGACATCTCCAATGCACGCATCGCATTAAAAATAGGTTCCGGTTTCAACACCATGCCTTGCCCACCCCCATAAGGATAATCATCCACTTGGTGATGTTTATTATTGGCATAATCTCGAAAATTAATTAATTGTGTCTCTAAGTATCCATTTTCTTTCGCACGCTTTAAAATGGATTGATTGAGCACACCTTCAAACATTTCAGGAAAGAGCGTCAAATAATCAATTTTCATTCGTTTAACAACCCTTCTAATGGCGTAATGACGATGCGACGTCCTTCAACGTCAACTTCTTTAACGACGTCAGCAATATACGGAATTAAATGTTCTTTATCACCTTTAACAACCCAAACGTCATTCGCACCCGTTTCGAAAATTTCTGTTACACGGCCAATGGGACGGTCGCCATCAAACACTGTACAACCGATAATATCTGAATAGTAAAACTCATGCTCATCTAATTCAATCGCTTTATGATCTCGTTCTTGAAAAAGATGTGTCCCTTTCAAATGTTCAATCTCATTAATATTCGTATAGCCTTCAAACGTCAACATATGTAACCCTTTATGCATACGATGTGAACGTACGGTTAAATCCAGTGTTTTACCTTGAAATTCTGCTTGTAACACTTCACCCGGTTGAAAGCGCACATCTGTAAAATCAGAATGCGACTGCACTTTCACTTCACCTTTAATTCCATGTGTATTCACAATTTTACCTACTTCTACGTTCATTTACTCACCCTCCTATCAAAAAATATAAAAAGGTGAGATAGAAGCACTTTTATCAAGTCGCTTCTTATCCCACCTTAACAAAAATAACGAGATTGAAGTGCTTCATCACAGCACTCACGCATTCAAGTCATCTTTGCCACATTAAAGCATAAGAATTGTAGCGGAATTGAGCACTTCAAGTCCCAGTCGCTTCATCATCTATTTAATTATTTTGCTTTTTTTTGCTCATCAAAAGTTTTTAAAATACCTTGACGTGATAAAAGATTGTGTACTGTATCCGTAGGTTTCGCACCATCTTTTAACCATTTTAATGCCAATGCTTCATCGATTTTTACTTCTGGTGTATTCACAGCTGATGGGTTGTATGTACCGATTTGTTCGATAATACGACCATCACGTGGTGCACGTGCATCTGCCACGACGATACGATAGAATGGATTTCTTTTTGAACCTAAGCGTGTTAAACGAATTTTAACTGCCATTTATAATTCTCTCCTTTAAATATCAAATGTTTTGTTATCTACAAGAAACTATAATAACAGGAAGTTTAACGTTTGTAAAGAGAAAATACTTTACCAATTTAGATTTGTATTTTATCTTTCCATTCGTTACGAAACTTCAAACACCGAAGCATTACTCGTCATAAATTGATATAATTGATGTCTCAGCTTCGACGTGATGAGATTGCGCCATCTCATCTATAGGAACTTCAACATATCTGAGTTCAACCGTTTCCCTATCTGTGATATAACGTTCTTGAAAACATTCATTGAATTCGAGTAACATGGCCTTTCCCATTTGCGTGACATAGACGGATAAATCATTATTATCTTGTCGATAGCCGTTCAAAAGCCCTGCTGCAAACAAACGGCGCAAATACTTTTGAAATGACTCTGAGACTGTATTCATTTCTTTATGATTTCTATGGAAATATCTGATTTGATAGAACAACAACCCCATCATCGCACCATCAAAAATCCCCATTGAATTATCAACATAAATTCTCAAGTTTTTATAGGTTAACCGCATTACAATTTTTAAAGTAAAAAAATCTTGATATGTAAAAATATACCACCCACTATGATCAAGATGTTGTCGAATTTGATTAAGTATCCTCACTTCCCCTCTTTTTGTATAAAAACTTTTGTTAGAAAAATACGTATGATTTTTATGATCACTAATTCGTATCGGCATATAAGCGAAAGCTCCCTTTTGAAATAATACGTAAATAGAACTTTTCGCATCTTTTTGAGTTAATGACAAAATTTTCTCATCATCATGTAAAATTGTTTGAAGTTTGAGTTCGATTTCATTTATCATTCAACATCCCCCATTTATGACGGCCCTACGTCCTTCCCTAGACAAACACATTTTCTGTCAATAGGTCTCCCTTTCTTTTCACCACATGACATGCATTGAATCATTGATGGAAATGATCCGCACGCCCTATTCCTCTGACACTTTCCCTTATCCATAGCTGTTAGATATGAACTGGTCTATCCCTTTATCCCATTCATGACGCACGAACAAAACCCGTTTCACCCTTATTTTTAGCTATGTTGCAACCTATTATAATATAAAATAGATTCATGTGGTGATATTGTTTTAATTTTTATAAGTCGCTCTTTTGTTTAAAATATTCCACAATGATAAAAAAGGGCGTACACTTTCAGAACATGAGCTGATTTTTGTTGAGACTTTTTAAAAGCGCAACATGCTATAAAAACCGAATGATTTTCAATTCAAAATCTGCGCAAAAAAACACCGAGATGTGTCACCACAACCCGATGTTGCTATAAATGGAAATTAAAACGGCAAATTCATACCTTTGAGCATGTTTTGCAGTTGATTCTGTTTCCCTTTCTTACCTTTACCGCCACCTGTAAATTGCTTCATCATCTTTTTCATATCATTAAACTGCTTCAATAAACGATTGACTTCTTGTAATGAGCGCCCTGAACCCGCAGCAATTCGACGTTTTCTCGACACGTTTAATTTTGCTGGATCCTCACGTTCATCTGGTGTCATGGACTGAATAATGGCCTTAATATGATCGATTTGTTTCTCGTTCATATTGAGTTTATCCAATCCTTTCATTTTATTCATACCCGGTATCATTTTCATAATATCATCAAGGGGCCCTAATTTTTTCACTTGATCGAGTTGATCTAAAAAGTCTTCTAACGTAAATGTAGACGTCCGCATTTTCTTTTCTAAATCTTTAGCTTTTTCTTGATCCACGTCTTGCTGTGCCTTTTCGATGAGACTCAATACATCTCCCATACCTAAAATACGAGACGCCATACGCTCTGGGTGAAAAAGTTCTAAACCATCCAGTTTTTCACTCATCCCAATAAACTTGATTGGCTTTTGAGTGACAGCACGAATAGAGAGCGCTGCCCCACCACGTGTATCCCCATCTAATTTAGTGAGTGTCACACCTGTCACATTTAATTGTTGATCAAAGGATTCCGCTACATTTACAGCATCTTGCCCCGTCATCGCGTCAACGACAAGCATGATTTCGTCTGGCTTTGAGATTTCTTTTACTTCTTGCAATTCATTCATTAATGCTTCATCGATGTGTAATCGTCCCGCAGTATCGACGATGACAAAGTCTAGATGTTCCGCTTTCGCATGCTGTAACGCATTTTGTACAATCTGTTGCGGCGGGACTTGATCCCCTTCACTGTATACGGGGATATCAATTTGTTTACCCACTGTTTGTAATTGTTTAATCGCAGCTGGACGATAAATATCACATGCAACAAGCAATGGTTTTTTGTTGTATTTTTTACGCATTAATAGTGCGAGTTTACCGGCTGTTGTCGTTTTACCGGCCCCTTGTAATCCGACCATCATGACAACAGTCGGCGGCTTTTTAGCCATTGTTATCGTGCTGTTGTCCCCTCCCATTAATGCCGTTAATTCTTCTTGTACGATTTTGATGACTTGTTGTCCAGGCGTTAATGATTTCATCACGTCAGAACCTAATGCACGCTCTGAAACAGTATTCACAAAGTTTTTAACGACTTTAAAGTTAACATCGGCTTCGAGTAAAGCAAGGCGCACTTCACGCATCATGACTTTGATATCAGCTTCAGTTACTTTACCTTTACCTTTAATTTTCTGCATCGTGGCTTGCAGTCGCTCAGATAATCCTTCAAAAGCCATAAAGTAACCCTCCTTATTCTAGTTCTTCAAGTTCTTGGATAGCATGTTCAATTTGTTCCGGTTCATCGATATGTTCACGGATATATTGATAGATTTCTTGTCGTTTTGTAAAGCGACGATATAACCCTAATTTCTTTTCATAATCTTCTACTAAATCGCCAGTTCTTCTTATGTTATCATATACGGCCTGCCGACTCACTTCAAACGTTTCTGCAATTTCACTTAAAGCATAGTCTTCCAAATAAAAGAGCCGTAAATAATTGCGCTGTTTTTCTGTAAGAAGTGATTGATAAAAATCAAATAGATAATTCATCCTAACCGTTTTAATTAAATCGTCCTCATGATGCATCGATCATCCCTCATTTTCTGGTTGATTTTCTGCTGTTTCTGGTACATTTTTTTCAATCATATCTGCAAACAAGCCGTATACATAACTTTCTGCATCAAACGGTTGTAAATCATCTAATTTTTCGCCTAAACCGACAAATTTTACAGGGATGTGTAACTCGTTACGAATCGCAAGAACAATACCACCTTTTGCTGTACCATCCAGTTTAGTTAGAACAATACCCGTTACATCCGTCACTTCTTTAAAGGCTTTCGCTTGTGATAACGCGTTTTGTCCAGTCGTTGCATCTAAACAGAGGAGCACTTCATGTGGCGCATTCGGAATCGAGCGACTAATCACACGCTTTACTTTCTCAAGTTCATTCATCAAATTTTGTTTGTTTTGCAGACGGCCCGCAGTATCACATATCAAAATATCGATGTTCTTGTTTTTAGCCGCATTTATTGCATCGTACATCACAGCGGCTGGGTCAGATCCTTCACCTTGACGCACAACATCGACGCCCACACGTTCTCCCCATACTTCGAGCTGCTCAATTGCACCTGCACGGAATGTATCACCTGCTGCTAACATGACCTTTTTGCCTTGTGCTTGATATCGGTGGGCTAATTTACCAATCGTTGTCGTTTTCCCTACACCGTTAACGCCAACCATCAAAATGATATTGAGTCGCCCCTCTTCAATGTTCATCACTTCTGATTGTGTATCATCTTGTTGATAAATTTCTACAATTTTCTCAACGATTGCTTCACGCAAATCTTCAGTTTCTGTAATGTTACGTCGCTTAGCTTCTAAACGTAACTCATCCACCAATGCCATCACCGTGTTGAATCCAACATCTGCTTGAATCAGCATTTCCTCTAAAGCTTCAAAGAAATCTTCATCCACTTTTCGATAATGTGCTAACAAATTGTTTAATTGATTTTGGAAATTTTCACGTGATTTTTCAAGTCCTTCACGGAATTTCGCACCCATTTTTTGCGATTCTAGTTCTTCAAATTCTTCGATTGATATTAAACCGTCATCAAAATCATCTGTTGTTGGGGGAACGTGTTGATCTTGCTGAACTTTTTCACTTTTTGTCGGCTGCGCCTTTTCATTTATTGGTTGCGCTTCTTCATTTTGTTGTAGATTTTGTTCATCTTGTTGTTCTTTTTCAGGTTTCGCAAATTTATCTTTTAATCGTTTAAAAAAACTCATTTTATGTTTGTTCCTCCTTCAATACTTCATCTATCGTATTTAAGTTCACACTGACGAGACGAGAGACACCCATTTCTTGCATGGTCACCCCATATAAACAATCGCACATTTCCATCGTTCCTTTACGATGCGTGATGACAATAAACTGGGTCTCCTTTGATAATGTTTTTAAATAGGTCGCATAACGTATGACATTCGCCTCATCCAAAGCCGCTTCGACCTCGTCCAATATCACGAATGGTGCGGATCTCACCTTTAAAATCGCAAATAATAAAGCAATGGCACTCAATGCACGCTCTCCACCGCTCAATAAAGACAAATGTTGTAACTTTTTCCCAGGTGGCTGAACTTTAATATCGACACCTGCTGTTAAATAGTCTTTTTCAGTCAATATCAATTCGGCTTGTCCGCCGCCAAATAGACTTTGAAATACATTGGCAAAGTGTCCTTGTATCGCATGGAACGTTTGACTGAATCGGTCAGCCACTTCCTCATCCATCTCTTGGATAATCTTTTCTAACGTCATTTTCGCGTCTCTTAAATCTTGACGTTGTTCGGATAAAAATTGATATCGGGTAGAGACCTCTTCATACTGCTCTACCGCATTTAAATTCACATGGCCTAACTCTTCTATCGACATTTTCGTTAATTTCACTTTCTGGCGCAACGCTTCAATCTCTTGCGCTTCTAGTGGATAATTTTGCTGTGCGTAGTTAAAAGTTATATGATACGTCTCTTCTAAATGCTTTAAAGCTTGGTCAATTAAAACGTCTAATCTTGACTGCGCTGTTTTAATTTCTTGGTACTGATTTTCAATATTTAATAATTTTTGATGAATGTGCTCCAGCGCTTGTTCATTGGATTCAATCAAATCTTCCATTTCCTGTCGCTGTTGTCTCAATTGTTGTTGAACTTCTATGTGACGGTCTTTTTCTGTTTGCTGTTGTGTGATTTGTGTTTGAATGGCTTCTAATGTCGAATCGTCATTGACTTCGTCTGAATTAATCAATGCCAATTGCGCTCGAAGCTTTTGTTGTTGTTCATCCAGTTGACCTTGTTGATGTTTCAATCGTTTTAATTGTTGCTGTTGCGTCGTCATTCGCTCAACAACCACTGCAAGATCCGACTGATGTTGGTGTAACTGCTGTTGTAACTGAGAGGTCTGTGCTTGCGTGACCTTCCGCTGTGCCGTCATCGCTTTAATGCGCTGATCCATTTTTTCAAGTTGTTCAGTCATCTGCGCTTGTTGTGCTTGTTTTTCTTGCAACGTCGCTTCACTTTGAGCACTTGCATAGCCATCATTTTTTTCGAATTCAAATTCCTCATGATCATGTTTCAGACGTTGTATCACTTCACTGTAACGGTCATGCTCCAATGCCAAGTGATGTAACGCTTGTTTGCAGTCATTATATTGTTGTTGTGCTGTGACATATTGTTCACTCAGTTGATCTTGTTCTGCTTTCTTAGTTTGGCAATACGTCTCCAATTGTTGCGTTTTCTCAACATATTCCTCTAACTGAGCTTGTAATTGTCGCATTTCATCTTTTTGTCCTAATAACGACTGACGTTGTTGCGTGCCGCCACCTGTCATAGAACCACCTGGGTTCACAACATCTCCCTCTAAAGTGACTAGACGTGTGTGGTATTGAATTGCACGCGCAATCTCATTCGCATGTTTCAAGTTGTCTACAATCAATGTACGTCCTAGTAAATGATTGATAATGCCACGATAGGATGAATCCACTTGGACAGCATCACTTGCAACAGTAACAAAACCCGGCATTTGTTGCGCCGTATTGATGATTCGTGCATCCAATGATTTGCCTTGAATGACAGACAAAGGTAAAAATGTCACTCGCCCCATTTTTTTAGTTTTTAAAAATTGAATGGCTTGTCGGGCTGCCGCTTCATCAGATACGATGATATGTTGCATACTTGCACCTAACGCCGTTTCAATTGCGCTCGTGTAGCGAGAAGGGACATCAATTTGTTGGGCGACTGCTCCGTGTATTCCCTTCAATTGATCGTCTTTCGCTTTTAAAATGGCTTTCACGCCTTGATAAAAATTGCTCAAATCATCCTCACGCATTTTCATCGTTTCAATACGGGCTTTCAGTTTATCGTTATAACGATACGCTTGATAAAGTTGAGATTCTGTTTGGTTTTGTACATTTTTAGCTTCTGTTAGTGCCGTCGCAATTTGTTTGCATTCATCTTCAATCTGCCGCATTTGTTGTTGCTGTTGTTGCTGTTGTTGTTCAATGTCAGCTTTTTGCTGTTGGGCATCTTTTAATTGCGCGTAGGCTTCTGATAAACGTGAATCAATGCGCTGTTGCTTGGCTTTATGTTCCTCTATCGTGCGCGTTAAAAAGCGAATGTCATTGTTGATATCGGCTTGTTCAGTAATCAATTGATAGTACTGATCTTTTAATTGCTCTACATCCGCTTCAACGTCCTCATCGGCTTGATACAATTGTCCTTCTAGTTGTTGGATGGTTGCATTCAACTGTTTTCTTTTGTCTTTTAACTGACAAATCGCTTGTTCGGTGTCAGAAAAGTCTTTATCAAGCAATTGCTGTTGATGATCAATCGCCAATTGTTCTTCTTCAATCCGTGCATTAGACTGAGATTGATTTTTTTGTCGTTCTTCTATTAATTGATATTTTCCAGCTAATTTTTCAACTTGTTCCGTTGCTTCGATGAGTTGTTGATTAACCGCTTCTAATTGTTGATCAATTTTAAAACGTTCACCTTTTGCGTTTTGAATCGTATGCGTGATTTGCGATTTTTTTTGATGTGCATCTGCCTGTTGCCCTTTTAATGCGTTTAATTCGACATCATATTGCGCAATTTGAGACTGATAAGATTGAACATCATGGACTGTGACTCGGATATCACTGTCTTTGAGTATCTCACTTAATTGTAAGTATTCTTTAGCAATCGCTGCCTCTTCTTTCAAAGGCTCAACACGACCTTCTAAATCATAAAGAATATCTTCCACACGCGTTAAATTATCTTCCGTTTGACTGAGCTTTTCTAAAGATGCTTCTTTACGTTTCTTATATTTCAACACGCCGGCTGATTCTTCAATGATCTGTCGTCGATCAATCGGTTTCGCATTGAGTACTTCATCTACTCTTCCTTGCGAAATAATACTAAATGCTTCTTTACCTAAACCAGAATCTAAAAATAAATCTCGAATATCTTTGAGCCGCCGCCGTTCATTATTTAAATAAAACGCACTATCACCGTTGCGATAAAGACGACGTGTCACCGTTACATCTTCGGCATCAATATTGAGCAAACCGCTACGATTATCTAATTTGAGTTGTACTTCTGCTAGATTTTGTGCATTGCGGTGTTTGGCTCCAGAAAAAATAATATCCTCCATTTTGCTCCCACGTAATACGCGTGCAGATTGTTCACCGAGGACCCATTTTATCGCATCTGTTATATTACTTTTCCCACTCCCGTTAGGTCCTACAATTGCTGTTACCCCTTGATCAAAACGAATTTCAGTGGCTTCTGCAAAGGATTTAAATCCAAATGCATCAATTGATTTTAAATAAACCATAATCTACTCCTTATGCGTCATCAATACGTATGCTTGTTCAGCAGCCTTTTGTTCAGACTCCTTTTTCGTACGTCCTTCACCTTGAGAAACGGACTTACCGTTCAATAAAATCTCAGAAGTAAACATTTTATTATGTGCGGGACCGTCTTCTTTGACAATTCTATATTGAATGATACCTAAATAGTGTTGGTGTACAAATTCTTGAAACTTTGTTTTAAAATCGATGACACCTGTAAGTTGCTTGTCTTTCACATGTGGAAAGATGACTGTCTCTGCAAATTGCCAAACAACCGATAATCCTTGATCTAAATACAAAGCGCCGATAAATGCTTCGAAGACATCCGCAACCAATGACGGACGTGTTCTTCCTCCTGTTTTTTCTTCACCTTTACCGAGTAAAATCAGTGACATGAGCTCAATCTGTTTTGCAAAAATGACCAAAGAAGGTTCGCAAACAATCGTTGCACGCATTTTCGTTAAATCGCCTTCAGGTAATTGCGGAAAAGTATCAAATAAATAGCGTGAAATCGTTAATTCTAGTACCGCATCACCTAAAAACTCTAACCGTTCGTTATGTTCAGTTCGTGCCATGTTAAAATCATTGATAAAACTTGAATGTGAAAAAGCTTGTTGGTATAGCGTGATGTCGTTATACTGCAACTCCCATTCTTCCATTTTAGTTTTAAATTTTTCTTGAAATTGCGCAATCAGCATTTCTTTTCGCGCTTTAGTCATTCCGTCAATGCCTCCTTTAAATTGCTATAAAACGACCGTTCCAATTCTTGATACATTACTTAGCAAATGCTAAAAAACAATCTTATTGAATACGCTCTCAAACTTTTAGTGAGCACATCACAATGTCATCGTGTTCAATAAAAGTGAGATGCCTTTATTCAAATTCCATACCCTTTATTATACGTGATATCATAACTAAAACCTACTATATAATAAAAAATCTGAGCCGAAAAATCGACTCAGATGAAAGGCATTATTTTTCAAGTGTATTAATGTAATTAACAGCGTCTCCAACTGTATTGATTTTTTCGGCTTCTTCATCTGGAATCTCAGTGCCGAATTCATCTTCTAATTCCATAACTAACTCTGCAATATCAAGTGAATCTGCGCCTAAATCATCTTTGAATGATGCATCCTCAGTGACCTTATCCGCATCAACGCCTAAACGGTCAACGATGATGTCTTTAACTTTATCGAAGTTGTCCACAGTCTTTCACCTCCTTATTAATCATGTTACGCGTGCACAAAACATATTTTGCGCATTCTTTTATCGAATTGAAATACTCGACTGTTATATTTTGCCATTTTATCTGCGTAAATACAACCCATTTCCGATAAGTTCAATCCGTCATTTTTAAATTTATCATTGAATGTCAATCGGCCTAATGATTGTGTCGTCAATTATTCCATATGCATGCCACCATTGACATGAATGGTTTGCCCTGTAATATACGCTGCTTTTTCAGAAGCTAAAAACGCCACCGTGTGTGCAATATCGGTATCTTGACCAAATCGGCCTAACGGTATTTGTGTTTTCATTGTGGCTTTCAAGTCATCGCTGAGCGCATCTGTCATATCAGAAACGATAAATCCAGGTGCAACCGCATTAACAGTAATATGGCGCGATGCCAATTCACGTGCTGCCGTTTTAGTCATTCCAATGACACCCGCTTTAGATGCCACATAGTTAATTTGTCCAGGGTTTCCAACTGCACCCACCACGCTCGTTAAATTAATAATGCGACCACTACGCTGTTTTAACATTTGTGGTGTCACTTTTTGAATACAGTTGAAAACACCCTTTAAATTTGTGTCAATGACTGCATCCCATTCATGTTCTTTCATTCTCATCAATAAGTTATCTCTTGTAATCCCCGCGTTGTTCACCAGCACATCTAACGAACCAAATGTTTTAACAGTCTCTTTAATCATGGCTTTGACTTCATCACCGTTAGCTACATTCGCTTGAATCGCCATGCTGTCTACACCTTTGGCCTTAATTTCTTCCACTACGGCTTCTGCCTTATCTTTATTTCCTGCGTAGTTCACAACGACATTGTAACCTTCTTCTGCAAGTTGTAATGCGATGCTACGACCAATACCACGTGAAGCACCTGTAACTAATGCGACTTTACTCATTTGTTTTCCATTCCTTTACGTCTTCGAGTGTTTGAATCGAAGTTATTTTAACATCTCTATTTATTTTTTTAACTAATCCAGACAAGACTTTGTTCGGACCGATTTCAATAAAATGATCTACACCTTGTTCGATGAGCCATTCAACAGATGCGATAAATTGAACAGGTGAATACAGTTGCGCCACCATGTTCTGTTTAATTTTTTCACCCTCTGTTTCAGGTCGTGCATTGACATTTTGAACCACAGGATACTGTGCATCGTGCCACTCAAACTGATCAATAAACGTTCTAAAATCATCCTCAATCACTTGCATCATCGAAGAATGAAATGGACCAGATACCGCTAAAGGCATCACTCTTTTTGCACCGAGTGACTTCCCTTCGTTCACTAATCGATCAATGGCTTCTTTATGGCCTGACACTACAATTTGACCAGGCGCATTAATATTCGCAGGCTCAATCACAGATGTTTCAGTTGAAAGCTGTGTGCAAACTGCCTTGACTTCATCGAATGATAATCCTAACACAGCCGCCATACTTCCCACACCGTTTGGAAATGCTTGAGCCATAAGCGCGCCACGTTTACGCACAATTTGTACAGCATCTTCAAACTTTAACACGCCACTCATCACTAAGCTGGAATATTCACCTAAGCTATGACCAATAGTATAATCAGCTGCCGGGCATCCCATCGCATGATAAAGTGCCATACTATGTGTTAACAATGCAGGCTGTGTATTTTCTGTCTGACCTAAGATTTGATTTGGATCTTCAAACATTGTTTCGAGCAAATCAAATGTTACATTTTTTGCTGCAACATCTAACACTGCCGTTGCTGCTTCATCATGTTGATAGAGGTCTTGTGCCATACCTACTTTTTGTGCCCCTTGTCCTGGAAACATCAAAACTGTCTTACTCATGAATGTTACCCACCTTTTCTCTCATACTCTCTACAATGCGTGTTTCACTGGCGATTTTCGCTTGACGGATAGCAGAATAAAACGCTTTAGCATTTGAACTTCCGTGTGCTTTCACCACAATGCCGTCTAACCCTAAAAGCACGGACCCACCATATTCAGAATAATCTAGTTGTTTTGCAATGCGTTTGATATCGCGTTTCATAACCAAAGTCGCTAACTTGTTTTTCACTTTTCTGAGCAAGTCATTTTTTAAAATCTTACCAAATGACTTGGCGATGCCTTCCAGATTTTTCAACACCATATTACCTGTAAAACCATCTGTGACAATGACATCCGCTTCATCTTCCATCAACATTTTTGCTTCGATATTGCCAACAAAATGAAACAATTCTGACTCTGACATTAAGCGAAATGCTTCTTTAGTTAGACTGTTCCCTTTTTGTGCTTCAGTACCAATATTTAACAACGCGACTCTCGGTTTAGCAATATCCCTTACCTTTTGTGCATAAATATGACCTAAAACAGCATTTTGATAAAGATGTTCTGCTTTTGCATCTGCATTCGCACCCACATCAAGGAATACAACACCTTTACCATTCACTGTTGGTAACGTCACAACGAGTGCAGGTCTTGCAACGCCCGGTAATCGTCCAACGATAAATAAACCCGCTGACATTAAAGCGCCTGTATTCCCTGCAGATACACATGCTTCGGCCTCTCCATTTTTCACTGCTTCAGCCATGCGGACCATCGAACTATCTTTTTTGCGCTTTATCGCACGTACAGGTTCATCTTCCATTGAAATTGCTTCGCTGGTATGTCGCATTTCAATTCTAGGATGATTTAAATGATATTGTTTTTCGTCACCGAAAAGTATGATCTCTAAATCATCAAAATCATGGACAGCCTTTTCGACTGCTTCAAGTACGATATGAGGGGCATCGTCGCCACCCATCATATCTACAGCTATTTTTGCCATCTTATTCATCCTCACTTATGTAATACATTTTAAATAGGCCTTCAAAGACTTTTTCTTGCGCAACAAATGATGTCACACTGATTTCATAATATTTTCCACCATGAAATTGAACTTCCGCATGCGCAATGACTACATCACCAAGCTGAACCGGTTTGACAAAATGAATATGACTTTCTTTGGTCAATACCGATGCATGTTTTAAAACTGCAACACATAAAGAATTCGCTTGCGCAAATAACACATGCCCTCTCGCAATTGCATTTCTCGCAAAAACATCCTTTTTTGAAATCGTCAAAATGGACTTTCCTTCTGAGTTAGGCTCAAGAAAAACAACATCTCCAATAATGTCCTGATCTTCAAGTGCACTAATGTTTTGATATTGATCTTTGGCTACATTTTTTACGCGCTCTCGAAGTTCAGGAATTTTCAACTGACTTCGATCAAGTCGTATCGTTTGTATGCTCACTTCAAACATTTCACTTAAAGCTTGATCCGTAATAAATGGATTTTGCTGGATGGTTGTTTTCATTCGTGCGCGTCTTTCATCTTTTGTTTTTTTCACATCATCGCCACCCAAATTTAGTACCAAGTCTTAATTGACTCCACTTCATTTTACCATGTTTCACAACAAGTTCAAAATAATTATACACACTCAGAGTATACAGTGCACTTTGTGGTATTGTCGTCTATATTTAAGATTTTTATATGATTAATCAAAACTTTGATACAATACTTTATCTTCAATAAATGTCCGCAAATGCTGATACATCTCAGTAAAAAATTCACCTGACTGAATGAGTTTTGCGGCTTCATCTCTTGCAACTTCTAACATGCGATAGTCTTCTACTAAATTCCCAACTAAAAATTCAGGGAGGCCGCTTTGCTTCACACCAAAAAAGTCACCAGGCCCTCTCATTTCCAAATCACGCTCACTTAATTCAAAACCATCTGTCGTTTGCGTCATAATTTGCATACGCTCAATTCCAGTTTCGGTTTTAGGGGAGGCGATTAAGACACAATAACTTTGAAAATCACTTCTTCCAACACGACCTCGTAGTTGATGTAAAGTAGATAGGCCAAAACGATCGGCATCATAAATCATCATAAACGTGGCATTGGGGACATTCACACCCACTTCAACTACGGTCGTTGCGACTAGGACATCAATGTCATGTGTACTGAAGCGGTGCATCATGGTGTCCTTTTCGTCAGAAGTCATTTTACCGTGCAATAATCCAATGCGACGATGAGGAAGTGCTGCTTGTAAGTTTTCATATAATGCAATTGCGTTTTGAACATCTTCCAAATGCTCTGAACTCTCAATTAAAGGAGAAATTGCATAAGCCTGTCGCCCTTTTTGAAGTTCTTTTTCCAATTGTCCAATGACTTGTTGATAACGTTCATGCTTAACCCAAAAAGTTTGAATCGGCTTACGCCCTTTAGGTAAACTTTTAATGGATGAAACATCCATTTCACCAAATACGGATATCGCAAGCGTCCTTGGAATAGGCGTCGCAGTCATAAATAAGACATTCGTTAATGCCCCTTTTTCACGAAGTTTTTGACGTTGTTGAACACCAAAGCGGTGTTGTTCATCTGTGATAACTAAACCTACATTGTGAAAATCGACATCATCTTGAATTAAAGCATGTGTTCCAATCAAACAATCAATCTCACCATTCGCAAGACTTTCTAATAATAAACGCCTTTTTTTACCTTTAACAGTACCTGTCAGCAACGCCACATTCATATGCGGACCGAATAATGCTGCGAGACTTTCTGCGTGTTGTTCAGCTAATATCTCGGTAGGAACCATGAGTGCAGATTGGTATCCAGCTGTTTTCATCGCATACATACAAATCGCTGCAACGACCGTTTTTCCTGAACCTACATCGCCTTGAAGTAAACGATGCATTCGAATTGGCGCTTTTAAATCACGAAAAATTTCATTAACACTTTGTTTTTGCCCGTCAGTCAACTCAAAAGGTAACGTCTCGATAAATGTTTTGACCTTTTGAATATCATAATTGACTTCCTGTGCTTCTTCCGACATCTTTTCAAGTCGATTCAACCATTGCATCCGCAATTCAAACATAAAAAATTCAGTAAAAGCGAATGTGCGACGTGCTTTTATTAATGACGTTTGATCTTTCGCTTCATGTAGCGCGTGAATGGTATCATGCAACGTTTCTAATTGATATTGTTGACGTAAACCCACTGGAAGCCATTCGTGTATCGTCGTATCTTTCAATGTTTGTTGAATCATATCTCTTAAAGTTTTTTGCTTTAAACCTTCTTTCACACGATAAACCGGCGTGAACTGCGCATGTGTCACTTGCGTTGTATCAAAAATCATTTTTTGTCCGTTGATTTCTTGCTTACGTCGCGACCATTTCCCTTTAATCATCACCGTTTCATGTAATTGAATCTTATTTTTTAAATAAGGTTGATTGAAAAATACGGCTTTAACGGCGATTCCATTAATGATCAAATGCACCGTTAATTTAGAACGATTTCTCCCAAAAAAAGCGACAGTTGGGGTTGAATAAATTTCCCCCATAACTGTCACATTTGCTTCATCATCCGCACGTGTTAAATCTACCAACGTATTATCTTCATAACGCATCGGCAAATACAACACCAAATCTTGAATGGTATGAATATTCATTTCATTTAAAAGTAGGAGTAGTTTCGGTCCTAACCCTTTGATGTCCTTGAGTTCATAAGGATTTTCAATCAGGTTTAATTTTGTCATGTTTAATCACCAAATATTTGTTGTTTTAATCGTTGACCTGTAGGTGTACCTGCCAAGCCGCCACGCCCCGTTTCGCGTAAAGCAGATGGCATTGTTTGTCCGATTTTATACATCGCATCAATAACCTCGTCTGTCGGAATTCGTGATGTGATGCCTGCCAAAGCCATATCCGCTGACACAATTGCATTAGACGCCCCTGCCGCATTCCGTTTTACACAAGGGACTTCCACTAATCCGGCGACCGGATCACACACAAGGCCTAACATGTTTTTCAGGCAAATGGCAAACCCATCAGCCGATTGTTGTGGAGAACCCCCTGCCGCTTCAACGATTGCCGCGGCAGCCATTGCACTTGCCGAGCCGACTTCTGCTTGACATCCACCAGCGGCACCAGAAATTGAAGCATTATTGGCAACGACAAATCCAAAGGCACCTGAAGTGAGCAAAAAATTCAGCATGTCTTGTCGACTTAATTGTAATCTATTTTTGAGAGAAAATAAAACGCCAGGAACAACGCCAGCAGAACCAGCAGTAGGCGTCGCACAAATTTTACCCATCGCAGCATTGACCTCATTTGTAGCAACGGCCTTGCTCACTGCATCTAGGATCAGATCTCCAGCTAGTGATTGACCAGACGCCACATACCGCTTCATTAGGACTGCATCTCCACCTGTTAAACCTGTTTTAGATGTGACACCTGCCAAACCTTCATCTAACGCTTTTTCCATCGTTTCTAAATTGCGATTCATATGCGTATAAACTTCTTCAGCTGTCATCCCTGTTACTGCCATCTCTTGTTCAAGCATGACTTCATAGATTGCTTTATTCTCTGTTTCACATTTATCAATCAGTTCTTTCACACTTTTAAACATTTTAACTTCTGTCATCATGACTTATCCCCATTAACGAAACTGTTACGACACCTGGTACTTGTCGAATTAAATTGAGTATTTCTTCATTGACATCCTCATCTAGCTCACAAGTCATTAACGCTTGATCTCCTTTTTCTTTACGGGAAACCTGCATACTCCCTACATTGATGCCTCGATCACCAATAATATTAGCGACTTTTCCAATTGTTCCAAATGTATCTTGGTGAAATACAAGCAATGTAGGATAATTACCACTTATCGCTAACGGAAAACCATTAATCGCTACGACTTCTATTTTACCACCACCGATAGATACACCTTCAACAGAAATATTTTTATCGCTATCTGTCATATCTATGATTGCTGTATTCGGGTGTGAACGTTCCTCTGTCATCTCTATGAAATGGACTTTCATACCTGCTTTTTCAGCCGTATCTAAACTCGTTTCTATACGATCATCATCGGTGTCATAACCTAACAAACCTCCGACTAATGCAACATCTGTCCCATGTCCTTTATAAGTTTCCATGAAGGAACCGTACAAATAGATGTCGGCTCGATCTGGCTGCTGACCAAACAAGTCGCGCGCGACCCGACCAATTCTAACGGCGCCAGCTGTATGTGAAGACGATGGCCCAACCATCGTCGGTCCGATAATATCAAAAACACTTTTATATTTCATTTTTGCTCCCCCTCATCAAAGACCATCAAATGTGTCACTCCATTATAACAATGTTCTCTTTGTAATGTAATTTTTGAAGTTTCTTCTTATGAATTTTTTTATATTTTGATTTTTATTTTAATGAACAACGTGTTTTATTTCGTGATGAAAGAACCTCACCCCCTGTCATCGCAAAAAACAACTGAGGATGAATTTACTTCAGTAATACAAAAAGTTGAATGGCGCTTCACTTTGAAGTCGTATTCACCATACCCACCTCATCTAAAAATTACACATCATTAAGAAAAATGAGGGTACACGATATCACTTTTGAATAAATATGACATAAGATACTTTGAGAACATATCGTACCTGTTGTGCTACAATCATACGACGTCCGCTCGACTATGGTGCTCGTCAAACGCTTCACCTCAAAACTGCATTTTAAAAATGGATTCAAACCTCTAAAAAGCATCAAACAACGACTTATCATTGTTTGATGCTTTTTATTTTAAAACAGTATGACTATCTCATTATTCAACGGCAAATAAATATGGATAGATCGGTTGTTGACCATTTTGTACTTCGATTTCAACTTCTTCATATTGCGTTTCTACAAATGTTTCAATCCACGCTGTCAAATCTGCATCCGCTTCCTCACCCGTAATGATTGTTAAAATTTCACTATCATCATTTAACATCGATTCCAAAGTTTGTTGTAACACGTTTTTCTTGTCGCGATCACTCGCTACAATTTTATCTTCAATCAGTCCAATAAAAGCATCTTTTTCAATTTCGATTCCTTCTATTTTCGTATCTCTCACTGCATACGTCATTGCACCTGATTTCACATCTTTGATTGCTGCTGTCATGGCTTCTTTGTTAGTCGCCATATCTTCGCTGTCATCATAATGGAACAATGCAGCCATGCCTTGAGGAATTGTACGTGTTGGAATAATGACAGTTTCCGCATCGACAATATCCGCCGCTTGTTGACTCGCCATTTGAATATTTTTATTGTTTGGTAATATGATCGCGCGCTTACAACCACTCTCATTAATCACTTTAACAATGTCTTCGGTAGAAGGGTTCATCGTTTGTCCGCCACTAATAATATGTGTGGCACCCATTGATTTGAAAAGTTCAGTAATGCCCTCTCCCATCGAAATCGTAATAATCGCTGTTTCAACGGTTTGTTGTTTTTCAGCCGCCTCTTTCTTAGAACGTGAATGCGTTACGGCTTCTTTACGTAGCAACTCCCTGTGTTGTTCTCTCATGTTCTCAGCTTTAACTTTAATCAATTCGCCGTACTTTTGACCGAATGAGAAAACCTCACCCGGTGTTTCCGTATGAACATGTACTTTTACAATTTCGTCATCACTAATGACAAGTAAAGAATCGCCAAATCGGCTCATTTCCGTTCTAAAATCGGCTTCGTCAAAAGGTTTTTTACCGGACTGAAAGCGAACCATCATTTCAGTACAATACCCATAAACGATATCTTCAGTGTCCATTACACCGTGGAAATCATGCTGATCATTAAAGAATGTGTCCTGGTCGACCTTAGATGTTTCAGCTTCAATTTTTTCGCCTCTCATCGCTTTTAAAAAGCCCTCATAAACTAGCGTAAGTCCTTTTCCACCACTATCGACAACCCCTACTTCTTTCAGTACAGGTAACAAGTTCGGTGTGTTTTCCAATGCCTTTTGTGCCTCTTTGTAGACGTGCATCATGACTTCTAAACAGTCATCTGTTTCTGAAGCTTTTGCCATTGCAGCGTGTCCTGCCTCTTTAGCAACAGTTAAAATCGTACCTTCTACCGGTTTCATCACTGCTTTATACGCCGTTTTAACACCTGCATCAAAACTCTCCGCAAACTGTTTTGCGTCAATCTCTGCCTTATCTTCTAACGCTTTAGAAAAACCACGAAAGATTTGCGACAAGATGACACCTGAGTTACCCCGTGCACCCATCAACAACCCTTTAGAGAAAGCCTTTCCTAAATCACCAATATGCGCAGTTAAATGCGCTTGAACTTCTTCACGCCCCGATGTCATCGATAAGTTCATATTGGTTCCTGTATCCCCATCTGGCACTGGATAAACATTTAATGCATCTACCATATCCGCATTATTAGATAAATTCTGTGCCCCTTGTATAATCATGTCGGCAAATAAATTACCGTTGATTTTAGTTACCATGCAAATATCCTCCTAATTTTCTTTCCTGTCATTAATAAAACGCACGCCCTGAACAAAAATATTTACAGAGTTGACTTTAAGTTTCAATGTGTTTTCAAGTGTATACTTCACTGTCGCTTGCACGTTTTGTGCAACTTCAGAAATTTTCACACCATAACTCACAATAATGTGCATATCTACATCTAAAACACCATTATCTTCCCTCACAACGATCCCTTTCGCATAATTTTCATGTCCTAGAATTTCCGCCAGCCCATCTCGGACTTGTTGACGTGAAGCCATGCCCACAATCCCATAACATTCGACTGCTTTACCACCTACTATAGATGCAATGACTTCATTTGAGATATCAATACTTCCATATTCATTTGTAATTTCTAAAGCCATATTTTACGCCTCCCATTTACAAATTCATTTTATCATCATAGCTGTCTATATATTTAAAAAAATTTAATGCATAATTTTAATAAAATAATCTTGTTTCTATTGGTTTTATATTACTATATCTTATTCTTTGTTGCCAACAAGAGATGAATAGTAACGATTTTCTAATGCCTAACAGTTAATCACAACTTCAAATTATATCAGAAAGTGTACTGTACAAAAAGTAATTTATGAAAATATAACCTGTTTTTTTATTGCATGTCAATGACTGTTGTGGTATATTGTTTTAGTATGTAGTAGAAATGTGTATTTGTATTTCTTAAAGGAGGTACGATGATGGGTAAAGAATGTTTCGTAACAGGACGTAAAGCTTCAACAGGAAACAGTCGTTCACACGCATTAAATTCAACTAAGCGTCGTTGGAATGCAAACTTACAAAAAGTAAGAATTCTCGTTGATGGCAAACCTAAAAAAGTTTGGGTTTCAGCTCGTGCTTTAAAATCAGGTAAAGTTACTCGCGTATAATTAACATCATATATTGTATCGAAACGTGTCTTTATGTGGGAGACACGTTTTTTGTTTTTTATAATCAATCGGACTGGTCAAATCAATACGAATTTTGACCAGTCCGATTTCATCATTCATGATATTTATCGCTCACATACACGCCTATTCATCACGACTTCTCATCACATACACGCCACCTTGATGAATGGTCAGTTCACCATAATCTGCTGCAAACTCATTTGAGACTGTGAGCGTCCGACCACGCTCAAGTGATTGCGCCTCCAAGTTATATTTAAAACCTGATAACGATAAAACCACTTCATCTCTACCGGGTATAAAAGAAATATACGTATAAGGGGCACAATACGGGATACTGTATTGTCCTGCTGGATAATACATGATTTCATTTTGCGCATCGATGAGTTTAATATGATGATGTTTAAAACCTGGATGTTGAAGTAATTGCATCGCTCCCATAAAATGATCCAGTCGCCCCCCAGTTGCACCATAAATTTCAATGTCTGAATAGCCTAACGCCACAGCTTGATGCACGGCAAGGGCTAAATCGGTATCTGCTTTTTCTGCAGGAACTGGATGAACAACGATTTTCGATTGCATCCATTCCCGTTCTTCAGCCGTCATCGAATCAAAATCTCCGACTGCAAATTCAGGCACAATGCCATTTTGAAGTAAAATCAAAGCGCCTCTGTCTACCCCTGCCCATGCCGTCTCCTGATGACTCAATAAGCAGGATGGAAGTCCACTCATCCGACAGACTAAACGTATTTTACCTTTTGTCATGATACAGTTCCTTTTAAGCGTTGCGTCGCCTCTTGATAATGATCTTGACTAAAAAAATAAGAACCCGCGACAAGCCAATCTGCTCCCGCTTCAACAACTTGTCGGGCCGTTTGCGCATTTATTCCCCCATCGACTTCAATTCGAAAATCGAGTTGACGCGCAGCACGTAAAGCTGATAATTGTTTGATTTTATCGACTGATTCAGGAATAAACGCTTGGCCACCGAAACCTGGATTTACAGACATGATTAAAATAAAATCCACTTGACTTAAAATAGCCTCTAATGCGTGTACTGGTGTACCCGGATTAATCACTACTCCCGCTTCGACACCATGGCTTTTAATATTCTGAACAACGCGATGAATATGCGGCGTTCCTTCAAGGTGAACAGAAATTTTATTTGCACCTTTATCTGCAAAATCATTCACATAATCATCCGGATTTTCAATCATCAAATGGACATCAATGGGTAATGCGGTTGCTGCTCGAATCGCTTCAAGAACAGGAAAACCAATTGAAATATTAGGCACAAAGCGACCATCCATCACGTCAAAATGTAAACCATCTACACCACTTTGTTCTAATCTCAACAATTCTTCTTTCAAATTTAAAAAATCAGCTGATAATAAAGAAGGGAAAACTTTTGTCATTAGTATCTTACCTTTCGATTGGATATTTCATTATAAAGCTGGACGTAATGTTCATAGCGAAATGCTGGCAATTCACCTGTATCTATCATCGCTTTAACATGACAATGAGGTTCATTGATATGATAACAATCTCTGAATTTACATTGTTCACCTAACGCAGCAATATCGATAAAATAATGGCGTAAATCTTCTTTCTCGATATGATTGAAATCTAGCGCACTAAAACCGGGTGTGTCAGCGATATGTCCATTTTCGCGCACATACAATTCAACATGTCGCGTCGTATGTTTCCCCCTATTCAGAGACTGCGAAATTTCATTCGTCTGTAAGTCCAATTGTGGTTGATAACGATTTAATAATGTCGACTTTCCTACACCTGATTGTCCACTTAATACAGCTAAACCGGGCGCCCACTCACGAAAGACTTTTTTCACATCATCTTGCGCACCGATAAATTGCGTTTGATAACCGATTTGCTCATAGTATTTCAGACACGCTACAACGACTGCTTGTTCTTTAGGCGTTGCTAAATCTTTTTTAGTAATCAAAATACTCGGTGTTAAACCGTATGAATGCGCAATGACAAGAAAACGATCGAGTAATTGCGTCGAGAAGTCAGGTGACACCGCACTCATCACTACAATGAGCAAATCAATGTTGCTCACTGGAGGACGTTTTAATTCATTTTTACGTGGATGAATATGTTGAATATACCCTGAAGCATGCGTTTCTATATCAATATCAACGATGTCTCCAACAATAGGCGATATTTGTTTTTTTCTGAAGAGCCCCCGAGGCTGTGCATCATACCATTCGCCAGCCACGTCAACACGATATACGCCACTAATAGATTTAATGATTCGACCCGTTTCCAAATTCACACCTCTTTTTATGTTATCTCCTCACTTATTATATCAAAGGCTATTGCACAAAGACATGAATAAATCCCGTATCTGCAATCTCTGGGTATCGTATTTCATTTGATCATCCTACGATGCGCATGCGTTCATCGTACACCCATGTTACCCCATCATAAGGAACCTTCATCATGATAAGAACGACGCAATTGTAGTCATAAAGAAAAACCGGAAAAGTGAAATTCCTTTAGTCATTTCACCCGTCCGATTTTATCGCCTTCGTTTTATTGAATGAAGCAAAGACGACACGGCGACAGCACCCCATCACAAGTCAAATCATCTCGATAGCATCTGTCAACATCTCTGTATACGATGACACTTGTATACTCTGATCTCCATTCAGGGTAGCCCTGTGCATCTCTTTTATTTCTATGAACGTCTAGGACGAACGTTTTTGATTAAAGTCCCGCTCGTCACTTTACCTGGAAAACGATCCAGTTTCACACTTAAATCTTGAGCAGGCACTTCAAAATCAATTTTATTAGCAAAATATTGCACTGTTTCTTCCATAACAATAATCGTCATCCATTCTCCCGCACAGCGATGATTGGTATAAAAATCACCACCGCCTTGTGGAATTAAATCGAATGGACTGCCATCCCATTTTTCAAAACGATTAGGGTTAAATTGATAAGGGTTTTTAAATAATTCAGGGTCGTGGGTCGTTCCGAAAATATCCAGCGCAACCATTGTCCCCTTTTTAATTTTAAATCCGTCAAAGTCTATTGTTTTCTTTAATTTCCCTGGTAAAAAAGGAACAAATGGAAAAATACGGCGTACTTCTTGTGCAAATTTATAGGCATAATTCGGGTCATGCGTCACTTGTAATTTTTGACGTTCTTGATCAAATTCAATCAGGGCTTTTACCGCATAACTGATAAAGCGATTGACCGCAACAAGGGGACGTACAATATTCATTAAGTCCACTGCACAGAGATGAAGATCCATCGGTTGTCCTTTTAAATCTTTCCAGTGCGCAAATTCATATAAAGCGGTCCCCGGTTCAGCATATTGTTTATTTTCACGGACCGCTTTAATTTGGTCTCGTAAAAATTGTTCCACTCGTGCACGTGCTTTCTTCGCTTGACGATAGCCTTTAACAGATTGTCCTAAACGACTAAATGAATCAATCATCTTATTCATATCTTCTGCATTTTTTACTGCCTCTTCATCCGTTTGTTTCAAACCTGCCCAACGAAAGCCTACTTTAGTTAAAATAATGCCCGCTTCTTTATAGACACTGACTTCATCCATATTTTGCATGCGTTCTGTATGCATAAACCAATAATGGCGTGTCAATTCGCGCAAATATTTTAAGTTCTTTTCTGTCATTAACGACATAAACAGCGCTTTACGATTAACATGTACTTTTCCTTCAGTCGTATGAATCGCACCTTTGCCGAACAAAGTATGGACGACACGTTTGGGTAACGTCCCTGTACGTGATACTTTATCATTGTCGTAAAATAATTCCGCCGCCGCTTTCCCACTCATGACTGTAATGGGTTTCATTCCTAAAGCGCGTGTTTCAAATGCTTTCGTCCCAAATTTTTCTAGTCGTTTAGGTACATAAGTATAAGCCTCGTTGATGATTTTTAACGTATTGTCTAATCCCGTATCTTTTGGTAATTTCTTATTCACTGTCTCATCCCCTCAAAACATTTTTTACATTTTCATTTTAATAAACGGCTTGGTTTTGTAATACATTACAAAATACACCCTTTGCCGTCATTCCAAATGAATGCTTCTAAATCATCTACCCGAAATCGCACCCGATGATGCATGATTTTTGAGAATAATAAAAAGCACACAGATGCGCTCACTTGTTACAGCTTCACGATCTGTGTACTTTTATCGTCCTTATTCATTAAATGTCATCATATGCAATCTTCTTCTTAACTACCGTTTTACCATCGACTTTTATCTCATACTGTGCCGATTGATTTTCAGCCACTGTAAAATGCATCGTTTGCGGTGTATCTTTAGTGATATTGAATGATTCCGCTGCACTTTCACCGTTATCATTTTTATCTGTAATGTACACCTCTACTTTTTGAGGTTTACCATTTTTTCCAGTGTAAGGCACATTGACTGTCTCAGTATAGGTCTTATCTATACTCTTGTCTGATTGAGAATCGGAATCTCCCGTTGAGACGATAAAACGCACGGTATCTCCTTCATCGACGTTCACTTTTTTAGGAGAATGGCTTATGATATGATTCTTTTTCACATCCGTGCTCGCACGCTCTTTTTCTACTTCTACAACTAGACCTTTTTTCTCTAACTCTGATTTTACTTTATCAAAATCTTCATCTGTATAATCACCAACGTAAATTTGACGTTTACCTAGTGATTCCGTAATTTCGACTTTGTCTTGTGTCACCGCAACATCTTCTCCAGCCACAATACTTTGCGCTTCAATATGACCTTTTGAGATATTGTTCTGTGTGTATGCAGTCGTAAAAGAGACACGACTAAAGCCCAGATCTTTTAATTTTTTCTCAGCTTCTTCTTTAGTAAGACCAATCAATTGTGGCATTTTTTCGATATGTTGTCCTTTGGAAATAACCAGATTGATTTCGCTATTTTGTTCTACTTTTGTGCCTTCTTCTGGATCAACACCCATCACGCGATCTTTTGCATACTGATCACTGTAATCATAACTGATTTTACCGACTGCGACTTTATTTTCTTTTAACAACCTTTCCGCTTCCACTTTAGATTTACCAACCACTTCAGGGACTTGGCTGTATTTATCTCCTATCATCGCAAAGCTCATAAAAATGATCAAACTTCCTAATAACACGAATAATATCAAACCAAACAACAATTTCTTTCGCACGGAACGACGTGGCGGTGCTTGCTGATAAACAGGTCGTTGTGGGGGCGGCTCTGGTTTTGTTTTTGTCGGCACAATAGGAATCTGTGCTGTTTTCTCAGTTGGTTGATCACGTCTTTCTGTTTCCGCTTTTAAAGCACTTTTATCGATAGGCACCGTTTTCGTTGTCGATGCGTCTGCGCGATAAACGGCTTCGTTTTTGCGACTCGGATCCAATGTTGACATAACATCATTAGCCATTTCTGACACAGAACGATAACGCTGGCTTTGTTCTTTTTCGGTCGCTTTTAATATCACATTACTGAGCGCTTGTGGAACATCTCGTCTACGCTCAGTCACATTCGGAACGGCTTCTTGAATTTGTTTAATCGCAATACTCACTGCCGTTTCTCCACTAAATGGGGGATGCCCGATTAACATTTCATATAAGAGAATCCCTAGCGAATAGATATCGGATCGTTCACCTGTCTTTTCGCCTTTTGCTTGTTCTGGTGACAAATATTGTACAGTGCCCACGACATGATTCGTTTGGGTCATTGTCGTTTCGCTTAGCGCCTTCGCAATACCAAAATCTACAATCTTTAACGTTTGATTGCGATCAATCATGACATTTTGCGGTTTAATATCGCGATGTACAATGCCTTGCTCATGCGCATGACGGATCCCATTTAAAATCTGTTCAATAAAATAAAGGGCCTTCGCAGGTTCGAGTGGACCATTTGCTTTAATATAATCGGACAATGTGGGACCCTCAATATATTCCATTACAAGAAAGAAAAAGTCTACTTCTTCGCCCACATCTAACACACTCACAATATTAGGATGTGATAATATCGTTGTATTTTGCACTTCTCTTTCAAAACGTTGCACGGTCGCCTGTTTTTCATTAGGCGGAATATGAATTAATTTAACTGCCACTTTACGCTTTAAAATGGTGTCCATTGCGACATACACATTCGACATGCCGCCACCACCAAGAATCTGTGTTAATTCATAACGATCATCAATTAAACGTCCAATCATACGGGCTCACCTGCAATTTTAGCAAGAATAAATGAGACATTATCTTTCGCTTCTTGGGTTTCCGCTAATGCCAACATTTTTTCACCCATTTCTTGAAGTGTGACCTCTTCGTTAAGGATACTATGGAGTTGTTCGGCTTTTACATAATCCGTTAAACCATCAGAATTTAAAATCAAATATTGGTAAAATTGCGTGCGCTTCGTAAAAATATCAGGTGTCACAAAACGATTCGTTCCCATTACTTTGGTAATAATATGACGTCTCGGATGTTGGAAAGCTTCCTCTTCGGTAATTTCACCTAACATGACTAACTGATTCACAAAAGTATGATCAATCGTCACTTGATCCATTGTTCTACCGTTTGTTAAATAGGCACGAGAATCGCCAACATTTGCTACTACAATATGATGTTCAAAAACAAGCGCACATACACAAGTTGTCCCCATGCCATGATAAGCTGGATTTTGCTGTGCTTTATCGTATAAATCTCGATTCACAAATTGTAATTGTTGTTTTAACCACGTTTCTGCTTGCTCAGGCTCAATATAATTTTCAGCTTCAAACTTCTCTTGTAAGGCATCAACAACAAATTGTGAAGCAACTTCACCCGCTTGATGTCCTCCCATACCATCACATAATACGAATAACTGCTGTCCTGTTTTGTTGTAAAACACGCCACCTGCATCTTCATTGTTGTCACGAAAATTCCCTGCTACTGAAAAAAATTCTGCATTTAACATTATGTTCTACCTCGTTTCTGCTTGACGTTCCTTTGCTCTCAATTGTCCACATGCAGCATCGATATCTGCGCCTTGTTCACGTCTAATTGTAGCATTGATGCCTTGCTTTTTTAATTCCTTTTCAAATTTAAAAATGTCATCTTTAGGTGTTTTTACATAGTTCCGTTCTGGGACATGATTAACCGGGATTAAATTGACATGACAGTTCAACGGTTTAATCAATTGCGCCAACTCACGTGCATGCGCAACTTGGTCATTAACGCCACCAAACAAACCATATTCAAAAGTCACACGTCGCTTCGTTTTCTGTTGGTAATAGTGAATGGCTTCCATTAATTTATCGACATCGTAAGCTCTATTTATCGGCATTAATTTTGAACGAATTTCATTATTTGCTGCATGTAAGCTCACCGCAAAGTTAATTTGAAGTGATTCGTCCGCAAAATCATAAATTCTCGGTACAATACCTGATGTTGAAACTGTGATATGGCGCGCGCCAATATTTAAACCGTTGTCATCGTTCACAATTTTCAAGAAATCCATCATCTCATCGTAATTTTCGAAAGGCTCACCAATTCCCATAATCACAATTGAAGAAACACGCTCATCCGATTCATCTAATGCTTTTTGAACGGTTAACACTTGTGCTACAATTTCTCCAGCCTCTAAATTACGCTTGAGTCCCCCTAATGTAGAAGCACAAAATGTACAACCAATCCGACAACCGACCTGTGTCGTCACGCACACGGAATTCCCATAATCATGACGCATTAAAACCGTTTCAATGGTATACCCATCTTGTAATTCGAATAAAAACTTAATCGTACCATCGCGACTTTCTTGACGCACGACTGTTTTTAATACAGTCATCGTAAAATGCTGTGCGAGTTGTTGACGTAACGTTTTTGAGAGATTCGTCATATCTTCAAAATCATTGACACGCTTTTCATAAAGCCATTCAAAAATTTGTTTTGCACGAAAACTTTGTTGACCCTGTTCTGATAACCAATCTTTTAATTCATCATATCTTAATGAAAAAATGGATTGTTTCTCAAAATCAGGCAAAAATTTATTTTTCTTTTTCTTATCGGCAGTAATCATATCCACTTATCCTTTCTTTCTTACTCTCGTGATAAAAAAGCCGTCTGAATCCATATCTTGTGGCAATAATTGTAAAGTATTGACATGTTGTTGCGTACGTGGATCTACAATAGGATCAAACTCAAACTCAGGATGCGACTTGAGAAATGTATAAATCACATTTTCATTTTCCAATTGTTCTATTGTACACGTAGAATAAACCATTGTTCCTCCATTTTGAAGATGCTGTGACACATTATCAATTAATTGTAATTGCAAATCGACTAATGATTTGACACTTTCAGGCGTCACAGTATATTTAATTTCTGGTTTATGTCGCAAAACGCCTAGCCCACTACACGGTGCATCGAGTAAAATTTTGTCAAACTGCTGGTCGTACGGTTGTGTCGCATCATGTTGCATTGCGCGAATCCCTGTTAAATGTAACTTGCGAATATTATGGTCAATGAGCTGAATTTTATGCGCATGCACATCCGTTGCGAGCACTGTTCCTTGACCATTTAAAATTTCAGCCATGTGGCACGCTTTCCCTCCAGGTGCACTACAGCTGTCCAACACGTTGTCACCCGGTTGTAACCCCATATATTCCGCGACAAACATAGAGCTCTTATCCTGGATACTGATCAAACCTTGTTGAAACAGCTCAGAAGTCATCACGCCATGACTTGACACGTGTAGACAAACGTCAATATGATCATCCGATTGAACGTCAAACCCTTCAGCACGTAATTGGGCGATCGCTTCATTTACTGTGATTTGTGTACGGTTCACGCGCACAGTTTGTGTTCCTGGGAGAAGCAAGTTCGCCGCAATCGTTTCAGTCGTGTCAGCTCCGAAATGCGTTAACCAATGTTTGATAATCCAAGTCGGTATACTGTACTGAATTGAAAGTCTTTCAGGTTGCTTTTTAATCGCAGTCACATCTGGTAATGGTTGCGATGTCATTTGACGCAAAATCGCATTGACCGTATTGCCCGTTTGTGCACCACCGCGCTTCTTGGCAATATTCACGGCTTCATTAATTAAAGCATGCGTTGGCACTTTATCTAAATAAAGGAATTGATACAGACTCATCCATAATAAACGACGCACCCAGCCTTTAATTTTTGTTTTGATGAACGGTTTTAAATAATAATCTAGTGTCAGTTTACGCTTAATCGTGCCATATACGAGTTCCGTATATAAACCACGATCAGCAGGATTTAATGGATACGTCTGTAACATTTCATTCATTTTTAAATTACTGTAAGCTCCGTCTTTCAACACTGCTTCAATTGTCATTAAACTTAATTCACGAACTGTGACCATTTAGATGAGTTCCTTTCCAACTAGAGATGTTTGGAAACCACTTAAAAATTGTGCAACAGGCATTCTTTTCTTACCCGCTAATTGAATTTCTGTTAGTGCAATCGCATCGTCTGAACCTGTACCGACAATGATGTGCTTTTTCGTAACATCGATCATCTCACCCGGACGCCCAGATTGACCTTTTACGAGTTGCGCTTCATATATCTTCATATTTTTATCTTCAAATGTCGTATAAGCCACTGGCCACGGAGATAAGCCGCGAATATGGTTGAAAATCGTACGCGCATCTTGTGTCCAATCAATACGTTCATCTTCACGTTGAATATTAGATGCAAAGCTCACTAACGCTTCATCTTGTGGCGTACGGTCATTCGTGCCATTTAAAATTGATGGGAGCGTTTCTTTTAATAAGTCCGTACCGAGTGCACTTAACTTATCATGCATAGTCCCCACATTGTCCGTGTCTTCAATTGGAATCGCACGTTGTGAAATGATATCCCCAGCATCTAACTTTTTCACCATATACATAATCGTCACGCCTGTTTCTGCTTCACCGTCAATAATCGCTTGATGGATTGGTGCACCGCCGCGATATTTTGGCAATAATGAGGCATGTACATTGACAGCGCCGAATTTTGGATGTTCAAGTAATGATTCAGGTAATAATTGACCAAACGCCGCTGTCACGATTAAGTCACATTCCATTTGAAGTAATGTTTCAAGTTCTGCTGAGCCAGTTAACTTTTCAGGTTGGTACACAGGAATATTGTGTGCAACAGCCACCTTTTTCACTGGAGGCGGCGTGAGTACCCGTTTACGTCCTACTGGTCTGTCGGGTTGAGTGACAACTGCAATCACCTCTTCAGTGTCGATTAATATTTCTAAAATTGCGGTTGAAAAATCAGGTGTCCCCATAAAAATAATTTTACTCATCTTCTAAATAAGCCTCCAATTCTGCATTTGAAATTTCTCGATCCATCCTATCTACAAATAAAACACCATTTAAATTATCAATGACATGTAAAATCATCCGTGCAATGTCATCATAAGCCGTCATTTCGACTTCATTGCCATTTAAATCATAACTTCGAACCGTAATCATACGACTGCGCGTTACTTCACCAAAACGCCCTGGCACACTCAAGCACCCTTCAAGTTCCGTCGCTGTTTCGTCTGATTGGGTAATGACTTCAGGATTGATCAGCTGTAACAAGCCATCTTGTTCCATGTCAACAATTGCGACACGCTCACTCACACCAATTTGCGGTGCCGCTAACGCTTGACCTTCTGCATCATATAACGTATCTTCCAAATCTTGAATGATGTCTTTCAAATGTGCATCAAACTCAGTTACAGGCGCTGCTTTTTCCCTCAAAATCGGATGCATATGCGTTTTAATTTTTCTGATCATATCCTTCATCGCCCCTCACGAAAATTTATCATTATATTATAGCTTATTCTCACCCAAAATGCGATAGTCTCTCATCGTCATCATAACAAAAAACGCATTATTCATCATTATGCGTACGCAAAAAAGGGACAAACCGCTCAATGATCAATTAAAAATGGTTCTATACTTTTAACGGTTGGTGAGTTTTTCACTGGCCGTTATTTTTGTTTTAAATACAAAAATAGCACAAATATCTCTATAATTGTAAGTGACAAAACCAACAAATTAAGGAGAGATATTCGTGCCTATGTATAATGATATATCAGAAATGATTGGAATAAAAGTATCAAATTTAAAAATCACTGAATGTTTAGGTATTCAAACCTTCAAGAACGTTCAATCATTGTTTTATAAAGGGGTTTTAACTTATCAACCTAAAGGTTGTGAGTGTTGTGGTATCAAGAATGAGCAACACACAGTTATTAAAAATGGCTTTCGCAGTACAAGAGTGTATATGGGGCTTATTCTTGAAAGGCCTAGTTATCTTGTGTTAAAAAAGCAACGCTTCTATTGTAAAGCTTGTGGTCAAACTTTTACGGCTAAAACACCATATATAGAACCGCGTTGTACAATTTCTAATGACGTAAAACTAATGGTGACGAGAAAGCTCGCCACTGTCATATCTGAAAAAGATATAGCGAATAGTGTTTTAGTTTCACCTTCAACTGTTCATCGGTATTTGAAAGACCTAGGGGAAGCAGTAAAAACACAACCTAGTGATATATTGCCCCAACATTTATCCTTTGATGAATTTAAGTCAACTAATGATGTCGACAGCTCTATGAGCTTTATATACTGTGATAGTATCACGCATGATATTATTGATATCTTGCCAGATCGACGTAAGTTCAAGTTGGAAGAATACTTTTTAAGATTCTCAAGAAAGCAGCGTGAAGGAGTTAAAAGTGTTTCTATTGATATGTATCCACCATACATGTCGCTAATTCAATCATTATTTCCCAATGCAGATATTATCTTAGACCGTTTTCATATTGTTCAAGCGGTTAACCGTGAAATCAATCACAGTCGCGTTAAAACAATGAATAGTTTTAAGACTAAAGAAAAACCCAAGTACAATAAATTAAAACGGTATTGGAAGCTTTTATTAAAATCTCCAATTGAATTAGACAGAGTCCATTATCACTCGTTCAGACTTTTTAATACATGGCATAGTCAGTATAGTTTAGTACAATTCTTGTTAACTTTTGATGAAGAATTCCAATTAACGTATGAAGCAGGACATCATATTCTAGAAACCCTAAGATCAAATAACATTGAACAATTAGAGGAAGCATTACAACGTTCGAAGAGTTTAAATATTTCAAATGGACTCAAACGTGTTATTAACACACTCATAAAATATATACCTTATATTTCAAATACGATTCAAAATCCTCATTTGACCAATGGTCCAATTGAAGGTATTAACAATAAAATAAAGCTTATTAAGCGTGTCTCTTATGGTTATAGAAATTTTTATAACTTTAGAAATAGGATTTTAATTATTTCAAGGTTATACGTAAGTGAATATAAAAAACGTACTAAGCAACAAAAAATTGCCACTTAGTACGATATTTCTTCACCAACCGACGTTGACAAAGAGCCTTAAAAATCTATCACATTGAACCATCTGTCCTTTTTCTGCCCTTAATTATATATATAAGGTTTCAAAACCCTTGAAACGCTTGGTATATCAGCACTTTCTGCCTATTCTACATCATCATATATGGATTGATATCAATTTTCAACGCTAATTTGTCTTTTATAAACTTTTCATGGTAGTAATCATCTAAATATCTAAGCGCATGAATTAATGAAGGCTCACTTTTATATTTCACTAATACTTGGAAGCGGTATTCATTGTTAATTCTAGGGATGACAGAAGGCGACGGTCCTAGCACATAAGCTTTGTCTGTTAAATGTTGCAACAATATTTGATGAATGTGTGTGGCTGCCTGTAGGACTTCCTTTGATTTTTCATGCGTTATTGTGAAATTAATTAAATAATAATAAGGCGGATATTGACCTAATTGACGAAATCGCATCTCTTTACGATAAAAGCCGAGATAGTCATTAGATTGGACATCTTTAATCGCGTAATGATCCGGATTATATGTTTGAATGATGACTTCCCCTTTTTTCTCATGTCGACCTGCACGTCCGGCAACTTGTGTCAATATTTGAAATGTCCTTTCACTCGCTCGAAAATCCGGTAAATTCAACATTGTATCCGCATTTAACACACCGACTAATGTAATATTAGGAAAGTCCAAACCTTTTGCAATCATCTGTGTCCCTAATAAAATATCGCCTTCCCCATTACCAAATTGCTTCAGTAACTTTTCGTGACTACCTTTTCGTGTTGTGGTATCAACATCCATTCGAATTGTTCGGGCACCCGGAAATTGTTGTTGAATTAATTCTTCTACCCGTTGTGTGCCTGTCCCCATTTGGCGAATATGCTCACTTTCACAACTTGGACATTGAAAGGGCGCAGGAGTTTGATAGCCACAATAGTGGCATTTCAATTGATCTGTCGTCTTATGATAGGTTAACGAAATATCACAATTCGGACATTGCGGGACATGTCCACAATCTCGACACAACATAAAAGAAGCATAGCCACGACGATTTAAAAATAATACAATCTGTTCTTTGCGTTGAAGGCGTAATTCAATTGCTTCAACTAATTGTCGAGAAAACAACGAGCGATTGCCATGTGCTAACTCTTCTCGCATATCAACAATATCAACATTAGGTAGTGGTTGTTGATTCACACGTGTCGACATTGACAGCAGTGTATAGACACCTTTTTCAGCACGTGCATAGCTTTCTAAACTTGGCGTTGCGCTTCCCAGTACGAGCGGACATTGATGATAACGACTCCGCCATTCAGCAATATCTTTTGCATGATAGCGTGGATAATCTTCTTGCTTATAAGTGGCTTCATGCTCTTCATCAATAATAATCATTCCTAATTTTTTAAAGGGTGCAAATACACTCGAACGCGCACCAACACTGACACGTGCACGGCCATCACGAATTTTTTGCCACTCATCATAACGTTCGCCGTTCGACAAAGCAGAGTGTAGGACGGCTACTTCATCACCAAAGCGTCGTTTAAATCGTAATACCATTTGCGGTGTTAATGCGATTTCTGGCACGAGCATCATCGCCTCTTTACCTTGTGTGAGGACATCTTCAATAATTTGGAGATACACTTCTGTTTTGCCGGAACCTGTTACGCCATGTAGTAAAAACGTTTCAGCTTGTTGTTGACGGACCGAATGCAGTAAAGTGTCATATGCGACTTGTTGTTCTGGCGTGAGCTCACGTTTTTGTTCTTTCTCAAAAACACGTCCTTCATATGGGTTTCGTTCCACAATCGCATCATATTTTTCGATTATACCTTGTTTTTCTAACGTATTGATGGCTGAAGTAGAAAATGCCATTTCTAATAATTCTTGCAACAATACATCACGGTGACGTTCATCGAGTAAAAATACGAGGACCTCATACTGCTTTTGTTTCTTTTGCGCGGTTTCCAAATACGCTTCAGCCATTTCTGTAGACACCACTCTGACCGCACGTCGCTTTTTCTTCGTCGTATTTTGCGATAATATCGTAACAGCTTCAATATAGCCTTCTTTCAAATACGGCATGAGCTGTTCAATATTTTCATCTTGTTGCGCGTCTTTATAATAGTACAGCCCTTCATTATTAAAATACGCCACCACTTCATTAGGTAAATCCGCATCCTCTTTTAACTTGAATGCTTTTGAATATTTCGCTTTAATCGCACTGGGCAACATCGCTTCAAGAATAGAGATGCGCTTCGATAAAAAATAGCGGCTATACCATTCACTTAATTGGACGAGTTCTGTCGTCAGTTCTGGCTGAATATCTTTCACTTCTAAAATTGGTCTCAATTTCTCCAAATCATATTCCGCTTCTTCATCCGGTACACATCGCATTACGTACCCTTGAATTTTGCGCGGGCCGAATGGCACAATGACACGAACGCCCGGCTGAACGATATTTTCTAAATCAGCCGGTATGGCGTAATCAAACCTTTTATCTACACTTTTCGAGGCAACGTCTACAATGACTTGCGCAATCATACATCCCATCTACTTTCTAAAATTGATAAGATTTGGAAAGCCAATTTCTTTTTAGGGCCTTTTTGAAGCGTTTCAAATGTCCCGTCTTTAAAATAAAGTGACACTTCATTGTTGTCTGAACTAAAACCAATAGACGTATCGCCCACATTGTTCGCAATAATGACATCTGCATTTTTACGCACGAGTTTGTCTTGTGCGTAGCTTTCCATATTTTGTGTTTCTGCAGCAAAGCCTACCAGTTTTTGTGTCGTTTTGTGTTCGCCTAAATATTTCAAAATGTCTTGTGTACGTTTAAACGTGACAGTCACATCACCGTTTTGCTTTTTCATTTTATGTGGCAACGGATCAACCGGTGTGTAATCTGATACGGCAGCAGTTTTGAATATAATATCTTGTTGCTTGAAACGCTGCCTTACCGCTTGAAACATATCTTCAGCTGTCGTCACTTGTACGACTTCGACATGACGTGGTGCTTCGATTGACGTAGGTCCAGTTACTAGCGTTACCTCTGCACCGACTTTTTGAAGTGCCTCTGCGATGGCGTATCCCATTTTCCCTGATGCTCTGTTCGATACAAAACGGACAGGGTCAATCGTCTCGACAGTTGGCCCTGCAGTAACGAGCACTTTTTTATCACGAAAATATGACGATTGTAACTTTTCTGCATTTTTCTGACCTTGTCGATCGATGACTGCTTTAATTTCGAGAGGTTCCGCCATACGTCCTTTCGCTACGTAACCACATGCTAAAAAGCCTTCTCCCGGTTCGATAAAATGATAACCATCGTCTATGAGTGTTTGAATATTAGCTTGAATTCGCGGATTTTCAAACATATGGACATTCATTGCAGGCGCCATAAATTTAGGTGTCGTTGTCGCTAATAACGTCGTCGTCACCATATCGTCCGCAAGACCGTGACTTAATTTTGAAATGATGTTCGCTGTCGCGGGTGCAACGACAATCGCATCCGCCCAATCTCCTAAAGCAATATGTTGGATTTCTGCAGGGTTCTCTTCAATAAACGTATTCGTATATACCGCATGACGACTTATCGCTTGAAATGATAATGGTGTGACAAATTGTTGCGCATGTTCTGTGAGCATCACACGTACTTCATAACCCCCTTGAGTGAGTTTGCTCGTTAAATCTATAGCTTTGTAGGCCGCAATACCGCCTGTGACAGCTAGTAAAATGTTTTTCATTTTTGTCCACTCCCGTTTTTCACTATTAAAAGCATTATAATATATTTACCGTTTTGTTTCATATGACGTTGCTTTTCAAATATACGCGGCTTAGACATAAAATTTTCAGCGATTTAAATTATTATATTTTAAATCAGATACGCTTCATTGATTACTGTTCTGAATTCTACACAATTGTCATTATAAAATCACGCTCTAGAGACTTATCTCAACTCAATTTGGTTCGATTCAAATATACATTTGATGGAAGTCGGATTGGATGTTTAAGCAGTACAGAAATCTCATATGTAACAAAGATTTTGCAGGGTTCTGTAACAACATCGGTTAGTGAGACGATAACACATTAAGCAACGTTTTTGTGGTTCAGTGCGTTTTTTTATATTCACTTACAAACACCCTAGAAATCATTAAAATTCAATTCCTAAAATTCCAGAAATTTCTGTCACCATACTAATAATGAAATATGCTTGTATTTTACATTATATTCTTATAGCCAAACACTGAATTGATTTTGATGGTTCTGTTGCAAAGTCGAAAAAATTAAATAAGTAAAAAGTAAATTTAATTATATATAGGGAATTGTTGGATTAATCCTAGAATTACCACATTTCATAAATATCTGAAAATTCATTGATTTCCTTTTTTTTGTGTGATAATATGTAAATACATTAACTTTAAAGAAGATGTTAAATATGAAAGAGATTTTAAATTTACAAACTTTTGAATCTGAAAATTCAAAAAAATCTTATCCAGGTACTACACCATAAAAGTACATAATTATAGAGGACGCTAGTTAGCGTTCTCTATAATTTATGTTATAAAAAGGAGATATAATAAATTGGCTTATTTTAACTCTTTAACTAATGGAGTGATTCGAAAAAAAATTTATAAGTTAGTAGGATCAATTAACAATTTACCTTCTTATGGTTTTAAAATACATATATCTAGTGAGCCTTTAACAGCTCAAGAATTATTAAATATAGTAGTGTAAATGGCGGTTATAAAATGTAGGAAAATGGCGGAATGAAAATGCTGTTTTTCCTACATTTTTTATTTTCTAAAATATATAATCATGTCTTAACTCAATCTTTGAATGGAGGTTGTTTGATTGAGACATGATATATACGAAGGAGTGTCATTTTACATTATGAAAGGCATAAAACCAAATTACGCTGAGCTGGCTAGACAATATCATTGCGATCCAAGGACAGTAAAAAAATATTATGAGGCTGGGAAAGGCAATGAGTTGAAAAAATTAAAAACAAGAAAAACGACAAAGAGAGTATCAAAATTAGAACCCTATAAAACGCTCATAGACGAAAAATTAGAGCTAGGTTGTACGGCTATGGCGATTTATAAATATATTACTAAAAAAGGGTATGAAGGCAAATATACGATTCTAAGAGAATATTGTAAGAATAAAAAAGGAAAGGAAATTAAAAAAGCAACTATACGGGTAGAAGCACGACCCGGTATAGCTGCTCAAGTAGACTGGAAAGAAGATATGGTCATGCATGATAAATTTGGGAAACGTTATCAATTTAATATCTTTCTTTACGTTCTACACTATTCAAAAATGAAGTATATCACATTAACTTGGGATAGAAAACAAGATACATTATTTCAATGTTTGAAAGAATCTTTTGAGTACACTGGAGGTGTTCCTAAGGAGATATGGTTCGATAATATGAAAACGGTCGTTGATCGTCCTAGAACACAATATAGAAAAGTGGTATTTAACGCCCTTTTTCATCAATTTAGTAAAGATGCAAACTTTGAACCCATCGCGTGTAGGCCTTATAGGCCGCAAACCAAGGGCTCTGTGGAATCTTTAGCTAAATTTGTGGAACAACGTTTAAGGCCCTACGATTACGAATTTTATGACGCTGTTGAACTTATCAGTCTTGTCAATCACTTTTGTCATGAAATGAACCATAACGAAATATCGCAAGCAACTGACTGCTATCCAATTGATTTATTCAATTCTGAAGAAAAACATCTATTGAACCCGTTTAATGTGCAGTTACTAGACACCTATGTCGAAGATGAATGCATTCGAATCGTTTCTAAAGAGTCGATGGTTAATTTTAGAAAAGGTAAATATTCAGTACCTACAAAGTTTATTGGAGAGGAGGTTCAATTGATCTTTAATGAATTGACTGACGAATTATCCATCTACTTTGATGCCGAGTTAATTAGAACCCATCATTTATCGGAAAAGAAATTCAATTATGTTACCGAAGATATGTGTGAGATATTGAAGTCTGATGCATTCAAGCACAAAGACGATCAAGAAATTCTTACTTATATCGAAGATTCATTATTAAAATATGACGAGGTGTAGGAGAACAGATATGTATACAGACCATCAAAAGCTATTAGAAAATTTTCAACTGCTCAATCTAAAAATGATTAAAGACTATTATCCGAAGTATTTAGAATCACTATCCAAGAATCAAAAATCTTTAACTGAAATTTTACTTGAGTTGACAGAAAAGGAAGTAGAATATCAAGCTGAACAAAAATTTAAACGCGCTATTAAGTTAGCACGTTTCCCTAAGGTTAAATATTTAAGTGACTTTGATTTCACGTTTCAACCAAGCATTAATAAACAAGAAATACTCACATTAAAATCCATGCATTTTCTAGAGAAGAATATCAATATATGCTTCTTAGGTAATAGTGGTGTCGGTAAGACACATCTAGCAATATCGCTAGGCGTAGAAGCCTGTAAACAAAATATCAAAACTCGATTCTATACTTTTAAAGAGTTAATTGAACTCTTAACCACTTCAGAGGAGAAAGGAATCACCAATAAAACTTTAAAACAATTAAACAGAATTGAACTGCTTATCATTGATGAAATAGGCTATACCCCCATCTCAAAAGAACAGGCAGACCTCTTCTATCAATTGATGTCACTCAGGTATGAAATGAAATCCACAATCATAACGACGAATATCCCATTTTCTAGTTGGGGAGACTCATTTAGTAACAAGATAGCGTCAGCAGCCATTATTGATAGACTTATTCACCATTCAAAAATATTTAAAATTACAGGCGATTCATACCGACTTAAAGACTATAAAAGTGAAAAAAGTTTAAACATACGTCATTCTTAAACCGCCAAAAAACGACATTTTCAAACCGCCATAAAACAACATTTTCAAACCGCTATTGACAGTAGAAGCGTATTGTATTGAGAATGAGCTAACCTATAAATATATTTTTAAAAAAGAAGATTATTATGCTTCTTTAAAAAAAGACTTTGATAGATTTTCTTCAGGAAAATTTATTACTATTTATCCTCCTACAGAATCTATATTCAAAAAAGCCTTGTATGATTTAAATGAATTGTTAGGTGAAAAATATAAAGGACCATATATTTTAAGTGATAAACAATATAGTGGTTCGAGCACTTTATATTATAGATATGGACGCATGAAAGAAGAAGCACCATATAAAATAACTAAAAATGGTAAATTTTATATAGACAATAATCGTTCTTTATATGAATTGCCTGATTGGATTGAAGAACCTTTTCCAGTTGTTGATAATCAAGAGAGTATGGATTTGTGTCAAGAAATCGGACACAGTGAATTTATAAGGGAATGTAAAATAAACTGTGTAAGTAGAGTGCGTACGGCTCTGCTTCGCAGTTTATTTTTTTATTTTCCTAGCGCGCTAACGCTTGCTAGATCCATAAAAAGTGTTGGTTAAAAAACAAACCAATCACTTTTTACGGATTCTAAGCATAACTCTATGCATAGTGTTAAAATACACTTAAGATACTATGGAGGTAACATGATGGCTCGTAAAAAACGTAATCCTAAATCTGTTGAATTAGCTAATAGAATTATTTCTGAGTATGCTCCCGAAACTGTTGAAGATATGGAAGAGGCGTTAAAGGATATTTTCGGACCCATGTTTGAAGCTATGTTACAAGGTGAAATGAATAATCATCTAGGTTATTCTTCGAATGATAAATCTGACAAATTTACAGAAAATAGACGTAATGGCTATGGAAATAAGACATTAAAAACTTCTAAAGGAGAAGTTGAAATTAATGTACCCAGAGATAGAGATGCTTCATTTGATCCAAAATTAATCAAGAAGCGCCAACGAGATGTTTCGGAAATTGAAGATAAAGTAATTTCTATGTATGCCAAAGGCATGTCTCAACGTGATATTTCATCAACTATAGAAGACATTTATGGATTTTCCGTATCACATGAAATGATTTCTGATATTACAGATGCCGTTATACCTGAGATGGAAGAATGGCAAAGTAGACCTTTAGAAAAGTGTTATACTTTCGTTTTTGTAGACTGTCTGTACACAAAGATTAGAAATGATTATGAAATAAAGGAATACGCAGTTTACACAATACTAGGTTATACAATTGATGGCCGAAAACAAATTCTAGGTTTATGGTTAAATGAAACTGAAAGTAAGCATAAATGGATGCAAATCTTTGATGAAATCAAAGCTAGAGGTGTAGAAGATATTTTCTTTTTATCAATGGATGGTGTATCAGGTTTAGAAGCTGGTGTTAAAGCTATCTTCCCACAAACTATCGTTCAAAGATGTATCGTACACCTAGTCAGAAATTCAATTAAATATGTACCTAGTAAAGATTATAAAGCTTTTACTGCTTCCCTTAAAAAAGTTTATGGAGCAACTTCCTTAAAAGCATGTCATACCGCCTTTGAAGCATTTAAACAACAATGGTCTCAATACCCTGGAGCCGTTGATGTGTGGATCCGAAATTTCGCACATGTAGAACAATTATTCGATTACGGAAGTAATATTAGAAAAATTATGTACACTACAAACGCTGTAGAAAGTATTCATTCTAGTTACCGCAAGGTAACAAAAAAAGGCGCATTCCCTAATGAGCATGCACTCCTAAAACTTCTGTTTATTCGAACTAAAGAACTTGAAAAGAAATGGTCAACTGGCTTCATTCCAAACTGGTCTATGGTTATGAATCAGCTCCTTTTACATGATCAAATTAAGAATAGAGTTATAAAGTATCTTGAATAACTTACACACTTAATTTGACAAACCCATTTATAATTTTACCTCGCTCTGCTCGGTTTCCTATTCAAAAATAAACTTATTAAATCATATAAGTTCATTTTTAAACAGGTCATTTTATGAAAACATTTTTTCAAATTCAAGTGGACTTAGATAATTTAGTGTTGAATGAATTCTTTTGGAATTATAGAATGTCACAATATATTCTATAATACTAAACATTGCCTCATTACGCGTTTGAAAATTACAATGATGAATGAGTTCTTTCTTTATTATACTGTGAAATGACTCTATACACGCATTGTCATAACAATTTCCCTTCCGACTCATACTCGTTATTATTTCGTTTTCTCTTAATATATTTTGATATTCTATTGAGGCATATTGACTTCCTCTATCAGAATGGTGTATTAAACCTGCTGTTGGCTTCTGTGCAGTAAATGCTCTTTCTAGTGCTGAAATCACTAAATCTTTCGTCATTCTGTTCGACATTGACCAACCTATTATTCTTCTTGAGAATAAATCCATCACTGTTGCGAGATACACCCATCCTTCCCGTGTATAAATATAGGTAATATCTGATACCCATACCACACCTGGCTTTTCAACTTTAAATCGTTGGTTTAGTAAATTCGGATATATTGGTAGATTGTGTTTAGAATCTGTTGTTGCTTTATATTTCTTCTTTGTGATTGATCTGATACCCATTTCTTTCATCAATCTTGTTACTGTACGCTGTGAAACCTTTATTCCTTCTTTCATCAGTTCCTTTGTGATTTTTGGACTGCCGTACCTTTTTTGACTTCCAATATAAACTTTATAGATTTCCTTTTTTAATCTATCACGTCTCTTTTGTTGTGATGAAGCTGGACGTTTTTTCCAATCATAATATCCACTTTTTGAAACACCTAATACTTTGCACATCTTAGTCACACGAAATTCGTGCCGGTGTTGATATATAAATTCATAAATTATTTCTGGTCTTTGGCAAAGATGTGCATAGCCTTTTTTAATATTCGATTCTCTTCTTCAAGTTCCTTAAGTCGCTTTTGTAATTCGACTTCTGTTTGTTTTACTGGTGTTAATTTACCGCTACCAACAAAAGATGCTTCGCCACCTTCACGATACTTACTCAGCCATTTTGTAAGTGTTTGTATCGGTATATCAAGGTCTCTTGAGACCTCAGTCGCTTTTCTACCTGATTCAACCAGTTTTATTGCTTCCATCTTAAAGTTATGCTCATATCTTCTCTTAGTCATGACAGACACTCCCGTAAATTAATAATATTATTATAAACTATTTATTATCAATTCGCTGTGTCCGTTAATGAGTCTAACATCATCTGTATCAAGGAAAACCCATCAATCAAAAAAATTTTTTATAATTATTCATATGCAATAAGGGATAAAAGTTTTTTATATTTTATATTAGCTGGAGGTATTATATTCAGTAGTGAATGGCACTTAACTAATATAGTAAGTGTAAATTTAAGTAAAAATAATATAATAAATTCAATCGATAATTATTCGTTTGATGCTGCAAAAACTATCGCCTTATTGCAAGTAATAAACACTTTTATTATTCTATTATTATCAATATATATAGGTAAATATATGGAACGTTATAAAGTGAAGTATGTCTTACTTATTGGAACAAGTTTTTACTCCTTTTCGTATCTCTTCATGTTAACAACCAATAATATATATTTAATGATACTACTTATTATAATCGCTTCTTTAGGAGAATTGGTGTTCGCCCCCTCTTATCAAGTAGCGCAAGTGAATATTATGAATCTAGATAAAAAAGGATCCTATTCAGCTCTAGGATCACTGGCCACGCAGAGTTCTTCTTTAATTGCATCATTGACTCTAATGATTAGCCAATACTTAAATACTTATTTCATTTTTATAATACTTCTATTATTAAGTATTTTTGCGATTTTGACGCTTTACACAGTATATAATAAAAGAATGGAGAGTGTGTAAGATATGGCGGTTTATTTTAAAAAAACTACCTTGAAGAATGCGGATTTTATTTTAGAAATGCAAAAGCAATGCTTTAGAAATGACTTTTTAGAATATGAAGATTATGAAACCAGTCCATATTATGAAACTTTAGAAGATTTACAGAATGATATATGTACAAATCATCATTTTACGATTTTTTTAGACGAAAATATAATAGGTGCTTTTGAAATCAAAGAAAAAAAAGACAGTCAACATTTATATAAAATTTTTATATCTCCGAATAAACAAAATAATGGAATTGGAAAAGTAGTCATGAAAATGATATTTGAAAAATTGACTAATAAAAACAAATGGACTGTCTATACACCACACAAAAGCTTTAGAAATCATCATTTCTATGAATCTTTAGGTTTTAAAAAATATGGCGAGGCTATTTTATCAGATAAATTAACATTGTTTAAATACGTTAAATACAATTAGCTTATTTCTGGTTCTGTTGCAAAGTTGAGAAATAAGCGGTTAACCTCATGTTTAAAAGAATCAGTTGTGTTAACTAGCTAGCATAATAGTAATTTCATGGCATGGCGTATAATCCGTAGTTCTGAAGACACCTGCCGTTATAGGTTGTATATTTTTAACGGTTAGCGAGAGATACACTGACCGTTATTTTAATTATTGATATTAAAAAAGCACAAATATCTCTATAATTGTAAGTGCCTAAACCAACGATTAAGGAGATATTATTCCTGTGTGTAATGATATATCAGAAATGCTGTAAATGGTGGGGCTGGGCAAGCAAGCGAAGCCCTCTTTTTTCTGTGTCCTTATTCTTGACATAGATCCAGATAGTAATGCTGATTTATTAGAATTCCAAGAACCAGTTTATAGTAACGGAAAATGGAAAATTAATACAAACAACAAATCAAGTGTTGGAGCAAACATCATCATAAGAAACTACTAATAATAGATATAGACTATGTCATTTTATCATCTCATTCACCGACGTTTGATAAAGAACCAAAATATACAATCAATGTTAAAAAGCGCCTTTCAAATTCATCTCAACGGATAGAGACAACTTTGAAAAGCGCATTTTAAATGTGATATGCATTTATCGATTGTATTGAATTAAAAGTGTGATTCATCAACGTGTGGATGAATTTTGCTTGCGGCGATTTCTTCTAACGCACGGCCTACTGTTTTTTTGCTTTCATAACGATCTAATAATAAATGATCAGGGTCAGCTTGTAACTCACGTGCACGTTTAGCGGCTGTTGTCGCAATTAAATATTTTGAGTTAATTTTATCTTGTAATTGGTGTAACGGTGGGTATAACATTATTTTTTGGCCTCCAATAACATTTTTCTGTATTTCGCTTCAATGCGTTCTCGCTTTAAATGTTCAGCTTCAACAATAGACTGAATGCGGTCTTTCGCTAGATCCACTTCATCGTTTACGACAACATAATCGTAAAGATTCATCATCTCAACTTCTTTTTTCGCTTCTTTTACGCGACTTTCAATTTTTTCTTTTGATTCTGTTCCACGACCGATTAAACGCTCTGTTAAATGGTCTAGACTTGGTGGTGCTAAAAAGATAAATAGCGCATCTGGAAATTTCTTGCGCACTTGCTTGGCCCCTTCAACTTCAATCTCTAAAAATACATCATGACCTGCATTCATCGTATCTTTAACATATTGCACGGGTGTGCCGTAATAATTTCCTACATACTCTGCGTATTCAATAAACTCATCTGCCTCAATGAGTTTTTCAAATTCTTCTCTCGTTTTGAAAAAATAATCAACGCCATCTTGTTCACCTTCTCGCATTTGACGCGTTGTCATCGAGATAGAATATTTATAAGATGTGTGTGGATCATCAAAAATACGTTTTCTAACTGTGCCCTTGCCAACACCAGAAGGGCCTGAGAGTACTATTAGTAAGCCTTTTTCAGTATCCATGCCTTACGACCTTTCTTCGCTATTCTTCTATTTATTAACATATCTTACCACAATTTTTATTGAATTGCATAGAGGGCCAAGCGAAAACTTTAGTTCTGACGTGCATGGATAGGCATGTTATAATAATATAATGAAAATTTTTAAAGGTGGCAGATAATTATGGCATTTGATGGTGTGTTTACAAGAAAAATGGTAGAAGATTTACAATTTCTCATTTCTGGGCGTATTCATAAAATCAATCAACCGGAAAACGATACAATCATCATGGTTATAAGACAGCAACGCCAAAATCATCAATTGTTGTTGTCGATTCACCCGAATTTTGCACGGATTCACCTCACTACAAAAAAATATGATAATCCATTTGAACCGCCGATGTTTGCGCGCGTCTTTCGTAAACATTTAGAGGGTGGACGTATCCTTGCCATTCGCCAAATCGGAAATGACCGTCGCATCGAAATGGACGTGGAAAGTAAAGATGAAATTGGTGACACGATTCATCGTACAGTAATTTTAGAAATTATGGGCAAACATAGTAACCTCATTCTCGTTAATGAAGAACGTAAAATTTTAGAAGGTTTTAAACACCTTACACCAAATACGAATCAATTTAGAACCGTGATGCCAGGTTTTCAATATGAAGCACCGCCAACACAACATAAACAGAACCCTTATGCATATACTGGTGCGCAAGTGCTTCAACATATTGATTTCAATACGGGCAAAATTGATCGCCAACTGCTTCAAACGTTTGAAGGTTTTTCACCGTTAATCACAAAAGAAATCACATCAAGACGCCATTTTATGACCATGCAAACTTTACCTGAAGCTTTTGACGAAGTGATGGCCGAAACGATAGCGACACCCCAACCGGTATTTCATAAAAATCACGAAACAGGTAAAGAAGACTTTTATTTTATGAAGTTACATCAGTTTTACGATGATTGCGTCACATATGATTCACTCCATGAACTGCTCGACCGTTTTTATGATGCACGCGGTGAACGTGAACGCGTCAAACAACGTGCGAACGATTTAGTCAAACTGGTTCAACAATTGTTGCAAAAATATCAAAATAAATTGAGCAAGCTCGTCGATGAACAAGCGGGAACTGAAGAAAAAGAAAATCAACAATTGTACGGCGAGTTAATCACAGCGAATATTTATCAACTCAAACCTGGGGATCGCCAGTTAGAAACAGTGAATTATTATACAGGAGAAAACGTGACTATTCCGTTAAATCCACAAAAGTCACCTGCTGAAAATGCGCAATACTATTATAAACAGTACAACCGAATGAAAACACGTGCGCGCGAATTGACATATCAAATTACTTTAACCGAAGAAAATATCGCTTATTTTGAAAATATCGAGCAACAGTTGTCACACATTCAAGTGCATGAAATTGACGATATTCGTGAAGAACTGGCAGAACAAGGCTTTATTAAACAGAAAAAACAGCAGAAAAAGAAAAAGCAACAAAAAATCCAATTACAATCCTATGTTTCTACAGATGGCGATACCATTTTAGTAGGCAAAAATAATAAACAAAATGATTATTTAACGAATAAGCGTGCGCAAAAATCACATTTATGGTTCCATACGAAAGATATTCCAGGAAGCCATGTCGTGATTTTAAATGATGCGCCGAGTGACAAAACGATTGAAGAAGCGGCGATGATTGCAGCGTACTTTTCAAAAGCCGGACAATCGGGACAAATTCCAGTGGATTATACAACGATTCGCAACGTGCACAAACCGAGTGGCAGTAAACCTGGATTTGTCACGTACGATAACCAGAAGACACTTTACGCAACGCCAGATTATGATATGATTCGTCGATTGAAAGCTGAAGAAGAGTAAAAGATATAGTGTTAAATTTGCTATTTAATAGACTGTAGTATCGGATTTAACTCTAAAAAATGAAGCTAGGATGACGTGCACTCTAGCTTCGTTTTTTATTGAAAATTATCAGTAAATTAATGAATTTTCATCATATGATTAATCTTAAAATAAGGCTACAAGGATACTGAAAAGAATTAATAAAATTAAAAATAGCGTTGAAATAATAGCAGACCGCTTGAGAGATAACTTACCTGTTGCATGTAATAACAACATGAATAAATAACTTTGAAGGATAAGCTTTAAATGCCCATTGAGTAGGGGATCTTTTTTTATAAAAATCGTAGTATAAAGGCCATTTTTTGATATCCACTTTAAAGTTCCCCTCCGTTAAATAAAACCTATGCGTACAATATTCAAACAAACTAAACGCGCACTTGGTAAATGTATGGTTCAATACAAGAATTGACTATATTATACATAAAATCCGAGTCTTTTCGCCACACGTAACGAAAGACTCGGATTTTTGCTCATCTTATTCTATAGTTATTTCTTTGATTCTGGTAAGGCCAGTTGGAAGTTCACGAAATTGTGGTGGCATTGCAGTTTGCGGCATTAAAATTGCACCACCCTCTTTTAAACCGTTGTATAATGTGTCCATCTCAAACCCTAATATCACTTTCACTATTGTAACGCAGAAAAATGAAAAACGGTTCACTACCTAATATAGTAATGAACCGTTTTATATAGGTTCTATACTTTTAACGGTTGGTGAGTTTTTCACTGGCCGTTATTTTTGTTTTAAATACAAAAATAGCACAAATATCTCTATAATTGTAAGTGACAAAACCAACAAATTAAGGAGAGATATTCGTGCCTATGTATAATGATATATCAGAAATGATTGGAATAAAAGTATCAAATTTAAAAATCACTGAATGTTTAGGTATTCAAACCTTCAAGAACGTTCAATCATTGTTTTATAAAGGGGTTTTAACTTATCAACCTAAAGGTTGTGAGTGTTGTGGTATCAAGAATGAGCAACACACAGTTATTAAAAATGGCTTTCGCAGTACAAGAGTGTATATGGGGCTTATTCTTGAAAGGCCTAGTTATCTTGTGTTAAAAAAGCAACGCTTCTATTGTAAAGCTTGTGGTCAAACTTTTACGGCTAAAACACCATATATAGAACCGCGTTGTACAATTTCTAATGACGTAAAACTAATGGTGACGAGAAAGCTCGCCACTGTCATATCTGAAAAAGATATAGCGAATAGTGTTTTAGTTTCACCTTCAACTGTTCATCGGTATTTGAAAGACCTAGGGGAAGCAGTAAAAACACAACCTAGTGATATATTGCCCCAACATTTATCCTTTGATGAATTTAAGTCAACTAATGATGTCGACAGCTCTATGAGCTTTATATACTGTGATAGTATCACGCATGATATTATTGATATCTTGCCAGATCGACGTAAGTTCAAGTTGGAAGAATACTTTTTAAGATTCTCAAGAAAGCAGCGTGAAGGAGTTAAAAGTGTTTCTATTGATATGTATCCACCATACATGTCGCTAATTCAATCATTATTTCCCAATGCAGATATTATCTTAGACCGTTTTCATATTGTTCAAGCGGTTAACCGTGAAATCAATCACAGTCGCGTTAAAACAATGAATAGTTTTAAGACTAAAGAAAAACCCAAGTACAATAAATTAAAACGGTATTGGAAGCTTTTATTAAAATCTCCAATTGAATTAGACAGAGTCCATTATCACTCGTTCAGACTTTTTAATACATGGCATAGTCAGTATAGTTTAGTACAATTCTTGTTAACTTTTGATGAAGAATTCCAATTAACGTATGAAGCAGGACATCATATTCTAGAAACCCTAAGATCAAATAACATTGAACAATTAGAGGAAGCATTACAACGTTCGAAGAGTTTAAATATTTCAAATGGACTCAAACGTGTTATTAACACACTCATAAAATATATACCTTATATTTCAAATACGATTCAAATGGATTTGTGTCAAGAAATCGGACACAGTGAATTTATAATTTTACCTCGCTCTGCTCGGTTTCCTGTTCAAAAATAAACTTATTAAAATCATATAAGTTCATTTTTAAACAGGTCATTTTATGAAAACATTTTTTCAAATTCAAGTGGACTTAGATAATTTAGTGTTGAATGAATTCTTTTGGAATTATAGAATGTCACAATATATTCTATAATACTAAACATTGCCTCATTACGCGTTTGAAAATTACAATGATGAATGAGTTCTTTCTTTATTATACTGTGAAATGACTCTATACACGCATTGTCATAACAATTTCCCTTCCGACTCATACTCGTTATTATTTCGTTTTCTCTTAATATATTTTGATATTCTATTGAGGCATATTGACTTCCTCTATCAGAGTGGTGTATTAAACCTGCTGTTGGCTTCTGTGCAGTAAATGCTCTTTCTAGTGCTGAAATCACTAAATCTTTCGTCATTCTGTTCGACATCGACCAACCTATTATTCTTCTTGAGAATAATTCCATCACTGTTGCGAGATACACCCATCCTTCCCGTGTATAAATATAGGTAATATCTGATACCCATACCACACCTGGCTTTTCAACTTTAAATTGTTGGTTTAGTAAATTCGGATATATTGGTAGATTGTGTTTAGAATCTGTTGTTGCTTTATATTTCTTCTTTGTGATTGATCTGATACCCATTTCTTTCATCAATCTTGTTACTGTACGCTGTGAAATCTTTATTCCTTCTTTCATCAGTTCCTTTGTGATTTTTGGACTGCCGTACCTTTTTTGACTTCCAATATAAACTTTATAGATTTCCTTTTTTAATCTATCACGTCTCTTTTGTTGTGATGAAGCTGGACGTTTTTTCCAATCATAATATCCACTTTTTGAAACACCTAATACTTTGCACATCTTAGTCACACGAAATTCGTGCCGGTGTTGATATATAAATTCATAAATTATTTCTGGTCTTTGGCAAAGATGTGCATAGCCTTTTTTAATATTCGATTCTCTTCTTCAAGTTCCTTAAGTCGCTTTTGTAATTCGACTTCTGTTTGTTTTACTGGTGTTAATTTACCGCTACCAACAAAAGATGCTTCGCCACCTTCACGATACTTACTCAGCCATTTTGTAAGTGTTTGTATCGGTATATCAAGGTCTCTTGAGACCTCAGTCGCTTTTCTACCTGATTCAACCAGTTTTATTGCTTCCATCTTAAAGTTATGATCATATCTTCTCTTAGTCATGACAGACACTCCCGTAAATTAATAATATTATTATAAACTATTTATTATCAATTCGCTGTGTCCGTTAATGAGTCTAACATCAAAAATCCTCATTTGACCAATGGTCCAATTGAAGGTATTAACAATAAAATAAAGCTTATTAAGCGTGTCTCTTATGGTTATAGAAATTTTTATAACTTTAGAAATAGGATTTTAATTATTTCAAGGTTATACGTAAGTGAATATAAAAAACGTACTAAGCAACAAAAAATTGCCACTTAGTACGATATTTCTTCACCAACCGACGTTGACAAAGAGCCTTTATATATTAATAAAGAGACTGTTTTCTTAATTGATCAATAAAATCTTGTTTGGAAATAGCTATCCCTAATTCTTTATGGAAGTTGCGTAAAGTGCTAAATCTATATGGGTTCAAAGTTCTAAAAGTAAGAGTATCTCCATTTTCACTCTTAGAACAAATCTCAATATACTTATTTACATAGTTCTTAACTCGTGAGAAAATACGGTTTGAATTCTTTAAATAAAAGTTCTTCTCATTTGGATTTTTAAAATGATATATTCTTGAATAGTCAATATATTTTTCATCGATAATAGTCAACTTACTGAAATCTAAAGCCTTCAAGCACATTTTCCCATCATGACGTCTATAAGTTGTGTAAGTAAATAGATGACTCGAATTCCTAAGCTTATCAGAAATACCTGACCGAAGTGGAATGGCAATCAACTGATTATTGATATCAAGAATCATAACACCGTGGCCACGTGTATGATCTTCTTGAAATTCATCTAAATATTGATAAGTATCAAAATAATCTTGAGTTAGTAGATGAAAATATAAACTATTCTTATTGATTTTTGACATAAATTAAACCTCTATTATACAAAAAAGGGCTTTCTTTTTAGAGTCGCGACCCTTACGACTACATCAACTTTAGAGTATTTTCTTTTTAGAGTCGGTATTACTCTCCGACTACCTCTGATTAAATTATACCAAAATCACCACGAGTGTCAAATATGAACACTATTTCGGGTCAATTTCTTTCAATAAATCTGTCTCTAAAGTGCGGGCTTTGTTAAACGATAGAATACTTATTATTATAAACATCATTTGATTTTCATTGATATTGAAAGATATCTTAGTTTTTTAGCTATTTTGTAGGCTAAGTCTTGGAAACTTTCAGACATACAATTTTTATGCCAATATCAGGTATTTTAAAAGACTTTAATTCCATTGTGCAGCCTACATTATATAAATTATTAGCATCTGGATGTGATATTTATAATATCTTTATCCGTTATCACTTTGTCATATAAATTCTCCCTCACACCAACATGTATTATTTTTTTGACTTTATCTAAATTACTAACTTCTTTCATAAAATTAGAATGATTAATGTTTTGATAATAGACTAGAGAAAAGTTATCAAAAGGTACGTCAATTTTGATAATAACAGGTTCGCTATAATCATTTTAAAAAATCCATTACTTCTAAGTATGTTTATAATTTCTGAGCCATTTTTTGATATCCACTTTAAAGTTCCCCTCCGTTAAATAAAACTTATGCGCGCAATATTCAAAGAAACTAAACGCGCACTTGGTAAATGTATGGTTCAATACAAGAATTGACTATATTATACATAAAATCCGAGTCTTTTCGCCACACGTAACGAAAGACTCGGATTTTTGCTCATCTTATTCTATAGTTATTTCTTTGATTCTGGTAAGGCGAGTTGGAAGTTCACGCCGTATTTATCTTGAACCCAAGCAAACTCACGAAATTGCGGTAACATCTCTGTTTTGGACATTAAAATCGCTCCATTTTGCTTCAATCCATGATAGAGTTTGTCCATTTCAAATTGGTCTTTGACCGTCACATACAATGACATTGCGGGGTTCATTTCGATGCCTACCCCATTCATATTATCAATCGCCATAAAGACTTGACCATTTAATGTAAAAATAGAATGTTGCACTTTACCCGCTTGCTCAGGTATCGTGTCATCATATTTCACCATTGTCAAAATTTCGCTATCTTCAAATAAATCCGTGTAACGTCGAATGGCTGCTTCAGCGTCACCGTTAAACATTAAAAACGTAGTAATCTTAGGAATTTTCATCATTATGCCTCCTCAAACTATCACGCGTTGACTTGTCTTTACTTTTTACTTTCACTATCTATTATAACCCGTTACAATAAAGTTAAATCATCATTTGGAGGTTATTCTATGATTACTATGACTTTTTTAATCCCTATTTTAGCTTGTATACTCATTATCGTCGTCGGCTGGTTGTTTTTACGTTGGTATTTGAGATAACATACGCCTGCTTTGTTGCTTTTGACACTTGCAAGCCATGTGTCGCTTCAAGTTCAAAATGTAATTAAAATTGTGCGAACCATTCTTCTCAGCGAATCAACCCATGATTCACTTAAGCGACATGCGCAGCAAACATATCGATAGAATGGTTCAAGCAGGAACACCTGTGATCAATTACAATTGATTGCGCCAATCGACTAAAGTTTGAATATCCTCTGCTGAAATCTTCCCATCTTCACGTGCCACTTCAATCAGTTCATCATAGTTGCTTAACGTATAGAAAGGGAGACTTGCTGCTTTAAACGTTTCGTCCGCTTTATTTAAACCATATGTGAAAATCGCAACGACACCTAACACTTCAGCACCCGCTTCTTGTAATGCTTCAACAGCTGTGATGGAAGAGCCACCAGTTGAAATTAAATCTTCAATGACGACGACTTTTTTGCCTTCACTGCGCGCGCCTTCGATTTGGTTTTGCTTGCCGTGGCTTTTACTTTTTGAACGTACGTAATTCATTGGCAAGTTCATTTTATCTGAAATATACGCCGCATGTGGAATACCGGCTGTTGCTGTGCCTGATACGATTTCGACCTCAGCAAAATGTTGTTGAATGAGTTCAATTAAACCGTCACGAATCGCGGTACGTACTTCTGGATATCCGAGAGTGACACGGTTATCACAATAAATAGGTGATTGAATGCCGGAACTCCATGTATACATTTCATTCGGTGATAATGATACGGCTTCGATATCTAATAATGCTTTTGCGATTAATTTTGACATGCATTTAACCAACTTTCTTTAATTTGATGATAACTTTGTACTGGATTGTCGTTTTGTGTAATCGGGCGACCGACAACGATATGTGTCGAACCGAGTTGGCGTGCTTTTTCTGGTGTCGTGATGCGTTGCTGATCGTCTTTTGCACTGTGCGCTAGACGAATACCTGGTGTCACTTTTAAGAAATCGTCGCCACAATGTTCGCGAATCAATGTCGTTTCTAACGGTGAACATACGACACCATCTAAACCTGCTTGTTGCGCAAGGCTAGCATAGTTTAAAACAGCTGTTTCCATCGATGTTTGGATGTTTTGCTCCTCATGCAACTGTTGTTCAGATGTGGATGTTAATTGAGTGACGGCGATAATCTTAATGTCTTTGTTGTGTCGACGTAATCCTTCTACGGCACGCTCCATCATGACTGTACCGCCAGCTGCATGGACATTGACAAGGTCCACGTTCAGCTTTGCGAGACCTTCCATCGCTTTACCGACCGTATTTGGAATGTCGTGTAATTTTAAGTCTAAAAAGATGTCGTGGCCTAATCCTTTGATTCGATCAATTAAAGCAGGTCCTGTTTGATAAAAAAGTTCCATACCCACTTTAACAAATAATGACTCATCGAATTGTTGCAAAAATGCCATCACTTCGGCTTCATTTGAAAAATCTAATGCAATGATTGGCGTTTGTTTCATTATTTTACAGTCCTTTCAATGTTCTCCCTTTCAGCTCACCAATATGATGTACATTTAACGCATCTAAATATTCAGGTAAAGTATCGATAATTTCTTTGCAGACCATTGGATTTTGGAAGTTGGCTGTTCCCACTGCCACTGCATCTGCACCGACTGACACGTAATCAATAACGTCTTGCGCATTTTGCACGCCACCCATTGCGATAATTGGAATATCAGGTAAAGCTTTGCGAACGTCATGCACCATTCTTAATGCGACCGGTTTAATTGCTGGCCCACTTAAACCACCCGTAACGTTATAAATAATCGGTTTGCCTGTGCGTGCGTCAATTCTCATGCCGACGAGTGTATTAATCATTGTTAACCCGTCTGCATATTGGGCGATTGCTTCCGCCATTTCTACAATGTTAGTCACATTAGGCGACAACTTCACATAAACGGGGACTTCAGACACTGCTTTTACTTTACGTGTTAGTTCAGAAGCGATTGTCGGGTCTACACCAAACTGCATGCCGCCTTCTTTTACGTTTGGACATGAAATATTTAATTCTAACGCTTTCACATTCGGTGCTTTTGAAATGTGTTCAGCTACATATACATAGTCTTCTTCCATCGAGCCCGCTACATTCGCAATAATTGGGACGTCGTGTTGTGCCAATGCTTTAAGTTCATGATTAATAATATGATGGACGCCTGGATTTTGCAGTCCAATCGCATTCAACATGCCACTATCTGTTTCCGCGACACGTGGCGTTTCATTGCCAAAACGTGCTTCTTTCGTTGCGGCTTTAATCATGATGGCCCCTAACTCAGACAAATCGTAAAACTGACCGTATTCCGCACCGAAAGCGAAACAACCACTTGCCGGCATAATCGGATTTTTTAACGATAATCCTGGAATTTCTACTGCTAATCGACTCATAGTACAACCGCCCCTCTTTCAAATACTGGTCCATCTGTACACACTTTGACATAATCTGTCGGACTTTCTGGTACGTGACAAACACACGCAAAGCATGCACCGACACCGCAACCCATACGTTCCTCTAGTGAAATGTAACCCGGTACATCTTTCAATGTTTCTAACTGTGTTAACGCTTTTAACATCGGTAACGGCCCACATGTGTAGAAAATGTCATAATCGACTGGAAGTGCATCAATAACCGTTGTGACAAAACCTGTTGTACCTAATGAGCCATCTTCTGTCACAATGTGCGTCTCACCTAATGCTTCAAATTGTTGTTGATAAAACACATCTTTAGCTGAACGGAAGCCTAAAACATGTACTGTTTCAATGCCACGTTCATTGAGTTGTTTCGAAAGTTCATAAAGCGGCGGAACTCCAATGCCCCCTCCGACGAGTAAAGCTTTTTTCTTCGCTTTGTCTACTGGAAATCCATTACCCAGTGGTGCTAAAATATCAATTTCGTCGCCTTCATTTAAGGCAGCAATTCGCTTTGTGCCATCCCCTTCAGCACGAAATAGCATTGTGAACTGTTGTTGCGCTTGATCGATATGACAAATCGAAATCGGTCGACGCAACATGTGTAATGAACCTTCTCCAGCTTTAATATGCACGAACTGACCAGGTTGCTGAAGTTTTTCAACAACCGGCCCTTTGACTGTTAATTCATAAATGCGCTCTGCAATAGGTGCATTTGAAACCACTGTTAATTTTTCCACCGCTTTTGACCTCCTACATATTTCTCATTGAAAATGTCATGCTTTCAATGACATTCGTTAATGCGTTTGCTGTATCGAGTGAAGTGAGACAAGGGACCCCATTTTCAACTGATGCACGACGAATTTGGAATCCATCACGTTCAATCGTTTTACCTTTTGTCATCGTATTAATGACAAGTTGGACTGAACCGTCTTGAATTTTTGTCATTAAATCATCGTGGCCTCCAATTTTTTCTACCGTTTCAACGTTGATGTCGTGGTCTTTCAACGTAGCGGCTGTGCCTGCTGTTGCCACGATTTTATAGCCGACTTCACTTAAACGTTTCGCAATTTTAACCATTTCTTCTTTATCTTTATCGCTGACAGTAATCAACGCTGTACCGTAATCTTTGACTTCCATCCCTGCTGCTGTTAACCCTTTGTATAGCGCCTTTTCTAACGTAATGTCGCGACCCATCACTTCTCCTGTTGACTTCATTTCAGGTCCAAGTGTGATGTCGACATTTTTCAATTTATTAAAGCTGAATACCGGTGCTTTAACAAAAACCCCTTCTTTGTACGGTTGAATGCCTGGTTGATAACCGAGAGCAGTTAATTTTTGTCCCATAATCGCTTGCATTGCGAGTTGTGCCATTTGAATTTCTGTAATTTTACTTAAGAACGGCACAGTACGGCTCGCTCTTGGATTCACTTCTAGCACATATACCCCATCATGTGCGAGGACGAATTGGATATTGATTAAACCAATAACGTTGAGTCCTTTCGCCAATTTGATTGTATAAGCTTCCAACGTATCAATGACGTCTTGACTTAACGTTTGTGGCGGATACACTGCAATAGAGTCACCTGAGTGAACACCCGCGCGCTCGATATGTTCCATAATCCCTGGAATAATGACTGTTTCTCCGTCAGAAATGGCATCCACTTCAATTTCTTTACCTGTTAAGTAACGGTCTACGAGTACAGGATGTTCTGGACTGGCTTTTACTGCTTCATTCATATAGTTTTCAAGTTCTGCATCATTGTATACAATTTCCATCGCACGGCCACCAAGTACGTATGATGGACGGACCACAACGGGATAACCGATATCGCGTGCATTGTCGAGTGCTTCTTGAGCCGATGTCGCTGTTTTCCCTTTCGGCTGAGGCACGTCAATTTTGTTCAGTAACGCTTCAAATTCTTTACGATCTTCAGCACGGTTTAAATCTTCTAGGGATGTCCCTAAAATTTTCACACCGTATTTCGCTAATTTGTCAGCTAAGTTGATCGCTGTTTGGCCACCGAATTGTACGACGACGCCTTTAGGTTGTTCCAGATTAATGATGTTCATCACATCTTCTTCTGTCAGTGGCTCGAAATAGAGCTTGTCTGAAATTGAGAAGTCCGTCGATACCGTTTCTGGGTTATTGTTAATAATGATCGCTTCATAGCCCGCTTTTTGAATTGCCCATACGGCATGCACTGTTGCATAATCAAACTCAACACCTTGACCAATTCGAATAGGTCCTGAACCCAGTACAATAATTTTCTCTTTATCTGTAACAATCGATTCATTCTCTTCTTCATATGTGCCATAAAAGTATGGTGTTGTGGATTCAAATTCTGCTGCACACGTATCGACCATTTTATACACAGGACAAATGTTGTGCTGTTGACGTAACTCATACACTTCTGCTTCTGTCATTTCAAAACGATGTGCAATGACGCGGTCGCTAAAACCGAAACGTTTCGCAAATCTTAAGTAATCAATATCACCTGGATGTGCCTTTAATGCATGTTCCATATCGATAATATTTTTGAATTTATTTAAGAAGAAGTAATCGATTTTCGTCATTTCATGTAATTCTTCAAGCGTTGTGCCACGACGAATCGCTTCACCAATGAAGAACAATCTTTCGTCATCTTGCGCTTTTATACGTGATTTAATGTAATCTAAGTCAAAAGATTCGCCGTTAGGTAAGCCAAGATGATGCACGCCGTATTCTAATGAACGAATTGCTTTTAATAACGATTCTTCGTACGTGCGACCGATCGACATAACTTCCCCTGTCGCTTTCATTTGTGTACCGAGTTCGCGTTCACCTTTTTCGAACTTATCAAATGGGAAACGTGGGATTTTCGATACGATATAGTCTAAACTTGGTTCAAATGCCGCATAAGATATGCCAGTAACTGGATTTTTCATCTCATCTAGCGTCAGACCTACTGCAATTTTCGCAGCGAGTTTCGCAATCGGATACCCCGTTGCTTTTGAAGCGAGCGCCGACGAACGCGACACACGCGGGTTCACTTCGATAATGTAAAACTGCATCGAATGTGGATCCAAGGCGAGCTGGACGTTACATCCCCCTTCAATTTCTAGTGCACGAATGACTTTTAATGACACGTCACGCAACATTTGATATTCCACATCTGACAATGTTTGGCTTGGTGCAACAACGACTGAGTCCCCCGTATGGATACCGACTGGATCAATGTTTTCCATGTTACATACGACAATCGCATTATCGTTTTTATCGCGCATCACTTCATATTCAATTTCTTTAAAGCCTGCGATTGACTTTTCAATTAAACATTGCGTGGCCGGGCTATATTTCAATCCGTTAGAAACGACTTCACGGAGCTCTTCATCATTATGACAAATGCCGCCCCCTGTACCACCCATCGTAAATGCTGGCCGTACGATTAACGGATAACCGACTGCTTCTTTAAATGCAAAGGCTTGTTCAAGTGTATTCACGATGTCACTTTCAGGTACTGGCACATTCAAGTCATTCATTAACGAGCGGAACAATTCACGGTCTTCTGCTTGTTCAATAGATGACAATTTCGTACCGAGCAGTGTGACGTTATTTTCCGCTAAGACACCGCTATTATGTAGTTCAATCGCCATGTTGAGCCCTGTTTGTCCACCGAGCGTCGGTAAGAGCGCATCCGGTTGTTCTTTACGGATAATGCGTGCGATAAAATCATGTGTGAGCGGTTCGATGTAAACTTTGTCAGCAATTTCTTTATCCGTCATAATCGTCGCAGGGTTTGAGTTAACTAAAATGACACGGTAACCTTCTTCTTTGAGTGCGAGACATGCTTGTGTCCCTGCATAGTCAAATTCCGCAGCTTGACCGATAATAATTGGACCTGATCCGATAACGAGAATCGTTTGAATATCATTTCTTTTAGGCATAAGTCGAGCGCTCCTTTTGTTTATTGTCTTCCATCATTGCTACGAATTGATCAAATAAATAATTGGAATCTGTCGGACCTGGACAAGCTTCTGGATGGTATTGTACAGAAAACGCAGGTAACGTTCGATGCTTTAAGCCTTCTACTGTACCGTCATTTAAAGCAAGATGCGTAATTTCTAAATCTGTTCCCTCGATTGAATCGGCATCAATCGCATAACCGTGATTTTGACTTGTTAAGGCAATTTTTCCAGTCGCAAGATCCTTAACAGGGTGATTTGCACCACGGTGACCGAACTTCATCTTAAAAGATTTCGCCCCTTGTGATAAGGCGAAAAGCTGATGCCCTAAACAAATACCAAAAAACGGAATGCGTCCTAAAATGCCATTAATCATTTCTAAAGCGACAGGGACATCATCAGGGTCACCAGGTCCATTCGACAACATGACGCCATCTGGTGCAATTTTAATAATCGTCTCTGCTGAAGTATCATAAGGAACCACTGTCACTTCGCATCCTCTAGCATTGAGTTCACGAACAATATTTTGTTTTTTACCAAAGTCAACGAGGACAACACGTAAGTTAAAACCTGTTGAAACATAAGGTGATTTTGTAGAAACTGAAGGCACCTCTGTTCTAGGAAATACTGCTGTTTGAAGTGCTTCTACTGTAGATTCAATTTCATCTGCATGATCTACAAAAGCTGCTTTTAACACCCCATATTGGCGGATTTTTTTCGTAATGCTTCGTGTGTCCACACCACTAATTCCTGGAATATCATACTCTTTTAAAACGGCTTCGAATGATTTTTGTGAACGAAAATTACTTGGCACATGACAAGCTTCTTTAACAACTACACCATTCAAACTTGGCGTTAACGATTCAAAATCATCATGATTGATTCCATAATTCCCTATTAAAGGATAAGTGAACGTAATGATTTGCCCTGTGTATGAAGGGTCAGAAATCGTTTCTTGATAACCTGTCATTGCAGTATTAAACACGATTTCTCCTTGTGTTAAGCGATCAGAGCCCAACTTAAAGCCTGTATAAATAGAACCATCTTCTAAAACGAGATAACGTTTCTCAAACATGTTTATTGTGCCTCCTTGTATCGAACATCGCCCTCAACCATTGTTAAAATCGGCTGACCATATACCTTTTGCCCTAAGAAAGGCGTGTTGGAACCTTTTGATAAGAAATCTTCTGCTTTAATCTCATATACATCATCCAAATTAATGATTGTTAAATCGGCTAAGCTACCGACTTCTAATTTGCCATAAGGGAGATTAAAAACATTTGCAGGTTTTACAGTTAAATAATCAACCAGCTGTTGTAATGTCCATGCGCCATTTTTTACGAAATGTGTATACAGCAGTGGAAAAGCTGTTTCACTCCCTACAATGCCGAACGGTGCACGTGTCATCGGTTGCGCTTTTTCGTCTGCAGCATGTGGTGCATGATCTGTTGCAATACAGTCAATCGTCCCATCTAATAATCCCTCGATTAAGGCTGTTTTATCTGCCTGACTTCTTAAAGGTGGATTCATTTTATAAATCGCGTTATCGCCTGGAATATCATCCTCTGTTAAAAGTAAATGATGTGGTGTGACTTCAGCCGTTACCGGAATACCCGCTTTTTTAGCATCACGAATGACTCGCACACTTTCTTTTGTAGAAACGTGACACACATGATAGTGACATCCTGTTGCTTCACTGAGTAAAACGTCTCGTGCAATTTGTACAGACTCACAAATGCTAGGAATGCCCGGAATACCTAATGCACGACTGCGTTCTCCTTCATGCATCGCACCACCGTAAATTAAACTATTATCTTCGCAATGTGCCACAACCGCCTTGTTTTGTGCTTTAGCTTGTTGCATCGCCTCGTACATCATTGATGCTTGTTGTACACCAACCCCATCATCCGTAAATGCAAACGCACCATGAGCCGCCAACGTTTCAAAATCGACATGCGTTTGCCCAGCTTGTCTCACTGTGATAGATGCATACGGTAGCACACGAACTTGCGCATGTGTTTCGATAAGTTGATTCAATGCGGTTAAATGTTCAAGTGAATCCGGCACTGGTTTCGTATTCGGCATTGGACAAACCGTTGTAAACCCGCCTCGTGCTGCGGCTTTCGTCCCCGTTTCAATCGTTTCTTTATACTCCCCACCTGGCTCTCTCAAATGGACATGCACATCAATAAAACCTGGTGCTAAAAAGTGTCCTTGCGCATCGATAATTGTCATTTCTTCTGTAGCTGGAATCGTTTCAGCGATTTCTTTTATCTTTTTCCCTTCGATGAGTACGTCTACTTTTTTCATCGTTCCGGCTTCTAACATTTTTGCATTTTGAATTAATTTCATCGTTATCGCTCCTTAACCTTTTAATATCTCAGTGAGTACCGCCATTCTTAAATAAACCCCATTCGCCATCTGTTCAAAAATTCGTGATTTCGGGGCTTCAACTAACGTATCCGCAATTTCAACATTGCGATTGACCGGCGCGGGATGCATCACAATCGCATGGTCTTGTAATCGCGCATAGCGTGTTTCCGTTAAACCAAATTGACGATGATAAGTGGCAGGATCAAAATTTTGACTCCCTTCACCATGACGTTCATGTTGTACCCGTAAAAGCATAACAATATCAACTTGTTCAATCACTTCATCTAAATCAACGTAAGCTGCTGCCATACTATGGTCTTTCCATACATCTGGACTAGAGAACATGACATGTGCTCCGAGCGCCGTTAAACTGTGATAATTGCTACGCGCAACGCGAGAATTTTTAATATCGCCACAAATCACGACTTTTAATCCTTTAAAACGTCCAAATGTTTCATAAATCGTCATCAAATCTAGTAAGCTTTGTGTCGGATGTTGACCGCTACCATCCCCCCATTGATAATGGGAATCCCCATATTCAATAAAGGCTCATAATAATGATTTTGTGGATGACGAATGACCAGTGCGTCACATCCAATGCTTTGTAACGTGCGACACGTATCGTATAATGACTCTCCTTTTTGTACAGAAGAGGCACTTGATTCAAAGTGCAGTTGTTGAATCCCCAAACGATGCTCTGCCATTTCAAAACTGCATTTCGTTCGCGTAGAGTTTTCAAAAAACAAATTAGCGATGTACCTTCCTTTTAAGTCAGGTATTTCTTTCCCTGCTTTATATTGCATTGCTTTTCGAATTAAACTTTCAATCTCTGTTTGAGTTAAATGTTCCATAGACACAAGATGCTGCATAATAAGTGAAGCCCCCTATTTTAACGTTTTGGTAAAATCAAATTAAGAATGATACCTGCTGTTGCCGATAGTGCCATGCCTTCAATTGTGAGTTGTACACCGACTTGAGATAAATTCAACATCATGTTACCAATACCAATCACGAGAATCACTGATGCAATGACAAGATTACGGTTTTGTGTGAAATCGACTTTACTTTCTACAATCATACGCAAACCACTCGCAGCAATCGTTCCAAACAATAAGATGGATACGCCGCCCATCACTGGTGTTGGGATGGAAGAAACAAGTGCGGTGAATTTACCGATAAATCCAAGTACAATTGCGATGACTGCTGCACCTCCGATAACGTAGATGCTATAAATTTTTGTTATGGCCAGTACACCAATGTTTTCCCCGTAAGTTGTACTCGGCGGACCACCGATAATACTTGAAAACATGGTAGAGACCCCGTCTCCAATAATAGAGCGATGTAAGCCAGGATCCTTAAAGAAGTTACGTCCAACAATTTTGTTGATCACCATCTGATGACCGATATGCTCACTTACCGTTACGAAAACGATAGGCAGCATGATCGCAATCAACCCCAAATGTACAGAAGGGTGATAGTCAACAAAAGGAATATAAATATCTGGAAATTGGAACCAAGCTGCTTCAGCAATGGTTTTAAAATTAACCATGCCGAATAAAATCGCCGTGATATATCCCACAACAATTCCAATTAAAACAGGAATTAATGAGAAGAATCCTTTTGCAAAACCTTGCATGATGAGTGTGACGAGTAATGTGATACCTGCAACGGCTACAAAACTTAATTGGTAACCTTTCATTTCACCCGGATTTTCAAACATTGCCATGTTGACTGCAGTAGGCGCTAAGCTTAAACCAATCACCATAATGACAGGCCCAACAACCACTGGTGGAAGGAGATGCATCAGCCAATTTGTCCCACTGATTTTAATTGCGATACCAATCACGACGTACATTACTCCGCTCATAAATAATGCAACGAGCATATCACCTAAACTATTCGTACTTAATCCTGTAATAATCGGGGTAATAAATGCAAAACTTGAGCCAAGATAAGCTGGTATTTTCCCTTTTGTAATCAAGATGTATAGCAGTGTTCCCACACCTGATGCTAACAATGCCGATGATACCGGTAATCCCGTTAAGAATGGGACTAATACCGTTGCACCAAACATCGCAAATAGATGTTGTAAGCTTAAAAAGGCCCATTGCCCCGCTTTTGGTTTTTCATTGACGTCCAGTACAGGTTTGACTGTCCGTTCAAACATTTGTTCATTTTCCATTATTCTCTTCCTTTCACAATAAAAAAATCTCTTAACCATTAATGGTAAGAGACTGAGGTTGAATCAAACAGACCTTTATACAATAGACATGTCCATTGCATATGAGGTTGAAACTTTATCCTGTTTGAAATATGACCTTTGTCAGTCTCTCGTACTGAATTAAAAGGTGTTGCTATGTAATGACAACGGCATTACGTTGATCTATTTCATCTAAATAAACATTGACCGCTTCTTGTTGTGCTGTTGGAATGTTTTTCCCTACGAAATCGGCACGGATAGGTAACTCTCGATGACCTCGATCTACGAGTGTTGCCAATCCAATTTTTTTCGGTCTCGCATGCAATAAAATCGCATCTAAAGAAGCACGTACAGTTCGTCCCGTATAAAGCACATCATCGACGATTATGACAATGCGATGGTTCAAATCAATGTCAATATCGAATGCAGGCACTTTTTGTTGTTCTCTGAAATCAATATCGTCACGATAATCCGTGATATCAATCGTTCCAGTAGGCACCTGTACATCTTCTATCTGTTGAATCTTTTGTTGAATGCGTTGCGCTAAAAATTCACCCCGTGTTTTAATACCGAGCAGTACTAGGTGATCTGTACCTTTGTTGTATTCTAAAATTTCGTGTGCAATTCTAGTGACTGTACGATTGATTGCGGCCTCATCTAATACAACACGTTCTGCCATTGATTTCACTCCTTAATAAAAAACTCATGTCTTCATCTAGACATGAGTTTAGTCAGTGATGGGTATCACCATGCGCTGACAATGAACCGTCTCTCGTACGGATTCCACCATCATTCAACAACGCGGGATACACCATGATATCGTCATGTCTTTTGAGCCTCACGGGACTCTCTATTAAAGACCTTCATTTTTTAATTGTTTGTCATTCAACTTGTATTAATGTTAACGTTTTTATCCTTCAATGTCAAAGTATATTTGAAATTTCTTGAAAAAGATGACTATGCTCACACGTCTTCTTTACGAACTTGTTCAATAACCGCTTCGAACGATTCTGGTAGCGGCGCAGATCGTTCAATATATGCTCCTGTTTTAGGATGTTCAAAGCCAATTAAACCCGCGTGAAGGGCTTGTCCTCCAATATCTAGCGTTTTCTTTGGTCCATATTTCGGATCACCCACCAACGGATAACCGATATACTTCATATGCACACGAATTTGATGCGTACGTCCTGTTTCAAGCTCACATTCCACCAACGTATAATTTTTAAACGCTTCAATGACATTAAAATGTGTAATCGCTTCTTTACCATTGTCTTCTACGGCCATTGCTTGACGATCATTTTTATTTCTACCTATCGGTGCGTCTATCGTTCCAAACTCATGTGGGATATGGCCATGAACTAATGCGGTGTATTTTCTCTTAACCGTTTTTGCCATTAATTGTGCGACTAAACTACGATGTGCGACATCATTTTTAGCGACCATCAACAACCCAGATGTATCTTTATCGATACGGTGTACAATGCCAGGTCGAATTTCACCATTAATCCCAGATAAGTTTTTAATTTGATACATTAAACCATTGACTAACGTTCCCGAATAGTGGCCCGGCGAAGGGTGAACGACCATTCCTTTAGGTTTATACACGATGGCAACATCATCATCTTCATAATAAATGTCTAAATTTAAATTCTCTGGAAGAATGTCTGCTTCCACAACTTCTTTTTCAGTCACTTCAATGAGATCGCCCATTTTTAATTTATAATTTGATTTTACTGTCTTACCATTTACTGACACGAGTCCCAATTTAATCCAGTCCTGTATTTGACTGCGCGACCATTCTGAATGAAACTCAGGCAAAATTTTATCAATGCGCTGTAAATGATGGGCCGGTAATTCAATTTTGAATGCATGTTTTTCCATTACGACACCTTACCCTTTCGATTCTGATCTTTCAGCAACACAATCAGCAATAAAATCACACCAATTGTTAAGCTCGCATCCGCAACATTAAAAATAGGGAATTCATAGCCGAAGATCACCGTGTCGACAAAATCCACAACTTCTCCACTACGCACGCGATCAATGAAGTTTCCTAATGCACCTGCAAACAACAAGCTAATCGAAATTTGCATGAGCATATCACGCTTCGCCTCTTTAATATAAAAGACAATGAGCGCGACTAATATCACTAGAGTAATGATAATAAAAAATGTCATTTTGCCACTGAGTATTCCCCAAGCTGCCCCATTATTTCGATGAGACGTAATATATAAAAAGTGAGGAATCACTTCAAAAGATTCCCCTATTGCCATTTGTGTTCGGATGATAAATTTTGTGATTTGGTCTGCCAACAAAATAATCAATACCGTAACAATGGATAGAGCAATATAATATTGTTGTTTCATAATTTTATTCCTTTCTGTTCATCACCGCTTCATTATAACACGATATATTTTCGCAATGTAAACATTTCAATGCTTTTTCGTTTTTACGCATTGCGATTAAGATTCTTTTTCTAGTTGGATGATGACATATCAAGTTTCTTTGCGTTCATCAACACACTTTATGCCACAAAGAAAAGACGATACGCACACATTTAAGTGCTTGTATCGCCTCACTTTCACTTTTACGATTCTGTGATGAGTGTTTTAACCACTTCTTGACAACGTGGACATAAATGATCTAATTCTCCTACGCGACCTAAATCATCACTATAATTCCAGCATCGTGCACATTTTTCTCCGTCAGCATGAGAAATCGCAATCGTGCCATATTCATAAACATTACCCTCTAAAGTATCCACTAACTCTACTTGTGAGACAATAAAGAGTTGATGTAAGTTTGTGAAGCCTTCTAAAAAGGCAAGTGTATCAAATGATGGACTGTTCGCTATTTTAACTTTTGCCTCTAACGACTTCCCAATCACTTTTTCGTTTCTCGCCGCTTCAAGGGCACGGTTCACATCATCACGTAATCCCATAAATTGACTCCATTTATCTAACAATGCTTGATCAACTGTTTCTCTTTCAGGCATATTGGTTAAATGGACACTTTCCTCATCGACTTGTTCAATATGCGACCAAACTTCATCTGTCGTATGCGGTAAAATCGGTGCTAACAATTTTGTCATACGGACAAGGATTTCAAAAAGAACCGTTTGCATACTACGACGTTGATGTGCATTTTCCTGTTCAATATAGAGGATGTCTTTACCATAATCGAGATAGAAGTTACTTAATTCGACATTAATGAAGTTTTGTACTTCTTGATAAATATCTAAGTAATCAAACGCCTCATAATGATCAAGTGTACGCGCTGTAAACTCACGTAAACGATTCAAAATATAGCGATCCACTTCTAACAATTCTGATTCGGCGATGTGGTCCATTGCCGGGTCAAAGTCATGGATATTTCCTAATAAGAAACGTAATGTATTACGAATTTTACGGTAAACATCCGCCACTTGTTTCAAGATTTCATCCGAGATACGTACATCTGCGAGGTAGTCTACTGAGCATACCCATAAACGTGCGATATCTGCCCCTTTCTGTTTAACGATCGTATCAGGTACGATGACGTTGCCCAGTGATTTACTCATTTTTTTACCTTCACCGTCCATCACAAATCCGTGTGATAACAGCATTTTATAAGGTGAACGACCACGTGTCGCCACTGATGTCGTAATCGATGAGTTAAACCAACCTCGATATTGGTCACTGCCTTCCAAATACATATCAGCCGGATAACTTAATTCCGGACGTGTCTCAAGGACACCACGATGAGAAGAACCCGAATCAAACCATACATCCATAATATCTTCTTCTTTTGTGAACACACCATTCGGACTACCCGGATGCGTGAAACCTTCTGGAAGTAAATCTTTGGCATCGCGCTCAAACCATACATTAGAACCATGCTTTTCAAATAAATCCGCCACATGGTACACGGTTTCTTTAGTCATAATGATGTCACCATTTTCAGCATAAAAAACAGGTAGTGGCACACCCCATACACGTTGGCGAGAAATCACCCATTCACCACGGTCACGAATCATATTGTAAATACGTGTTTTACCCCAATCTACTTTAAACTGTGTCTCTTCAATCGCGTCTAAAATATCTTGTCTCACTTTTGAAATAGATGCAAACCATTGTGGTGTCGCACGGAAAATAACAGGTTTTTTCGTACGCCAATCATGCGGATAACTATGCGTGATGAAGTCTAGTTTTAATAATGCCCCTTTTTCAGTCAATAATTCTGTAATCGGTTGATTCGCTTTGTCATAAAACAAGCCTTCAAATTGTCCAGCTTCGGCTGTGAAAACCCCTTTATCATCAACCGGGCTAATCACTTCTAAATCATATTTTTGACTGACGATATAGTCATCTTCACCATGACCCGGTGCTGTATGCACACAACCTGTCCCTGCATCTGTCGTTACATGTTCACCATTGATAATCAAAGAAATACGATCAATAAAAGGATGTTGTGCTTCAATGTACTCAAGTTCAGTCCCTTTGAAGTCTTGTTCACGTACGATGGTGTCTTTGTTCCACCCTAGTTGTTCAGCAACGTCATCAACTCGCGCTTCAGCAACAATATAACGTGTTCCCTCTACATTCATCTGTACATAAGTAAGTTCTGGATGCACTGTTATCGCAACATTAGACGGCAACGTCCATGGCGTCGTTGTCCAAATAATAAATTTTGCATCATCAGCGACAACGCCTTTACTATCTTTAACGTCAAAAGCCACATAAATAGAAGCTGAACGCTTATCATGATATTCAATTTCAGCTTCCGCCAATGATGATTCACTTGATGGAGACCAATAAACCGGTTTTTTCCCTTTATAAATCAACCCTTTATCTGCCATTTCACCAAACAACCGGATTTGCGCTGCTTCATACTCCGGCTTTAACGTAATGTATGGATTATCAAAGTCACCCGTAATACCAAGGCGCAAAAAGTCTTTTTTCTGGTTTTCAATTTGCTCTAATGCAAATGCTTGACACTTATCGCGAAACTCAGCAGTCGTCATTTCTTTGCGGTTAATTCCTTTTTTCGTTAACGCTTGTTCTATTGGTAAACCATGCGTATCCCAACCAGGCACGTATGGCGTATAAAAGCCTTGCATCGTCTTATAACGGTTAATGAAATCTTTTAAAATTTTATTAAGTGCATGACCCATATGTAGATTACCATTCGCATATGGTGGACCATCATGCAAAATGAACGAAGGTTGCCCTTCATTTTTGGCTAGCATTTTACGGTATAAATCTTTTTCCTTCCACTCCTGTTGGATTTGAGGCTCCTTTGTAGGTAAGCCCCCACGCATTGGAAATTTTGTTTTTGGCATTAATAAAGTATCTTTATAATCCATTTTTAATTACACTCCTTTAACTCAAAAGAACTCTAAGCTCAGTGACAGGGACGGACGAACCGCGGTACCACCCTGTTTAACTCAGCTTAGAGTTCTCTCGTTAGAATTTATTTTAGTGAATGACAATACAGTGATATTAAAACAGGTCATCTACTAGGCTCTCACCTCTCCTAGTTCGCTGTACAGATGATGGTCTCTTTTACTTGTCTGTATCGTTATCTGATTTCGTTGTTTTATTTTGTTCCGCTTGTTGCTTTTCTTGTTCAGTGATATCTTGTTCATTTAAATGTTGAAAATTTTCTTCTGTCACTTGTTGTGCATCAAGATCATAATTCAACAAATATTCCCAATCATCACTTTTTAATAAATCAAGTTGTGCTTCTACGAGCATTTTAAAACGTGCACGGAAAATTTTAGATTGCCGCTTCATATCTTCCGTTTGGAAAGAGAGTCGGCGTGCCTTTTCTAAACCATCATTGACAATGCGACTGGCTTCTGCCTGTGCACGTTGAATGATGGCGTCGTGTTCTTTTTGCGCAGCTGCCTTTGTCTCATCTGCCGCGCGTTGGGCACTCACAATCGCTTCGCCAACTGATTTTTCGACCTCTTTGAACGATTGAATGTGCGCATCACGTTCTTCTAACACTTTTTCTAGTTGTTTTTTATCCTCTTTTAAACGCTCTATTTCATGACTCAATTGTTCTAAATATTGTTCAACTTCAGCAGGTTCAAAACCATTTTTAATACGCGTAAATGATTTGTTTTTAATCTCACTTGGTGTGAAAGCCATTTCTTGTCCTCCTCCATCATACACTATTTAAATAAAGTTTGATAGGTGATCCTTATTTTATCTTTTTTAGTACGTGTTCCAATATTCGTGATTTTTGCACGTCCATAACCTTGAATGGACAACAAATCCCCGACTTCAAGTTGAAAATCAGCCGCTTCAATCAAAGTATAATTCACTTTGACACGCTTACGCTGTATATAGTTTTTAGCAATTGTACGAGATTTACGTATCATTTCCTTAAGCACGACATCTAACCGTGTCGCACTCACTGTCGCTTCAAACGTTTCCCAATGTACTTTTGATTGTACCATATCTTCAAATGGGATAACATTAAGTTTAATTGTTGCCCCTTTAATCCGTGTTAATTCTAACATAATATATGATTCCAGTTGTTTTGTCAAAACGAATTGTATGCGGTCAGACACAATAATATCCCCGACTTGTTCACGTTCAATTCCTAATGACATTAAAGTCCCTAACACATGTGGATGTTGTATTGTTACAAATTTAGCTGGATAATCAATTTCTATTAAACTGAGCTCGAAATCTTCTAAAGTCGGTTCAAAATAATTTGGGGCAATGATCGCACGACATCTTTCAACTTGAGATCCCCCGTTGAATGTGACCTTTAAATCATTAAAACTACCGACAATGACCTCTAAAATATATTGACCACGCGGATCTAAAAAGTGTGTCAAAACTGGTGCATACTGTGCTTCTGCTTGTCGCACTTTATCTAATAAATCATCAATTAGTTCGTGCTCTTCGGGACGAAAGTGTTGATAAATATCCAAATGCGGAACTCCTTTTCCTAATTAATCCTAACATTCGACTGTCATTCACATTGATCAATATGAATCACGTTGCTTATACAGTTTATCATTAATTGAAGTGAATAAGGAAGTGGAAACGGCTTGTTTACACATATTTAGAATCAGCGACTCGCCTTAACATTTAAAATATCAAAAATAATAAAAGGCTCATTGTCATTGAAACGAGCCTTTTACATTTTAGATACATAACGTTGACATGATTTCATTTAATGATACTTCGAAAATTATACTCTGCGATTACAAAAGGCCTTGAGTCACTTCATCTAGCGAAACTTTTCTATCTTCATTCAAAGATATTGTACACGCATCTGCTGTCGCAATTGATTCTAATGCAGCCACGCCATTTAAAAGTTTCAAGTATTCTTCAGATATCGTTCCCCCTGTTAATACGTGATGAAGATATGACATTTCTTTATCGATACATGTTTGAAGCCATAATGGCGTTCTTATCCCTGGTTTACCATAGGCAATCGCACCATCCATCCCCCGACCTGTGTAGATGGCCGTTCTTTCATTATCCTCTTCTTGTGTTTCGTGAATTAAGAAATGCGAGTCGTCCTCACCCTTCACACGTAGCGTTCCGCCAGTTTGATATAAATCGAGTTTTATCGCTCCTTTTGTTCCTTCAATGAGGACGTAATGTTCTCCCCAACGGAATGCATTCCCATATTCAAGTAAAGCGTACCGATCGTCATCATATTCTAAAGTGAGGATTAGCATGTCGTCTTCATCACCAAACTGGTCACCTTTATGGTAAACGTTACCACCAACCATTGTGACCCGCTCTGGCAATCCTCCCATCATAAACTGTATACAATCTAATTCGTGGATATGATGATACAGATGCCCTCCTGATTGCGCACGTATTTTTTTCCAAGAAACAGTGGACTGCGGTTCTTCCCAACCTGTACGTGTCGCATGGCAATAAAGGACTTTTCCTATCCGCCCCTCACTGATTAAACGCTTTGCCTGATGAACACCATTAAAAAAGTTCATAATGTGTCCCGCCATAAACTTCACCTGATGTGTGTGACACGCATCGACCATCGCTTTACAATCTTCAAAATTAAGTGCAATTGGCTTCTCACAAAATACATGTTTGCCATGCTCTGCCGCTTTAATCACAGGTTCACGATGCAAGTGACTTGGAGACGCCACAATGACACAATCCACATCGTTTCTACACACCAATTCATCTAAACTGTTACAAACGTCCGCCTGTAATTCCATTGCAACTTCTTCTGCATGATTTGAATCAAAAACTGCCGTCACCTCTGCATCATCAATTTTTCGAATAGATCTCGCTAAATCAGCTCCAAAATAACCTGTACCTACAATGCCATATCTTATCATTATCCTTCACTTACTTTCTCATTAATTTTGAATGTTCGGTTTATAAGATTTATACGGAAGATGACTTTTAATATGCCATTCATTTCCAGTCCATCGATTGATGACACGGTTAATTCAAAACTTTAATGACCAGTTTTTTGACGTTGTCGTCATTTACACGTACTTTAGGCTGATGCAAGTCTTCTTCAAAAGTCACAAGAAGATTACTTTCATTTAATTTTATTATTTGATAATGATCACTATCAAACAACTCAAAATCATTTTCTACATCGAATTCTGCTTTTGAACGTGCATCTTGGAGTGCACTCACTGCCATTTCTTCAGTATTATGAATGACAAGATGAATATCAATATATTTTTTATGGTTCTCAAATTGTCCCCCTGCTACACCATCTGCAACATACGTCATACAATTGGCAAATACATTATCTCCATCAATATCAATGCGTCCCTCTTCCAATTGTGACAAATCAGTATTCGCTAAAAAGTCGTTAACTTTATGAAAATGTGGATTTATAGCAACATATCTTTTAAAATCTTTTCTTTCAGCAATAATCATGTAGTTGCCCCCGTTTCAGTTTAATGTCGTTTTTCCCAAGAACCATCCGCTAAAATTTCTGGAATATCATGAATTGTTGTATATTGAGGTGCAGACACTTTATTTCCAGTCAAAATAGATACCACGTAACCTGTGACGCATGATACAGAGATTGAGATAAGTGAATACGCCCAATAGTTCACTGCTTCAGGTGGCAAGACATACTTGATACAAACCATAACAATGGTTGAAACAATTAATGCTGCATAAGCCCCATATTTATTTGCTTTTTTACTTACAAAACCGAGGACAAAAACACCACCAAGAAGTCCTAAAACGAGACCCATAAATCCATTGAACCATTCATAAGCCGATTTAATATCTGAGTGTGCCATCACAATGGACACCACAATTGAAAATACCCCAACGAGTAAAGATACAATTTGTGCAATTCGCGTGCGATGTTTATCTGACATTCCTTTTGAAATAATATCTTGAATATCAAGCGTCCATGATGTCGCGACTGAGTTTAAGCCTGTTGAAATGGTTGACTGTGCCGCTGCATAAATCGCCGCTAAAATAATCCCCGTCACACCTACTGGTAATTGATATGCAATAAAATACATGAAGATTTGGTCTTGCGGGATTTGATTTGTCGCATCACTGACATGTTGTAATTTATAAAACACGTATAGACCTGTTCCCATTAAATAGAATACTGTCGCAACACCTAAAGATAACACCCCGTTCGTCAACAACATTTTATTTAATTTTTTAATGTTTTGTGTTGTCGTAAAACGTTGTACTAAGTCTTGAGAAGACGCATACGATGAAAATATTGTTAAACCTGAACCGATAATAATTAAGAAGATTGAACTCGACAAAATATTAGGATCAAAAATCTTTTCTGTAGGTCCAATAAATTTTCCATTCGCCAATTGTTCTGTTATCGTTCCTATTCCGCCATCTACATCTTTAATTAACACGAATAACGCAAGTAATGCACCCCCAGATAAAATGACACCTTGAATAAAATCTGTCCAAAGTACGGATTTCAAACCGCCTGTGTAGGAATAAACAATGGCAATGACACCCATAAGGATAATTAAAATATTAATGTCGATTCCTGTTAATCGCGCTAACCCTACAGATGGCAAATACATAATAATCGAAATACGTCCCAATTGATAAATGATGAATAAGAGTGCCGAAATGACACGTAATGATTTTGCTTCATAACGTCGCTCCAAATAGTCATATGCTGTATCGATATCCATCCGTGCAAAAATAGGAAGCACATATTTAATCGCTAAAGGAATAGCAATTAACATACCAAGCTGTGCAAACCATAAGATCCAACTTCCAGCGTATGAGTTACCCGCTAAACCTAGAAATGAAATGGGGCTTAACATTGTAGCAAAAATAGAAACGGATGTGACATACCACGGCACAGAACCGTCACCTTTGAAAAACTCTTTCCCTTGCATTTCTTTTTTCGAAAAATAAAGCCCCGCAACTAGAACAGCAAGTAAATAAACAATTAAAACAACTAAATCGATTAAAGTAAAACCCGTTGTTTTCATGAAAAACACTCCCTTAAAAATCTAATTGATGACTTCATATTAAAATTATAAAAAGGCATTTCGTGTATCATTAATTTTCTTTGTAGCAACTTGCGCTATGTCTTTATCTGATGTGTCTAAAGGGGCTAGCGGTTCACGGACTGAACCTAAATCTAATTGCTCATTGATTCTTAACACTTCTTTTGCAATCGCATACATATTGGCATGACCAGAAACTAACACATCAATAATCTCATTGATTGCATATTGTAACTTTTGTGCTTGTGCAATATCTTGCGCTTGAATGAGCGCGTCCAATTTAATAAACAGGTCTGGCATGACACCATAAGTTCCTCCGATACCAGCTTTCGCTCCCATTGTGCGCCCACCGACAAATTGTTCATCTGGACCATTAAAAACAATGTAATTCTCACCGCCTGCTGCAACAAATCTTTGTATATCTTGTACAGCCATTGAAGAATTTTTCACACCAATGACACGTGAGTTTTGACGCATTTTTGCATATAATTGATCGGTTAAGGCTACCCCAGCTAATTGTGGAATATTGTAAATAATAAAATCTGTGTTGGGAGCTGCTTCACTAATCGTATTCCAGTATGTTTCGATTGAATACTCGGGTAACTTAAAATAGATCGGTGGAATCGCAGCAATGGCATCTACACCCAATTTTTCAGAGTGTGCAGCTAGTGCTACACTGTCTTTTGTGTTATTGCAAGCAACATGATTAATGACCGTCAATTTGCCATTAGCCACTTCCATCACTGCTTCTATAATTTTTTTACGGTCTTCTACATTTTGATAAATACATTCCCCAGAGGAACCGTTGACATAAATCCCTTGTACACCTTTGTCAATAAAATATTGAACTTGTTGTTTTACTCTCTCTTGACTGACTTCTCCTTGTTCGTCGTAACATGCATAAAATGCCGGAATAATCCCTTCATACTTTGTTAAATCTCTCATCTTTATTCTCCTTCTCATCAATTTATGAATTACTATCACAATATAACAACATTTTCACTAATTTTATTTTTGTGAAACACTATTTAGTATCCAAAACATTCCTATTCTTCTTTTTCAATAATCGTTTGATCATAATTCATTCTTCGATTCGGGTTTTCTAAATAGTAAGAAAACAAGCAATCTACCATGAGTAAAATAGGAATTTGAGGTGAAATAATATTGCCATATGACAAATTTTTATTTGCTGCTAATAATAACGTTTCATCACAGGTTAAATCGTGATCTGCAAAATTTCGAGTCGTCATCAAAACGGTTTGAGCACCTTGTTTTTGAGCAGATGCCAGTGCATTTAACACTGAACTGGTTTTACCTGAAATGGAAGCACCAATGACGAGACAAGTCGTATCGACAAGCAAATTATTCCAAACGAACATGTCATCATCTTCAATCACTTCGCAAATGATTCCTAAACGCATAAATCTCATTTTCATCTCTTTAAGCGCTAGGGCCGAGCTCCCTTTGCCATATAAATAAACGCGTTCAGCCTGATCCACCATTTCTATAATGCGCTCTAGTTGATTCTCATTAAGAATAGAATAATTTTTTCGCAACATTTCTTCATAATCAAACAACACTTTTTGAGTTAAATCTTTATAAGCTAATATATCTTCTTTTTCTCTCATCATTTCTCTATAGTGAAATAAAAATTCACTAAAACCCGTAAAACCACATTTTTTTGCAAAGCGGGTTAAAGTGGCCTTTGACACATGAAGTTCACGACACATCAACTCCGTAGATAAATCACCTAACGAATTTTGCTTTAAAAAGTACTCTGCCACTTCTTTTTCTGTATTTGTCATATTTTCAAAATTTGCTTCAATCATAGGAACGAGTACTTTATAAAATCTCATCATCATCACCACCTCTACTACAATATGCATTCACAAGGTAATTGTAAGCGCTTACGTTCAGTTTTTCAATAGTTGTCAAAATTTAGAAACGTGTTTCAGAATAAATTTTGTTACTTTCAAATGCTGTTATTTTCCATACGTAAAATATTCGTCACTTTCATTCGAAAGATTGTTGGTTGTTCCATACATAACAATCATACGAAATTTTGCGTTTTAGGAATTTTATCCAGAGACCACACAACAAAACCTTGCACCTTTGGCATGTGATAAACAAGTTTCTGGATATAAAATTAGCGTGGGATAAGACATCTCATGAAACATACACGTCTATACTCAAATATACATTTAAAGGATTTCTCTTTAACATACGAAAGTATTTATTCCGCCCAATTGATGATAAAAAAAGAGACTGTTGAACACATATCAAACGCGTTCAACAGTCTATTTTATATCGGTATATGGTTTATAGTTACGACTGACAATCATGAATTAAAAAAAGATCGAAGAATAACATTGAAAATCGCAACTAAACCACGTTGAAATAAATTAAGAACCAAAAATGCGACAATAGGAGAGATATCAATGATACCTAGCGCCGGAATAATACGCCTAAATGGTTCCAAAAATGGTTCGTAAATTTTCGCCATCCATCTCCCAATCGTACTTTCCCTCGCCCCTGGTAACCAGGACATAAAAATATAAATAATCATACCAAAAGTATAGGCACGAACAAGAAATAGAAGGAACTCAAAGATGGTTGTGGTTAACTGTATACTCATAAAATACTCCCTTATTCGTAATGTTTTTCCATCGACTCAATATGATCTGAGATGCTGCCGGCCACTTCGACGTTGTCCGGTGTACACAAAAAGATATCCGCACCCACACGCTGAATATCACCGCCGATTGCATATACCGTTCCACTTAAAAAGTCGATAATACGTTTTGCAGACACTTGATCAATGCGTTGGAGGTTCACCAAAGTGGCACGGCGATTTTTTAACTCATCTGCAATATCTTGTGTGTCAGAAAATACACGTGGCTCAAATAAACACATTTTAGAACTTCCATTATCATACGATTCTTGTGTTTGATTCATGTTCACCACATTCCCTTGCTCTTGTTTTTGTGCAATATGCAATTGTTTTTCATTTTGTGAAGCCTTTGTCCGACTCGATTGACGTTTCGGCACAGATTGAATCGCTCTCGGTTTCTCTGTTTGTTGCTTATTCGCTTGTTGCTCTCGTTCACGACGACGCTCTTCCTCTGCAATGAACGCCTCATCATCCTCTTCTTCAATTGTAAAAAAATTATTGAACAAATCTTTTATAGCCAATGGATTCACTCCTCTTTTTCGACAAGACGCGTTCCAATTCTAACAAATGTTGCACCGCTTGCTGTGGCGATATGAAAATCATTACTCATCCCCATAGAAAGTTCATTACAAGGTGCATATGAAAGATTTAATGCTTGGACCTCATCGCGTTTATTTTTAAGTTTCTCAAAAATTTCTTTTAAATAAGTTTCATCATCAGTATAAGGCGCCATAGTCATTAAGCCGATGACATGAATATGCGCGTATGACGCCAACATTTCAATAAAAGGAATGACTTCATCTAAACTTATACCTTGTTTAGATGCTTCGCCTGAAACGTTGACTTGGACAAAACATTTCACATCATGTTGGGCACGTTTACTAATTTCTTTCGCTAAACTTTGACGATCTAATGCGTGTAAATAATCAATTTGATGAATCACGTCTTTCACTTTACGTGATTGTAATGTGCCGATAAAATGCATTTGAATATCATCTGGTAATGCGGCCTTCTTCTCAAGAAAGCCTTCGATACGATTTTCACCGAAATGACGAATACCCGCTGCATACGCTTCTTTTGCTCGGTCTATTGTAACATATTTTGTGACGGCAATCACGTGAGGTCTCGTTTGATCTTCACGAAAAGCCATATACTGAGTAATGATTTGTTCTATTTCGTTTAAATTTGATTTTACTGACATTTAATCATTCCTTCTTTCACATCATGATTGACCGATAAATGCTAACATTCTACCTGTTTGTCCTTTTTCAACACGATATGAGAAAAATAACTCTAAATCTTCCGAAGTGGCGTAGCTTGTACAATAAATATTCGAACGTGGGACACCATAGGATTCACATAACAATTGATTCGCATATTTTAAATCTATGCCATATCGATTGGGAGCACGCTTAACCGTATACTGGCGAATATCAATGGGAAGGCTTTGAAACTGATGCCATATTTCCTCGTTGATTTCATAACTGTCAGACGTTGCTGGACCAATCACAACGGATAAATCTTGATAATCATACGGAAACTGTTCTAACACGCGGTGGACAATGCGTGCGACAGTACCTCGCCATCCTGCATGTGCTAGCGCAATAAAATGGTGTGACGGACTATAAAAATAAATAGGGACACAATCGGCATAACACATCGTTAATAAGGTGTCAAACTCGTATGTAAACATCGCATCAATGCCATAAAGTGTGTCTTGCGTAAGCATGTCAATATTCTTGCCTTGGTCTGCTTTCGTAATCTCGACAACACGCGCTTCATGTGTTTGAATTGGAAACACCCATTGTGCTCTGGGGAAGCCGATTTCTTCAGCTAGCACTTCTTGGTGACGCGTAATATTTTCTGGTACGTCATCAATATACCTTGCCATATTAAAAGCTTCCATTGGATATGCACTTTGTCCATGACGACGTGTTGTTATTCCAATATGAACCCCTTGCGCTAAACTCGGTTGATACGACAAGTGATGTGCCTTTTTTACAAATAATTCCATGGCTTCCCCTCCCTTTTTCTTGTGTTGAAGATCTATCCTCAAACATGCGATTGATTTTCACTGACCGATAACGAGTAAAAAAGCTAGGACATTGATGAAGTGACAATGGTCCTAGCAGTTCATTACATTCTACATCAGATAAGATCATCTCATGCCGTCAATAGATGTATATTATAATTCATTCCATATATGATGGTGATTAACGACGCGTTCTTCTTGAACGTCTTTCCTCACGGTTACGGATAAAGCTTGGGATATCATCCTCAGCCGTTGTATGGCTACGACCACTTTCAACTTCTTTATCTTGTGTCAAAGCGGCTCCTGTATGTCCACCAAAGCTTGATTCTTTTGCTGGTGAAGCAGTCGCACTTGCACCAAAGCCACCATGACCTTGTTTACGTGCTTGTGAAGATGGCTTATCTTCAAAGCCAGTTGCGATAACTGTAACGACAATTTCATCTTGTAATTCTGGATTAATCACTGTACCAAAAATCATATTTACGTCTTCATCTGCAGCGTCTTGAACAATATCTGCTGCTTCTTGTGCTTCAAATAGCGATAATGACTCGCCACCTGTAATGTTCATTAACACACCTTGCGCACCAACGATAGACGTTTCAAGTAATGGAGATGAAATCGCTTTTTTCGCTGCTTCTACTGCACGGTTTTCACCAGAAGATACACCGATACCCATCAAAGCAGAACCTTGGTTAGACATGATTGTTTTGACATCAGCAAAGTCAAGATTCACTTCACCTGATACTGCGATTAAATCAGAAATACCTTGTACACCTTGACGTAATACGTTGTCAGCTTCTTTAAACGCTTCCATCATCGGTGTAGACTTATCAACAATATCTAACAAACGATCATTAGGAATAACAATTAATGTGTCCACAGCGGCTTTCATTGCTTCAACACCTGCAGCAGCTTGTGTTTGACGCTTGCGGCCTTCAAAACTAAACGGACGTGTGACAACACCTACCGTTAAAGCACCCATTTCTTTAGCGATTTTGGCTACAACAGGTGCTGCACCAGTCCCTGTACCACCACCCATACCAGCAGTAACAAAGACCATATCTGCACCTTGGATGGCATCTTCAATTTGTTCACGTGATTCTTCAGCAGCTTTTTTGCCGATTTCAGGGTTTGCCCCAGCACCTAAACCACGTGTTAATTTTTCACCGATTTGGATTTTAGATTCCGCTTTAGACAAGTTTAACGCCTGTCCATCCGTATTAATAGCAATAAATTCAACATTGTTCATGCCGTGGTCAATCATTCGGTTAACAGCATTGTTACCGCCACCACCGACACCGATGACTTTTAGTGTCGCTAAATGATTAAATCCTTGTTCAAATTCTAACATTTAAATTTCCTCCTAATCTTTGTAGCCAATCAATCAAACAGTGATTTCATAATCTTTTTGAACTTACTTTCTTCTTGTTTAGGTTCTGCATGTTCATGTCCATCATTGTGTTCGTATACCTCTTCAGAAGTATCCTCATCAACAAATTCAGAATTTGCCGTTTCTTGTGACTGTTGTTTTTTTGTTTTTTTCTTGAAAAATGACTCGAAACCACCTAATTTTTGGTCTTGTCGTTTTGAATCGCTTTCAATAACTTCTTCTTCAATTTCTTCATTATCATGATTACTAATTGTAACATAATCCAATAGCTCATCAAAAGCAATACTACTAGAAATTGTTGAAATTGCCGAAGAAAATTCTGGTTTCCTCACTCCCATTTGTGAAGGCGTGTGAATACGTACTTTTTCATTCACCATATCTTGTAACAATTCTTTAACCCCTAATAGGTTAGCAGAACCCCCTGTCACGACAAAACCACCATTCACTTTTGTTAAACCTAATTCTTGTAGTACATCAAAAACTTCAAACAATATATCTTCCATACGTGCTTCAATCACATCGCTCAATTCTTTCTGAGTGAACTGTGCTGGTGCTTCAGCATCAAGCTGATTAACCGTAAATACATCTTGATCAGAAGCTGAATCGTAAAACGCATGTCCATATTGTTGTTTTATTTTCTCAGCTGTGTCGTATGTAGTATTTAAAAATTGTGCGATATCATCAGTGATGTGACGTCCAGCCATAAATACAACATCCGCATCAACTAACTCACCGCGTTCGTAAAATGCAATCTGTGTCAAATCTTCACCGATATCAATCACACACGCCCCTAGCTCACGCTCAGTCGCTGATAATATTGAGCGATAGTTTAACGCGTCTGAATATACGTCTAATACATCTACACCACAAGATTCTACACATTTAATCATGTTGATTAAAATAGACTGATTAATGGCAATGACACCCGCATCTACTTGTAATGAATGGCGTGCGACAAGTTCTTTCGGGTCAGAAACTTCATTATTTTCATCTACTATAAATCGAATAGGAAATGTGTCAATCACTTCCGTTTCAGGTTCCGTATTTTTTTGACGAATACTTTCGAGTACTTCTTCAATATGTGTCCCATTGATTTCCGTATCTTGGTGAAATTCTATACGTGTTGTTTCATCATAAACTTCCGTACTGATAATTGGTAACTTTAAAAATACTTCTTTAATATCGACACCAGAAGCAATGGCTGCTTTCTTGATTGTGTCTTTAATTGCTTGTTTTGCGATATCAAAATCATCAATCAACCCATTTTTAATCCCATTCGTATAGGTCTGCCCTGTACCTATCACATTAATTCCGTTATGAAATTTTTCACCAACAATCGCTTTCACGCTTGATGAGCCGATATCTACACTAACATAATAATGCTCTTCCATAGATAGGCACCTCCTGACATTTCTTTACATATTTAAGCTATTATAAGTTTACAATAACACACAATCAATGTGAACTATAAACACATTTGAAATTCAACTTTTTAACACAAGGTCACATCCGTGCCTCCAAATGGTGTTTCGAAACTCCAATTCACTGCGTATCTCACTTTTTTGTTAACAATTGATGACCTGTTATTTTATTAATCATTGCCTTATTATCAAGCTATGACGTCTCATCTTTAATTTTATTCAATGCCTTTTGTAAATCGTCTTTTGCCTTATCTTCACTTGCTGTTCCGCTTTGTACTTCTTTAGCACTTGCAGAACTACCTTGTCCATTTTTTACGTTATCATAAGGGATAAATGTTGCCCCTACCGATAAATCGATAAATCCCGATTTTTTTAAATTGCCACTTTCATCTTTTTCAAGTGCTTGGGACATACTTGGATAATACTTCAACTTTTCTGCAATCGTATTTGTGTTTCCGACTACTTCAATCCCATCACGCATAAACAATTTAATCAAATGAGGCTGATCCTTTTGTGATGCCGTCACAATTTCTGAAATTTGAGCACGTGTCGTTCGATCCATTTTTTGTAATGCGTCCACCAAATCTCGTTTTTCAGTGCCTTTGAATCCGTCTATATATGGCGCTGCTTGAGGTATTTTTTCCTTGTAATCTTTTAACACTGTACCGTTTTCAATTATAGGTACTGTATGGGATTTCTCAGCAGTTAGTGCGATAATTTCATGTTCTTTAACTGTCACTTCGATGGGATTAAACAATCCTTTATGAATCGAAACATCTGCAACGAGCGGATGTTTTTTAATACGTGTCTCCGCGTCTTCCGCACTATAAGCATATATCCGAGGATGATTATTAATTTCAAGCGCAGTCATTACTTCTTTATTTGTCACATAATGATTCCCTTTAATGTCAGCTTGTTTTATTTGACTCAACGGTGTAAACATATATACGACAATCAACATCACGATAGCGAGTAAAACAATGACAATCGTCAATTGGATACGCCGCTGTCGCACACGTTGCTTACGTCTTTTTTCTTTTAAATATTCATTATCAATCGTTGGTATTTTTTTGGTCATCAAACATCACATCCTTTAATGTGAGGGTAAATGTGCTCTAAATGCTTGGATAAAACGTTCCCCACGTTGTTCAAACGTATCATATTGGTCCCAACTTGCACATGCCGGAGACAATAACACGACGTCATTGGGTTCGATAATGTCTTGAACCTTGACGACTGCATCAGTCACATCGTTCGCACGAATGACAAATTTACCTTGACTCTCACCAAGTTTCACGAATTTTTCTTGTGTTTCACCAAATGTTACAACGACGCGTACATTTTCCATATACGGAATCAAGTCATCAAAACCATTTCCTCGGTCAAGCCCACCACATAACCATATAATGGGTTGTTTAAATGAACTTAATGCAAACTTAGTCGCCAACGTATTTGTTGCTTTTGAGTCATTGTAATACTTATTCGTTTTATTATTACCGATATATTGTAAGCGATGTTCGATTCCTGAAAATGTCGTTAATGATTGTATAATCGCGCTGATTGATACACCTGCCAAAATAGCTGCTAACACGGCTGCCAATATATTTTCAAGGTTGTGTTCACCTGGCAATACAATATCGTCTAAATGAATCAGACGAATCCCTTCATAAACGATGTAATCTTTATCGACATATATGCCGTTCACTTTGTGTTGTGTCGAAAAATATAAAACTTTAGCGCGCACCTTTGATGGATCAATTAAATGTCTTTGATTGTCATTAAAAATAAGGTAGTCACTTTCCGTTTGATTTTGATAAATTCGTTTTTTAGCCTCTTGGTAATTTTCAAGGCCTTCATGATAGTCTAAATGAGCCGAGTAAATATTCGTTATAATGGCGATATGTGGGCGATAATGTTCCGTACCTAGCAATTGAAACGATGACAGTTCCGTCACTAAATATTCATCCGCCTTGATTTCTTGAGCGACTTTCGAAGCGACATAACCGATATTTCCAGATAAACGCCCATTCTCTCTACTTTTATCAAACATGTCACCAATCAAAGAAGTCACCGTTGTTTTTCCATTTGTTCCTGTAATGCCAATAATCGGTGCTTCTGAAATAAGATAACTGAGTTCCACTTCAGTTAAAATTTTCAAACCTTGCTTTTCTGCCTCTTTAATAATCGGAATTGTGTAGGGAATGCCTGGATTTTTGAAAATAATCGGCGCTTCATCTAGCAAAGCTAAAGGATGTGCCCCACTGACAACATTGATCCCCATATCCTGCAAATCTTTGGCATGAGGATCCTGAGAAATATCATTACCGTCATTGACTGTGACCTCAGCCCCTAATCGGTGTAACAATTTGGCTGACTCATACCCACTTTTCGCTAATCCGATGACCAAGACTTTTTTACCTTTGAATCCCGTATAATTAATCAATTAACTCACTCCCATCCATAAACCAATCAATCCTGTAATCAAACCAACAGACCAAAATACAATGACAACTTTCCACTCACTCCAGCCAATGAGTTCAAAGTGATGATGCAAAGGACTCATTTTGAACACACGCTTCCCTGTCAATTTGAATGAAGTCACTTGAATCATCACTGACAACGTTTCTAAGACAAATACAAAGCCAACCAATAGCAATGTGAGTTCTTGGTTCAGCATCATTGAAACAGTCGCAAAAATCCCTCCTAAGGCTAAACTTCCTGTATCTCCCATAAACACTTTGGCAGGATTAATATTGTATGGGAGGAAGCCCGCAAGTGCAGCCACCATAATAATACAAAATATGCCAATGGCCGGTTGTTCAAGCACGAAACTCATAATGGCGTACATCGTAAATCCAATGATAGATAATCCTGTTGCAAGACCATCTAACCCATCTGTTAAATTGACTGCATTAGAAAAGCCCACTTGCCAAAAAATAATAAAAATCACGTAACCCCATGATAATGGAATGCTAACATCTGTAAACGGTAAGTGAAGATCTGTCGAAAAATCGAATGCATTAAATCCTTTTGCAACGATAAAGAAGATCACGGCAATCGCAATTTGAGCTGAAAGTTTTTGCTTACTTGTTAGCCCTTGGTTATTTTTCTTCACGACAATAATGTAGTCATCAATAAAACCAATTAAACCAAAGCCAATGGTTACAAACAGAAGTAACAACAATGGACTGGCTGGTTCTACAAATAGACTGGCAATCACTGTTGTCATGATTGCACCAATTAAAAAAGTTAAGCCCCCCATTGTAGGTGTTCCCGTTTTCTTCATATGACTTTGTGGACCTTCTTCTCGAATACTTTGGCCAAATTTCATCCTTTTTAACGTTGGAATTAAAATCGGCACTAAAACTGCAGTAATGACGAATGCGATAATTGCGCTAATAAACCCCATAATAATCTCCTTATCTCTTATTCTTTATCTCTTATTCTTTTTCTCTTATTCATAAAATCATCTTGATTCCGCTCTGATGTAAGCGCATCAAATGTTGTCGCTCGCGACATAATCGCGCACTTCCTTTGAATGCATTCATGATAAACAGGAGTGAGCGAGACAACGTCAAGTTGTGTCGTCAAATCTATCACTCCTGTTATCATTACTCGGTCTTCTCAGAATCAAGTGTGACTTCTATTTTACTATTTTTATCAACCAGCGACTGTGCTGTAATAGATTGTGATTTCACGAAGCCATTTCCTTTTACTTCAATTTTAATGTTGGTTAATGATTCAAAAGCAACTAAATCATCTCTTGTCCAACCTCGCATATCAGGCATCGTCCAATCACCATCTGTTAACAATAAAATGTGGCTATTCGGTAATAATTGCGACTCTGATGATGGCGTTTGACTCACGACTTTTTTACCATTACCGATAACAACAGGGTCTAACTTTTTACCTTTAATTTCATCAACTGCACGTTGTACAGTGTGATTTTCAACATCCGGTACATCACTAATTTTAGTTTTGCTACCATCTACTTCATTATCACCAACATTTAAATATTGTAAAGTGTTTTTCATAATTGGATTAAAGGCTTTGCTCACACCCATTTCATACGCTTCTTGATCATTTTTTTGCGCTAAGCTCATCCCTGCATAAACAACGATACGTGGATTGTTACTTGGTGCATGTCCCATAAAACTTACAAAATAAGGGTTAGGTCCTTTAACGTACCCCCCATTCTCAGGGTCTGCAACTTGTGCTGTACCTGTTTTACCACCGATACGATAACCCTCGACTCGGTAGTTTTTAGCATGACTGTCTTCACTATTAACAACTTCATCCAATTGTTTATCCACTTTTTTGGCTGTGTCACTCGTAATAGGTTTGCCTACAACTTCTTTTTTGCCTTCATAAAAAGTTTGATGAGACACCGGGTTCATCACAGATTGTATGAAATATGGACGCAACATTTCTCCTTCATTGAAAAAAGCTGACTGGGCTTGTAACATTTGCGCAGGCGTGACAGTTGTGGATTGACCAAAAGCAGATGTTTTTTGCATCAGTTCATTTTCCCATGCAATATTACCTTTTTGTTCACCATCAAACAAACTACCTGTTGACTTACCAAATCCAAACTTTTCATACCACGATTTCATTTTATCCGCACCAACAAGATCTTGAAGTCTCATCATCAATGTATTAGAGGAATAAGTAAACCCTAATCCCATGGTGATTTCTCCCCAACCTTTTTTGTTCCAGTCATATATTCTAGAACCTTGAATATCACGATAACCTGATTGATATTTTCGTTCAGGTTTAAATTCGCCTTCTTGAATTGCAGCCGCTAAGCCAAAACTTTTAAATGTCGATCCAGGTTCATACGTATTTTGATATAAATCATTCGCCCATTTTTTACCAAAGTCTTCTCCTGTTTCCGGGTTAAATGTTGGGCGTTGACTGTAAGCTAAAATCTCACCTGTTTTCGCATCCATAACGACAGCAAATAAATCTTTTGGTTCATAATGCTCAACCATTTTGTCCAAGGCTTCTTCCACGAACACTTGAATATTTGAATCAATCGTTAAATGAACATCATCTCCTCGTTGAGGTGCCACTTCATTTCGCGAATTCGGAATAATATATCCCCAGATATCTTTCGTAAAAGTCGCATGTCCATCTTTACCCGTGAGATAACTATCAAATATTTTTTCTACACCTAATGCCCCTTTCAGTTTACCTGTATCAGGGTCCTTTTGGGCAATACCAATCAGATGTGAGGCAAACTTACCATTAGGATAAAAACGTTTCACTTCTGGATAGAGCGTAATTCCTGGTAAATCCGCTTTTTCAATTTTTTCTTTATCATTGTATGTGAGATTTTTCCCTGCTTTACCAAATTCAACTTGGAATGCTTTTTTTGTGTTTAATCGTTTTTCAATATCTTCTTCAGGCATATCTATAATTTTCGAAAGTGCTTTAGCTGTTTTCTTCTTATCTACAACATGTCGAGGTTTCTTTGAATCTTTACTTGCTTGAGGGTCAATGACTGCTGCTAATCGAAAACGATCAACATCTTCAGCTAACACTTTACCGTTGCGATCGTATATTTTACCACGTTCTGCATCTTGGTCTAAATGAGACAAATATTTCTCATTTGCTTTGGCGATTAAGTTTTCCCCAGAAGAATGTCCCGTAAGCATCACAAAACCATACCTTAAAACCAATAGAAAAAAGAGCAGCCCGAAAACACCCATCAGGAGGACTGCTCCTAGCTTATTTTTTTTAATTTTAATTTTTCGCTTCGCCATCTTTACGCACTACCTTTACATTGTTGTTCTGTAAACGCATACCTTGCGCCTGAGCTTTTTTATAAATTCGTTGATATGAAGCATTTTCCATTGTCTCAGATTTTAATGCGCTGTTTTGACTTGATTGCTTTTCGATTTTTTGATCTAAATCTGCAATTTTCCCTCTTGTATCATATGCATCCATTTTTAAAGATAGCATATAAATACTAATCACAACAATGAGTGTTACTAATGTTATGTATAGCATTTTTTCAAATCGTGTTAATCTCACGACAACTTGCTTTTTGACACCTTGTTTTTGCGTCGCTTGTTTTTTCCGTGGTTTAACTTGCGGTCGATGTTGATACGGTTCGTAAACTCTTTCTACAGCCATTGTCTTGTTCGCCCCTCTATTTTAAAATTTCAGCCACTCGAAGTTTGGCACTTCTCGCACGATTGTTTTCTTCCAAGTCTGCTTCGTCAGCAATGATTGGTTTTCGGTTTACACGTTTTAATTTAGGTGTATACGCTTCAGGAATAACAGGTAACCCTCTCGGTATTTCAGGACCTTTTTCATATTCTTGAAATATTTGCTTACACAAGCGGTCTTCTAACGAATGAAATGTAATCACAGAGATTCGACCATTCACTTTCACATTTTCAATCGCTTGTTCGAGCGAGTCTTCAAAAGCTGAAAGTTCATCATTCACTGCTATACGAATCGCCTGAAAAACACGCTTCGCTGGATGCCCCCCTTTGCGTCTTGCTTTCGCCGGGATACCTTCTTTAATACATTCAACTAATTCAAATGTTGTTTCGATTGGTTGCTGTTGTCGTCGAGCTTCAATTTTACGAGCAATTTGTTTAGAAAATTTTTCTTCGCCATATCGAAAAAAGATTTTCACTAATGCTTCATAAGACCATGTATTAACGACTTCATATGCAGATAAGGATTGAGACTGATCCATTCTCATATCCAACCTCGCATCATGTTGGTAACTAAATCCTCGTTCAGGCACATCGAGTTGAGGGCTTGAAACCCCTAAGTCATAAAGAATGCCATCCACTTTCCCTACATTTAATTCTGTTAAAATTTGTGCCAAGTTTCTAAAATTGTCATGTACAAACACAACTTTATGTAAATCTCGCTGTAATTTTTCTTTCGCATGATGAATCGCTGTCATGTCTTGATCAATTGCGATCAATCGCCCTTCATCTGATAATTGGTTTAAAAGATATTGCGAATGTCCTGCACCGCCTAGCGTACAATCCACATAGATGCCATCTTTCTTAATATTCAGTTGATCCACTGTTTCTTTTAATAACACGCTAATGTGATGGAACACTGCAAACCCTCCGTTTAAAAATCAAAGTCAATTAAATCTTCTGCAATCTCTTCAAAGCTTTCTTCTGACTCATCATAAAAGTCATTCCATGTTTGACGATCCCAAATTTCAATACGATTAGATACGCCAATCACTGTACAATCTTTATCGAGATGTGCATACTCTCTTAATTTTGCTGGAATATTAATTCTTCCTTGCTTATCGATTTCCACTTCAATAGCCCCTGAGAAAAACATACGCATAAACTTTCTTGCGTCTCGTTTAGTCATTGGTAAGGTTTTCATCTTTTCCTCAATGGTTTGCCATTCATCCAGTGTGTAACCAAATAAACATTTATCAAGGCCTCGTGTGATAATAAAACGTTCATTTAAGTCATAGCGAAATTTTGACGGAATAATCATACGTCCTTTTGCGTCAAGCTTATTCTCATATTCACCCATGAACATTTTTTATCACCTCACCTTAAATATAATTTACCACATCTCTCCACTATCCTCCACTAATTCTGTAAAAATCTCCCATATTTATCAATTTAGACATAAAAAAAGCGTAATTCTTATAATAAGAATTACGCTCTAAGCACTGATATTATCACGTTTTAATGATGCTTTGTTGAAAAGTGTAACGAAGTGGAGGGAAAGTGGAGGACGTATACATCTCCATCCCAAATTCATTGAGTAATTGGAGCGGATTCCATATACGCTCTTGTAACCCGCCCATTGGATGGAGCGTTTGGGATAAAATCTGAAAATGGCGCATACTGATTTCATTTTCGCGTTCAATATTTTTCAAATAACGCGTCTCCAAATATTCATTTTGTTTCATTTGAATTTGATGATTCTTTTTCAAAAGTTTACGTTGAGGTTCTGAATCACCCATTTGTACGCATAATTTTTCATAAAAGTCTTGTTGTTGTTGACGCATCTGCCGAATATCTTCCAACACTGCATCAGATGCCTGTGCACGAATGAATTGTTCACGTGCTGCTTCTGTTCCATTAATGATGAGCTCAGACGCATCGAGTTGATATGTCTTTAATAACTTTTCAACTTTCGGTGTGAGATAAGTCATTCGCATGCGAGGTAATACGATTGGCATTTCAATCTCCATTGTATGAAAAACGCCTTGCAACTCAGCCCAATACTTAATTTCACTCGGTCCACCGATAAAAGCGACCGTGTTAAAAAGCCATTCTTCAGCAATCGGCCGGGTCACTACATTGTTTGAAAATAAGTCTGGTGATTGCTGCACGAGATCTAACAATGTCTCACGATGAAATGTCATCTCTGATTTGCTTAAGTGATATACGCCATTTTCATACTTCAACAATTGACGTTGGCCATCGTAATGCATAAATAAATGAACATTAGAATCCGTATGAATCATCGGTGCCAGTTCAGCATCAACTATGCGTTGTTGTTGTGTTCTAAAGGCTTGATCAATCTGTTCGTGTTTGTCGATAAGTTGTTGTAGCAACGGGATTTCCATTTCACGTAACGCTTCGAATTGTGCGTCAATCAACAATAGTCCTGATGATTTGAAGCACGCCTGAACTATTTTCTTAAACAACGAAGTCCAATGATCAGATTGTTCTATGAATTTTAGAATTGTGTTGTACAGCGTTTTAGTATGTGTCGTTTCAGGTAAAACAGCAAAGTAATCCGTCAATGCCTGCTTTAATGCCTCTTTATTGGGCTGATAGCGTGTGATATTGGATTCTGGTGGGTGCATTGTATGATATTTTACTTTTTCTAAACGCCCCGATTGTTGATGCATCACATACGTATGATCTACTTCACCAAAATCATGGTCCTCTCCTGCAATCCAAAAAACTGGAACAACCTCTGTTTGATAAGTCGCTTCAAGTTCACGTGCTTTAACAATAATCGACACAATTTTATGAAAAGTATAGAGTGGTCCCGTAAATAATCCGGCTTGCTGACCTCCGATGACGACCTTTGCCCCATGCTCTAATGCATGTAACGCCTTTTCTTGTGCTACTGTTAAATCCAAATCCGCCATATATTGACGAATGACTTGAGCTAATTGTCGTTCTCTCCCATTACTTGGCTGTTGCATACGACGTTGATAACTTTCATCTAAAGTCGGGTCATAATCAAAAAATTGTAAGATTCGTTGTTCTTGTTGTATTAAGCCTGCGATAAATGAATCCGACTCATTGACGCTCATATTTAAACAATCCATGCTGATTTCTCCTTAAACAGTATTCCATAACAGTATAATGGTTACGGAGGCCAATGACAATTTAACGGCTTGCTTCAAAATTCAAAATAAATAGGCTATAATTAAATCAATAAACACAAAGGGGGTAATCACATGACTAAAGTTGTACACCTCGATATCAACTACAAAACTGAGGAACTTTTCGAAGACTTTCGTCAAAATTTTGGTAACAAGGACTTGTATATGGTCAATGAGTTACATGGGGAGATGATTGATGCAAGTTCAGAATCACCTTTTTTCGGCATTTATGTGGGCGAAAAAATTGGTGCACGTATGGCACTTTATCGAAAAGGTGAAGTTGAAGAAACATTTTTTCCAAATTTTGAAGATTATTTAGTTGTATGGAAATTAGAAGTACTCAAAAAGTATCAAAACAAAGGTTACGGGTCTGCACTCATTGCATATGCAAAGTCGTATCAATTGCCTATCAAAGCAATTGCAAGAAATGAGTCAAAAGCATTCTTTATCAAAAATGGCTTTACTGATTTAGAGGTTAAAAACGACGATGGCCACGATATCCTCATTTGGGAACCTCAAGCATAGACAAATTCGAATCAGGTCATCCTACGCTCGTGACGCTCACGGCCAACTGTGATGTTGATGATATTCAACATTTACAAAAGTGGCTCACATGGGTGGATTGAAAATGCCATTACTTATTGAGCGTCGTGAAGTTGATTCGTCTTAAATCAAATAAACAAAACCCACTAAATGTGATACACCCCAAAAGTTGAACAAATTACCAACTTCCAGGGTGTATTTTTATGAAAACGTGTCCTCACCGAACGTCTTTATAGTAAAAGCTCGGCCAATGCTTTTGTACTTTCGATTGTGTACGTCGGTTGAATCCCCGTCTGGTTACTCAATTGGCGATGATTCAACCAACACGTATCAATCCCCGCATTCAATCCACCTTGAATATCTGAAGTCAATGAATCACCGACAATTAAAAAGTCTTCCTTCTGATACTGTGGAAACATTTCAAATACACTGTTAAAGAAACCGACGTGCGGCTTCTGCACCCCCACTTTATCTGAAATGAAAATATAATCCATGATTTCCTCCAGATTTGTTCGTGCAATGCGACGTTCTTGTGTATCTGTAACCCCATTTGTCACAATCGCTAAAGCGTAGCGCGTGTATAGTTTTTCAAGCAACCATTCCATTCCCTCTAACCACTTTATCGGCGCCGTCGCTAAACCATCGCGAAAGATGACATCCGCTTCTGCACCATCCACAGTCATCCCATATGTATCAAACGTCTCAATAAAGCGGTGACTTAATACTTCGCTTTTAGAAATTTCACCCCGTTGAAACGCTTCCCAATGATTTTGATTTATTGTTTTAAACCGGTTGTAATCGTGCAAATGTTTAGGAACACGGTATGTCTTCATTAAGTGCCCGTACGCATACACTTCTGCATCGTGAAAATCCACAAGTGTATCGTCAAAATCAAATAAAATTGCTTTGTATCGCATCGATGCCACTCCTTTTATGAAATATTAACTTCCCCAAGTTTATCAAAATCACACATCACTGTCATGATTTTGATCATCCTCTCAACATACCAAATCGTAATAACGTATAAAAAGATGATACGTCCATGTCATGTGGATGCCACACTTTAATATGAACGTATCATCACTAGACGATTAAGCATCCCTTTTAACAAGGTGCGCCTAATCGATTTAATATGCTGTTTTTAGGAAAGTTTTGCATAAATTGTCAGGAGTTGTTATACAAATTAACCAAAGAAACCAGAAATGGCATCGACGCCTTTAGCAACGATATCTGCAATACCTGTTCCCATTGTTACCCAATCATGTGAGATACCTGCTTGAACAGTATCTTTAATGGCATTAATTAAATCTGACATCGTATACACCCTCCGTTAAGAAATATTTGATGAGCAAAGCACCCAATTTGTTTGCTTTGCTAACTATAATATAACGCACCCCCAATAACATTCCGTCAATTTTTCTCACATCGCTAAAAATAGTGCTCAATTGTTCTATTCGTTAAAATAATAGACACTTTTGTTGCCTAACTGTATTTACCAAATAACTTTGTTTATATAATGACAATATATTCTATTTAATCAAAAATAATAAAATATCAAATAGTTAAACAGTTAATGCCTTTGAGCCTAAACAGTTGGGCGCATATCTCATGCCTAACTGTTTCGTATCGCAGACAACACAAACAATTAGGTAGACAAATTAATGACTTACGACCTATTTCTCATAAAACTAAAGATATCGATTAAAATAAATGTATAAGTTAAACATGAGGAGGTCATCACTATGACATGGGTAAGCATTATTCTAGGTATCGTTAAATTAATCGCAGGTTTAGTTAACATGTTCGTAAAATAATACGCATCCTTTTTAACTGGCGTATTCAAAAAGGAAGTATCCCCACATCACGGGTACTTCCTTTTTTATATTGGATGCGTCACCTGGTCAATTAGAATGCGCACCCTTAAAAGATAATTGGTTAATCAACAACCGTTTTGACCTTCACCTATGAGATTTTTATACGTCAATGGACTCGAAATCCTCTTTAGCCTTCAATCTCCTATGGCAGTACAACCAAAATCATCTGCGTTATTCATATAGAATGGATTGGGTTTGAGGAAGACACAATCTATTTTCGTTCTTTGTTTTTCCAAAATAACATGCTATGATTACATAAAAATGAACGAACCGAGGGGTAGAAGATGTACAGCAAACGACAACCTATTATGTTATACTTGATTTTATTTTTAAGCACAACCTTAGTGGGGAGCCTACTACTCTACTTACCTTGGACTGGACGTCATCCTATTTCCTTTATAGATGCAATGTACGTTGCGACGAGTGCGTTTACAGTAACAGGCCTTTCCACAGTTGATATTACACAGCAATTTAATATTGTAGGCGAAACCGTTATCATGTTACTCATCCAAATTGGAGGCATGGGAATCGTCGCCGTTTCTTTGTTGGCACTGATGGTTTCACAAAAAAAGATTACATTTCAAAACAATCAGCTTTTTAAGTTAGAACTGAATATTGATGAAACATTAAATGTCGTTGATTTTGCGAAATTTATTTTTATTTTCACGATCTCATTCGAAGCCCTAGGTGCAATGGTATTAGCAACGGTTTTCGTGCCGACTTACGGTTGGTCCTATGGTCTTTTCATTAGTTTATTCACATCTATTTCAGCATTAAACAATGCCGGCTTCTCATTATTTAGCGATAATCTCGTTTCTTATGCACACGATCCAATAGTCAATTTAATGGTTGCTATTCTGATCATTGTCGGTGGAATAGGCTATATTGTTCTATTTGATTTAATGACAACACGCCAATTAAAACGGCTTCACGTCCATACCAAAGTGACGTTATTTGTGACTTTTATTTTAATTGTTGTAGGAACGCTAGGTTTTTTAATTTTAGAATATCACCATGCATTAAAAGGCATGTCTTTATCACAACAATTATTAGCATCCTTTTTCCAATCTGTGAGTACACGAACGGCCGGATTTAATACGATAGACTTTTCACATCTCGCACCAGGCACGTTAATGCTAACTATGGTGTTAATGTTTATCGGTGCTGGGCCAATCAGTGCTGCAGGTGGGATTAAAGTAACAACATTTACACTTGTGATTCTGTTTGTGATCACCTCTTTGAACGGCCATCGCTATACTCAGGTATTTCGACGGTCTATTGATCCGAGACAAACACAAAAAGCAGTAGCCATTACCTTATCCGCGATGATGTTTGTTATTTTTATCATTTTCTGGTTCTCAGTGGCTCAGCCCAATTTAAGAATTGAAGAGATTGCTTTTGAAGTCATTTCAGCATTTGGTACTGTCGGTCTTTCAACAGGAATCTCAACTGAGTATAACACCTTTGCTAAACTGCTCATTATTGTAACAATGATCGTCGGAAAAATCGGCGTTCTGACACTTCTAGGTTTACTTCAAAACCGTACAAGAGAAACGTATCATTACGCTAAAAGTCATTTATATTTATAAAAGCACTGAGCGCAATCAGAGATCCCATTTTAGTGAAACGATTTCTGACTCGCTCTCAGTGCTTTTTTACTTTTTATGATTAATTTGCATTTAAATCTTGACCATGTATCATCCAACGAATGCCATAGCGATCTTTGAACACACCCATTTTACCACCCCAAAACTGCTCTTCTAAAGGCATTTCGATGGTAATGCTGTCATCATCTTTTATACGATCATATAATCCTTCAACTTCACGCGCATCTTCTGCTACATTCACATCATAATCTAACATCAATGAAATCCCATCGGTAATATTCGCTTGTTTCCCAAATGCATCCGATGCAAACAATTGTTTTTGTGCAATGGTAAATTCTGCATGCATTGTCGCATCAGTCGCCTTTTCTTGTGGAATACCAAAATGGTTAGCTTGATCTTTTGCTACTGGTAAACGTTTAATATGTGTCGCACCAAAAACGGCTTCATAATATTCTAATGCTTCTTTCGTGTTATCAAATGCGATATATGGATATAACTCAGTCATTATCCTACTCCCTTTCATTCATATGATTTCTATTATTATATACCTTTAATCTATTGAAAGAAAACAAACGCACCCTTTGAAATTAAAACGCAAAGTCAAACCCGTACGACGTGACACAGTTCGATCACCATCGTATACATCTATCCTCACACCTTACGCTTATTTTGATAACAATTAAACCTTTTTAATTATTGTAAAATTTTGTATTAGGTGTTAAATGTATAGTTTTTTTCTTAAGGTTATGTTGATTTATCAAGTTTCATTCGCTATAATTAATCTTGTGTTAAAAATGTCCTGGTAGCTCAGCTGGATAGAGCAATGGCCTTCTAAGCCATCGGTCGGGGGTTCGAATCCCTCCCAGGACGCTAATTAATGAAATTTAAGCACTTTTTAATATTAAGAATCCTGTAACGACGGGGTTCTTTTTATTTTGCCTATCAATAACATACCATATAAAACGAATTTTTAGGGACCCATTAGGGACCCGAGTCCCTGTTATTACACCCCACCTATTGCAGGCGGGGTGTTTCCATAAAAAAATACCACACCGGTTAGGGTGTGGTGAGTAAAGTTGTTAAAGGAAAAGTTTTAATTATTAAAAAACTACTTACTTCTAAAAAGTAAGTACACTCCATACACAGATGTATTCACAACAACAGGTAATAAGCAATATATGAAAATTACAACAAAATTACCTTCAACTTTCCAAATAAAGAAAAATAAAACAATCAAAATAATACTAATAATTAAACCTAATAAAGGTAAACTTCTAACATACTTGTCTATATTCTCTTTTGCATCCTTCATAAAATCTCTCCTTAATAAAAAATAAAAATAATTGTTGACTTTAGAAAGCGATTACAATTAAAATCTAAGTATAAAATAAAAATACATTATTAATTTGGAAGAATCAAATGAAATTTTTAAAAATAATATCATTTATAGGATTACTACTATTGCTTATCGCCTTAAATTCAAATACCCTATACGCAAAAGGGCAACCAACACTTTTAGAGACCCAAAAAGAAAAGCTCAAAAATGAGAATGTAGAAATAACAAAAATGAGTGAAAAAGAAAAAGAAGATCTTGAAAAATTAACATCTAAAAACAATGACATTATTCAATTAGAAAAGAAAATCAAAAAAGACGGATTTACAGAATTTAAATTAAATGATGAAAATTCAAAATTAAAATACATAATTAAAAATCAAGACGGTAAAAAAGAGTACGGCTTTATAGTCAGCACAGTCTATAAAAATACAAAAACAAAAGAGATTATTGTTTCTGAGTTAATTTATGACAGCTATCATAATAAAATAACAAAATTTGTAGCTGAAAAAAGAAAACAAACTGAAAATAAAGAAGGCAAATTGATTGTAAATAAAAACTATATAGCGCAAGAAGATAATCAAAATGCACCTCAAGCAGTAGGATTTAAATGGAACGGTAAAGCATTTGCATGTAGTATGGGGGGACTTTATGCATGTGCTCATTATTGCGGAGTGTGGGCAATTGTAAACCCAATAGCAGGCGCAGGGTGTGAAGTGGTTTGTGGTACTGCATTCGCAGCAGCATGCTCTCTTAACTAATAATTTATTTCAATTACATTATTGGCACTACTCTTTTGACTTCTGTTTAGGGTATATTGACCAATTTGATTATAAATTTCTTATTAGCAAAAAAGTAGGGGGTGGGACATAATCCCCCCTAGTTTGTTAAAAAAGCTCTGATTAGATGTCAAAAAACATTTAATCAGAGCTCTTTTTAGATATGACTTAAAAAAATAAAGCACTTCCCGTATAATTATTAATAACCACAAAAATAATAGACAGGGGGGCTTTATATGTACAAAAATTATAACATGTTTCAACTTACACTTCCAATAGAAACTGAGATGTCTTTTCCAGAAAATGATGTCGTATTCATTATCAACAAGCTGGTAGAATCTATTCCCCAAGAAGCTTTTAATCCATATTATAGCCAAAGAGGTCCTTCATCATACCACCCCAAAATGATGTTAAAAAGCATACTGTATGGTTATACCCATTCTGTTTTTTCAGGCCGAAGAATCGAGCACCTTTTAAAAGATAGTTGCCGAATGATGTGGCTTGCGCAAGGCCAAACGCCAACTTATAGAACAATCAATCGTTTTAGAGTGAACCCCCATATGATGAAATTTCTACATATTTTATTTGTCGGTTTAAGAGCACAATTATTAGAAGATAAACTCATTACAGAGGATGTCATTTATATTGATGGCACAAAAATAGAAGCAAATGCGAATAAGTACACATTCCAATGGCTAGCTAGCTAATACGAAGCGTTTTAGTCAGTCTGTCATTGAAAAATCTACGGCATTATATGAGCAACTCGTTTCTGAAGAGATTATTCCTGAAATCAAGCGTGAATCTGGGCATGAATTAACAAGTGAAGAACTGAATCAAATAGAGACGCATTTAGGTTTTAAAGATGATGCGCTCACGTCTGAAATTGAAACGACTCAAGATGTAAAAACAAGAAAAAGCCTTAGAAAAGAAAGAAGTAAGGTGAGACAAAGTAAGAAAGCCGTCCAAGATTTTAAAGACCGTAAATTAAAATATGACAAACAAATGGAAATTTATGGCGACAGAAAAAGTTATTCTAAGACTGATCATGATGCGACATTTATGAGAATGAAAGATGACCACATGAAAAATGGACAATTAAAACCAGGTTATAACTTACAAATAGCAACAAATAATCAATTTATACTAGCCTACGGCGTGTATAATAAACCAGGAGATACGAGAACACTGGAGCCGTTTTTGAATGAAATGAAAGAATTATATGGTGACATTCCGGAGTATATCGTGGCAGATGCAGGTTACGGAAGTGAATACAACTATACCATGATACTAGATAAATTTGAGAAAACACCTTTGATCACTTATAGTATGTATCTCAAAGAGAAGCAGCGTAAATATAAAAACAATCCATTTATTACTGCTAACTGGGAATACAACGAGATAGAAGATTATTACATATGTCCGAATAAGAAGACATTACATTTTCAAAGTTACAGAAAGAGAAGAGACGGATACGGTATTCAAAGAGATTTTAAATTATATGCATGTGAAGAGTGTGTGGCCTGTCCATTACGAAGTCAATGTATGAAACAAAGTACTCACCCCAACACAAATAAAAGCTTATTTAAAAATCTAACTTGGGACTATTTTAAAGCTTTCACAAATAAGCAGCTTTCAGATCCAAAGAAAAAACACATTTATCAAAAGAGAAAGATAGATGTTGAATCAACTTTTGGAAATCTGAAGGCTAATTTGGGTTTCCAAAGATTATCGGTTCGCACTCAATCAAAAGTTGAATGTGAACTTGGCATCGCACTCATGGCAGTAAATATACGAAAACTGGCCAAAATTAGTGCTAGTTTTCGTTCGCTAATAAGAAAAAAGCCATCAAATTCTAAAAAAATGAATTTTGACGGCTTTTTCTTAATGGAACTGAAGGTCTGTGTCCCAGCCCCTTAGTAAATAATACTTGTCTTTATTTGTACTTTTCTTTTCACCACAATAAATGTTTAATAATCCATTTTCTATGATATTAGAAATTTCATTTTTCACCGTTCCCCTTAACCTCTTTCTATGTGTAGTAATGTAATTATACAATACATTTAACACAATAAAAATAGAAAATATTAAAAAACGCAATCAACATCGGGGAAAGACGTTGATTGCTACTACACACATTCATTATATAACATCAATAAAGGTAACTCAAATCCTTTAATTTATATTTAAGTTGCGTTATTAACTGTAAAAATAGGCAATCATTAAAATTGGGGCTATAACAAATTAATCAGAAAATAGAAATAACCACCCGTTAACTAGCATGGGTGGTTGAATATTTCGTTATATAATAACTTTATAATAAGAACTGTCAAGTCTGGAAGAGATTCGTTTAAAAAATAGCAATCTCTTAAAGTTTATTCTTTCTTTGCTTTGTAGTTTTTAACGGTAAAAATATATAAATTAAAAACATGAGCAAAGCAACATAGACAATGGAATAAATAATTATCATGATAAAATCGTCAGGCATAGGAACTAAATAATTCAAAGTACAGAATAGTAGTAGTGATAAAATACCAACTTTTAAAGAAAATTTAAACCTATCCATAAAATCACCCTTACTGATAACCCCATTTTATTGGTGTTAAAACATACACACCATCCGAATTCTTTTTAGATTTGAATTTTATATAAATCCCTTTACTAGTATCAACATTAGATGCTGCTATACTACCAAAGAAACCTCCAGCTGCAGCCCCAGGTATACCACCAGTTAACGCAGCAATCACACTAATTCCAGCAGCACCTAATGCAGCTATCGTTTTAGTGTATGCAGATGAAAGATACAATGTCGCTGAATCTTCCCCAGTTACAATATATTGAGTTTTACCTGCTCTTAATTTGTCTTCAGCTTTATACTTTTTTATTTCTTCTTTTGTGAATATATCTTCTAATTTATAACCTTGCTTCTCAAGCTCGTCAAACAAATCTTGATTGCTCAAATATTTAGTTTTTAATTGAGAGTTATCCGCTTTTTCTTCAGCGTTAGCAATAACAGAACCAGATGAAAATGCAATAGGAGTAACAAATAACAAACTAGACAATAATAATAAAGATGTTTTTTTAGAATACTTCTTCATATTAAAATCTCCTTTTTATAAAATTATTCCTTTTTCAACTTTCTAATTTGTAGTATAACATAATATTGTTTTATTTCAATTGATTTATTAATATTAAAGATGGAAACCATAGCTGTATGTGTTATGTTGTGTAATTATGCTAAAATCGTTATTATCATACAAAAAACAGGGCAGTCGCAATGACCGCCCTTTCATGTCGTGGATATACATAGTATATCATACTTTATTTTTGTAATCAGAATACTTCTTTTACAATCAATCTTTCGTGCCAAATCCATTCATTATGATTATTCCAATAGATGCGACACCAACCATCAATGATTTCAAAAACATAAATTAAAGTACCTGGTACGTATTCAGCTTGTCCGACGTCAAAACGATAATTTGCACGGTTATCACCATATCGTGTCGCTGATGTAGCGCCTAAGCCGTCCACTTTCGCATTAAAATAAGCACCTTTTGACCATTTGAGGTTATAAGGCGCTCTACTGCCACTGACAATCTTACTAGCTCCATTACCTGCAGCCTTGTGTGATGGCGGATTAATCTTATTAGCTATTTTAGAAGCAGTGTTCTCGTTTTTATAATGAGGACGGATAAAATGCGTACATCCATAGTAATTGTCCCATCTTAATTTTGCGGGGGTATTGGCATTGCCATCAAAATTTTGCTCTAAAATTAAGAACTGGTTTGTGTTACCACTATTATAAACAATACCAATGTGACCGTACTGCTTATAAATACCATTCCTAAACACCGCCACATCACCCACTTGCGGCACGAATAAAGGTGTATTTTCATAAATTGTAGCCATGTTTTTAAAGTCGTTGTTAATCGCATCTTTAGCGTTCCCCCACATTCGAATGCCTAACAACCAATAAATGTAATCAACAGCTAAGTCCATGCACTGGTATGCCCAGTAGCCGTCAAAATCAATGTATCTCCCTTCGTACCAACGTAAACGACTTATTGCCTCGCTATATGTTTTCATGTCATTCACCTCTCAATATTTTTGTCTAGGCTCTTCGTAATTAAGCGCTTGATCACTATCGCCAATACCAGATGTAGTCGGGTCTTGAATCACACCAACTAACACTAAAAACCCTAATACACCGTTTAATGTGTCAGTTAATTGTGTTGTGTAAACCTCAATATCATATCCAAAGATTTTAGCAATGTTTTGTGCGAATAAAAAAATGGCTGACAAAATCGCCACCCAAAATGTTTTTTGTTTTATTCTAATTTTCCAGTTAATCATTCCAAATGCCCCCATAATTTTATTTTTTGTATTGGTCATATATAAAATATTCACCTTTTAATCCTATGTTTTTATACATCGAACTAATCATTTGCGCCTGCACGCTCGCCCATCCAATATCCGTCGCATATTGATGTGTGCCTGGTTTTTTCGGGTTCCAACGCATACGATACAAAGTATTTTGACCTACATCGAAATACCCTTTCCCAACAAATTCGGCACCACCAATAATCGCTTTAGTAGGTGATGTCCATCCATGACTGCGTGCGAATCCCATTGCGTTATTTGGATTGTTGTCAAAAGCACCTATGCCGAAATAGTTATATACACCAGTTTTACCACTCGCAAAAAATGATGTACCATTAGCACTTTCTAAAAATGCGTGTGCAATCAGATAGATTTCATTAACGCCGTACTTTTTACAACCATCAGCAAACGCTTGACCTTGATTCTGTAAAGTCCCTTTACCTACAAGCAACTTGTTTAACTTATCAACTGAAATTCCTTGATATTGATTCAGCTTCAAAAACTGATAAACTTGTACGTTGTTGTTAAAGATTTTGTTAGTGTCCATAGCTGATTTAGTTTGCGATAAAGTTGCATTATACCAACTAACACCATTATTCGTTTGTGGTTTAGTACTTAAACTAAATTGAATATTTAACGCTTCTTTTAAAGTGTAGTTGCTAATAATTCTGTCAATCTTACTATCTTGATTATCCTTAATATCGCTACTAGGCTTTAATGCACTTGGAACGAATTTTGTATTTTCTTTAACAACTGTTCTTATACGCACTTTTTCGATAATATCCTTAGGTTTGCTGTTGAGTATATTATCTTTATCGTTAAATAGCTTAATTAGCTCGTTGACAGCCTTTTGATACTCTTTAGAAGCAAAACTACTAGACTTTAAAGAATCTTTACCAGTGTGCAGTTTGAACGTTCTCCAAGCGCCTTTGTCGATGATTATATTATAGACACTCATTTTTTTATTGTTAGCTTTCAATATTGATTCAGCTAACGACAAGCATTCAATTTCATTCATCTTATAATTATCACTAACAGCATTGTTTCAGTGATAGACAAAACTACTGCATTACTATAGTTATTAACAGCTTCTTCAATTGGCCTGCACGCCCAAACATTCAAACGATCAACAAAAAAATGAGGTAATTCATTAATATCTAAATCATTTCTATATTTATAAACATCAATTGTAGATAGTCCTGTGTTAGCATTCTTAATCACAATTTTATTTGGTTTGTTTGTTTTGTTTTGAGAATCAGAAATATAGTGAACAAAATGATTTGCTTTAACAACTTCAATTCTTGACGATGTAAATAATATTCTGTTTACTACTTTATAAATAGGTTTGTTAGATTCAGCGTTTTTACCTGCTTCTGACTGGGTCAAATCATATTTAGCACGTAACATCTTCAGTGTATACGGTTCTCTTTCTACTTTTACGCCCATTTTTCCACCTCATTTCTTAAGAACTGACTAAAGTATATTACGGTTAAATCGTAATTCCAACACTTAAACCGTATTTTTTATTTTTTTGTTGTATGATTTACGGAAAAGCCGTATAATAAGATTAAGCTATTAGATGAAAGGAGTGGTAAACATGTTAGGTAATAAAGAAGTAATGTCTAAAAATATTCGACGTTTGATGAAGGAAAATAACGTTGACAGAAAGCAATTATCAACAGATTTGAAAGTGAAATATACAACTTTATCCGATTGGATTAATGCAAAAACTTACCCAAGAATAGATAAAATCGAGCTATTAGCAAATTACTTTAATGTGAATAAATCAGATTTAGTCGAGGATAAAACCAAACCTCAAATCGACACATTACCTGTCACAGCAATTCCAGTTGTAGCAAAAATAAGTGCTGGATTACCTATCTACACAGAAGAAAATATAATCGAATATACATACATACCTTCTCAAATGACTAAAGGTGGCAAAGAGTTGTTCGGATTAAAAGTTTTTGGCGATTCAATGGACAAAGAATTTCGTGAAGGCGATGTTGTAGTAGTAGAAAAAGATTCTGTGGTAGAAAATGGTCAAATTGGCGTAGTAAACGTCAATGGATATAACGCAACTGTAAAACGAATTAGATACAACGAAGATAAAATTATTTTATTACCTGAATCTAACAATAGCGACCATTTACCACAAGTTTATACAAATGACGATGAAATTAAAGTCGTTGGTAAAGTTGTTTCAAGCATGAAATTTTATTAACAAGGCGCCCTCGAGGCGCTTTATATAAAAACAAGGAGTGATACATAATGACTAGAAATTTTAAAGAACAAACTAAAATAAGTTGGAATGAAACTAAGTATAAAGGAACATTAACAACAGAAGAAAAGCAGGTGTACAAATCTTTAACACGTGAACAAAAAGATAATGTTGTTTGGGAATGGCTAAACGATAATCCAATTGATCTTTTAAAAGAAGAAAAAAGACTTAAAGAAGAACAAGTAAAAACCAAGCAACTTAAAATTAAAGAGAGCAAAGAATCTCAAAAAGAGAGAATAACTAAATTCTTTGCTACTCAAGGTATTTACAATCCTTCAAACACTACAATAGAAGTCTTTCAAAAGCAGCAGATATTAGCAAACTTTGACAATTTTTATCACGCTTTTGGAAAATTGACTTTTGATATGGAAAAACAAGCTACATATAATTATTATATGACCCATCAAAAACAAAATTTTATACAAATAGCTCAAAATGACAAAATTATAAAACAGAACGAAGAAATCATTGAATTGTTAAAAGTTATAGCGAACAAATGATTTTTAAAGGGCTAGCACGCCTACCCTATTAAATTGGAGGTTGAGGGATGGAAAGAGAAAATTTACAAAAACGATTATTAAAAAAATGTCAAGAAGCATTTATTATGGGATTAGAACTGTATAATAAACCTACAATTAAATATAGGATTGAAGGTTTTTCATTCTTTATATGTAATGCTTGGGAATTGATGTTAAAAGCTAAATTATTAAAAGAGGGGAAATCTATATATTATTCAGACAACCCAAACAGAACTTTAAATTTATCTGATGTAATCAAAATTATTTACACTGATAAGAATCAACCTTTAAGAATTAATCTGGAAAAGATTATAGATTTAAGGAATATAAGTACTCATTTGGTTACAGAAGACTATGAGACAGTTTATGCCCCCTTTTTTCAAGCTAATATTTTAAATTTTTCAGAGCAACTACAAAAATTCCATAATATAGATATAACACGAAAAATACCTCAAAACTTTTTGAGTTTAACTGTAAATATGGATATATTAAACAACGATGAAATACGAGGAAAGTATTCCCCAGTTATTGCAGAAAAATTGATAACTCAAAAAAATGATTTAGCAGCTACACAAGAAAAAACTAATTCTAATTCTTTAGTAATTCCTTTGCAAAACACAATAATTATTACTAAAAATCCAAAAAATGCTGATTTTTCCGTAAATGTTTCAAGCGATTCGGAGAATAACGCTAAAATTTTAAAAGAGTTAAAAGACCCTAACGATAAATACACATTGAGTTTTAACAATGTAATTCACGGTATTAACAAACAGTTAAAAGCCAAAAATTTAGCATTTAACTACTTTGATAAAAAAGATGGAAAAAATGAATTTAACAACTATACTTTGAGTTTAATTATAAAATTCTACAACTTGAAAAATGACGATAAATATTCTTATCATTTCGCAAATGTCACTAGGTATTCTCAACAGATTGTCGATTTCATAGTTAAAGAAATAAAACATGACCCAAATGTAATAAATAATATAAAAAAGGCAAATAAAAAAAGATAACCCCAGGGTCATAGGAATTCTCAGCTTTCGCCTACCCCCATTCGGGGACCCAGAGCTAATCCTTCTCGAGTTATCTTAAGCATATTATAAATTACATTGATTATTATTTCAAGAATTATTCACTGGGTACCTCGCCGTACCCTTATTATTTTTTTTACTTTTTTTGAGGAGGGATAGAATGAAGACGCGATGTTACGACGGAAAAAAATGGCAATATGAATTTAAATACGAGGGTAAACGGTATCGTAAGAAAGGGTTTAGGACTAAGCGCGATGCTAATTCAGCAGGATTAGACAAGTTAAATGAGTTAAGGCAAGGCATTGAATACGAACCTAATTTGACGTTGTATGAGTATTTCAAAACATGGTGCGAAACATTTAAAAAATCCACTGTGAAACCTAAAACATATAAATCTTATTCCGCTGCAATAGAACACATTTCCAAGCACCCTGTCGGAAAGAAAAAGTTAAAAGATCTATCTCGGTATCACTATCAAGACTTTATTAATGAGTTTTCAAAAACTCATTCTAAAGAATCTATTAGAAAGTTAAATGGCTACATTAGAACATCGTTAGATGATGCTGTATATGAAGGTCTCATAACAAAAAATCCAACCTTTAAAGTGAGTTATCGGGCTAGTAACCCTAACAAAAGTGAAGATAGTAAGTTTATCAATCTAAAAGATTACGAAATATTAAAAAGGCATTTAATGACTAAAGATAACGCGTCATCACTAGTACTGTTTATAATGATATGTACTGGTTGTCGTATAAGTCGAGTTTTGAATTTAAAACGCGAATATATTAATCAAATTAAGAGTGAAATATACATTGATGAACATAAAACTGATTCTTCACCGCGTTATGTGTCTATTAGTCAAAAAGATATGAAACATATTATCAAATCTGTTGATCAATTACCTAGAACGTTAGACGGTACTATTTTTGGCGAGTTAACAAATAATGCAGTTAATAAGCGTTTAAAAGCTTATTGTAATAATTTAGGTATCAAAGAAATCACTTCACATGCACTACGTCATACCCACTGTTCATATTTACTGGCAAAAGGCGTTTCCATATATTACATTTCTAAAAGGTTAGGACACAAAAACATTTCTATTACAACTGAAGTTTATTCGCATTTGCTTGAAGAAACATATAAAGAAGAGGATGAAAAAGCAATACGGATAATTAGCGCAATGTAATTTTTAGGGACCCAGTAGGGACCTAAAAGCCCATAAAACCCGTCGTTATAGAGTTTCAAGTATCCCTCCCAGGACGCTAATTGGCTATATTTCGTTTTTATACCGTTGTATCACGTAACTTAAAACGTTGATATGACGGTATTTTGTTGTATTTCGTTAACTTTGGTTGAATGTCGTATTTTGTACTAAACGTCCCCGAAACGTCCCCGAAATTATAAAAACATAGAAAAACGCCCCTCATTTTGTAATCACTTAAAACACCCACACCTATTGCAAGCGGGGTTTTTTATTATTCGATGACAAAATAATACTATTTCTTTTTAGTAAAACAAGATACTAACCAATGTGATGAAAGTGACAAACCAATACCAAAGAATATTACAATTATTAAATTAATTAATATATAAAAGAAGTTATCATCAGGCAAATATGAAAACAATAAAAACATAGGGATTATAAATATTAAATCTAGCCATCCTAGCGACTTTAATGCTTCTTCTAGATTATTCATTTTAAACACCTCTACTTGGTTGTAATTTTACAAGCTGCATCTTTACCTCCATATTTTTCAACAGCTGTTTGAAAAACATACCTGCATGCAAACCCTCCAGTGAATCCTGCAGCAGCACCGAAAGGACCAGAAACTAAAGAGCCAGCTGCACCCGCCCCTAATGCTACTCCGACACAAGCAGTATAACTTGAAAAGACACACGCCCATCTAGGCGCAGCTTTATTTACGTTGGCACTTCTATAATAAGTGGATTTGTCATCAATAGATTTTTCTTCTACAATTTCACCTTTTTGACTCACTTCTGAACTCAAAATAAAATTTTTATTTACGTCGTATAAAACAAACATAGCATTTTTGATTTTCTTAACATACTATACGCTATAATATTTTATATCATTACCTTCTAAATAAAAATTATAATATTTTCCATCTTTATCTTTAGCATTAATGAATCCTACTTTTTCACGTTTTATTTTGTAGTTATTATCAATTATATTCTGTTTGCTTAATTTAAGACTTTTGAGAACATTGTTAAGGTTAGTTACTTCATTTAATTTGATTTTTTCTACATCCTTATTTGTCAGAATGTTTCCATTTTCTTTTGCGACAGTTATACTTGAAGTGAAACTACAAATCACAATACTAATGCATAATAATATTACCATCGATTTAATAAATTTATTTTTCAAAAACATAGCCTCCTTTATGTTTTAATATTACAAAAAGTAGACTTAAAAACCATAAAATTTCCTAAGTGTAGTTATATCATGCTTAACTGTATAATAACTAAGCACAAACATTTTGCCACTTAATTAACACATAAAAACTTACTTACCATTCTCCAATTTTTAATAGTCAACGGATTTTATAAATCTCAGTGAACTTCTTGATAGTGCCATTAAGATTGCGTACTTGATTTAATTTGATTTTCTATATTTATCTTATCTACTCATTTTAATCATTTATGAAATTTCTCAAATGATTAAAAATTCAAAAAATATTGCAAAAAAGAGAAATCCCTAATATAATTAGGCTTGTAAATAACAACCTAGCGCGAAACACACATCAAACTTTCGAGATATATTGATCTCGATATGTACAAATCAGACATTGAGGATTCAATAAACTCGATGATCGACTCAATCATAGATTTGCTGTAAATTTTTAAACCGCTATCGACAAATGATAATAGCCACGCCACCAACATTCATTCAATACTTTGAGCGAGCCGTACGTGTGCTCAATGATAGAAAAAGTAATTGATATTGATATGAAACATCAAGGACCCTCACATCTCATCATGATAGTCATGACATAGAGGCGTATGACGCAAAAATAAGACATGTGCCGAATGCAAAATGATAGTCAAATCCCTTCTATTACGACAGCCAATTTTAAATTGAGAGAATGAACAAACAGATGGAATGCATACGCTACTCTAAACGCCCATTAAACAATGTTTTTTCAAGACTTAATCGATGCATATAACAATGGCATCTCAAAAAATTTGAGGTTGCCTATTTTTTAAAGTTGATTTTAGGATTTGTACAACAATGTTTAAATGATTACTAATAAAGCGGGCTCGCTTCCTAGCATACTGCAACATTAGCGATGCGTTCGAACCATTTAAAGTGATTAGCAATGATTTAATTAAACCGCTCTATGCGTTTAATATAATATGGATTTAAAGGGGGACATCCAAATGTCGGAAAAGAACACGCTCAGTCATGAAGAGTTATTAGCAAAGCAACAACAACAATTTGAAGCATATAAAAAAGAAGAAGCTTCAAAAAATAAAAAACGTTGGTTATGGGGCTGTGCGGGCTGTTTAGGTGCTTTTATTATCTTAGTCATTATCTTCTCATCTTGTACGGCTATTTATATCAACCAAGTTAATAAAGATGATACACAACAAAGTACATCAAAGAATAACAAACAAGATCAATCGAAGACAAAAAAATCTGGAAAAGCAGAGGATAATAAAAAGAAAGTTGGGGAAACGTCAGAAATTGATGGCATCGCCTTTACTTTAGATAGTGCAAAATACACAGATGAAAGGAACAAATTTGCTGATGTGGAAGCCGAAAAAGTGTTAAAGATTGATATTACAGTTAAAAATAATTCAGATACAGAAATACCAGTAGGTGTCAATACAAAGCTATATGTAGACGGAAAGCAAGCAAACGCCTATCCTATTAAAGATCAGTTATTTGATTCTTTATCACCTGGTAGAGAAATAAGTGGTTCTCAAGGTTTTGCAATTAACGGAGATGCTAAAAAAATAGAATTAGAATTCCAACCACTTGGCTCTACTTCGCCTCAACGCTACATTTATGAAATTAATCCTAAATAAATACGACAGATTTGAACGGGGTTAGGCATTATGTCCTAGCCCTGTTTATCTTAAAATCTGAACTTTTATTTTTAAAATCCTTTTGACAAATACGCCACCATGCGATTTATCGATAAATCGTAATCTTCCTTATTTTATCGTTTTTAGCATATTTCACATTCTACATACACTTTTGCATTCGCAACTGTTTGGGTCTTTTATCAAAGAAACAGTTGCGATTGTAATTAAACAACTTGAGGAATTTTTTAATCATTTTTATTTAAATCCTTTATACTAAAAACAAATCAAGATGTAGGAGGTGAATCCACATGTTTATCTTTGATTTAATTAAAAAGGTAGTAGAATTCATTTTAGGTTTATTTAACAAAAAGAAATAAATCTAATTCCCAACGCATTTGAGATGCACGATTGACATTGTATATTCATACATGTTTATAATCATCTCAACCTTCAAGGGCTTTGCTATTCATTATTTTTGAATAGTAAAGTCCTTTTTGGGTTCTATACTTTTCATTCATTCTTAAGTGACATGTCACATTCAAAAAGATTATTAGGCACCTAACCCCTTTTTTGGCTAAACAACATACGCACTCACTTACATTTATTATCTCATTATAAAATGAAAAAGCATTTCATATTTTCCCCTCTTCGTTTAATCCTCTTTTAATATATAGTTAAAATACTATTAATTCAATAACTTTTAATTTTATTATATACTTTGGTTACATTAGAAAAAGGAGATTGACAACATGAAAAAAAACCTCACAAAAAAATTAGTTTTATCAACAAGTTTATTACTCATGGGTGCTGCTGCCACACAATTATCAGATGATGCAATCAACTTTTCATCTGAAGCTAAAGCATATAGTATTGGTCAAGATGTCACTGACATTAATGAATTAACTAAATACTATACACAAGAAGTACAAGTTTTCTCGAATAAATGGTTACATCAAAAGGAAGATGGTCCTGACAAAGGCAACATTTATGTAGACTTCAAATATGGTTGGACAGGTAACATTAAAGTATGGGGACCCGAAAGCTGGGGGAACATTAACAATCTAAGAAATCAGTATGTTGATGTATTTGGATTACAAGATCGACCAACGCATCAATTTTTATGGTCGTATGAAGACTATTTTACAGGTGGTATCACACCAGCAGCTACAGCGGCAAATAAACACTATACTTTAAGTCTTAAATTAAATAAAAATGGACAGACAATTGGTGTATACCAATTCTATTCTGGTAATAAACCTGTATTAACTTTAAAAGAGTTAGATTTCCGTGTTCGTGAAACATTGATTAAGAATAAGCAATTATATACTGATGGAATTAATGCTGGTGAAATCAAAGTCAAACATGCGGGTAGAACTGATACTGTAGATTTAAGTAAGAGATTACATTCTGATCGTGCAAACCACTATGTTCAAAGTCCACAAAGTGCAACTGTAGAAGTGAATTTAAAATAAAATCTTTCATCTAATCCATTTATCTTCAATATATAAACTTCACCCAGTCGAATTTTACATGTAGGTTCGACTGGGTGTCATGATGTTATCGTGTTAATTTCTGTTTTCCAATTGAAACGATACCGATTTTACCCTTTCATGGTTTCGGTTATGAAAATGCACATGACCGAATGAACCCTCCAATACAATTTCAGCATACGTTTCTTCCATTTCACTTCTAGACTGAGAGATACTGCCTGGATTAATCACATGAACGCCGTTAATCTCCTCATATTTAGCAACATGTGTATGACCATATAACGCCATCATACTTTGATGTGCAATCGCTGCTTCAGCTAATTGTTGGCGTGATTGATTTACTTCATATCGATGGCCATGCGTATAAAAAATACGATAGCCTTTTTGTTGCTCAACTAAACTCTCAGGAAATTCAGGATAAAAATCCATATTACCTTTTACACGTTGAAATAGACTCAGTTCTGTATCATCATATTGAAATTCTGAATCACCTAAATGAAAAAATACATCGGCATCTTTATGCTTTTGATAAATGTCGTATAAAATCCCTGCTTCTGAATGGTTATCACTCACTGCGATGAACTTCATCATGTTTCTCACCTTCAATATACGCTTTCAGTAAATCAATCGCTTGACGTCGATGACTAATGTTTGATTTTTCTTCTGCAGTTAATTGCGCCATTGTTTTCTGTTTTTCCGGAATGAAAAAAATAGGATCATAACCGAATCCATTTTCTCCTATTTGACTTAATGTAATTTCTCCTTCAACTGTACCTTTAAATGTCTTCGTCAATCCTTCTGCTGTCGTCATACTAATGACACAAACAAAACGTGCTGCACGATTTGTTTCATTCCCTAATTTTTCTAATACTTTTTCAATATTTGCCTCATCACTTTTTTGTAATCCTGCATAACGTGCAGAATAAACGCCTGGCTCACCATTCAACGCTTCAACTTCTAATCCACTATCGTCCGCGATAACTGTTCTGTTGAGCAGTTGCGCTGCCGCTTCAGACTTTAACCGCGCATTTTCTTCAAATGTCGTCCCCGTTTCTTCTACATCAAAGTCAGCGATTAATTCATTAATTCCAATGACACGTGCATCTGAAAAAATGACTTTAAAATCATTAATTTTTCCTTGATTAGATGATGCAATAACAATCTCTGTCATTCAAAACACTCCTATCCTAATTGAATTCTTTCCACAGTTGTGTTGAGATTCAGCCATTCTTGAATAATGTATGTCATATGGCGAACTTCTCCATTCGCAAAAAAACGATGTTGCGGTTGAGGCGTATACTGTGCGTGCTCATGACTAAAAGTTAATAATGCACTGACTTCTCTTGCTGTCTCTAACCCAGAAGAGATGACAGTCTTCGTCTTGCCAAAATAATCAAATATCGGTTGATATAACAAAGGATAATGTGTGCAACCTAGAATTATCGTATCCGCATCTGTTTGCCGCCAGCGTTTTAAAGTTTGGTGGATAATAATATTCGTAATTGTAGGATCCTTATACTTCATTTCTTCGACTAATGGGACAAATCCCGGGCACGCCACACCGTACACTTCAACATGCGGGTTAATCTTCTTAATATGCATTCGATAAGCTTCTGATTTAATTGTCCCCTCTGTCCCCAATACGAGCACATTTTGATTTTTTGTCGTCATGATGGCCGTTCTTGCACCAGGTTCAATCACACCAATCACAGGAATTTTCAACTGTTGTTGCAATGGCTCTAACGCTACAGCTGTCGCCGTATTGCACGCAATGACTAACATCTTAATATCAAATTGCACAAGATAATGTGACATTTCTATTGTAAATTTTTTAACTTCTTCTTGATTTCTAGGTCCGTATGGGCACCGTCCTACATCCCCTAAATAATAAATGGTTTCATTCGGGAGCTGTCTCATAATTTCTTTTGCAACTGTTAGACCGCCTACTCCTGAATCTATCACACCAATTGGTCTACTCATCTTATTCATCCTATTCGTTTTCGTAATTGTTTTTTATTTTATCATATCTGTGAATGGATTGAACAATAAGCTCTGTTTTTCTTTGCTTATTCCTATATCCCCAATTTACTGATTCATCAAAATTTTCCTTGCGAATTAACATTTAAAGATATTAACATAAAAAGAGCCTGAGACAAAATATCCCAGACTCTTGATCATTCACCTTATTCAACTTCATGATCTGACCCAAAAAATGATTTAAACATATGAAAAGATGTCTCACGGTTCAACGCTGCAATCGAAGTTGTCAATGGAATACCTTTAGGACAAGCTTGAACACAGTTTTGTGAGTTCCCACATGCCTGTAAGCCACCTTGATCCATCAATGCATTTAAACGTTCATCTTTTGTCATCGCTCCCGTCGGATGTAAGTTAAATAAACGGACTTGTGAAATAGCTTGTGCGCCTACAAAATCATTTGTTTTGGTAACGTTAGGACACACTTCTAAACAAACACCACATGTCATACATTTTGATAATTCATATGCGGTTTGGCGCTTTTTCTCTGGCATACGTGGACCAGGGCCTAAGTCATAAGTTCCATCGATAGGTATCCATGCTTTCATACGTTTTAAGTTATCGAACATACGTGTCCGATCCACTTGTAAATCACGAATGACCGGGAATGTATTCATCGGTTCTAAACGAATCGGTTGTTCAAGTTGGTCAATAATTGCCGAACATGATTGTCTTGCCTTACCATTAATGACCATCGAGCATGCACCACAAACTTCTTCTAAGCAACTCATATCCCATGTAATCGGTGTTGTTTTTTCACCTTTATCATTAACCGGGTTACGACGAATTTCCATTAATGCCGCAATGACATTCATGTTCTCGCGATAAGGAATTTCAAACCCTTCCTCATAAGGTGTTGAGTTTTGATCTTTTTGACGTTTAATAATTAATTTGATTGTTTTATTGGTAGGATTCGTTTGATTTTGTTGTTTTACTTGTGTTTCAGCCATTATTTTTTACCCCCTTTTGACTTACTTGTGTAGTCACGTTTACGAGGTGGGATTAAGCTCACGTCAACCGGCTTATATGTGAATTCTGGCGCCGCATCAGGCCCTTTATATTCAGCAATTGTATGTTTTAACCACTCATCGTCATTTCTTTCTGGGAATTCTGGCTTGTAGTGTGCGCCACGAGACTCATTACGATTATAGGCACCGATAGTAATGACACGTGCTAACACAAGCATGTTCCATAATTGACGTGTAAAGAACACAGCTTGGTTACTCCATTGCGAAGTGTCTTCCATATCAATATCTTGATAACGTTTCATTAATTCAACAATTTTCTTATCCGTTTCTAACAATTTATCATTATGACGGACAACCGTTACATTTGCTGTCATAATTTCACCTAGTTCACGATGCAATTTATAAGCGTTTTCAGTCCCTTTCATATTCAATAGTTGATCAAAACGTGCCTGTTCTTCATCCACACGTTTTTGGTACATTGAATCATCCATATCCACATATGATTTCTCGATATTTTCAACATATTTCACTGCGTTAGGACCTGCAACGCTACCTCCATATATTGCAGATAAGAGTGAGTTTGCACCTAAGCGGTTTCCTCCATGTTGCGAAAAGTCGCATTCACCTGCTGCAAATAAGCCCTCAATGTTGGTCATTTGGTCGTAATCAACGTATAATCCACCCATTGAGTAGTGTACAGCTGGGAAAATTTTCATCGGTACTTTTCGAGGGTCATCACCAGTGAACTTTTCATAAATCTCAATAATACCGCCTAACTTAACGTCTAGTTCATGTGGATCTTTATGTGATAAATCTAGATACACCATGTTCTCACCATTGATGCCCAATTTTTGATTCACACAAACATCAAAAATTTCACGTGTCGCAATATCACGAGGGACAAGGTTACCATAGTCAGGATATTTTTCTTCTAAGAAATACCAAGGTTTACCATCTTTGTAAGTCCAAATTCGTCCACCTTCACCACGTGCTGATTCACTCATGAGACGGAGTTTGTCATCCCCTGGAATTGCAGTTGGATGGATTTGAATAAACTCACCATTTCCATATTTAACCCCTTGTTGATAAACAATGGAAGCTGCAGATCCTGTGTTAATCATAGAGTTTGTCGTTTTACCAAAGATGATACCTGGGCCACCTGTTGCCATAATAACCGCATCAGAACCAAATGATTGAATTTCTGATGTTGTAATATTTTGAGCGACAATACCACGTGCCGCATTGTCATCATCTTTGACGATACCTAAAAATTCCCATCCTTCATATTTCGTTACAAGACCGTCTACTTCATAACTACGGACTTGTTCGTCCAAGGCGTACAGTAATTGTTGCCCTGTCGTCGCACCTGCAAAAGCCGTTCTATGGTACAATGTACCTCCGAAACGACGGAAATCTAAAAGACCTTCTTTTGTACGGTTAAACATAACACCCATACGATCTAATAAGTGAATAATTTGTGGTGCAGCCTCGGTCATCGCTTTAACAGGTGGCTGATCCGCTAAAAAGTCACCACCATATACAGTGTCATCAAAGTGAACCCATGGAGAGTCACCTTCACCTTTTGTATTTACCGCTCCGTTAATACCACCCTGTGCACAAACTGAGTGAGAGCGTTTAACTGGAACAATGGAGAATAAATCAACATGCGCCCCTTGTTCCGCTGCTTTAATTGTTGACATTAAACCGGCGAGGCCGCCACCGACAACAATAATTTTCTTCTCTGCCATAGAATTGTCACTCCCCTGAAATGATTAAACGTTTATACGAAAGCTAAAATTGCACTTACACCAATGTAAGAAACTACAACGAAAATCACCAAAGAAATCCAAGTAAACACTTTTTGTGATTTTGGTGATTGTAAAATACCCCAAGTCACTAAGAATGACCATAAGCCATTTGAGAAATGGAATACAACCGCAATAATACATACAATATAGAAAATCAACCAAAATGGATTCGAAACAACATCATGAACCATGTCAAAATTCACTTCTTGACCAAAAAACTTCTGAATACGTGTTTGCCATAAGTGAATCATAACGAAAATAAACGTTAAAATACCCGAAATACGTTGAAATAAGAACATCCAGTTGCGCATATAAGAGTGATGTCCTATGTTATGACTTGCAGTAAATGCAATATGTACACCATACACTGCATGATATAAAATCGGGATGTATATCATGATAATCTCTAAAGCATAGAGAAATGGTAACGACTCCATAAATGCTGCTGCTTTATTAAATGCTTCTACCCCTTGTGTAGCTTGGTGATTCACCATTAAATGAACGAGTAAAAAGCCACCTAATGGAATGACACCGAGTAACGAATGTAAACGTCTAAGGTAGAATTGGTTCTTTGATTGTGCCAAAGGAAGTCCCCCCTGCGATACTTTATATTTTTGATTTCTTTTTACTGTTGTCGGCTGATTAGAAAACGTTTGCAAATCAGATTAAAAAAGAAACCAATACGCTATTATTGTAACATTAAATGTGACAAAATTGGGTATGAGAATGATTCTCATACCCTGATTTATCTACTTTTCTTCCTGTAATGTTTCAAATAGCACCTTGGCTGTTTTTTGTGGTAACCCTGCCGCTTGAAATGCCTCAATAGAAGCTTCTCTCATTTTCTTGATTGAACCAAATGTTCTTAATAATTTTGTTTTACGTTTCGGCCCAATGCCTTCAATCTCGTCCAAAATAGAATGTAAGCCTGTTTTTTGACGTGTTTGACGGTGAAACGTGATGGCGAATCGATGGACCTCGTCTTGAATACGCTGTAACAAATAGAAAGCTTGACTATTTTTCTTCAATGGAATGACTTGTGCGGACTCACCATATAATAGTTCAGACGTTTGATGTTTCTCATTTTTGACGAGTCCTGCAATCGGTACATCTAAACCTAGCTCATTTTCGAGAACATCCGCAACACTCGACATATGGCCTTTCCCACCGTCTACAATGATTAAATCGGGTAGCGGTAAACCTTCATTTAACACACGAGTGTATCGTCGTCTAACAGCCTCTTGCATGGATTGATAGTCATTCGGTCCCTGAACGGTTTTAATTTTATATTTACGGTATCCCTTTTTATCCGGCTTACCATCTACAAAACTGACCATGGCTGAAACAGGATCGACCCCTTGGATGTTTGAGTTATCAAATGCTTCAATTCGAATAGGCGTTTGGATTCCCATTGCATCCCCCAATTGTTCAATAGCGTGAATCGTCCGTGATTCATCTCGAGCAATCAATTCAAATTTATTTTCTAAAGAAATTCGTGCATTTTTATTCGCCATATCAACGAGTTGTTTTTTCTGACCACGCTGAGGCGTCACTATTTTGGTATCGACGACGGAGTGAATCATTTCAACATCAAGTGATGTCGGTACATGCACTTCCTTAGGTAAAAAATGTTGATTCAGCTGATAAAACTGACCAATGAAAGTGTAAAATTCTTCTTCAGCCGTTTGTTGCAATGGAAACATCGTCGCCTCTCGTTCAATAAGATTGCCTTGTCTAATAAAGAAAACTTGAATGCACATCCAACCTTTATAGACATGATAACCAAAGACGTCCCGAATCGTTTGATCTGCGGACATGATTTTTTGTTTTTTTGTTAGATTATTGACATGTTGAATTAAGTCTCGATATTCTTTTGCTTGTTCAAACTCAAGATTTTCACTCGCCGTTACCATTTTTTCTTCTAAATGGTTTAAAATCGTTTTATCTTCACCACTTAAAAATTCTGAAATCTCTTTAGCCATACGCGTATATTCCGATGTGTCTACTGGATATACACAAGGACCTAAACATTGCCCAATATGATAATAAAGGCATAAGCGGTCAGGCATTTTGTCACACTTACGGAATGGATAAATACGGTCTAACAATTTTTTCGTTTCATGCGCAGAGTAAGCGTTAGGATACGGTCCGAAGTATTTACCACTCCCTTTTCGTACCGTCCTCGTTACAATTAATTTCGGATAGCGTTCTTTTGTGATTTTTATGAATGGATAACTTTTATCATCTTTCAACAAAATATTGTAACGAGGTTGATATTTTTTAATTAAGTTTAACTCCAACAACAATGACTCTATTTCACTTGTTGTGACAATATATTCAAAATCAACAATTTCACTGACCAGTCGCGTTGTTTTAGTATCATGTGCGCCTGTAAAATAAGAACGTACCCGATTTCTTATTTTTTTCGCCTTCCCGACATAAATCACTTGATTATGGCGATCCTTCATTAGATAACATCCCGGCTCAACTGGCACCACTGAAAGTTTTTGTTTAATTCGTGCTTGGGTCTCCTCCATCTATCGCTTCACCTTCTTTATCTCATCCTCTATGCTGAACCTATTATTAAATGTGGTCGTGCTACATCTCATCATTGATTAACATAACGAAAAGGAGTGAAACAAACGTCATTTTCGTAATGACATGACTGTTCCACTCCCCACATGGGTCATTCACTTCACATTCAGCGATAACAACACCATCTGTAATCGCTTTGAACAGAATCACCTTAAAAAGTATTCCCCTTCACAAAACACTGATTCATTTGATTAAATGTGAAATGAAGTTTAAATGTGTTTATCTAATACTTGCGCTAAAGTTTCTTTAGGTTGGAATCCTACTACTTTATCAACAGGCTCCCCATCTTTGAATACGATTAAAGTCGGAATACTCATTACCTCAAATTTTGCAGCTGTTGCTTGGTTTTGGTCTACATCTAATTTTAAGATGTCCGCTTTACCATCATAATCTTGTGCTAAATCTTCTAAAACAGGTGCAATCATTTTACAAGGGCCACACCAAGTTGCCCAAAAGTCTACTAATTTAACACCTGATTGAATTTCTTCGTTAAAATTAGAATCTTTTACTTCTTTTAATGCCATAGGACGTTTCCTCCTTAAATTTCGTATGATGTTAGGATTATATCAAATTGTGCACTTGATTTCATTAAAAGTGCTCATTATTTCAAGGTTGCAACAGTGACACCAAAGCCACCCTCGCTTGGTAAACCTGTCCTAAAATCAGCAACACTTTTATGACGTTTTAAATGCTGTTGCACAACTTTTTGCAATGCGCCTGTGCCTTTACCATGAATAATATAGACATCTTCATAGTTGCTAAGCACTGCTTGATCTAGATATTGATCTAATGCGAGCATTGCTTCATCATATCGAAACCCTCTTAAATCAAGCTCCATTTTAACTGTTGAACGATTCGTCCGCGTCACAAATTTTTTCGGTTGCGCTTTCGTTTTTTCCTTTTTCTCAAGATCATTTAACGGCAGTTTCATTTTGATGATTCCCATTTGTACAACCGCTTCATCTTGATTCAAAATTTCCAACACTTCCCCTTTCTGACCATAAGAAAGGACTTTCACCTCATCGCCTGCTTTAATTTCATCCCATTTTTGTTTTTGTACATTTTGTTTGATTGATTTCGCTTCATATTGTGCTTCTAAACGCTTACGTTGATCAATCAGCTCATGTTCTTTTACTTCTGCACCTTTTTGATCACGCATATCTCTTAAAGTGTTCAAAATGTCATCCGCTTCAACCATAGCCGCTTTGACACGTTGATTGGCTTTCTCTTTAGCTTCTTCGATCAAACGTGCTTCCATACTTTGATATTGCGCATATGCGCGCGACAAATCTAAATGAATTTGTGAAGCTTCTCTCACAAGGCGATCCAGTTCAATGCGTTGATCGTCAACACGTTTCGCATTCTGTTCTAGTGATGCAATCATTTCATTAATTTCTCGCTCATCTTGACCGATCATTGTTTTAGCATGATTAATAATTTTCAAACTTAATCCTAATCGTTTTGAGATTTCAAATGCATTCGAACGACCAGGGACACCCATTAACAATTTATAAGTTGGACTTAAAGTATCGACATCGAACTCCACACTTGCATTCATCACGCCGGCACGATTGTAACTATAAATTTTCAACTCTGGATAATGCGTTGTTGCCATCACTAACGCACCTTTTTCTCGCACAGCATCTAGAATACTCATCGCTAGTGCTGCGCCTTCACTCGGATCGGTACCTGCACCTAACTCATCAAACAAAATCAAACTTTTATGATTCGCTTCGTCTAATATATTTACAATGGTTTTCATATGTGAAGAAAAGGTGGACAAAGATTGCTCAATCGATTGCTCATCCCCAATATCACAAAACACTTGATCAAATACACTTAATCGACTGCCGTCCAATGTAGGAATCAACAAACCGGCCTGTGCCATTAAAACAATAAGCCCTAAAGTTTTTAATGTGACCGTCTTCCCTCCTGTATTCGGCCCTGTGATGATTACCGTTTGAATCGTAGACTCAAATTCAATCGTATTGGCTACGACTGTTTCACGTTCTAATAATGGATGAAATGCTTTCGGTAAATACACACTCCGATGTTCAGTAAAAGTGGGTTTTGTCCCTTTAATTTTAGCCGCATAACGTGCCTTCCCAATGAGAAAATCAGTATGTCCCATAATATCCTCAGAAATGAGACAGGCCTCTGCTTCCTTAGCGACTTCAGCTGTTAATGCAACTAAAATACGTTGCACTTCCATCGCCTCTTCACTTCGCAATCGACTGATTTGATTATTCAATTCAACGACAGCTGAAGGCTCGATATATAATGTCTGTCCCGATGACGATTGGTCATGTACAATCCCACTAAAATCTTGACGATATTCTGCTTTAACCGGAATAACATTCCGTTCGTTTCTCACTGTGACGATGGCATCTGATAATTTTTTCTGATTGCTCGTCGATTTAATGATACGATCTAATTGCGCACGGACACGTTGATTCGTTTTGGAAATACGACTCCGAATCGACTGCAATTCCAAACTTGCATTGTCGTATAAATTTTGTGCATCACATTTTTGATGGATTTCTTGGTATAAATGGGTCAGTATCGGTAATTGTTGCATTTGTGCGTCCAAAATTTCATAATTGACGGTTTGCTCATCTTCAATCAATTGATTATAAAACGTTTTAAATTGATTTTGTACTTGAATCAACATTTTAATGGCATTCAGTTCTTGTACGTTAAGTGTCCCGCCAATTTGTGCCCGTTGAACATAGGGTTGTATTCGTGATAATCCACTCATACTCGGCAAACGATATTGATTGTAAATTCGCGCGATTTCATCGACTTCATTCATTTGAAATACAACTGTGTCAAAATCTGAAGACGGCACTAAATTCCTCACTTTTTCAATCGCTAAATCACTGATGACTTCTTGTTCAATCAATGACTTCACTTTATTAAATTCCAATATTTCTAATGTTTTTTGTTTCATCAAATCCCTCAATTTCTATTCAACTGATTTGGGTTGCGTAATGAATTGTTTAAATGCATCGCGAGTCATCGCATTGACAACTTGTGCTTTTTTAACAAAGCCTTTTTGAGCGGTCGCTATACCATAATTCATAAAATTTAAATGATTGACATGATGGGCATCCGTATTGATTGTGACCATTAAGTCAGGATTTTGGCGTAAGACGTCAGCACTTAAATCCAATCGCATTGGATTCGCATTTATTTCTAGTACTGTTCCCGTTTCTCGGCATAAAGCAATCAGTTGCTCGATATTCACTTGATAACCATCACGTCGTCCGATAATTCGGCCCGTAGGATGTGCAATGTGACGGACATATGGGTTTCGACATGCATTTTCAAGGCGTTGCATCATCGTTTCCTCAGACTGGTTAAAGCTTTGATGAATTGCCGCAATGACATAATCAAGTTGCGCCAACACATCATCATCGTAATCAAGGCGACCATCTGGTAATATATCCATTTCTGTACCGGAATAAATGTCAATTTCTGAATATAATTGATTTAATCTTTTAATTTCTTCATTTTGTTGTAATAATCGTTCAACAGCCAGTCCATTCGCCACTTTCAAACTTCTGGAATGATCTGTAATACACATGAATTGGTAGCCTTTTTGAATATTGGCTTCAATCATTTCCTCTAATGAATAGGCGCCATCACTCGCAGTCGTATGCATATGCAAATCCCCGTTAATATCATCCAACGTGATTATAGCGGATAAATCTTTGTCAAATTCTGAACCGTCTTCACGCATACTCGGTTCAATCCATTTTACACCAAAATGTTCATAAATCTCCGCTTCACTATTCAATTGTAAAAGTTGACCATTGGACTGTTCAATCCCATATTCACTTACTTTTTCTTGTTTTTTCTTCGCCATTTGACGTATTTTAATATTATGATTTTTAGAACCTGTAAAATGTTGTAATGTGTGGTAAAAAGCACGTGGCTCAATAAGTCGAAAATCGACGCCAATTGTTTCGTCGTCAAAAGCCAACTCCAACGACACTTTTGTTTCACCCACTGCCACTTCCTCCACTTTTTCAGGAAGTGCCAATAGTTGCTCCTGAACTTTAAGCGGCACATTCGTACTAATGATATAATCCAAATCTTTACTCATTTCTTTCATTCGACGAAAACTTCCTGCCACTTCAAATCTTTCAATGCCCTCAAATGATTGCAAGTGGGATGAGATTAACGCATTGAGTCTTCTCATTGTATCAATGGGGTAAGCCTCTTTTTTCGCACCTAATGCTTGCACAGCTTCTAGATACTTTTCTTCTGTTTTCCGTCCAAAACCGTCTAAAGCACTGACTTCATGATTTTCACATGCTTTTTGAAATGATGCTTTATCCGTGATATTTAATGCTTTATAAAGTTTTGCGATTCGTTTACTTCCTAAACCTTTAATTTTTAACAAAGGAATTAAACCACTCGGTACTTCTTCTTTCAACGCGTTGAGGGTAGGAGATTCACCTGTTGTTAAAAATGTATGGATGACTTCTCCAACACCTTTACCAATATTTTTAAGTTCCGTCACATCTGAAATCTGGTCCATTGTTCTTTCATCCGCTTCTAAACTTTGCACAGCTTTTCGATAAGCAGAAACCTTGAACGCATTTTCTCCTTTTAGTTCTAAATAAGTTGCGATTTCTTCTAATAACCGAATAACATCTTTTTTAGTCATCTCATCACCTCATTAAAAAAGAGGGTGAAACATATGTGATAACACACTTCAGTCTCAGCCTCGTTCGTTTTTTTATTTCAAATGCCATGTAAAATCAGATAAAAATGGAATTTGTGTAATCACCCATTGTCCAATTTGTGACTGCGCCAGTGCCCGTTGCAAAAAGGCATTGGGATACAACGCTATGATATAGAAAAGAAAATGTAAAAATATGATGCCTGAACAACTGGCAAGGCATACCCCTATTATTCTACTCGCCCAACCGAGCTGTTGCAATGTAAACACACGATTTAAACTTCCAATGGCTAAGTACATCAATGTTTTCACTATGATTACGAGCAACAAAAATACCATCACTTGATTAAAGCGTAATTCATGTTGATCAAAATTCATCGCATAATGCGTATCGAATGCAACAGTACGAGGAAAAGGAATAAACAATCTAAAATACGGACTAAGTGGTTGATAAAATTGTACGGCAACCCATAAAGAAAAAAATGTACTTCCTAGATGAAGTGCACTGACTTTCCATCCTCTATGAAAACCTGTCATGGCAAAAAGTAACATGACAATAAATCCGACTAGCACATACACATTAGTGTCCTCTATGTTTTAAACGTTGAATTTCTTCTCTGAGTTGTGCATTTTCTTCCTCTAACAAAACCAATTCATGCATGACGTTTACCGCAGTCAGTACAGATTTACGCACGGAATCGAGTCCTGCGTTTCTACGTCCCAACTCTCGAATTTTATCATCTACTAAGTCAGCGACATAACGAATGCGTTCCGGATCGTCTTCGCCTAAAATCGTATAGTTCTGATCATTAATCGTTACATTGATTCGGTTTTTAAACTCACCCATTTCCACTCACCTAGCCTTAATATCTTTTTTATTCATCATGGTTCATTATACACGAGATCGTATGATTTGTGTATCATTCATTGTTTCAGACTTATTGAATCTATGTTACGATTTGAAAGAATAAATAGAAAAGAGGATCGGTTATGTCTCAAATTGTAAAACAGTTGAACACTGCTGAAATAGAACAGCTTATTGCACAACTTCAACCCGTGACTGAGCATCTGCCAGCCGGCATGCGCGCACGCACAAAATATCAAGGCGTGACAATCAGCATTTATCGTTCGAATAAGGTGATGTTTCAAGGTCAAAATGCAGAATCCATTTGTCAACAATTGTTAGGTGATGCAGTGTATAAAAAAAGCAATCCGACGCAATCAAATAAAGGTAAAAAGGAAATTGCGCACGCTTCCGAACATATTCAATATAATCAATTCAACTGTATCGGCAGTGATGAAGCGGGAAGTGGGGACTACTTTGGACCTTTAACGGTGTGCGCTTGTTACGTCTCTGCGGATCATATTCCTATATTAAAAACGCTTGGTGTGGACGATTCAAAGCGCCTAAAAGACTCAAAAATTATCGATTTAGCGGAACAATTGGTCACTTTCCTTCCCCACTCCCTACTCGTATTAGACAACATCAAATATAATGAACGCCAAAGTTTAGGCTGGTCACAAGTCAAAATGAAAGCGGTCCTTCATAATGAATGCATTAAAAATGTTTTGAAAAAAGTATCACTCCATGACGTAGACTACATCGTAATAGATCAGTTCGCACAACCTGGCGTGTACCAACACTACGCAATCGGTGATATCCCTGCACCTGAAAAAACGCGTTATGAAACAAAGGGAGAATCCAAATCACTATCGATTGCCGCAGCCAGTATCATTTCTCGTTACGCATTTGTTAAACATATGGATCGGCTATCAGAACAATTGCAAATGACACTCGTCAAGGGGGCAGGTCGAAAAGTTGACTTAACCGCAGCCCAATTGATTGAACGTTATGGCATCGCGCAGTTAGATGCTGTGACCAAGCGTCATTTTGCGAATCGAGAAAAAGCATTGAAACTCGTTCAATCAAAACAAAGCTAGGTTATCCTCCATCATTCATGTGATTCACTAAATTAAACAATCATACAGTGACAAATAAAAACGACGATGACCAGACGACGTAGGACATGATCACCGAAGTATACTGTTTACGAATTAAGTTGAGGATATAGAAGCGTATCAACGATGTTTCTATATCCAAATCGCTTTTATGCACAACCAAGTTAAAAGTATTTGCATTGAATATCCCACCTGTTGATGAAGTCGGTTATTCAAACTCATAATTTCGAACTAAAAAACTAAAAATGAGTAACACCAATAAAATCAAACTCGAAACGATTAAAAATACCATTCCCGCATTATGATTTAGAATGACACCAAAAAAAGCGAGCGAAATTGGAATAATAGATTGCGCTATAGATTGGTTTAGCGAAAAAACACGTCCTTTAAATTCATCCTCTATCACATTTTGAAGATAAATAAAATATGAAGTATTAGATAATGGCATCGCACTACCAATCATGAAATACACACCCGCTAAAAATAAAAAGGAAATCATGTGTGAATGTGGAAATAGTAAAAATCCCCCTAATGCAAAGATTGCAAAAAATTGAAGCAGTATTGACATTTTAAAATATTTTTTCAAATCTTTTTTCAGCGGATAAATAGATAAAATGAACGACACTAAAAAAATTGAAATGGTATAGGCTGCTTCAATCATACCAAACTGTGTTGAAGTTAACTTCAATTGTTGAACCGCAATAATTGGCACACCTACTATAATTGAATTTGATAAGAAGTTAACGAAAATAGCAGTACATAACACAATAAATAAATTTTTCTTCTTAAGCAGATACTGTAACCCTTCATTAAATAGAGTAGAAAACTTATTTTTGCTTTGCTTATGATTCAAAATTGGTAATGACTGTAATAAGAATATTGAAATCACTTCTGTAAATATATTGATTGTCCCAATCAGTTGCAATGGCATCACAGCAATAATAAGGCCCCTAGTATTGGCGTTATCAAGCTCGTGATTGTGCTAACCGTTTGTCTAATAGAAATAATACGTTCAAAATCCTTTGTTACAATTTTCTGTAGATTTTTTTGTATAATGATTGAATTAATATCATCGGGTATGACAAGCAATACACCAATCACTATGATTAAATAAATATGATCATAGTAAAGAAATGCAAAAAGCGTTAAAATAATCACACTCGTTAATTGGGAATAAAATACAAGTCTCTTATTATTTAACGTATCAATAAACACACCTGCTATCGGTGTACTAAAAATGGTTGTCAACACAATCAAAGTTAAATAAAGACTATATAAATAACTATTGTCCGTGTACTTTAAAATATAAAATGCACACGCAAAACTAAAAATCCTTGAACCCATCGTAGAAATAAAGCCGAATAAAATCAATTTCACTGCATCATAACTCAATACGTTTCCCTCCTTTAACCCCACTTACAATAATTTCAGCACAGCTTTTAAAGTTAACAATATTCCAATTTCACCATAACTAAAACTTGAATCCGATTCTTCAAAATTTTGATTTACAAATACAATATCATTGTTTTTAACAATACAAAGCGAAAGGAGGATTTCAGTTAATTTTTTCAGATTATCTACATGTGTTCTCTTTTTACTAAATTTAATTTCATTAATATAAATGAAAATAATACCCGAAATCCCTTCAGCAAAAGATGTTTTATAATAGTTATAATTCGTAAGTTCTATTAATAGGTCATAATAATATGTTTTATATTTTGAAAATATATGTTTGTATTGATCACGTTCTCTGATATATTGTAGTGTTAAGAGAAACCCACATATGCCATTATATAAATATAAACTGTATCTCCCTGAATTTTTGATTTGAAAACCAATATTAAAACCATTTTTTCTTTTTATATTTAAAAATAATATATTTATATATCTTTCTATAATTTTTGGGTTTTTATTCATGACTATAGACTTAAGTAACATATTTATAGCTCCGTGCTCTAAACTATAATCACCAACCGAAACACTAGATTTAAAATTTTCATCACTTACTGTAGTATTACTATCAAAAATCACATCTATTATTTTCTTATCTAAATCACTATCTATTATTTTATTAACATATTTTCTATTCAATTTATTTATAGCATTTCTAATTTTTAACATTGTACAATCTTTTATTTCTAAACATTTTATTAACTCATCAACACTCATCTCAAAATTTGGATTAATACACAGTTCAACCATTTCATAAATATAGTCAGGAATTTCTAATTTTTTATGAGCTAATTTAAAATTTTTTAAACATAAATCATAATCTAAATCAATCAAAAAGTTAGAATTAGAATACAATTTCATTGCTAAAAGCCCAAAGCCAATAATATCTTTCTTTTTTCCTGATGTATTATTTTTATTGCGAGGATTATAAAACCCTTTGGAACCAATACATTTATTTACTACATTAAATATTTTACTGCAGTATTCAAAGTCTACTATAAATACTTTATTGTTATTATCAATTAAGAAGTTTTCTGATGACATATCTCCAAACACATAGTCCTCACTATGTAACACTTTTAATATCTTTAGAACTTGCTTTAAAATATTATAAGTATTATCTATATAAGCATCTTTCTTTTGCTTAGATTGATAAATTTCTGTATTTTTTGCTAAATAATTAGTTAATGTTTCACCATTTACTTTTTCTACTACTAAGAAATAGTGTTCCCATTCCTGAAATGAATCAATTAATTTAGGGCAAAAATCAAATTCAAATAGTTTCTCATATATTTTTTTCTCATTACAAAAAATCTGCTGTCCTTCCCAGTTATTATTATAGACATGTGGTCTGAATTCCTTGATAATACATTCCTTCTCATTATATTTAGCAAGGTAAACACCCCCTTTTGAAGATAAAGAAAAAGCATCTATTACTTCATACTTATTTTTCAAGAGCAAACTATCGTCACTTTCAGATTCTGGTTCTTTAAATTCAAAAGGCCAATCAATTTCTGGAGGTAAATAAAAATATGGTAATCTTGGATCAAGAATAATTTTATTATTTTTTAACTTTATATATTTTCTTTCTTCTTCCGACTCATCGCTTAATATTCTCAACCTGCCATAACGAAAATACACTGATTTACAATCTTTATATCTTAAATCATTTAATATATAAGGCGCATCATATTTATTCAACAATACATTTAATTCTTCCAACAATTTTGAAGTTTCTTTCGAATCCTTCGGATAAATTGTAATAAATTTACCAAAATTACATCTAGGAGAATTTCTACTATTTATATATTTTAAATCATCAATGCTTTTCAAACATTTGAAATTTATTTTTTTATCAATTAAAAACTTAGAACATTTATAAAAAACCTCGAGAGAATTTTCTATTGTAGAAGATATATGTATTTTCCATCCATGTAAAGGTATATTATAATAACTTTTATTAATATATAAGACATGATGTTTATCAAAAATCAATTTATACTCTACTTTTGTTTCTATATCATTAAATATATCGCAGTAATTTAATATTTTATTCATATTTTTACCTCTTACAAAAAATAAGCATACTTAATTTTTTGTTTTTCTATTTCTCTACATAGCAAACATTAGTAACTACTGTAAATGGCGGTTATAAAATGTAGGAAAATGGCGGAATGAAAATGCTGTTTTTCCTACATTTTTTATTTTCTAAAATATATAATCATGTCTTAACTCAATCTTTGAATGGAGGTTGTTTGATTGAGACATGATATATACGAAGGAGTGTCATTTTACATTATGAAAGGCATAAAACCAAATTACGCTGAGCTGGCTAGACAATATCATTGCGATCCAAGGACAGTAAAAAAATATTATGAGGCTGGGAAAGGCAATGAGTTGAAAAAATTAAAAACAAGAAAAACGACAAAGAGAGTATCAAAATTAGAACCCTATAAAACGCTCATAGACGAAAAATTAGAGCTAGGTTGTACGGCTATGGCGATTTATAAATATATTACTAAAAAAGGGTATGAAGGCAAATATACGATTCTAAGAGAATATTGTAAGAATAAAAAAGGAAAGGAAATTAAAAAAGCAACTATACGGGTAGAAGCACGACCCGGTATAGCTGCTCAAGTAGACTGGAAAGAAGATATGGTCATGCATGATAAATTTGGGAAACGTTATCAATTTAATATCTTTCTTTACGTTCTACACTATTCAAAAATGAAGTATATCACATTAACTTGGGATAGAAAACAAGATACATTATTTCAATGTTTGAAAGAATCTTTTGAGTACACTGGAGGTGTTCCTAAGGAGATATGGTTCGATAATATGAAAACGGTCGTTGATCGTCCTAGAACACAATATAGAAAAGTGGTATTTAACGCCCTTTTTCATCAATTTAGTAAAGATGCAAACTTTGAACCCATCGCGTGTAGGCCTTATAGGCCGCAAACCAAGGGCTCTGTGGAATCTTTAGCTAAATTTGTGGAACAACGTTTAAGGCCCTACGATTACGAATTTTATGACGCTGTTGAACTTATCAGTCTTGTCAATCACTTTTGTCATGAAATGAACCATAACGAAATATCGCAAGCAACTGACTGCTATCCAATTGATTTATTCAATTCTGAAGAAAAACATCTATTGAACCCGTTTAATGTGCAGTTACTAGACACCTATGTCGAAGATGAATGCATTCGAATCGTTTCTAAAGAGTCGATGGTTAATTTTAGAAAAGGTAAATATTCAGTACCTACAAAGTTTATTGGAGAGGAGGTTCAATTGATCTTTAATGAATTGACTGACGAATTATCCATCTACTTTGATGCCGAGTTAATTAGAACCCATCATTTATCGGAAAAGAAATTCAATTATGTTACCGAAGATATGTGTGAGATATTGAAGTCTGATGCATTCAAGCACAAAGACGATCAAGAAATTCTTACTTATATCGAAGATTCATTATTAAAATATGACGAGGTGTAGGAGAACAGATATGTATACAGACCATCAAAAGCTATTAGAAAATTTTCAACTGCTCAATCTAAAAATGATTAAAGACTATTATCCGAAGTATTTAGAATCACTATCCAAGAATCAAAAATCTTTAACTGAAATTTTACTTGAGTTGACAGAAAAGGAAGTAGAATATCAAGCTGAACAAAAATTTAAACGCGCTATTAAGTTAGCACGTTTCCCTAAGGTTAAATATTTAAGTGACTTTGATTTCACGTTTCAACCAAGCATTAATAAACAAGAAATACTCACATTAAAATCCATGCATTTTCTAGAGAAGAATATCAATATATGCTTCTTAGGTAATAGTGGTGTCGGTAAGACACATCTAGCAATATCGCTAGGCGTAGAAGCCTGTAAACAAAATATCAAAACTCGATTCTATACTTTTAAAGAGTTAATTGAACTCTTAACCACTTCAGAGGAGAAAGGAATCACCAATAAAACTTTAAAACAATTAAACAGAATTGAACTGCTTATCATTGATGAAATAGGCTATACCCCCATCTCAAAAGAACAGGCAGACCTCTTCTATCAATTGATGTCACTCAGGTATGAAATGAAATCCACAATCATAACGACGAATATCCCATTTTCTAGTTGGGGAGACTCATTTAGTAACAAGATAGCGTCAGCAGCCATTATTGATAGACTTATTCACCATTCAAAAATATTTAAAATTACAGGCGATTCATACCGACTTAAAGACTATAAAAGTGAAAAAAGTTTAAACATACGTCATTCTTAAACCGCCAAAAAACGACATTTTCAAACCGCCATAAAACAACATTTTCAAACCGCTATTGACAACTACTACTTTTACTTTTCTAGATTCATCATTGATAATTAATTTTTGTAAACCTAATACATTTTTCATTTTGCTCACCTCCTATATCTTTATGCCAGTTGCATAATAAGATGATTAAACTTCCTGTTTTTAATAAAAATTAAGTATGCTGTATATTTATAATACATTACCTCTCTGAATATTCCAACATTAAATTTTATGTTTTAAAAATACGATAAATTTATATATATTGACTTGGAAAACCTACTTATAGAGATGTAAAATTTCAATTTTTTTAATTTATTGAGTTAATATGTCGAAATCTTAACTCATATAATCCATTTCAATACATTTTTTTACTCACACGATCAAATCAGCAACACTTAATCGTGTTATGACATCCAAGACGTACATCCGTATCATTGTTAAAGTCTCCCAAAAATAACAGCGCTAGAAAAACAAAAAAGTAGGACGCTCATTTTAATCAGCGTTCCTACTTTTTTGTTTTATCGTCATACTTTAATTAACATGTACATTGGTAATGCCTTAGTCCCATTACAATTATTTTCGTTATCGGTCAAAAATATTGCAACAAATACCTCTTAACATCACATAGACAATCATCCTCTTAATGTCGCGCCTTGTACTTCTAGAGCATTTAAAATAACCTCATGTACTTTTGTAACTTGCGCTTCTGTTAATGTATGATTTTCATCTAAATAGTCTAAACGTATTGCAACAGATTTTTTACCTTTTTCCATATGTTCGCCTTCATACACGTCAAATACCTGAGCATCTTTTAAAATCTGTCCGCCATGTTGATGAATGGTATCAATTAAGTTTGCTGCACGTACTTCCGAATCAACAACAAGTGCAATATCACGTGTCACACCTGGGAATTTTGGTATTGGTTGATAATTAATATAACCTACAGCGTGTTCCATGATTTTTTCATAGTTCAATTCAAATACATAAGTGCGATTTAAATCATATGATTTTGCCACTGATGGATGTAATTCACCAATCAAGCCGATGATTTCACCCTTTAATTTAACTGCGGCAGTTCGACCCGGATGAAGTCCATCAATGTGTGCCGTTTCGTACTCAAAATGTAGCGCAAGTTGATCTGCGATTCGATCGACTATCCCTTTGACAATATAGAAATCCACCTGTTCTTGTTTTCCTTGCCAAGCGTTTGATACGTATTCCCCTGTCATAATACCACTTAAATATTCAATCTGCTTTGGCAATACTGCATCTGTTTGACCTAAAAAGACATTCCCCAGTTCATACAATGCAACATTTTGATTTTTACGTGCAACATTATATTGTGTCGCATCAATAAGGTGTGGGATTAAGCTTTGACGTAATGTTGAATGTGCCTCACTCATTGGCATTAACAAGTCAACCGTATCAAAACGTTCTATTGTAAATGCAGTGGCACGTTCGCGATCAACTAATGCATACGTAATCGCTTGTGATAGACCTGCACCTTCTAACGTCCGTTTGACAACACGTGTCTTACGTTGACGATCGGTAAGTGCCCCGCTCGTGACATCTTCAAAAACAGGTAAAGTGGATGGAATGTTGTCATAACCATAAATACGTGCAATTTCTTCAATTAAATCTGCTTCAATTGTAATGTCTCGACGGCGTGAAGGCACTTTCACGTGAATGGCGTTATTTTTTAATTCCGTATCAAAAGCTAATTGTTGAAAGACTTGAATGATATCCGATTCAGTTAAATCAAAACCAACTGTTCGATTTACTTTTTCAGTTGTAATCGTAATATCAGTTACTAAATCACCTAGATCTCCTGCTGATACACGTCCATCTAACACTTGACCTTGTGCTAACGTTTCAAGCAAGTAACATGCACGGTCAACCGCTTCGTCTAAAAATTCAGTCGCAATCCCTTTTTCAAAACGACTTGATGATTCGCTACGCAAATTCAAGCGTCGAGACGTATGACGAATTGCTACTGGGTTAAAGAGCGCGCCTTCTACAACAACATTTTGTGTTGCTGTTGTGACCTCTGAAAAATCCCCACCCATAACGCCACCTAATGCAATGGGTTGCTCACCATTTGTAATGACGATATCACTTGGAAGCAATGTACGCGCTTGATTGTCTAATGTCGTCATTTTTTCATTTTCTTTCGCTAATCTTGCAACAATATGGTCTGAACCGATTTGATTTTGGTCGAACATATGTAACGGTTGACCATACTCTAACATGACATAATTTGAAATGTCGACCACATTATTGATAGGACGAATGCCTGCTTTCATCAAACGTGCTTGCATCCATTCTGGTGATGGCGCAATCGTTATGTTTTCTACAACTCTTGCACTGTAATACGGTATTTGCGCCTCATCCTCAATACTTACAGATAAGACGTCTTTAGCCTGTTTTGGCTGTGCTGTTACTTTTGTTTCAGGCTTTTGCACTTGCTTCCCGTATAATGCGGCAGTTTCGTAAGCTGTCCCAATCATACTTAATGCATCCGCACGATTCGGAGTCAAATCGAATTCCATCATTTGATCATCAAGATACAAGGCTTTTAATGCATCCGTGCCAGGCTGAATTGCGCTCGAAAATTGATAAATGCCTTCTTCAAACGCTTTAGGCACCACATTTGAAGCAATTCCGATTTCTTGCAGTGAACAAATCATCCCTTCTGACACCTGTCCACGCAATTTCGCTTTTTTTATTTTGACACCACCAGGGAGTCGCCCTCCTACTTTTGCAACAATGACTGTTTGACCAGCTGCAACATTGGGTGCACCACAGACGATCTGAACTGGTTCCTCTTCACCAATATTCACTTGACAAATATTAAGTTTATCCGCATCTGGATGCGGTGATTTTGCTTCAACATATCCCACTACTAAATTCTTAATTTCTTTCGTATAGTCATGGATGTCGTCTACTTCAATCCCTGTTCTTGTAATGCGTTCTGCCAATGCTTCAATAGACACGTCTAATTCCACATATGTTTCTAACCATTCCTTAGATATTAACATCTGATTCACCTCTATCTTCTACAGCCTTAAATTGATTTAGAAAACGCACATCGTTCGTATAGAAATGACGAATATCTTCAATGCCATATTTTAGCATGGCAATTCGATCCGGCCCCATTCCAAAAGCAAATCCGGAATATTTTTTCGAATCAAAACCAGCCATTTCAAGCACGTTAGGGTGGACCATACCCGCACCTAATATTTCAATCCATCCCGTATGTTTACACACGTTACAGCCTTTACCTTTACATTTAAAACAAGAGACATCGACTTCCACAGAAGGTTCTGTGAATGGAAAGTAACTCGGTCGTAATCGAATTTCACGATCTACGCCGAATAACGATTTAGCTAAAAGTTCGAGTGTCCCTTTTAGATCGCTCATTTTAATATTTTCATCCACCACCAGTCCTTCAATTTGTGTGAATTGATGGCTATGTGTGGCATCATCCGAATCACGGCGATAGACTTTTCCAGGACAAATGATTTTTACAGGACCTTGACCACTTCGCTGTTCCATTGTACGCGCTTGAACAGGTGAGGTATGGGTACGCAACAAAACGTCTTCAGTAATATAAAAACTGTCTTGCATATCACGTGCAGGGTGCGACTTTGGTAAATTAAGCGCTTCAAAATTGTAATAATCTTGCTCGACTTCATAACCAGTTACAATTTCATAACCTAATCCTAAAAATAAATCCTCAATTTCTTCAACAGTACGTGTCAATGGATGGGGTGCGCCCGTTGCTACTGTTCGTCCAGGTAATGTCACATCAATTGTTTCCTCCGACAGTTGTTGATTTAATTGTTCTTCTGCCAAAACCACTTGACGTTCTGTCATCGCCGCTTCAATCGCTTGACGGACTTCATTCACACGTTGCCCATACGCCGGTTTTTCATCTTTTGGCAAATCTTTCATATGTTTCATGAGACCCGTCACTAAGCCTTTTTTACCTAAATATTTCACCTTAACATCTTGCAATGCTTTTTCGTTTTCTGCATTTTGAATCTCGTTTATTGCTTCTTTTTTAATTTGCACCATTGCTTCATTTTGCACCACTGTCATTCCTCCTTTAAAATTTCAACGTTGCTCACACTATGACTTACAGCCTAATTCGCTATCATGCTTTACAATAATGGACCGATAGGCAAAACAAAAGAGACTCCATCCACATAATTGGGACGAAATCTCTTCCGTGGTACCACCCAGTTTTACGCATCTTAAGACACGTACACTCTGAATTGATTGATAACGGATGAATCTTCCGACTTAAATTTCTTTAAGTAGCTCAAAAAGGTGAAAAAAACTATGTAGATCGAGTCCAACTCTCAGTTATTGTTGTACTTCCCTGAACAATCCCAATAATAGTTTACGTCTTTTTATATGCGCGTTGTTGAATTGTTAATACGTTCATTATATACATGCGTTCATAAGGGGTCAACCCACTGTACCACATTCTCTTATCCTTTTAAGTAAAACATTAAAATACCAGCAGCTACTGCAACATTTAAACTTTCTGCTTGTCCATAAATCGGAATTCGCAAATTTTGAGTCGTTTGTTCTAATAATTCATTTGCCACGCCTTCTCCTTCATTGCCGAGTACCAGTGCAAATGTCGGCTGTTGACTCGGGACTTGGTGATATGTCGTTGCATGTTGTAATGATGTCCCATATATCGGTCCGTCAAACGATGCCAACCATTGAACCCCTTCCTCTATATATTGAATAGGAAGGTGAAATACGCTCCCTTGACTCGCACGCAATACTTTATCTTGATAAACATCCGCTGTTCCTTTGGTCAAGACAACTAAATCTAAACCTGCTGCATCTGCCGTACGGATTAACGTCCCTAAATTCCCTGGATCTTGAATACGGTCTAAAACTAATACTTGTTTCGCATCCAAAACCGCGACATGAGGTTTTTCAAGTACTGCGAAGACACCTTGAGGTGTGACAGTGCCAGATAACGACTCTGCCACTTTTTGTGTAATCATATAAACTTCTTCTGCAACTTCAATCCATTCTGCAGGGACACGTTGAGGATCTATTAAAAACAACTGTGTCATTTTAACGTCACTTCGTACCGCTTCTTCTACGAGGTGAAATCCTTCAACAATGATTCGGTTTTGTTTGTCACGCTCTCTTTTTTTCTTCAGCTTATTGTAATTTTTTATTTTGGGATTTTGTATGGATGTAATCGACTCCATGTCATGTGCCTCTCATTTCATCTTAAATTCTCTTTTAACTTTGTTAACCGTTTTGAAGTGATTAAAAATAGGACTGGAACGATGAAGTTCCAGTCCTATTTTACATGAATATGCATAAGCTGTAAAAAGTCTATTATTTAGAAACGACTTCTTCACCTTTGTACGAACCACAGTTTGGACATACACGGTGAGATAATTTTAATTCACCACAGTTCGGGCATTCTTGCATACCTGGTACTGCTAATTTAAAATGTGTACGACGTTTGTTTTTTCTTGTTTTAGAAGTTCTTCTTTTTGGTACTGCCATGGTTAGTTCATCCTCCCTTTTATTCGATTCATTTGACGCATCGTATTTCAAAAGACTTAGCGTGCATGATTACTATCATCGTATAATTGTTGTAATTTTTGAAGCCTTGGATCGACATTCACTACTGAATCATCTCGAGATGGGTCGTTATCCAAATCACTTTCGTCAATAACTTCCCAGCCTTGACCACCCGTCAGCATTTGATCGCTACCATCTGCAACGACACGCATTGGTTTTTCAAGCATAACAATCTCTTCAACTATCTCGCGAAGATCAATCATACCATTTGTGACAAGATGATAGTGTTCATCGTCCTCATCTTCATACAAACCATCTAAATCAAACACTTCTGTTGTTGCTGCATCTAAAGGGACATCAACAGGAACTAACGTACGCGCACAAGCCATCGTATATTGTCCCGTGATATGTATGGTTGCCACAACTTCACTCGATTTAACGCTCAACTCACCTTCGATATGAATCGGTGATAAGTCTAACAAATCTAGGTTTTGAACCAGATGATTCAACGTTACGGTTTGATTAAATTTAAAAGGTTGTCCTTGGTATTTTCTCAATTGTGTTATTGACCACTTCATATGGCTTCACCTCTAACAAGCACAAAATTTATTTTAACTTTTGAAAGTTAAGTTGTCAAGATTTTTTCTTAACATCTTATTTTCTGATACAATAATCATAATGAGACACGAAAGGACAGAATGCAAATGAAAAGTGTCGCAATGATAACAGAATATAATCCTTTTCATAATGGGCATCTTTATCACGCTCGCCAGAGTAAAAAGCTTGCCCAAGCTGATGTCGCGATTGCCATAATGAGTGGCCAATTTATGATGCGCGGGATGCCCGCCATGTTCAATAAATTTCACCGTGCACAGATGGCACTTCAAGGTGTGGACTTAGTTGTTGAATTACCCTTAGTCGGCACATTGTCATCTAGTGATATTTTTGCTCAAATGGGTGTGAAAGTGGCAGACTACTTACAGGCTGACACGTTAAGTTTCGGAAGTGAAAGTGGTGAAGTCGCAGCTTTAAAAAAGGCAACCCAACGTATCATTGAACTCGAACAATCTACGACATTCCAAGAAGCGATTAAATCCGGAAAAAGTTACGCACGCATTGTATCCGAAACGTTACAAGACGACCTGTTAACGCAACCGAACAACATACTTGCCATTACATATTTAAAACAGCGCCTCTATCAACAAAGCACGATAGAAGCGATAACTGTTCCGCGTCGGCACACACACCACCATGATACGACGATGCGTCATCACACTTTTGCTAGTGGTTCTGCCATTCGTCAAAGTATCGTGCGAGGAGATCATCAGTGGCATGCAATGGTGCCAACAGAAAATATTCCTTTAATGTCTAAACCCTTTTTAGATCAACAACGTCTGTTTGACTTTATAAAGTATGCAACTTTACAGCATCACCCTTCATCTTTAAAGCAAATCTATACAATGAGTGAAGGTTTTGAGAATCGTTTATATCGTGCTGTAACAACCTCGAATGATTATGCAACCTTAATGCACAAATTAAAAACAAAGCGCTACACGTACACGCATATTCAACGTATTTTAATGAACGTCTTGTTGCATTTTCAATATACAGATGCCGATACAGACGTGCATGCCGTTCGAATATTAGCAATGAATGATACTGGACAACGCTATTTAAAACATCTTAAAACAGTAGCACCAGAACGGCAATTGATAACCAATTTGACTCGTGAAAACGCCATTTGGTTCAATCACGAAATAAAGGCGACACACATTTATAATTGTCTAACCGGAGACCAGAAAACGGACTTTAATACGCCGGTACAGACGCTTCAAACCCAATAAGTCTTCAAAATACACGCCATTGAATCATTTCCCCTTCAATCAATCGCCTCATTTTGACAAAATAAAAACGGACTGTATTGTGAAAGACAATCAGAGTGTGAGATATACACTGAATTCCTTTCACAATACAGCACGCATGTCTACATACACAATCAAAGTGCACAATTAAAATGATGAAACCTCTCTCTGTCGCCATCGCTTTTCGTTCACTATCATGTGGAACAATGACGAGTCAACATTTGTTAACCACCTCAAACGTATACTACAAATTCCGAAACTTCCATTTTATACGCTGATGCATGCTTGAAAATAGAATGAAGGACATGTTACGATTTCCGTTTGAATTTTTTTAACAATGCTTCTTCAACATGCTTAGGTACAAACTCTGAAATATCTGCGTCATATTGTGCGACTTCTTTGACTACACTTGAACTAATAAATGAATAATCCATCGAACTCATCATATATAATGTCTCTACTTTGTCATTTAATTTCTTATTCATTGATGTAATTCTCAATTCATATTCAAAGTCACTTACTGCTCTCAATCCACGAATAATGGTCGTTGCGCCGATTTCATCACAAAAATTAACAAGCAGACCACTAAAGGAATGGACATAAACATTTGATAAATGCTTTACAGAACGTTCAATCATATCCAGACGTTCATCAACTGTAAACGTCCCATTTTTACTACTGTTGCGCAGGACGCACACATGCAATTCATCAAAACGATCCGCACTTCTTTCAATAATGTCCAAATGTCCTTTTGTAATCGGGTCAAAACTTCCGGGTATCACAGCTTTTGTATTAACCATGGCTTTCTCCTTTTTTCAAAACACAAGTATCTGTTAAACCATAATGATATCGCTTAACCTCTTCAAAAAGTGAAGTGTCAATCGATTCACGATGACTAAACTCACACACGATCATACCATTTTGTTGTAATAAATCAAACTGATGGATCGCTTTAAGTGCCTCATCGATGAGCCCTTTGTCATAGGGGGGATCTAAAAAGATAACATCAAATTGGATTTCTCGTTTACTCAAAGCTTTTAACGCACGTGCCGCACTGTTTTTATACACTTCCGCTTGTTCCATCAATCCTAATTTTTTTAAATTTTGTTGAATCACTTTCACTGCACGAATATTTTGATCGACAAAAATGACCTTATCCATACCACGCGAAATCGCTTCGATACCTAAGCTCCCGCTACCCGCAAATAAATCTAAACCGAGTCCTTCAACAGTATGTAAACTATTAAAGATACCTTCCTTGACTTTATCCATTGTAGGACGCGTGTGACGTCCCTCCAATGTTTCTAATGGCTTACTTTTGTGTTTTCCCGCAATGACACGCATGCTTATTACACTTCCAATCCGAATTCTTTTTTAATATAATTTGTCTAAAGAGGAGGAACCCAAATGCAACAATCTTTCATCGTTTTAGGACATGGATTAACAGATCTTTACGAATTTAAAACGCTCATCGAATACAACCATGCGCGTATTGATCGGATCGTCTTTTTCCACACACCAAAGTCTGAACAGCAATTGACATCGGTGGCCATGATTATGCAGCCCACAGCCGGTCGTCATTTTCAAGCGATTTATATCATGTTAGATGCGCTACGCTATCCATATCCAGAACACAATCGGAAGTATACGCTGATTCAATCTTTTGCGACACCTTACAATATCGAAATGGTTGGCATTGATGTCCATGCGCCAGACGATTATCCAGAACTTGAACTTTACTTTAATTACTTAAAAGGGGTACTGAGACTACAACATTGGATTCCTGCACTCGAATGAGCTTATTCATGAGCTTCTTCAGAATACACTTGCTTTAAATGTTTATATGGCGATCCTAGGATTTGTGTCACATACTTTAGTTTCATTAAGCGTGTGACCACTTCATCCACATCAGCTTGATCAACATACATCGTTACAAACTTTTGTTTGGGATTCGTATAAACAATATGACCATATTTTCGAATATGACGTTCATGCTTCATATGTTTAAGATAAATGATAAGACTTTCACGTTGTATGATATCCATTTTTTCACCTCGAATTTTACAAGCTTATCGTACCATGTCTCGCTATCATTCGAAAAGTATCAGTATAACGTTAAAAATGAAGGAGGGAAAATTATGACTCCAAAATCTACTTGGTTTAAACGCGCTGTGATAGGCGCGTCCGCGCTATTTGCTGGGACAATTTTATTCAAACAGCGCCAACGCCCAAATCAAAGTCGCGTTGTGCCACCTTTTTTTGATGCACCTGCACCCTATATATTGAGCCATAGAGGTGGCATGCAAGAACGCCCAGAATCAACTGTCCTTGCATTCAATCATTCTGTTGAAATGGGATTGACCGGGTTTGAGACCGATATTCGCATTTCTAAAGATGGGCATGTCATTGTCTTTCATGATGCCGATGTAAATCGTACGACCAATGGTTCTGGACGAGTCAGTCAGTACACACTCAGCGCTTTAAAATCTCTTGATGCGGGTTATCATTTTAAGGATATTAACGGGACATATCCTTATCGAAATCATCCTGACGCCAAAGTAATTACAATGAATGAACTGTTGTCCCGTTATCCAAATCAATATGTCAATATCGATATTAAAGATCACCCAGATAGTCATGAAGGTAAAATTGCGGCACAAAAATTATACGATGTGATTGTCCAAAATCAAGCCCAATCACGCGTGTTAGTAACCAGTTTTTATCGCAAACAAATCAAACGCTTCAAGTCTATCAGTCGAGGGACTGTCGCGATAGGCGCCAGTCAGTATGATGTGACTGAAGGCATTCTATTGTGCTATTCCGGGCTTCAACGGACGTATCGTGGGCAGGCACAAACGTTCCAAATGCCCACACATTTTCACGGTCTTCCACTTGTACAATCCAAACTGATTCGTTGGCTGAATGCTTCGAAAGTCATTCCTGGATATTATGGCATCAACAACGTCGACTTGATGCATCACCTTGTCCGTTTAGGTGTCCATACGATTGTGACAGATCGTCCTACGATAGGGCGTCAATTTTTAAGTGCTTATCACATTGAAAATGATAGGTTGTGATATTAATCATTGATTCTGTGATGGATTCATATGAAGCCCCTCACCTTGCCGTCGTCTTATCATATCAAAAAAGCGTCGACATGAGGGGGCCTCATCATAACCCCCACACGCCAACACTTCAACACACGTTATTGTCAGTTTAGTGACATTGACACGTTGCACCCACCGCACAACCGCCACCAGTCGTCAATGCTTCGAATAAAGGGGCCCCTGCATCAATTTTAATATGCTCCGAAACCCCATTTGCGATAATCGTCACAACTTCATCAAGCAATTGTTGTAACGCGGTCTCACTCTTTTTAAACGCTTGGACTGTATGGTGCATTTCATAGGCACGTTTACATTGTCGGGTGGTTAACATCACTTTCTGATAATCTGGATGATAACGCCCAAAGCGTTGCACTTCATCAAATCGAATTTTACTTTTTAAAAATTGACCATATAATCGTTGTGCCTCTTCATCTTCAACGAGGCTTTGTTTCGCTTTTTGATAATGGTCGAACAACGCTGACTGTCGAATGCAAACAGCTAAAGCTTCTGTTTGGTCAAGCACACACATAAACTGCTCATCATACACCATTTTAACTGTCCCCTTTCTCTAAGAAAATCAACATATAATATTGCTGTTCGACATCTCCACCAAATTCAACATATTTTGTATTCAGCATCCGAGAACGATGGACATCAGAATTAATCCAACTATTCACAAGGGTAGGCACATCGTTAAAGTTATATCCAACGTTTTGAGACACGGATTGGTAGCTCAGTTTCGTTTGTTTCATGAGCGCGAGCAAGTTTTCTTCAGTGAATTCTGCAGTGCCTTGTTCCCCAGCATTAAATAAATCTACAGTGGCCACATTTTCAAGGATATGATTAATTTTTAGCGTACGCCGACCATTCAATTGACGCATTTCGTTCGTCAGTTCATACAATGTGAGTCGTTCATTGACATTTTGGTCAGGCGGTCTCTCCTCAGTAAGGTGATCAGGCTGCACGCTTACCCCTTCACTATTTTGTGGATAAGGATTCATATCAGCGAGTGCTTCTTTATCTAAATATCGTACGCCGACAACTTTATTCTTTTGTTGATCAATGAACACTTGCGCATACGTTTGACCAAATTGAATTAATGCCTGTGTTTTCACATCGCGATCTGATAATTCAAAATGATATGTTTTACCTTTCACCTCAAATTGTGGCTCTGTGTTAATTGAAAAAGTATTAAATAAATCACTCGCCCGATCATTGATCTTAATAGGACCTGTTAATTTACTGGTCTCTTTTCCAGTAATATAAACCGATTTCACTTGTTGATTTTTAGTAGAAAAAATCAGATAGTGATTTTGATTTTTAAATATATATTGACGGTATCCTTTTTGATAATTGTATATACGATCTGGTGTTCCAAATTCTGAAGTCACTTGACCTAATGATTGACCAATATACATCCCTAATCCGCTTGTCAATTTAGGATTTTCCTCGCTATTTTGAGGGACTTTTTCTGCTTTTTCTGGCTGTGAATGCTTTGTATGATTTGGATTTTCTAATACATCAAATTCAAGTTGAGGCGAATAAAATAAGTAAATCAAAAGACCAATCAATAATATCAATGCAAATACTTTAAACAACTTTCTCCGCACAGCAATCCCCCTCCAATTTATAAATGATTCTATTAAGTATGAAACACCTAGATTCGTACACATGTTTTATATCTCAAGTCTTTGACATCAATGAAAAATGATCGCCGATACCGATTTATTTTTACTTGATTCGTTCAATTCCGTTTTATCGTATCATTGTTATATTTAAGTTTCTAGTTTTTTATCAATTCTTAGATATTGATATATGCATATAGATAATGAAGCACGATATAATATATTCCTCTATATGCATTCAACTCATTTTTTAATTTTTCAATGTAATGAGCATTTACATTTTACATCTTATATTCTTTATGGTATACTTTTTATATCAAATGAAGGAGGTATTCGAACAATGAAAAATTTATTCAGAGTTTCAGCACTTTCCATTTCACTTGGTTTAGTTGGATTAGTTGGTTTAGTCGGTCATGAAGTAAACGCTGCTGAAGACACAGCAGCAACTCAAAATGTTAAAAGCAAAGAATTTGATGAGCATCAATATGACCGAAACAAGCTTTTCCATAGTCAGTATGATGTATTAAGACAATACCAAAAGCATTAAGTTGTAACTTTTCAAACAACACGATATTCTAATTTAATTAATAATTATACTGTATTTCAATATCTTTCTATGAATAGATGCTGAAATACAAAGCTAGGTGCATTCCTTCTAAATGTACCTAGCTTTTTTGTTGATTATATTTGATGTATGCTTATTTCAAAATTGAGATGCGTTCCCTTTTACTATATGATTCTCAAAGAAAAAGAGTGACAAAACATGTTGCTCATGCTTTATCGCTCTTTTTTAACATAATCCATCTCCATCAAAGGCCAAATGTCGCTTTTATGAGTGACGTTGTTTCGCCTCCTGGATAAAGGACGTACAGCAAAATGTATACTGCAACGCCCGTTATGGCAGTAAAGAACCACACCACTGAAGCAACTGGACCTACCTTACGATGTACACTATAGCGATCTTTTAACCCGGTGAATATTTGAATTAGCCCTAGCACTGCCCCCACAGTTGCTAAAGTGATATGGAAAACTAAGAAAATCGTGTAATAAATTTTCACTGAATCCGGTCCACCAAAGGCTGTATTACCAATAAAAATGGTGCGACTCGCATAGATAAGAAAAAATGTTACTGCAAAAATAGCGGCCCACAGCATTGTCTTTTTATGTTTTTCAATTTGACGTTTCCAAATGAGACGCCAGCCGATAGCAACTAATATCGCACTGATGACAATACAAGTCGTACTTATTGTAGGTAAAATCGGTACATTCATTTTATTCATTCCTCACTCATAGATCTTTTAAATCATTTTTATTAAAGATACCACGACAACGAGTGCAAAAAAGAGAACAAGATAATTCAAAGAGTAGATAAACATTTTTGTTGCCCATTTTGTTTCATTCGCTGACGATTTAAAACTTGTTAACCCAAGCACAATCCATCCGATATTGAGTAAAGATGCAAGGACTAAAAAGACGACACCTAATTCTTGCATAAAGAATGGAATGGGTAATAAGAGCATCATCCATAAGAACATACTTAAACGTGTTCTGTTAAAACTTTTTACAGCTGGTAGCATTGGGATATTTGCAATCGCATATTCATCTTTTCGTTTAATAGCTAATGCATAAAAGTGTATCGGTTGCCAACAAAATACGACGAAAAACAATGCCCAAGCCATCACACTCAGATGTCCTTCAATTGCAACCCAACCGATTAGCGGTGGTACTGCACCCGGGACACTTCCGATGACCGTATTCCAAGTTGTATGACGTTTTGACCATATCGAATAAAAAGAAACATAGCCAACAATGCCCACTAATCCAATGACACCCGTTGGAATGTTTAACATGAATAATAAAATCTCACCGACAATCATCATACCGAAACTGAGCATTAACAAATGATGATCTGTAATTCGCTCGTTCACAGTAGGTCGATTTTGCTTACTCTCCATGAGACGATCGATATCTTGATCATAGAAATTGTTTAATGCGCATGCACCACCCATGACTAAAGTCGAACCAAGCATCATCATGATAATTTGTGGTACCGAAGCTAAAAACGCGTGATGTGCAATGACAATGGCAAGCCACGCCCCTGCAAATGATGGTATTAAGTTGCCTTGAACAAGACCTAACTTGATGATTTGTTTCAATTCTTTATAAGTCATACGACTGGAAGTTTGTGCAACAACTTCTGTTTTGGACATCAGTTCCCCCCTTTTTTATAACATATACATTAATGATATATGAAAGTGGGTTCAATAACCAGTTCAAATAAGAAAAATTTGTGACACTTTAACGACATTCAAAAAACGTCATGATTAAGTCACATTTTTGGAAGCTGTTTTTGCTATAATAAACATATTAAGTATGAATATACGTTTTTCAATATGTTACATAATGAGGTGTTTGAGATTGTTTAAGAAGCGAAACCTAAAGTGGCTAGCTGTCGTATCGACGTTGATTATGACTTGGGTTCAGCTTGGTGGCGCACTCGTAACTAAAACTGGTTCAGAAGATGGTTGCGGTACAGATTGGCCATTGTGTCATGGTGCGTTTTTACCACAGAACTTACCTATGGATACAATTATCGAATTAAGTCATAGAGCTGTGTCAGGATTATCTGTCATTTTTGTAACCTGGCTTGTGATTACAGCTTGGAAAAACATTGGTCATATTAAAGAAGTCAAGCCATTGTGTATCATTAGCATTGGTTTCCTACTCGTCCAAGCTTTAGTCGGTGCTGCCGCTGTCATGTGGCAACAAAATGATTATGTATTAGCACTTCATTTTGGGATATCTTTAATTAGTTTCTCGTCTGTCTTCGTTTTAACTTTAATTATTTTTGAAATGGATCAAAAATACGAAGCCAACCAAGTACACATACACAAGCCACTGCAAGTTTACACTTGGACGATGACGATTGTAGTCTACCTAACAATATATACTGGGGCTCTTGTTAGACATACAGAATCAAGTCTCGCGTATGGGGCATGGCCATTACCTTTTAATGACATGATTCCACATGATGTTCATGATTGGGTTCAATTCGCGCATCGTATTATGGCTTTCCTTGCTTTTCTTATCGTGATGATCACATACATTCATGCGATTAAAAATTATCCTAATAAGCGAACAATTCACTATGGATACACAGCAAGCTTTATTTTGATTATTTTACAAGTGTTGACCGGTGCACTATCTATTGTTACCGATGTTAATTTAATTATCGCTTTATTCCATGCCTTATTTATCACACTACTATTCGGTATGATTAGTTACTTCATACTCCTGATTTTACGCTCAAAACGCGGCGAACAATAGAATTGATGTAGTGAAAAGTAAAAGACATCACCAGCAAAAAGTTGGTTGATGTCTTTTACTTTAATGTGTGACCACTCTTTTTAAGTCATTAAAAATAGAGACAAGACACGACCTGTGTCTCATCCCTATTCCTAATCGTTCATCTCGCACCATAGACGTGCACTCATCATTTATAAAACACTCATTATCCCACACGACATCAATAGCTACGTTTATACTCTCCCTGCACATCAAACGAATCTAGCCATTGTTTTTTCCACCGCTTCAATTTCAACGAGTAAATCTTGGGTTTCCACACTTTCATTTGCGACGACATGCACCTTTTTAACCGTTCCTTTAAATGGCGCTTGGACAGTTGTTTCCATCTTCATTGCCTCGCTAATAATGAGTGATTGTCCTGCTTCTACGACATCCCCTTCTTTGACATTTACCTCAATAATCGTACCCGGCATTTGAGCCCCAATGTGTGTTGCATTTTGTTTGTCTGCTTTCACCCTCGCCACGTGTGACGTTTGGATATTCTCATCTTTCACTTGAATACGACGAGCTTGGCCATTCATATCAAAAAATACTGTTCGTACGCCATTTTCATCTGGCTCTGTGATTGTTTTTAATTCAACGATTAAAATTTTACCCTTATCAATTTCAATTTGAATCTTTTCGTTATTTCGCATACCAAAGAAGAAAGTCGGTGTATCCAATGTCGCCACATTTCCAAATTGTTCATGCGTCTGAATATATTGTTCATATACTTTTGGATATAACGCATAACTGATTAAATCTTGTTCAGTCACCGGCTGTTGCTGCTTCTCTTGCAACGTTTTACGCAACGCTTCAAAGTCAATCGGTTTTAAATATTCACCCGGACGTTCAGTTAAAGGTTTTTGACCTTTTAATATCACACGTTGTAAAGATTGGTTAAATCCGTTAACCGGTTGACCGATATCTCCTCTGAAGAATGAGATAACCGATTCTGGAAAATCTAATTTATGACCTTGTTCGATGATAGCTTCTTCATCCAACTCATTTTGAACCATATAAAGTGCCATGTCCCCAACGACTTTAGATGATGGTGTCACTTTAACAATATCACCAAATAAGAAGTTGACACGACGATACATTTCTTTTACTTCACTAAAACGTTCTCCAAGCCCTAAGCTTTTTGCTTGTTGACGTAAATTTGAATATTGTCCACCTGGCATCTCATGTTGATACACTTCTGTATGCGGCGACTTCATATCACTTTCAAAGTCACTATAATAAGGTCGTACCGCATCCCAATAATGAGAAAGTGATTCGTGTCCTTCGATATCCATTCGAATTCGACGCTCAAAACCACTCATCGCATAGTAAAGTGAATTGCTACTCGGTTGACTCGTCAAACCAGACATTGCGGCTACAGCTGTATCAATGATATCCACGCCTGCTTCAATCGCTTCTTTGTATACAAGAATACCGTTACCGCTTGTATCGTGCGTATGGAGATGAATCGGCAAATCAATCGCCGCTTTCAATTCTCCGATGAGCTCATAAGCCGCTCTAGGTTTGAGTAAACCGGCCATATCTTTAATTGCTAGCATGTGGAAGCCTTCACGTTCTAAATCTTTTGCTAACTTAACATAGTATTCTAATGTATAAATATTTGAACGCTCTGGATTTAAAATATCACCTGTATAACAAATCGTACCTTCTGAAATTTTACCTGCTTTTTGTACCGCTTCATTGGCAACTTTCATTTGTTCTAACCAATTCAATGAATCAAAAATTCTAAATACATCGATACCCGCTGCTGCACTCTCAGCTATAAATTTTTGAATGACATTGTCTGGATAATTGCGATAACCGACGGCGTTTGATGCACGTAATAACATCTGAAACAACACATTAGGAATCGCAGCTCTTAATTTTTCCAAACGTTGCCAAGGACTTTCTTTTAAAAAGTTATAGGCGACATCGAACGTCGCTCCGCCCCACATTTCAAGCGAGAAATTATCTTTCATCACGCGCGCAGTCTCAGGCGCAATTTTCATCAAATCATGCGTCCTTACCCGCGTTGCCAATAAGGATTGATGTGCATCTCGAAATGTCGTATCCGTTAATAACACGTCATCCTGTTGTTTGACCCATGCCGCTACCGCTTGCGGCCCTTCTTGATCGAGCAACTGTTTCGTGCCGACGAATGATGCAATGGTCTGTGCATCCGGTTTAGGAACACATGGCGTTTCAAAATGTGGCTTCGGTCTTTTTTCGACACTTGGGAATCCATTAATCGTTACATTACCGATATACTCAAGCGTTTTCGTCCCTCTATCGCGAGAAGTTCTAATTTCAAATAATTCCGGAGATTGTTCTAAAAATTTTGTCGTGTAATCTCCTGAAGCAAATTTTTCATGTAGAATCACATTACGTAAAAATGGAACATTTGTTTTCACACCACGAATCCGCATTTCTCGTAATGAACGGACCATTTTTTCACGTGCTTCTTTATAACTAATCGCATGTGTGGACACCTTAACGAGTAATGAATCATAGTATGGTGAAATTTCAGCACCTTGGAAAGCATCCCCTGCATCAAGACGTACACCAAAACCACCACTAGAACGGTACGCGACAATTCGTCCCGTATCTGGCATAAAGTCTTGCGTCGGATCCTCAGTTGTAATACGACACTGAATCGCATACCCCAATGTGCGAATCTCACTTTGCTGAGGCATTGCAATCGCTTCATCGTGTAACGCTTCACCATCCGCGATAAGAAGTTGTGTTTTTACAATATCTACCCCTGTGATCATTTCAGTTATCGTATGTTCAACCTGGATACGTGGATTGACTTCGATAAAATAAAAGTCATCCCCAGACACTAAAAACTCAACCGTCCCTGCATTGACATATTGAATTTGTTTCATTAAATCTACAGCTGCATCACAAATACGCTCGCGCAGTTGATCAGACAAACTTACTGATGGCGCTACTTCAACCACTTTTTGATGCCGTCGTTGTACCGAACAGTCTCTCTCATACAAATGAATGATATTGCCTACTTCATCACCAATCACTTGAACTTCGATATGTTTCGGCTCATCAATAAACTTTTCAATGTAGACCTCGCTATTACCGAATGATTTTTCTGCTTCTGATTTTGCACGAGTAAACGCTTCTTGGAGTTCTGAAGCTTCACGCACGATGCGCATTCCTTTACCTCCACCCCCACTCGTTGCTTTAATCATCAGTGGGTAGCCCGCTTCTTCCGCAAATTTTTCTGCATCTGCAAAATCATGAACAGGGCCATCAGTTCCGGGAATGACTGGTAAATTCGCACGAATAGCCGTAGCACGTGCTTTAACTTTGTCACCAAACATATCTAAATGTTCGAGATGTGGTCCAACAAAAATAATGTTTTCTTCAGCACAACGCTTTGCAAATTGCATATTTTCACTTAAGAAACCATAACCTGGGTGAATGGCATCCGCCCCTGCTTCTTTAGCGACTTTAATAATTTGTTCGATATTCAAATAACTTTCAGCAGGCCCTAAATTTTCACCCACTAAATACGATTCATCCGCTTTATAACGGTGCAAAGATCCCATATCTTCTTTTGAATAAATCGCTACTGTCTGAATGTTTAACTCGGTCGCTGCTCTGAAAATACGTATTGCAATTTCTCCACGGTTAGCGACTAACAATTTATGTATACGTTTCATTATGTGAACCCCCTGAATAGTAAGAAAATTCTAAAAATACATAGTCTATTATAGCAATAAATCGCACATATTTAAAAGATTCTGATTCTAAGAAACTTTTAAATTCTCAATCAAATTCATCTAAAGTCATTACTTAAACTTATCACTATTAATAAATTTAAGTAATATGTTAGTATTTTATCTTTATTTTTTAGCGATGTCAAAATTTTATCGTGTATAGAATAAACATATGCCTTGGCCCTACTTGTATACGCAAAATAAAATAAAATAAAGAAGTGGAGCAATCATTACAATTACCCCACTATGTAAACGACCTCGTAACTGTCGTTACTTCATTCTTTTCTGTTGTTTTTGCATATAGCGCTTTTTCGCTGCCTCATATTTAATTTGTTTGGCAATAATCAGCAATAATCCCATTGCAATACTCAAACTCAGCATAGAAGACCCACCAAAACTAATAAATGGCAATGGTACACCGGTTAAAGGAATCAAGCCGGAAATCCCCCCTAAGTTGACAAAGGATTGTAATGCGATATAACTTGCGATCCCAACGCAAACCAGTTTATAAAAATACGATGTTGTTCGAGAAGCAAGTTCAAAAGCACGGTAAACAATAAAGAATATGAGACACAAAACGGCCATTGCACCGATAAAGCCCAGTTCTTCACTAATGATTGCAAAAATAAAGTCCGTATGTGGCTCAGGAAGATAGCCCAGTTTCATAATGCTATTTCCGAGTCCCCGACCAAATAATCCCCCATTCCCTATAGCTAAGAGTGAATTGGACAAATGGTATCCAATGCCTGACTCATAATTAAAAGGGTTTTCCAACGCGCTAAATCTCGCCGTTAAATATGATGGGAGAATATTAATTCGGAAAATAACAATGATGATGATCACACCGACAAGCGCAATCATAGCATAGGACCCGATTTTAATGAGGTTTTTCACCCCAATACCCGAATAGACAATGATACTAAAGAATATGGCACCCGTTAAAAGCGTTTGACCGACGTCCTTTTGTAACAAAACGAGGCTCAGACAGAAGCCGACAAACGCAATTGGCCATAAAATCACAGTCGGCTGTCGCTGGATTTCGTAGCGCTTTCTTTCAATAATGTATGGGACGTATAAAATAATGGCAATTTTCAACAGTTCTGATGCTTGTAAATTCATGAAGCCCAAGTTTAACCAACTTTTCGAACCATTGATTTCACTACCAAACAATAGCGTCGCAAAAAGAAGTATCAATATGATTCCCATCATACCGAGCTGAACATTACGTTGTTTTAAAATTCTCACATCCATAATGTACGCTAAAAAAAACACAATGCCGAATCCCATCAATACGTATATTAACTGTCGTGAATAAAAATAAGTGCCTGCAACCGGTGTACCACCAGTCAACGTACCACGTGTTGCGGCCACCATACTTGCACTATATACCATTGTTAAGCCAATAAAGCAAAGTGCAAGATATGTGATTAATAATGGAAAATCGATATATTTAGATGACCTCAAAATATATCGAAATAGTCTTTTCATATTATTCATATGTTTCAATCATCCAATTCTCGCACTTAGACGGCGAAAAAACGCGCTACTATACATTAAGATAGTAACTGTTATACGCGAGTAAATGCTTCGTGTAATTTTGATAACTCTTTTTCTAAACGCAACATTAACTTTTTGCCATCTTCTTCACTTACAAGTCCAAGATTAACTGCAAAGTCAACCTCTTTTTGTAAACCGTACATTTGTGTATCTAAAACTTCCTCATACAAAGGACATTGTGGTAATGTTAAATTATCTATTTGAACTTTGATCAGTTGTAGTATTCGTTCTGCATCTTTATTCAATTGGTCATATGCAGTATTGCGCAGTTGTTGTTGCTTGCTCATGACATAATCCCCCTATTTCATTTTCTTCTTCTTTAAAAAAGTTTATCTTATCCCTATATAAAAAGCAAGTATATTTGACATGCCACCAAGGTGAAGTATGTTAAAATGTAGAGAGTGAAACTGAGGGAGTGCATATGAATGATTCAAATCAAAGGTAACGTTAAATTTCCAATTACACTTGATAGTACCACTTGGATTTTTGATGATAGAAAACTTTCAGTAGAAGATTTAGAAAAAGGCGTTTTTGATAGTCAAAAGCCTATCCAATTTGAAAATAACAAAGAATGGAACCGTGCGATACTAGAAGGCCAAACGAATCCACCGACCTTGAACAGTGAAATCAACTATAAAAAACGTGCCGTATTAAACGGATCATTTGTGATTAATATGACACCGTTCTTTAGAAATGCTGAGCCTAATGACGCTGTTACAACGATTCGGTTGTCGAATTCTGCAGATCATATCGATATTCCATTTGAATGTTTACCTTATCTATTCTTTCAATTTGCAAAAGAGGGTAAAAAACTTTATGAAGATGAAGGTGTTGATAGCTTTGTGTATACATTAGAAAATGGATACGAATATCAGTTTAAACACGTCACACATATCGAGGTGTTTTAGATGCGCAAAGTAACTTGTGTCATATGCGATACGGAAGTTTTGTTAGATGAAAACACACGCTTATCCAAACGATTGAAGCATAATCCAATTAAAACATTTATGTGCGATGAATGTAAAAGTCGACTTGACACACCAAAGCAACGTTCCTCTTCTTATCGTTACGACAAGTCTTGAGGAAGATAAGACCGTCACGTTGCTAGAATGAATGCTTTTCTAAAATATTCCCCTATAAGTCGGACGTAACGTGCCGATTTTATAGGGGGTTCTTTTAAGTGCATGGGTAGGACTGATCATATGATGAGGTGACAGTACAACAGCTCGTCACCTTTAATTAAGTCATCGTCAAAATGAATCATAGCATGAAAGTCGCTTCTGTTCAGCCATTTCCTACACCTCTATCTCAATGCGTTTCTAAGATTTAGGCTTCTGTGGATACGGATATCTCCCCTCAGCAAATGCTTTCCATAATGGATATGGCAAATGATGATGATCCGGTCTATCCGGGTCAAAGTAGGATATAATTTCTTGTTCTTTTCCGAGTTTGATTTTTCGAATGAAATCTTGATCAAATAGTAAGCCTCGTCCTAATGCAATTAAAGGTACACCCGCTTCAATTCCAGAACGTGCGTCTTCCGCATTAAATACAGCACCTACTGCAATAAGTGGCATACGCCCTTGCATCCATTTGAGAATTAAATCAATTCGTTTTTGCCCTTCATATTGACCGCTTCGTATTTTCGAATGAAGCGCCATCAGAGAGACATGGAGATAATCAATAGGTTTTTCGATAAGCGCTTTGACAATTCGTTCAGTAATATCCATTGTAAGTCCGCCTTCTTCCGCTTCTTCTGGAGAAAAACGATAACCTACAATAAAATCTTTTGGACCTTCTGAACGTGCAACACTCAACACTTCATCTGTAATGGCATGAGGGATAGCGAGACAATCTTTCCACTGATCCGTTCTACGGTTGTAATGAGGTGAGGTGAACTGATGAATCGCGTAATGATTTGCACCGTGAATTTCAACACCATCAAAACCTGCTTTAATTGCGAGAGATGTTGCTTTACCAAAATCTTTAATCATCGTCGCGACTTCTTCATCTGTCATTGCGCGAGCGTCATGCGTGGTATCTTTCCCAAATCCCACTGTTGAAATTGCACTCGGCGCTTTCACGTCACCATTAGGTACAAGTTCAGGTAAACTTTTTGCCCCACCATGATGAATTTGGACAACGGCTTTTGCGCCCCCTTCTTTCATTTTTTGAGCCAGTGTCCGGAGTCCATCAATATCACTTTCTTTAGAAATGGATGGCTCTCCAGGAAATGCCTTCCCTTCTTTATTCACATAACTTGCCGCTGTAATGGCTATGCCCACATCTTTTGAACGTGAAGTTACAAATTCTAATTCAACATCAGAAACAGTGCCATCTTCATTTGATAACGTATGTGTAAGGGGTGCCAGTACAAAACGATTTCTTACTGTTGCCCCATTTGGAAGTTCTAAAGGTTCAAATAAAGTTGCATATTTTCGATTCATTATGTTATCCTCCTCTTTTATCTCTAGTTTAGTATGATTTGTATGACAAAACGAAAAATACGCTCACATCCATGCATCAATATGATTTATTTCAAACGGATCATCTTCAATCGAAGCCCATTCATGACAATCTCTCGTTTATAAAGAAAAGAAGTAATGTCGTCTCCCTATAAAACGACATTACTTCGGTATTAATTAGTTCTCTTCCGCTTCCATCATTTGTTTGATACGTTTGGCCTCTTTTTCACGTTGCCCTTTGTTTAATATTCTTTTTCTTAAACGTACATTTTCTGGTGTCACTTCAACCAATTCATCATCATTGATAAACTCTAATGCTTCCTCTAATGACAATTTACGTGGTTTCTTCATTGTTTCTGTTTGATCTTTCGTCGCGGAACGCACATTCGTTTGATGTTTTACTTTTGTGATATTTACAGTTAAATCATTTTCACGATTGTTTTGACCTACAATCATGCCTTCATATACTTCCGTACCCGGTTCCATAAAGTTAACGCCACGATCTTCAAGACCAAGAATCGCATATTCACTTGCAGTGCCTTGATCCATCGACACAAGTACACCGTTACGGCGACCGCCAATACGTCCTTTAATACGCGGTCTAAATTCATCGAAAGTATGATTAATAATACCATAGCCACGCGTCATTGACATAAATTCTGTCGTATAACCGATTAAACCACGTGCAGGGACATTAAAAATAAGTCGTGTTAAGCCGTTATCCGTAGTCACCATGTCTACCATTTCACCTTTACGTTGCCCTAAAGATTCAATAATCGCACCCGTGTATTCTTCAGGCACTTCCGCTTGCACACGTTCAAATGGCTCGTGTAATACACCATCAATATCTTTTAAGATTACTTGTGGTTTGGAGACTTGTAATTCAAATCCTTCTCGACGCATATTTTCAATTAATATAGAGAGATGGAGTTCTCCTCGTCCTGCTACAGTCCATGCATCTGGTGAATCTGTTGGTGTGACTTTTAATGAAACATCCGTTTCCAACTGATTATCAAGGCGCTCTTGGATTTGACGCGCTGTCACAAACTGTCCTTCTCGACCCGCAAATGGGGAATTGTTCACTCTAAATGTCATTTCAAGCGTCGGTTCATCAATGCGTAATACAGGTAATGCTTCTTGATGATCCTGTGGTGTAATCGTTTCTCCAACGTTGATGTCTTCCATACCTGAAACTGCGATTAAGTCACCTGCATACGCTTCTTGAATTTCTTCACGCTTAAGGCCGAAATAACCAAAAATTTTCGTTACACGGAAGTTTTTAACAGAGCCATCTAATTTTAATAATGATACGTTTTCACCCACACGCATTGTCCCACGAAAAACGCGTCCGATTCCAATACGGCCTACATAATCGTTATAATCCAATAATGCAGGTTGGAATTGCAACGGTTCATCCCTGTTATCAACTGGCGCAGGAATATATTCTAAAATCGTTTCATATAAACTTTGCATATTTTCATCTTGTTGGTCAGCGTTCAAACTTGCTGTTCCATTAATCGCTGAAGCGTATACAACAGGGAAATCAAGTTGTTCCTCATTCGCATCCAGTTCAATGAATAAATCTAGAACCTCATCCACAACGCCTTCAGGACGGGCAGACGGTTTATCGATTTTATTCACAACAACCACCGGCTTCAAATTTTGTTCCAATGCTTTTTTCAACACGAAACGCGTTTGTGGCATCGTTCCTTCATATGCATCAACGACTAACACAACGCCATCAACCATTTTCATTATGCGTTCAACTTCACCACCAAAGTCAGCATGTCCTGGTGTATCTAAAATGTTGATTCTCGTATCTTTATAATCGACTGCGGTATTTTTCGCTAAAATTGTAATCCCGCGTTCCCTCTCGATGTCGTTAGAGTCCATCGCGCGTTCTGCTACATGCTCATTTTCACGGAAAATCCCAGATTGTTTTAATAGTTCATCGACCAAAGTCGTTTTACCATGGTCTACGTGAGCGATAATCGCAATGTTACGAACATCTTCTCTAAATTTTGTCATACTGTAATTCCTTTCTCGGGTAAATTATCACTTTCTTTTACAACTCGTTTATTATATCATAGAAACGAAATGAAGAAACAGTGAGGTGGACGAATAATGAAAAAATCTCAATCCGTCTTTTTAATTCTAGCCGTATTGGCTGTTTTCTTTTTAACTTTATTTAGCTTTGCCCTTGCTGCGACAAATATTTTTTGGATTATTGTGACGTTCATATTAATGGCAGCGACATTCGGCACAGGTTTTACTTTAAAAAGAAAATATCGTGAAGACGACGAGTAATCGTATTTTAAGCGGGACAAAACGCTCTTTTATAATGAAAAGATTGTCCCATCCCGCCCCTTTTAAAGTCAGTGATACTTGAAAAATTCAATTCAAACATCTGTATCTTCTTCTGATTCAAAACATCTCACCGCTTTACGCAAAGCGTCTCTCCTCAGGCCCTATCCACATATGCGACTGGATTGATTCCATTCCTTTATACTATGAACCGTCATCTGTGGTGACTACTTCTTTTTTTGAAACTTTTGCTGTAACGCCTGAAGTACAAAATCATAATTTTGTAAATACGATTGTCTGATTTCTTCGTGAACTTCGCGGTTACCTACTAAAATAGAGTTAGGTCGTGTAATTGACAGTGGTTCACCTAAAAAGTTCGTTGCGATGCCCCCTACTTCTTCCAAAATAATCATTCCACCGGCATAATCCCACGGTTGCAAACGTGGCGTTAAATATGCCGCTAAATGCCCGGTCGCTACATAAACAATTTCCAACGCCGCTGAACCGTATGCACGCGCACTTCTTGAATCAGCAATCACTGGTTGTAAGATTGTACTCAAAAAAGGTTTTGTTAACCAATTCGGGTTCATTCCAATGATACTCTCTTTGACTTTCGTACCGCTTAATTGAGGGATAGGATCTTGATTCTGATAAGCGCCTTGTCCCACTTTTGCATGATAGAGGATATCGTTCATCACATCATATACAAAGCCGGCATATGCTTGTCCTTCTTTAAAAACACCTATGGATATCGCAAAGTTCTCCCCTTGATGAATAAAATTAAGCGTTCCATCGATCGGATCTATCACCCACACGACGCCTTCAGTCGTATGGATATCGTGACCGTGGCCTTCTTCACCAATAATTCGATGATGCGGATATCTTTCTTGAATTTTTTGGACGATGAATGCTTCTACAGCCTTATCCACATTTGTTACAAGATCATTCGGATTTGATTTCACTTCAATAGCCAGTTCATCAACCATCCATTTTCGAATATTATTTCCCGCTTCTAGCACTAGACTTTTTGCAAAATCATATAAATGCATTTACCTCACTCCTATTGCATTTATTATACACTAAATGAGTTGAATTTAAATGTTCAAATACCCGTAATATGCTACAATGAAATCGATTTAAGAGATATAGATTAAGGAGGTCAATGATGACAAAATATCGATTTAAACCTAAAGATTTTAAAGTCTTTCAAATAGAAGGACTTGAGGCAAGAATGACAGGGATTGAAGCACAAATACGCCCCCAACTTTATGCGTTAGGTGACTATTTCACGGATTATTTAGAAACCGTCACTGGAGAAACCTTTTACGCTCATGTCGCAAAACATGCCCGTCGTACGGTGAATCCTCCTAAAGATACATGGGTCGCGTTTGCAACAAATAAACGTGGTTACAAAATGATGCCACATTTTCAAATTGGTTTATTTGAAGACCATTTATTTGTCATGTATGGCGTCATGCATGAAGATCAACAAAAAGCAGAAGACGTAAAAGTCTTTGAATCGCGTTTAGATACATTGTTACAGTTACCGGACGACTTTCAAATTTCTTTAGACCATACACAACCCAAAAAGTCACGAATTCAAGAAATGTCTAAAGATGAAATCAAAAAAGCCATTCATCGTGCTAAAAACGTTAAAAAAGGCGAATTTTTTGTAGCGCGTGCAATCACACCGCAATCTGAACATTTAAAATCAGATCGCCGCTTTATCGCGTTTTTAGAAGATACGTTTGAACACTTGTTGAAGTTTTATGCATAATTTTCAAAACTTTAAATGATTATCATAAAAGGTTGAGACATCACGACGTCTCAACCTTTTTTCAATGTGCAAACACGTCGTATAACATGAACATGTTTGTCCGTATTTTCTAATATTCTATCATTCAACATCCATCAAAGAATCATCGTGATGCTGTCATGATCAGTATTTGTCTAAAGATCCTTTTTTTCGTCATTGAGATTTACGCCTGTATCTGTTTCATCGTATGTGTCATAACGATAAGGATGATCCGTTTGGTAAACACCATTAGACGGATTTTTCGGCTTACGCACAAATAACATGATACTCGCAACCAACCACAACAATGCGGCGATCAAACTACCAGTAAGAAATAACCCCGTAAGTGCGCCAATAATTAAAAGAATCCCTGCTAAAATTTGTTTTTTAAAGATAAACGCGGCAACAACAGAAAAAATCAACGGGACTAATCCGAGTGCAATGATCAGAACACTTGCAATCTGATAATTTTCCACATCTTGAGTTGTCAATTGTAATTCATTTTGAAATTCAGGACTTTTCACTAATGAAAGGATATAGACTAACACAATCACCCATACAATATGTAGCCCAACCCCTACCCATGTTAATACCTTTTCTACTGTTCTCTTAAGTGGGGCCGCGTTACCTTGCGCATTTAATGTCTGTTCATCTACCATATAATAATACCTCCTTTTAAACTATATTACCTGTTTCAATTATACTTAAACTTAAAATATAAAGCACTATCAATTTCACACAAAAAAATATCTATTTTTAATCATATAAAATAACAAATTCTAATATAAAAAGATTAGGTCACATCACTATATGTGTCGGCACTTTGCTCAATCGAGTCAAAAACCTTCTAAATATAATGAATATGTCCTAATCCATTCGAATTATTGCTGTTCTTTTTCCGTTTCAGATGCCGCCCCTTGCTTTGAACGTGCTTGTTGCAATTTCAAACGATCATCGTAATTTTGACGTCGTTGAGAAGAAGCGCTAGGGCGTCGCTTACGTTGTTCCTTTTCATAAGCTTTACGTGCTTTTTTCTCTTCTTTTCTCTGCTGTCTTTCTTCCGATTTTGACAAAGGTGCTGTACGATTCTCTTCGCTATGCATGTCTTGTGCCATATGCTGGCTCGAACGCGGTTCTACATTCCTTGCCATTGTACGACTATCGTACACCATTGCATCATCATCTTCTTCAAGTGGCTGCTGTTGGTCATCTTGTCTTTTCAACGGCTTATGATGATATTTTGCAGATCGTGATAAGACTTCCGGCGTCTCCTCATCATTCTGCTCTATTGTTCGAGTCAACATTTCATCGTCTGTCGTTGTGTACGTGGAAGCAGATGGACGATTTTGATATTGTTGCTCGTACGTATGCTCTCGTACAGGTTCATATGGCGGGTATTGACCATATCCTTCTTCTTGATATGCAGGGACGAGTACAACTTTTTCTCTTCTCACTAACATCATTAATGCGGCGATAAAGAAAAATAACGGTACTAAAATGAAGAATAATGGTAAAGTCACAATAGTTACTAATAAAAATAATAAACCTGAAATAATGCGGTGGTTGATTGAAATCAATGCGAGGAATGAAATCAACAGACAAACGATTAAATATACGATAAATGCCCACACACCATTTTGCAACATAATCACAAATTGTGTTGCATTCATATTATTGTTTACTAAAATTTCCTGTAAAGTGACGTTGTTTGCAATACTATTCTCCAAACTTTGAATCGAACTTTCATTGCTAAACAACACCAAGCCAAAAAACATAGCAACGACAGTGCTACCTAGTAACAATAACCAACTTAACCAGCCCAATACCTTTTCAGCAAGTCGATTTACAGGACGACTGATTTGTGTATATGCTTCTCCTGTCATGCTTTCACTCCTTATATTTATCTTACTTCCTTCATTATAACTAAACTGAATTGAAATCACTACAATCAAAGCGCCATTTTGAAATTAAGAAAACGCTCATTATATTCGTTCAATACATCAAGTCCTAAATCGTGATAAACTTCTAAACGTCGCTGTCTTTCATGTGTTGGATAGACGCGCGTATCCTCACGCAATTCTTTCGGAAGATGTGCTTTTGCTGTCTCGTTCGGTGTCGCATAGCCGACCCATTCCGTGTTTTGCTGATTCACTTTTGGATCGAGCATAAAGTTAATAAATCGATGTGCCCCTTCAACATTTTGCGCAGTTTTTGGAATAACCATATTATCAAACCATAAATTAGAGCCTTCCTTAGGTACGACGTAATCAAAACGTTCGTCATCTTGGAAAACAGGTGCGGCTGAACCACTCCAAATCACTGCAACACTTGCTTCATGTTGTTGAAGCATCATCCCTATTTCATCACCAACGACGCCTCGGATGTTGGGTGCAATAGATTTGAGTTGTTGCTCCGCTTGCGCTAGATGCTCTGAATGGCGGTCATTCAAACTGTAACCTAAACTATTTAGCGCTAAGCCCATCACTTCACGCGCTCCATCAACTAAAAGAATATCGTTCTTCAAACGCGGATTCTTTAACACATTCCAGCTTGTAAAATCAATATCTGGATACTTTTCTTTATCGTATAAGATTCCTACCGTACCAAAAAAGTATGGCATTGAATAAACGTTATGACGATCAAACGGTTGATTCATATAATACGGGTCTAAATGCTTCATATTCGGAATTTTCTTATGGTCGAGTGGACGCAACAGATTGGCTTTCTTCATTTTTTCAATCGTATAATCACTTGGAAAAGCCACATCATAGTGCGTACCTCCATTACGAATTTTAGCCTCCATCGCCTCATTCGAATCAAAGGTCTCGTATACCACTTTTATACCGGTTTCTTCTTCAAATTGACTGATTAATTCTGGGTCGATATACTCACCCCAATTGTAGACATAGAGCTTATCCTGCTGTTTGCCGCCAAACTCATCATGATTAATCCAATAACCTACACCGAGACAAAGCAACCCCAATACGAGTGTACTCCCAATCAGCTGCATTAATTGTTTCATATCGTCACACCCCTTTTATTGGATTGTCGTTTGCGCTTTTGTCTCTGTACAAGTTGATATACGATTAAACCGACCATGATTAACGCAAACAGAATCGTGGATATCGCATTGATCTCCATACTAACTCCACGGCGTGCCATTGAGTAAACTTCAACTGACAGCACACTAAAGCCATTTCCTGTAACGAAGAAGCTTACAGTAAAGTCGTCCAATGAATAGGTTAAAGCCATAAAAAAGCCACCAATAATCCCAGGCATAATATGAGGAATCACCACTTTACTCAACAGTTGAAACTCAGATGCACCTAAATCTCGTGCTGCATTCATAATAGAGTCATTCATTTCATATAATTTTGGTAACACAATAATGACGACAATCGGGATACAAAATGCGATATGAGAAATCAATACCGATGTGAATCCTAATCCGAAACCTGTTAAATGGCCTAATGCCGTAAACATAATTAAAAACGATGCACCAATCACCACGTCAGACGACACCATTAATACATTGTTTAAAGTGAGCAACGAAATTTTGAGTGTTTGATTGCGCAATTGATACAACAATAACGCTCCAAATATACCAATAATCGTCGCAAGACTCGCCGCTAACAACGCGACAGCAATCGTATTAAAAACCACTTGTAACAAACGTGTATTCGCAAATAATGTTTGGTAATGCTCCCATGTAAAACCTTCAAAATGAATCATGTTGCCTGCACGATTAAACGAATAGAGTATTAAATAGAAAATCGGTAAATATAATAATACCAACAAAATAAACAAATAAAATTTCCCATACCATCTCATTTTAATGTCCCTCCCTTGCGCTTACTTCGTGTTAAAATCATAATCACTGCCATAAATAACACTAAGAAAAGTGCAATGGTAGACCCCATGCCGAAGTTTTGAATCACTAAAAACTGCTCTTCAATCGCAGTCCCAATATTAATCACTTTGTTACCTGCAATCAATCGAGTAATCATAAAAAGGGATAAAGCCGGAATAAAAGTCACTTGAATCCCTGTTTTAACCCCTTCAGCAGTGAGCGGGAGTAATACTTTTCGTATCACTGTCCACGTATTCGCGCCTAAGTCTTGTGCTGCAAAAAAGAGCTGATTGGGAATATCTTTCATACTGTTGTATATCGGCAACAACATGAAAGGGATATAAATATAGGCAGCCACAAAAATAAATGCAGGTGCAGTGAACAAAATATTTTGAGATGGAATATGCAATACTGCTAAAATTTTATTGATAAGACCATCATGACTGAAAATGCCGATAAATGCATATGTCTTAAGTAGTAAATTCATCCATGTGGGTATAATCATAATCAACAACCATGTCGCTGCATGTCGTGAATGATGAATAAAATATGCAGCAGGATAACTCACGAGTAAACAAATCAATGTAATTAAAAACGCATAGATAATCGACTCCAATAACATCGTCATATAGCGAACTGATAAGAATTGTTGATAATTCATTAAAGTAAAGTGACCGTTATCATCTACAAAAGAAAAATAACACAGCAAAATAACCGGAATAATAATAAACAAAACCATCCACAATAAATAAGGCACCGCAAGCCAACGATTAATATGTTTCATGATTCAAATCCCCATATCCTTCAATACGTTTATCAAATTCTTCCTCAGTTTCACCAGGCACCATAATATGAATCGCTTCTGGCTCAAAATCCAACCCGACACGTGTCCCAATGACTGCGTTTTTTGTCGATTGAATCATCCATTCATAGCCTTTACGATCCTCACAAATCATTTCATAATGCACACCTCGGAATAAGGAGCTTGTGACAGTCGCTTTGAAGAGCCCTTGTTCTTCCGGTACAACTGTAATATCTTCAGGTCGAATCACAACATCTACTTGTGTATGCGGTGGGATATCTTTATCGACACAATCAAAATCTTGGCCATATATATTCACAACGTAATCCTTAACCATTGTCCCTTCGACAATATTAGACTCCCCAATAAAATCAGCTACAAATCGATTGACTGGTTCATCATAAATATCTAAAGGTGTCCCAAATTGCTCAATTTTCCCATCGCGCATGACAAAAATAAAGTCGCTCAACGCAAGTGCTTCTTCCTGATCATGTGTGACAAAAACAAACGTAATACCGAGTCGCGATTGTAATTCTCGAAGTTCATATTGCATTTCTGTACGCAACTTGAGATCTAATGCCGATAATGATTCATCTAATAATAGAATTTCAGGTTCATTCACGATGGCACGTGCAATAGCGATACGTTGCTTTTGCCCGCCACTTAATGCATGAATGGGACTGTGAATATATTTTTCTAATTTGACTAATTTTAATGTCTCTTTTACCTTTACATCAATTTCTGCTTTTTTAAATTTTTTTAACTTCAAACCGAATGCAACGTTATCATAGACATTGAGATGCGGAAATAGCGCGTAATCCTGGAAAACCGTATTGACTTGACGTTGGTTCGCAGGGAGTTGATTGATATTTTTACCTAAATAAATCACTTCTCCCTCATCTGGCGCTTCAAAACCTGCAATTAATTTTAGCATTGTCGTTTTTCCACAACCCGAAGGCCCTAATAAGGTATAAAAATAACCCGACTCAATTTCTAAATCAATATCATCTAAAATCGTTGTTGTATCATATTTTTTTGTAACATTCTTAAACTTTAGTAATTCACTCAATTCTTAAACCTCCTATAAATATGACGACGTTGCAACAATCATCAATTGACTACTCACACGCCCCGTATTCGACAAGCGATGTGTCGCGTGCGCTTTAAAATAAAGTGCATCTCCTTTCTCCGCTGTATACTGTTGATCCCCCAAAGTAAGCGTCACTCGCCCTTCTAAACAATAAACAAACGTGTCTGATGTTGAAGGTTGAAAATCTTTGTATGAAGCATCAGGTTCTAGTGTTAGTATGAGAGGCTCCATATCAAACTCATTTGACCGTTTTACCGGCCATTGAAGAAAATAGCCCTTCTCTTCTTCACAGTAACTTAATTGTTCACTTTTTGGATAATGAACTTTTGCAACTTGTTTGTCATCAAAAAATTCTCGAGGGGATGTCCCCAGTACTTCTAAAATATTAAAAAATGTTTCCATATTTGGTGACGTTTTATTACTCTCAATTTGAGAGATATAACCTTTTGACAAATCGGTTCGTTCACCCAGCTCTTCCTGCGTTAAGTTTTTTAGACGCCTTAAATTTTTTATTTTTTGACCAATTTCCATACAGTGCCTCCACTCAAAAAAAGCGACTTGTTTACTTTTACTAAACATTTTGTTTAATGCTTAATAAAAATAACAAATCGCACAGCAAATTACAATACTTTTTTAATGGTTTGATAAAGTTTTTTGTTCTGGATTGTTTCTTGCTTCTTTAATCACTGCGTAACTGTCATAGCCACTTTGTTTTTTGAAATCATTGAAGCAATTTTTTTCATCAGCTTTACCGGGTATGATCTGTTTGAATTCGCGGTAACGTGTCATCAGTACTGTACGCTCAACTTGATCTTCATAATAGGCTTCAATCGCATTAAAAAAGCGTATCACGGCCATCATTTCATCTTGTGTCCAACTGACATCTATAGGATACGTATATTCCATTCTGTCACACCTTTCTTGCACGTTTTTTGGCACCGGTTCCCTATGCCATCTTATCATATTAATCAAAGGCTTATGAGTAAATGTATTAAAGTCATCGTGAGAGATTTGATATTACCCGCCTCTTAAAAGATGACACTGGAAAAGTGAATCAGTGGGATGAAATCATTTACCCCACCAGTTCGATTGATCATTGCGCCTTTTAATCGTGTACATGTCAAAATAGAAAAACGGTGACCTGGGTTGAAAAAACACTTTTATCAAGCTTTCTCCAACGCAAGTCACCTTTTCTTTAAAGGAACAATCATATCATCTGGTGTACAGCAAATGACTGTTCTGCATTTTTAAATATTCTTATCGTTTACATTGTATGAATTGGTAAACCAATCGCTTTTTCAGCTGCTTCCATGCTCATTTCACCTAAAGTTGGATGCGCATGTACTGTTAATGCGATATCTTCAGCATTCATACCTGCTTCAATGGCTAAGCCAAGCTCAGCGATAACATCTGAGGCATTTGTCCCTACAACTTGTGCACCAATTAATGTGTCATCTTCTTTTAATGTAATCAATTTAACGAATCCATTTGTATCGTTTAATGACAACGCACGACCATTGGCTTGATAAGGGAATTTAGAAGCTTTATAAGCTAATCCTTCTTCTTTTGCTTCTGCTTCAGTATAACCCACTTGCGCTAATTCTGGCTCAGTGAAACATACTGCTGGCATACCAATATAATCCACTTCTGAATTTTGTCCTGCAATCGCTTCAGCTGCGACTTTAGCTTCGTAACTTGCTTTATGTGCAAGAGGGAGACCCGGTACGATATCACCAATTGCATAGATACTATCCACAGACGAACGACTTTGTTTGTCTACTTCAACTAATCCACGATCAGTTAATTTCACACCCACTTCTTCTAAACCAAGTTCGTCTGTATTTGGACGACGACCGACAGTCACTAATACGTAATCCGCTTCAATGACTTTTTCTTCACCTTTCACTTCATAAGTGACTTTAACGCCGTTTTCTGTTTCTTCAGCAGATTTGGCTAAGGCTTCAGTTTCAATCTTCATTCCTTTGGCTTTCATTTCTTTTTTAACAGGGGCTACCATTTGTTTTTCGAAACCACCTAAGATTTCTTTAGCACCTTCAAGAATTGTCACTTCTGAACCAAAGTTTGCATACGCTGTACCTAACTCTGAACCGATATAGCCGCCACCAACGACAACTAATTTTTCAGGAACTTCTTCAAGGTTTAATGCGCCTGTCGAATCGAGCACACGACCGCCAAATTCAAAATTAGGGATTTGGATAGGACGTGAACCTGTTGCAACAATCGCATTTTTAAAGTTATACGTTTGCGCACTCTTTTCGTCCATTACACGTAAACTATGGGCATCAACAAAATACGCCTCACCTTTCACGATTTCAACTTTGTTACCTTTTAATAGCGATTCAACACCGCTTGTTAATTTATTCACTACTGAACCTTTAAACGATTGCACTTTGTTGAAATCTAAAGTGACGTTTTCTGCAGTCACACCTAGGTCATCCCCATGTTGTGCTTGTTCAAAACGATGAGAAACATTGAGTAGTGCTTTTGAAGGGATACATCCCACATTTAAGCATACGCCACCTAAATTACCTTTCTCAACGATGGTTACTTTTTGACCTAATTGTGCTGCACGAATTGCTGCAACATAACCACCAGGACCTGCCCCAATGACAATAGTATCTGTTTCAATTGGAAAATCTCCAACTACCATAATTTTACCCCTCCATTAATAATAATTCTGGATTGTTTAATAGACGTTTAATGTGATTCATTGCATTTTGACCTGTTGCGCCATCAATTTGTCTATGGTCAAAGCTTAATGACAATGCTAACACTGGTGCTGCAATGATTTCGCCATCTTTAACGATAGGTTTTTGTGCAATACGGCCAATACCCAAAATTGCAACTTCTGGGTGATTAATAACTGGTGTAAACCATTGACCACCTGCTGAACCGATGTTACTAATTGTACATGTTGCACCTTTCATTTCATCAGAAGTTAATTTACCTTCACGTGCTTTTACAGCCAATTCGTTAATTTCATCTGAGATTTGGAACATTGATTTACGATCAGCGTGTTTAATCACTGGAACTAACAAACCTCTTTCTGTATCTGCAGCAATACCGATATTCCAGTAGTGCTTATGAACCACTTCACCAGCTTCTTCGTTGAATGATGTGTTCAGTGCTGGATATTTTTTCAATGCAGAAACTAATGCTTTAACCACATAAGGTAAGAAAGTCAATTTTGTACCTTGTTCTGCAGCAATTTCTTTAAATTTCTTACGGTGATCCCATAATTCTTGAACATCGATTTCGTCCATTAAAGTCACGTGAGGTGCAGTATGTTTAGAGTTTACCATTGCCTTAGCAATTGCCTTACGCATCGCTGAGATTTTTTCTGTTGTTTCTGGGAAGTCACCTTCAGTCGAAATCGCTGCTGTCGTTGCCGCTGATCCTTCTGAAGAATCTGTTGATGCAGTCTCTTGCGCGGATGTCACTTCTTGTCCACCGCCATTTAAGTATGCATCTACATCTTCTTTAGTAATTCTACCATTTTTACCTGTACCATTTACAGCTTTAATGTTGACTTGATTGTCACGTGCATATTTACGCACTGACGGCATCGCTTTGATTTGTCTATTCTCATCAACTTCTACTGCTTCTTGAGTTGCTGGTGCAGCCTCTTGTTTAACTTCTTCTTTAGGGGCTTCTTCCGCTTTTTCTGACGCATTATCGTGATGTCCACCTTTAAATTCCATTTCTTCTGCGTCTGGTGCATCAATTTTTACAATGACGTCCCCCACAACTGAAACTGTTCCTTCGTCCACTAATACCTCCAGAACTGTACCACTAACAGGAGATGGGATTTCTACAACTGATTTATCGTTTTGCACTTCACATAGTATATCGTCTTCTTCAATCGTATCCCCAGCCTTAACAAACCACTTTACGATTTCACCTTCGTGGATACCTTCACCGATATCGGGTAATCTAAATTCAAATGCCACGTTGTTTCCTCCTAAATAAATCATTTTATAAACAAGTGCATTGCATACACATTTAGGAGAAGAAACGTCACCATTTCATTCTCCATCACTGTGTTGCAAATGACTTCTCATTAAAAATTCTTCTCAAATTTTAAACGTTAAAATTCTAATGTTGCTTTCGCTTTTTCAATAATATCATTTTTGTTAGGTAACCAAACATTTTCGGCTTGTGTAAACGGATAAATTGTATCTGGTGCTGCAACACGACCGATTGGTGCTTCTAATGAAAGAATTGCACGCTCAGATAATTCAGCGACAACATTAGCACCTACGCCAGCTTGTTTTTGAGCTTCTTGAACGACAACCACACGACCTGTTTTTTCTGTTGATTTTACTAAAGTTTCAACATCTAATGGTTGTACTGTACGTAAATCGATGACTTCAACAGAGTAACCGTCTTTTTCGAGTTCTTCAGCAGCTTTTAATGATTCTTGTACCATTGCCCCATAGCTAATAATCGTTAAATCTGTTCCTTCACGTTTAACGTTGGCTTTACCAATTTCAATTGTATAGGCTTCTTCAGGCACTTCTTCACGGAAAGAGCGGTAAAGTTTCATGTGTTCTAAGTAAACAACCGGGTCATTACTGCGGATACTTTCAATCAATAATCCTTTTGCATCATAAGGACCAGAAGGAATCACGACTTTTAAACCTGGTGATTGCGCTAAAATTCCTTCCAAATTATCTGCGTGTAATTCAGGTGTATGAACCCCACCACCGAATGGCGTACGAATTGTAATCGGCGCAGTTTTTGAAGCGCCAGAACGGAAACGATGACGTGCAATTTGACCTGCAACAGAGTCGAACACTTCAAATACGAAACCTAAAAATTGGATTTCCATAATTGGACGATAGCCTTGAGTAGCAAGTCCTAACGCCAAACCACCAATTCCTGATTCTGCTAAAGGTGTATCAAATACGCGATCTTCACCGAATTCTTTTTGTAACCCTTCTGTTACACGGAAAACACCGCCGTTTACACCTACATCTTCACCAAATAACAAAGTATTTTCATCGTTTTTAAGTTCAGTTGCTAGCGCATTGTTAATCGCTTGAACCATTGTCATTTGTGCCATGGCTTATTTCGACTCCTTCTCTTTGTAGATTTCATATTGCTCTTTTAAGTTGGCAGGCATCTCTTCATACATGATACCCATCAATGCAGTCACTGTTTGTTTTTCAGTGCCATCTGTTTCCTTAATTGCTGCTTTAATTTCTTTTTTAGCTTGCTCAATCACTTCATTTTCTTTTTCTTCAGACCATAAGCCCTTGTTTTCTAAGAATTTTCTGAAGCGTACCAACGGGTCTTTTTTCTCCCAATCTGAATCTTCATCTGAAGTTCTGTATTTAGTTGGATCGTCCCCTGCCATCGTATGTGGTCCGTAACGATACGTCATCGTTTCAATCAATGTTGGCCCTTCACCATTAATTGCTCGATCACGCGCTTCTTTTGTTGCTTGATATACAGCTAAAGCGTCCATACCGTCAACTTGAATACCTGGGATACCTACTGCAACTGCTTTTTGAGCTAATGTTTTTGCAGCCGTTTGTTTCTCACGTGGCGTTGAAATGGCGTAGTTGTTATTTTGAATAATGAAAATTGCAGGTACTTTATACGCAGATGCAAAGTTAATTCCTTCATAAAAATCACCTTGTGAGGAACCACCGTCACCTGTATAAGTGATTGCAACAGCTTTTTTACCTCGTTTTTTCAGACCTAATGCTACACCAGCAGTTTGAACGTATTGTGCCCCGATAATGATTTGTGGACTTAATGCATTGACACCTTCAGGCATTTGATTACCTATAAAATGTCCGCGAGAGAATAAGAAAGCTTTAGTTAAAGGTAAACCGTGCCAAATCAATTGTGGCACATCACGATAACCAGGAAGAATGAAGTCTTCTTTTTCTAATGCAAATTGTGAAGCAAGTTGTGAAGCTTCTTGACCTGCAGTCGGTGCATAAAATCCTAAGCGCCCTTGTCTGTTTAATGAAATTGAACGTTGGTCTAAAATACGTGTCCATACCATTCTTCTCATTAACTCAACCAACTGCTCATCCGATAAGTCCGGAAGTAAATCTTCATTTGTTACATTCCCATCTGCATCTAAAATTTGAACCATTTCAAATTTCGACTCAGTATCTTTCAATACTTTTTCAGCATCGAATTGGTGGTTTAACTTAGTAACCATGCAATTCACCATACCTTTCCCGTTTATAAATTAAATAATATTCGACTCACTCTAGTGTAACACAAAATATATAACTGTTAAACAGTTTTAACAAAGTTCTGTAACACTTGCTATCACAACAGTAAAGGCAACTGTTACACCTTTTTCTCCAAACTGTTATAGTTATTTGTTAGCGATTTCATCTACATCTTGTTTTTCTGTTTGAACTTTTCGAATGGCTTTCGTGTAGTCATCAACTTTTTTCTGCATCTCTTTTTGCGCGTCTGCTAATGCTTTAGAACGTTGATCCACTTCTGCTTGTGTACCCGTTTTCGATTTAAAATAACTAAATAAATCTTTCTCTTTATTAATGATATTTTGATAGCCTTTGATATACGCATCATGCTTTTTATTTTTGTCTTCAATCGCTGCATTCAATTGATCAAATTCTTTTTTGACATCTTTATCTTCAATTTGTTTTGACTCCGCCTTCATTTCTTTAAAAGCTTTTTCTGAATTTTGAATTGTACTTGCTTCTTTTTCCAATTGTTTCTCACGTTCTTTTGCATTATCGAGAACTTTATCGACCTGTGCTTGCACTTTAGAAATATCTTGTCCACTGATTTCTTTAGACAATTTTTCTTTCTCTTTTTCAAGTTTGTTCAGTTCTTTGTTAATTTGCTCGGTAGGCGCCTCAGCTTTTTGCATTTTATCAAATTCATCATTGTATTTCTGAATGTACTCACTATCTTTGTTACAGCCAGCCAATAATACAGCTGCTAGGACTGCAGTGCCCATTGTTTTTTTAAATTTCATTTTGCTTCCTCCTTCATCTTGTCAATGGTAATATTAATGAAAAAAACAGCATAATTCAAATAATCATTCACTTTTACATGCACTTCTTCGTTTTATCGATTCAGTCATTGTCACTTTCAAATCCTATCTCAACGCATTTCCTCGCCTGCTCCATTTGATTTCAAACCTCGGACTATCACTTGTCCTCTATTTTTTGATATATTATTCAATAAGGAAGGTGTCAAAAATGTTAACAATGAAAGATATTATTAGAGATGGACATCCGACATTGCGCCAACGCGCAAAAGAAGTGGAGTTCCCTTTAACTGAAGAAGATAAACAGACTTTAAAGGAGATGCAATTGTTTTTAAAAAATAGTCAAGATCCTGAAATAGCTGAAAAATATCAATTACGTAGCGGTGTGGGGTTAGCTGCGCCACAAATCAATGTACCAAAGCGCATGTTCGCTATTTATCTCCCCGATGATGGCGAAGGTCATGCCTATGATTTTGGTATCATCAACCCTAAAATTGTCAGTCACAGTGTTCAAGACGCTTATTTACCAACGGGCGAAGGATGCCTAAGTGTTGATGAAGATATCCCCGGTTTAGTACACCGCCATTATCGTATCAAATTAAAAGGCTATGATATTGAAGGAAATGAAATAAATTTGCGGTTGAAAGGGTATGCTGCAATTGTCGTTCAACATGAACTCGATCATCTTAACGGCGTTTTATTTTATGATCACATCGATTCCAAACACCCTTTACAACCTAAAGACGGTGCAGTAGAAGTTTAACAAGTCACTCTTCGTTAGGTTCACATTAACATTCGCGTACATGGCGCTTTCTTTGATAAGGAAAGCCTCATGTACGCCTTTTTTATTCATTTTACGAAACAAATCCCCTTTTACTTTGCATGAACATACCCGGACAAAGATAACGGACAGTTCAGCAATCGGGACGAAAATCGAATCCAAGAAAAAAGATGGGGTGGTGAAAAGATGGATACGTTCCCTTTCACTACCCCCAATGGCTGCAATCGCCCGACTACGGATTAAAATGATATCCCTATTTCTATACTTCGACTTGCATTTCTTTAAACAAAGGCGCTTTTTTTGATTGTTTTCATTGTCAATGTCAATATAAAAGATGATTCTTTTTCGATCACCTCGTCATTACATAAACATATCTTTACGTTGTTTGTATCGAATCCCCTCGTTATCTAATGCTTTTTTCAGTTTTTCAAATGTTTCTATGTCTAAAACTTCTGGGTCATGATGGTGTCTTATAAAATAATGGTCGGCTTGTGGCGTTTGCACTTCTTCGTATTCAAAAAACATCGTCACTTCATTAATTCTAATTTCAAACCGAATTTCACTCAAAAACTTATCCTGTCTGTTACGTTCTTCTTTAATTTCTTCCAGTAGTTGCGTCACACTTTTCATCTTCATCACCTATTTTGTGAATTTCAAATGATATTCTCTCCATTTAATCATTAGATAGTCTCTAGTTTATCACATTCCGCTTTATTTATTCGATGACTTCATGTAAAATAAAACCAAATGGGCTGTGTGCGCATATGGCCATACGCTCAATCTAGAACGGAAATCAAAACATTGCATGACACATAAAATGGCGAGTGACGGATGAATGGAATGATGTAGCACGTGAATGGATTACAAATTCGATTCATATTTTTTATTTTCATTGCCTTTCATGTGTTGACGCAACGTATCTATACAAAGTTAAGGTATCCAACTTAGGAGGAAAAAATAAATGTCAATTTTTAAAGTTTTTTATCAACATAATCGTGATGAAGTAATCGTTCGTGAAAATACACAAACACTTTATGTTGAAGCAAGATCTGAAGAACAAGTTCGTCGTTACTTAAAAGAACGAAATTATAATATTGAATTCATAACTAAATTAGAGGGCGCACATTTAGAATATGAACAACAATCCGATCATTTTAATGTGGAGCGCGCACAATAATGAAACAACTTCAAAAAAATGAAGTCGGTGTATATGCCCTCGGCGGTCTAGGTGAAATTGGTAAAAACACTTATGCTGTCGAGTATCAAGATGAAATTTTAATCATTGATGCAGGAATTAAATTCCCCGATGATGATTTGCTCGGTATTGATTATGTCATACCGGACTATACGTATCTTGAACAAAACCAAGATAAAATAGTCGGTTTAGTCATTACACACGGTCACGAAGATCATATCGGTGGTGTGCCCTACCTGCTCAAAAAGATTAATGTGCCTATTTACAGTGGTCCGCTTGCACTCGGCCTCATACGAAATAAATTAGAAGAACATCATTTGTTACGACAAGCAAAGCTCATCGAAATCACAGAAGATACAGTCATTACGTCGAAACATTTTAAGACGAGTTTTTATTTAACAACGCATAGTATTCCAGAAACATACGGTGTCATTGTCGATACACCTGAAGGCAAAATCATTCACACAGGTGACTTTAAGTTTGATTTCACACCTGTTGGCGCACCTGCGAATATTGGAAGAATGGCCCAATTGGGTGATGAAGGCGTGCTATGTTTACTGTCTGATTCAACGAACTCGCTTGTACCAGATTTTACATTAAGCGAACGCGAAGTCGGTCAAAATGTTGATAAAATTTTCCGTAACTGTACGGGACGTATTATCTTTGCCACTTTTGCTTCAAATATATACCGTGTTCAACAAGCCGTTGAAGCTGCTGTTAAGTACAACCGAAAAATCGTAACATTCGGTCGCTCAATGGAAAATAACATTAAAATTGGTACAGAATTAGGTTACATTAAAGCACCCCCAGAAACATTCGTAGAACCGAATAAAATCAATAGCATTCCAAAGCATGAGTTATTGATTTTATGTACAGGCTCTCAAGGTGAACCGATGGCAGCGTTATCTCGTATTGCTAATGGGACACATAAACAAATTAAAATTATTCCGGACGATACAGTAGTCTTTAGTTCTTCGCCAATTCCTGGAAATACGAAAAGCATTAACCGAACAATCAATGCGTTATATCAAGCAGGCGCTGAAGTAATCCATAGTAAAATCTCAAATATTCATACATCGGGACATGGTTCTCAAGGTGATCAACAATTAATGTTACGCCTCATTCGACCTAAATACTTCTTACCCATCCATGGTGAATATCGTATGCTCGTTGCACACGGACAAACAGGTGTGGACTGTGGTGTCGCTGAAGAAAATGTCTTTATTCATGATATTGGGGATGTGCTCGCATTAACACGAGATAGCGCGCGAACAGCTGGACGTATTCCTTCAGGTAACGTTTTAGTCGATGGAAGTGGTATTGGTGATATCGGTAACGTCGTTATTCGAGATCGTAAACTGCTCTCTGAAGAAGGCTTAGTAATTGTCGTCGTCAGCATTGACTTTAATAAAAAGCAATTATTATCAGGTCCAGATATTATTTCACGTGGCTTCGTCTATATGCGTGAATCCGGTCAATTGATTTATGATGCTCAAAAGAAAATTAAACAAGACGTCATTTATAAATTGAATAACAATGATAATATCCAATGGCATCAAGTTAAATCTTCTATTATCGAAACGTTGCAACCTTATTTATTTGAAAAAACAGCACGTAAACCTATGATTTTACCAGTCATAATGAAAGTCAATGAAAAGTAAGTCTGACATAACATTGTCTAGGTCGTAAAAAACCGATTAAGGAAAAATAATTTTTCTTAATCGGTTCTTTTTGAATAAATTAATTTAGATTTTAATGCGCCATCTTCTTTTCAAAACGTGTTAAATCATTATCATGACCAATCATAATTAAAATATCATCAAATTCTAAGGCCATGTCCGCTGCAGGCGCCACAATAATTTCTTTTCCTCTTTTAATCGCAATAATGTTAATTCCAAACTTTGCTCTTATATCTAAGCCAATCAACGTTTGACCTGCCATCGTTTCGCTGGCTTTAATCTCAACGATTGAGTGTTCATCAGAAAGCTCTAGATAATCCAATACTGACGCACTTGCTACGTTATGCGCAATGCGTCTTCCCATATCTCTTTCAGGATGCACGACTGTGTCTGCACCAATTTTATTTAAAATTTTCGCATGATAATCATTTTGTGCTTTAGCCGTTACTTTTTTTACACCTAATTCTTTAAGGATAAGGGTCGTCAGTGTACTCGCCTGAATATTTTCACCAATCGCGACAATGACATGGTCAAAGTTTCTAATTCCTAAACTTTTCATTACTGCTTCATCTGTTGTATCTGCAACAACCGCATGCGTCGCAATATCACTATATTCGTCCACACGATTTTCATCTTTATCTATCGCCATAACATCCATATCTAGTGCGTTCAGCTCTCTAACAATACTCCCACCGAATCGACCTAGACCAATGACTACATATTCTTTATCCATGTTTGACCTCCTGAAGTCAAAATTAAATTATACGCTGTGAGGAAAGCAGTTTATGAATGAGACAAGTATCCTTTATCATCGTTTTCTCCCATAAAGAAAAGTCGGTACACGTTGCAAATTATGAAAGTAAATCAAGCAATCAGGCAGCTCCTGTGCCCTGACATCATACCTCTCCCGTCATATCCCAACCTACTATGGTCAACTTCAAAACGCGGATACATGCCCAAGTCCATTTCTGTTCATTCTCAAAACTACACCTCAGCAAATGACACTCTTATCTTACTACAAAACACAGGAAGATGCATGGTTTCATCATGTGAATGTTCATGTACGAGACGATAGCTCCTTACTTTTTACCACGGACATAATCTTTATCAAATACAAATAATTTAAATATGAAGAAAAGCGAAGGACAAAGTAAGAGCAAACCACCAATAAACGCAATGATTAATACGACAGCCATGCCATCGCTTGTCACAGCATCCTTAATCTGAATGTACGGATACAGAATATACGGTAATTTACTTAAACCATAACCAAAAAAGGCCGTTCCAATTTGGATAATTACGAATATAAATGCTATGCCGTGTGCCTTTTTCATATATGTTAAAATGCCTGCCGCAATAAAAGCAATGAAGCTTAAAATAAATAACCAGCCATAGTCCCATACTGCTGAATTAAAGTGTGCTTCATTTTGCACACGTAAGGACAAAAAGACAAATAATGAAATAAACATCATCGGTGGTCCCCACATTAGAAACCATTTTCTCATTAACTCGTAAGCATTGTGATCATGTGCGCGATGTGCATAAAATGTCAAAAACCCAGATGAAATATATAAGACTGAAACAAGTGCTAAAAATACAACAGCCCAACCATACGGGTTCAACAACAGTGCTGTCCAGTTTAAATCAATTTTACCCGTCGCCGTTTCTTTAATAAAACCCCCTTCTGAAATTGTTAATGCGGTTGATAATGAAGCGGGAATCAACAAACCTGAGACTGCATAAAGCATTAACCACGATAATTTACTATCTTGGCCATAATTTTCAAATGCATAAAATGCCCCTCTAATCGATAATAGAATTAAAGCGATCGAACCTGGGATTAACAGTACTGTACCATAGTAGTAGGCCGTATCAGGAAAAAATCCAACAATACCGACAAAGAAAAAGACAAAGAATACATTTGTGACTTCCCATACAGGATTTAAATAGCGCTGAATTAAATGGTTAATCTGATGAGATTGATTAAATAATTTAGCGTGCAGGGAGAAAAAACCTGCGCCAAAATCAATAGAAGCAACGATGATGTAACCAAATAAGAAAAGCCATAGCACCGAAATGCCAACGAGTTCATAATTCATCATGCTTCACCTCGATTACGATTTAAATGTTCAATATGTTCATGAGCTGTTTTATTTTTAAACATTTTAAGAAGAACATATGTCGCTGAAAATAAAAGTACAAAATATAAAATAGCAAAGAGAATCGTCACAAATACTAGGCCATTTGCATCCGTTACTGCATCTTGCACTTTTAAAAATCCTCTAATGATCCATGGTTGACGTCCTAACTCTGTCAAAAACCAACCAAATTCAATCGCTAGCATTGCAGCGGGTCCTGTTAATAGAATCGTATACAATAAAAATTGATGTTGTGGATTGCGCTTTTTAATCCATAACATCACCACATACGCGAATGAAACAACAAAACAAAATATACCGAAGAATACCATTAAATCAAAGAAATAATGAACAATTAATGGTGGTAATTCATCCTTAGGAAAATCATTTAAACCTTTAACTTCTGTGTCAAAGCTCGAATCTGACAGAAAACTTAACGCACCTGGGATATGCAAGGCACCTTTAACTTCCTGAGTGGATTCATCTAAAACGCCAAATAATACTAAGTCAGCCCGAGATGCCGTATCAAAATGCCATTCATATGCGGCTAGTTTTTCTGGTTGTACCTGGTGTAAAAATTTTGCTGATAAATCGCCTGCTAACATAGACAAGAGAGAAAATATCAGACCTGCAATCATCGTCATTTTTAAAGCGGCTTGATGATAAGCCCGATCTTTTACAACTTTGTTTTTAAGCAATTTAAACGCGGCAATACTTGCCAAAATAAATGCCATAGTCATTAATGCTGTTGTAACGACATGAAAAGACCGTACAAAAAACGAAGCATTAAACATCGCTTCAATCGGATCAACATTTACCATTCTACCGCCCTTAAATTCCATACCTGCAGGCGTATTCATAAATGAATTCACCGATGTGATGAAGAGGGCTGAAAATGTCCCGCCTATGATTACTGGAATACTCATTAGAAAATGTATCCATTGATTTTTAAAACGATTCCAAGTATATAAATAAATACTTAAGAAAATAGCCTCAAAGAAAAACGCAAAAGTTTCCATAAATAATGGTAATGCAATCACGTGTCCACCAATTCGCATAAAAGTTGGCCATAATAATGATAATTGTAGTCCGATTACCGTTCCTGTCACTACACCGACGGCTACAGTAATCGTATATCCTTTAGCCCAGCGTTGGGCCAATGCTATATATTGAGCACTTTTCTTTTTAATGCCGATAAATTCTGCAATTGCAAAGAAAAGGGGCATACCCACACCAATTGTTGCAAAAATAATGTGGACTGCGAGTGTCATGCCAGTCAAAAAGCGGCTAATATCCACTGCATCCATGTCATTTCCTCCTTTAAACATATTCAAAATGTCCATTAATTATATACAATCAATCAGATGGTTTAATATAAATTTGTTCATTTATGCAATGACAATTTATTGACAAGACTAAAATTTGTCATTTTTATTTAGGCACTTGATTTGCTTTTTATAAATCTTTCCATTACGATGTAACAATCATGACTAAAGAAAGTAGGCTGAACCATGCCAGAAGTTATTCTTTATACACAAAATGATTGCCCACCTTGTGCATTTGTTAAACAACATCTTGCAGCACACCGTGTCACTTTCGAGGAGAGAAATATTGCAAATCCCACTTTTAGAAACGAAATGATTGCCCGCGACGCGTTTTCAACGCCATTTATTTTAATTGACAATGTACCGATGTACCAAGTTGATTTGGATGAATTAAATCAAAAAGTTGGCATTGATTAACTGACACGACTTCTTAAATTGATGATGCGCACCTGTTCATTTTTTTGAAGTCACTTTGGCGGGTGCGGTCAGTTTTTTATTACTATCAAAAACGGACGAGCGGAATGGCTTGGTCCGTTTTTCATTTTGTGCCCTATTAAAACAGACAGGTGAAGAAATCATTACGATTTTTCACCTGTCTGTTTTATGCGATTACATTTTTAGTTGTTCGTTGTCGTTATGCTTCGCTTGTATAAGCTTTTACGAGTGCTACAACTTCATCAACTGTCGCACAATTCAATGCACGATCAGCCAGTTGTACCATTTCAGTACGACTTAGATTTTTCAGTTGACGACGTGCTTTCAAAATAGAAGTGGCACTCATAGAAAACTCATCTAGTCCTAAGCCAACTAATAGTGGAATGGCTGTTTCATCTCCCGCCATTTCACCACACATGCCTGTCCATTTTCCTTCTTGATGTGAGGCGTCAATGACTTGCTTGATTAAACGCAAAATTGATGGATTGTATGGCTGATAAAGATATGACACACGTTCTGACATACGGTCAGCCGCCATCGTATATTGAATTAAATCGTTAGTACCGATACTGAAGAAATCAACTTCTTTTGCAAACACATCCGCTAAAGCCGCAGTCGAAGGAATTTCAACCATGATTCCTAATTCAATATCATCGCTGACTTCAACACCCTCTTGCTTCAAGTTTTCTTTTTCTTCAAGCAGTAACGCTTTTGCATCACGGAATTCTTGAATCGTTGCAACCATTGGAAACATAATATTCAATTTACCGTATACAGAAGCTCTTAACAATGCACGCAATTGCGGACGGAAAATATCTTGCTGATCTAAACAAAGTCGTATCGCACGATAGCCAAGGAATGGGTTCATTTCTTCTGGAAGGTTGAGGTATGGTAATTCTTTATCCCCACCGATGTCTAGCGTACGTACGACAACGCGTTTCCCTTCCATTGATTCTAGTACTTTTTTATACGCTTCAAATTGCTCATCCTCAGATGGCATATTGTCGCGTCCCATATAAAGAAACTCAGTACGATACAAGCCAATCCCTTCTGCACCATTGTTTTTTACACCTTCTAAATCGTTTGGTGTCCCAATGTTAGCAGCGAGTTCAACTTCATGCCCATCTTTTGTTTTTGAAACTTCATCGCGCAATTGTTTCAACGCTTCACGATCTGCAAAGTACATCTCACGTTTATGTTGATACGCCTTAATTTCATCATCTGCAGGGTTAACAATAACATCCCCAGTTAAACCATCAATGATAATCATATCGCCTTGTTGCACGATTTCTGTAATCGATTTTGTCCCGACTACAGCAGGAATCTCTAATGAACGACTCATAATAGCCGAGTGTGAAGTCCGTCCTCCAATATTCGTTACAAAACCTTGCACATATTGTTTATTAAGTTGTGCTGTATCTGACGGTGTCAAGTCATGCCCCACGATGACGACACTCTCATCTATAATGCTCGGATTCGGTAGTTCAACACCTAAAATATGCGCTAATACACGCTTTGAAACATCGCGAATATCCGCCGCACGTTCCTTCATATATTCATTGTCCATTGATTCGAAAATCGTAATGAAATTTTGTGTCACTTCTGTAAGCGCATGAGGTGCACTCGCATTTTCATTTTTAATTTTATCTTCAATCGGTTGAATTAATTCAGGGTCATCTAAAACCAATAAATGTGCATCAAAAATCGCCGCTTTATCTGGGCCGAGTTGTTCTTCTGCATGGTTACGAATTTTAGTTAATTCGATTTTAGAGCTTTTAATGGCTTCATTGAATTTTTGAATTTCCGCTTCAGGTTGTGTCGTCTGCGTATCCGTAAAACTTAAGTCCGGTTCCACGAGCAGATATGCTTTGGCAATAGCAACACCATCTGAAGCTGCAATTCCCTTAATAATATTTGACATTATTTTGTTAATCCTTCTTTAGATAAGACTTCTGTAATTGCGTTAATCGCTTCTTTTTCGTCACTACCATCAGCATAAATCGTGATTTCTGCATCTTTACCCACACCTAAGCTCATTACACCCATGATTGATTTTAAATTAACTTTTTTCGCATTATATTCAAGTTGAATATCTGAATCAAACTTTGATGCAGTTTGAACAAGCATTGTTGCTGGACGTGCGTGAATACCTGTTTCGTCAATAATTACATATGATTGTTGTTCCATCTTTTATCTTACTCCTTCTAATTCTAGATTGACTAGCTTAAATTATAATTTAATTCGCTATACAGCATAACATTACCAAATTCTATATTTAAATTCAATTCGTAAATGCTCAACGATACGTTTTTAAACGTCTTTACGCTTAATTTTGTGAAAAAGCACACAAATACCTATAAGGATTTAATGACATTTTCACATTTTTGAATATGGTCTTTCCCTACTTTAATCATAAAATAATAACTAATCGATGCTGACACAGCTTGACCGACAATTGGAAACCACCGTGTCTGTTTAGCTGCTGTACGCTTGGCCACATCACGTACAAATACTTTTAACAAGCCACTTGAAACTTTCTTTCCTATTAATTGGCTTCCTTGTATACCAGCGGATATGAGAATTCTATTTTTTAAATCGTCACTCATTTGGTTGACTTGTTTATGATCAAGTCCATAAATTTTGTTAATATCTTCAATCACATCACGCATCAATTTCATATCCACACCAAAGTCAAATCCAGGAATTGGGACAACTGTTGCAGTGGAAGACAATAATGCTTTCTTTTTAACAATACGTTCTGCCCGTTGACGTCTTTCATGTAATTCTGTATCTGTCGTTGGAAGGCCACCCTTTTTATCAACCTTTTCGATATTTAAAACTTTATGGCCTAATACGTCTGAAATTTTTTTCGATATACCCATTTTCAACTTCCTCCTCTTTCCGAATTTTTTTGCACGCATTATCAACTTATGGTTCAATTGTCACAAAAACCACTTTTAAGTATTTAGAAGGTTTGTAAGCGGCATGTGTTTTAAAATCTTTTGGTAAACCCATGACCTCTTTCATTTGATACGTATACCCTTGTTGTTCAATTGTATGCTTCACCATGTTTTTAAAAGCCTTCAACGTGTATGTACTATGATTCGTACTGAGCACTAATGTCCCTCCACGTGTGAGTATCTTTAAAGCCCCTTCAATTAAATGGTGGTAATCTTTAGTCACAGAAAATACTTTCTTTTTATTACGCGCAAAACTTGGTGGATCAATAACAATGGTATCGTAACGCAACTGATGACGCTGTGCATATTTATAAAAATCAAATGTATCCATCACAAAAATGGCATGTGATTGCGGTGCGATGCCGTTGAGTCCAAAGTTTTCTTCGGTGTATTGACGAGAACGATTCGCTAAATCCACACTCGTTGTCTGAGCGCCTCCAGTTGCTGCAATCACAGAAAATGCGCCTGTATAGCTAAATAAATTCAGAACTTTACGCCCTTCTGAATAATAATCTCTTAATTTTTTTCGAACATCCTTTTGGTCTAAGAAAATCCCCGTCATTGGCCCGTCATCAAGGTGTACGTTGTAAAAAGTATGGTTTTCTTCAATGACAATTGGAAATTCTGGTGCTTGACCTGCAACGAAGCCCCCTTCAATCGATTGATGCTTGAACCGTGTTTTCTCATAAACAGAATCATAGTGAAAAACCTTTTTAATCGCATCGATGATATATGGTCGATAATGATAAATCCCTTCAGAATACCATTGGATTAACAGATGGCCATGATAATTATCAATCGTTAACCCGCCTATCCCATCTCCCTCACCATTAAATATGCGAAAAGCGTTCGTGCCATCAATGTGATAGAAGTATTCACGTACTTCACGGGCTTCTGCAAAGCGCGTTTCAAAGTATGTGCGATTTATTTCTTCGTCTTCTCTATAAGTTAAAACCCAACCCAGTCCTTTATGTTGACGCCCGACATAACAAGTTGCTACATAACGATGTGTCGATGTCAGCAATTTAAAAAGATCCCCTTCTTCTAAATCATCTTGTTGAAATAAGTCTGCTTCCTCAATCAGTGGGTATTGATTAAAATATTTCTCTTCTTTACCTTTATTTAATATAGCCGTTTTCATGTGAGATCAACCTTTCCCTTCGTAACGCATGCTTTTGATTTTAACACGTAAGTTTTCTAATGCAAAATTTGACCGATAAATCCATGTAAAATAAAAAGGTAGAAACTTCATAATCCATTCGAAATTTCTACCTTTATTCATACATGTCACGTGCCAATTCCTATTTTCAACGTGGTTCGACAGGTTGTCTCAGTTGCAATACGAATGCAACAATGGCAGGCACCAACATCAGTACAAGTATCGGCGTAATAAATATTGAGAGTAGCAAACCATGAAATAGAATAACAATATATTCCGTAAGTAATTTAAAGAATAATATGCTGATCATAAACAATTGTAAATAATAAAATTTACCTCGCAACATTCTGACCACGCTCGTCACAATAAAAATAATCGCAATAATTAAGAGTAATAACAAGCTGACCCATTCATAAACATATTGGGTTTGTGACAATTGCCAATCCCCTGACATAAACAACGCATTACGATTATTGAATTCTAATAAAATAAAAAACAGTAACATGACACCGCATGCAATCATGACATAATGACGATTAATCCATTTCGGTCTCACCTTAAGAAATGAAGGGATATCATCATCTTCTAATCGTGCCCAAGCGAACCATTTTTTACCCAATGCTTCACGTTTAGCACGCATCTTCTCCATATCAATGCTTCTGCGCGTACGATGTGAAATATCATGAGTGAATTCCGCTGTGCGATGTTGAATATCTTTAAAATGTGTTTTAGACGTGTTTGTAAATTGATATTTTTTACTTCTGGAATATTCATTCGTTTCTCCAGTTATTTCTTCCTCAGACACAGGAAGTGCACGTCTCAAAAAGAGGAAATTCCAAATTGCCATTTGTCCAATCAACCATAACACAACAAAAAACGTATTGATGCTTAAAACATCAATGGGTGCAACATCATTGGCTTCAATACGGGTATACAGCGCCAGTTGTGTCATGATGTAACAAATCCCATAACTAAAAATAATCCATAAGTAGTGCTCTTTACGATGTAGTGGATTCAATTCATCTTTATACGTAATATAACCAATATGTACAAGAAAAGGGATCGTAAAGACAAAAGCAGTCCAACCGTACACTTGAGACATAAAAATTAATGTTAATACGAAGAAAATAATACCGATTAATAAAAATAAAATAGAAATATCGTAATCAAAGCGTGTTGTATTCGTTAACGTTCTCCCTATCAAAATCATCAAAAGGCCAAAAAGCAAAATGATCATACCGCTAGCTAAAGGTATGTCTCCAATATATTTGCTCATGACTCGAATGATTTCATTGAAAAAAGCCATAATAAAATCCCACAAATTATCGATATTGGTTCTAGGTTGCTTACCAGCTTTAAACTGTTGAATGAGTGGAATATTAATAAAAATAATAACGCTCAGCAATATTGAAAGTACACCGATAATGTAACTGTAAATCACTTCGGTGTATTTATTAAATAAAGACATCCTCTCACCTCAAAGTTATTATATACGAAGTTGTGTCGCCTGTCTGTATATTTCAAAAATATCAGACTTTAGAATGGGATAGTCATGAGTTTAACATGTTTTAAGCCCCAGTTAAGTCATCAAATAAAGCTTGTGTCATCATATCCTTGCCACTCCAATGTGTTTTACAACAATTCAAATGACATTGTGTTCAATGATTATATTAAAGGTTCAGATGATAGATCAAAAATCATTTGCTTTGAACAATTTGCCCTTGATGAACGGATGTTGCCCTATTCGATTCATAAATAAAAAATGCTACCGTTGATTATGTTTAGAAAAAACCCATTTAGGTTATAAAGTCGTATAGCTCAATATGAAAAGGAGGCGTTATAGATGACTGAAAAAGACATTAAAAATGCAGCCGAAAAAGCAAAAGATAAAGAGGAATCATTGAAAGATCAAGCGAAAGAAACCAAAGACGGCATTGAAAAAACAAAAGACGATATTCAAGATACATTTGAATAATACCCGTCAATGACATGTTTAAATGTGCTTCAATGACATTTAAACGTAGAATAGACTGTATGAGGGAGACACACAAACACGATTGATAAATGTTAATCAATCGCCTACTCGCGCGAGATAACTTGCTCAATTGGAGCAAAAAAGCTGTCTCGCGCTCTATATTAATGGCGCCGTTCACATCAAAGCCCCTTTGTGCTTTTTATTTTAAATATAAATCAACGTGCATCAATGGTGTGGCAAAAGTTTGGAAAGCGTCATGAGCATCAAGCAATGGAGATTGTACGCGATGTTGTCATTCTCTCATTGTCTCATCATTTTTAAATGCTATCCGTCAACAGTGTCTATTTTTTATACGATAATCGAACTCAAATCGCTTTAGAACAGCGTTTTAAGACCTTGACTTTTCACATGACTAGGTGTACATTTGCAATATCAACTAAATACGCACACTAGGGGTGTGAAAACTGAGATGAGGCGTCCCCTCAAACCCTTCGAACCTGAACTAGATGATACTAGCGTAGGAAAGTGTTTTGTTATGATATGAATACACACCAAATATTGTCCATTAACATTCAAATTATGGTGATTTATACATAAGTTAGCACAGTCACGCCTGTCTCTGTTTAGGAGATATGCGTATTTTTTTATTTTGGGAGGCATTAACAGATGAAAAAAGGTTTAACATTATCAGATGTACTCGTGACTGTATTAATTTCTGTCATTTTTGCAGTCATTTACAATCTTTGGTGGATTGTCAATAATACTGTACAGCCATTAGGTCTGCATATCGACCAACTCTTGTATGGGATGTGGTTTAGCGCAGCCGTTGTGGCTTACCTCATCATCCCAAAAATGGGGATTGCATTATTAGCAGAATTTGCTGCAGGTGCTGGCGAAACCATTCTTATGGGTCGTTTTGATATTCCTACAATTATTTATGCTTTACTACAAGGTCTTGCATGTGAAATTGTCTTTGCGATTTTCCGTTATCAATCGCGTGCATTTATGGTGGCGATTCTTGCTGGTATCGCTGCAGCAGTCATCAGTTTACCGATTGATTGGTATTACGGGTATTTAAATGAAGTCGCAACATGGAACTTAATTCTATTAATTTCATTCCGTTTGATTAGTGGCGCTGTTTTAGCGGGTATCTTCCCTTATTTACTCGTTAAAGCATTAGATCAAACCGGTGTGACACGCCTCTTTCGTCCAGCTTCGAAAGATGACTATGACACATTGTAAGGTGACGACACGTGCTAAAAGTTAAAAATTTACGTTTAAAATATCCAAGTGCACATCATAAAACATTCGATGGGATTGACCTCGAAATCAAAGACAAAGAAAAAGTACTTTTACTAGGGCCCTCTGGCTCTGGTAAGAGTACTTTACTCAATGTTCTCAGTGGCATTGTTCCAGACTTAATTGATTTACCATTAAAATACGATACATTAATGCCAGCGAAAAATGCGGGTGTTATTTTTCAAGACCCAGATTCACAATTTTGCCTGCCACAAGTGAATGAAGAATTAGCATTTATTTTAGAAAATCAGCAAGTGCCACGACAAGATATGGATCGCCGCATTCAACACGCATTAACACAAGTCGGGTTGGACATTAACCCTAAACAACAGATTCATCAATTAAGTGGAGGAATGAAACAAAAACTTGCCATTGCCGGCACGTTACTTCAAGGGGCAGACACGCTTTTTCTTGATGAACCCACTGCGATGTTAGACATTGAAGCTACAGAAAATCTTTGGAATCTTCTCAAATCCCTGTGGGCAGATCAAACTGTGTTAATCGTCGAACATAAAGTTGAACATATTTGGCAACATGTTGATCGTGTCATTCTTATGAATCATCGTGGACAAATCATTCAACAAGGGACACCTGACTACATTATGTCTGAATTTGAAGATTTATTGAGTGAATATGGAGTATGGCATCCTCATGCTTGGGCACGCGCGCCTCATCCTCGCCATGATGCACCAAAGCCCATTGATAAGCCCCACACCTTTCAATTTTCATATCAACAAGGCGCTGTTCAACGTGGACGACGCACATTATATCAAGTCGACCAACTTGAAATTTTGCCAGGTGAATGGATTACACTTACAGGTAAAAATGGCACAGGTAAAACATCCCTATTAGAGTCTATGATGCAATTAATTCGCTACAAAGGCGATATGCATTATAATGGGCAAAAATTAACAAAAATCAAAAGCGCGGCAAAACATATGTATTTAGTGTATCAAAATCCAGAACTTCAATTCATCCAGAATACCGTCTTTGATGAAATATGCATTAATTACCATCATATGGGAGCAGAACAAGCCAAATCAAAAACCAGCGACATGTTATCGTTGTTAGACTTAAAACATGTGGCTCAACAACATCCATTTGAGTTGTCTATGGGGCAAAAGCGCCGTTTAAGTGTTGCTACTGCGCTCAGTACAAATGCCGACATTATTTTACTGGATGAACCTACCTTTGGACTTGACAGTCAAAACACTTTTAAACTTCTCGAGTTATTCCAAAATCGAATCGCACAAGGGCAAACGGTATTCATGGTCACACATGATCCTCACATTATCGAAAAATATCCATCACGTCGATTAGAAGTTTTGGATGGCAAATTATATGAATATGAGGTGAGCGCACATGATTGAATCTTGGAAAACACGCTATACCTTCATGGATCAAGTGAATATCGTTACTAAATTATTGGTGGGTGTCGCACTCTTTTTCTTCATTATTTTTATTCACCATTTTGATTTTATGATTTACTTAGCAACTTTAATGTTGATTTTCATGTTACTCGTTGCGGGAACGAAATGGAGAGTCGTACTGACCTTTACATTTATCGCGACATTTTTTGCGCTGACTTCATCGTTATTTATGATTTTTTACGGTAAAGGACAACATCTATTACTTACATTTGGTTTTGTCAAAATAAGTACGGAAAGTCTCGTTCGAGGGCTTCACTTGTCTTTTCGAACAATGACAATTAGTTATTTAGGACTGGCGATTGCATTTACTTCACAAGTCATTATGATCTTTTATAGCTTTATGCAACACTTAAAAGTCAAACCTAAAATCGCGTATGCTTTTATGGCTGCTTTTCGAATGATTCCGCTCATGCTAGCCTCTTTATTCCAATTGCGAAATGCTTTAAAAATGCGTTATCAAATGATTGATAACCGCAACTATGTCGGCTTCAAACATTTAAAGCATTTACTCATTCCATTGTTAAGTCAAAACATTAGAAAAGCACATCGCCTCTCTGTCGCAATGGAGAAAAAAGGATTTAAAGATGGGCCACGTACTTATTATTATCACGTGCCTTTCAGCTATAAAGACCTTATTTTTGTTGGGGTAATCGTGATTATCATTTTTGCATCCTTCTTCCTCGCAAATACTTTACCAATTACCGGCATCACAGACGCACGTTAATGTTAACGCATGACAATTGCCATTATTTTGTGTGTCGGTTTGGTCGGTCGATGGTAACGAGCGGATGCGCGACATATTTCGGGACTGGAACATCATTCAGTCCCGATTTTCATTTTCATCTACATCATCATAGAACCTCATTTGACTACCTTCTTATCCACTGTACGGCACATACTTCAGCAACGTAAAACGAGGCTCAGGACATTTATAAAATGTGTCCTGAGCCACGATATGATACGTATGATTTACAATCCATCTCGCAATGCTTTGTGGGCAATATCTTTTCGATAAAACAAGGCATCACTTTCAATTTTGTCTACACGTGCATAAGCAGCTTTTTGTGCCGCTTCAATCGTCTCACCTTCACCGATAGCCAAGATCACACGGCCCCCCGCATTGATGAAATGACGACCATTATGTTTTAGACCACTGACAAAATAAGAACCTGGGTCATTTTCAAACCCTGTCACTTTTGCGCCCTTCTCATACTCAGCCGGATAACCTTTGGAGGCGAGCATCACGCCAACTACGGCATTGTCTTTCCACTTCATATGAATTGGCGCTTTCTCTTCCAATTCAATGATATGTGCCATCAGATCACTTTCTAAACGTGTGAGTAAAACTTGTGCTTCGGGATCCCCAAATCTTGCATTGAATTCAATCACTTTTGGACCCTCATCTGTTAAAATCGCACCGATATACAATAATCCGAAGTAATCATATCCTTCTGCTTTCATTGCTTGGGCAATCGGTTGCGCAATTTTTTCATTTGCTTCAGCAAGGACACGCGCACTCATATGCGGTACAGGGCAGTACGCCCCCATTCCCCCTGTATTCGGGCCTTTATCGCCATCATATGCACGTTTATGATCTTGTGCAATGGTATCGAACGGAACGGCATACTCACCATTCACAAACGTCATAAGTGAAAACTCTTCTCCAACTAAAAATTGCTCAAAGACCACTTTACTCTGTTGTTCTGGATAAAGTGTTTCCACAGCTTCACGTGCTTGTTCGCGTGTTTCAGCAATAATAACCCCTTTACCTGCTGCGAGGCCATCTTTTTTAAGAACAATTGGCAATTCACACGTTTCAATATATGCCAATGCTTCATTTTTATCATCTATTTCACGATATTCAGCAGTTGGAATATGATATTGCGCCATCAAACGCTTAGCAAATGATTTAGAGCCTTCAATTTGTGCGGCTTCTTTATTAGGTCCAAAGACTTTAATATTTGAACTTCTTAATGCATCTGCTAATCCTTCTGTAAGCGGCTGTTCTGGACCAATAATCACCCATTTAATGTCATGTGATAATGCGAAATCAACAATTGCGAGGTGATCATTTTCAGCAATTTCACTATGAACTTCTGCAACATGAGACATCGCGGGATTACCTGGAATCGCATAAACTCGTGTCACTAACTCTGACTGATTTAGTTTGTGAGCAATCGCATGTTCGCGCCCCCCACTACCGATGACTAGTACGTTCATCATTGATTAACCTCCTCTAATGTTTAAAATGACGCATGCCTGTAGTGACCATAGCGATGCCATAATGGTTGGCCATCTCTATTGAATCTTGATCTTTAATAGAGCCGCCCGGTTGAATAATCGCTTTGACTCCTGCTTTAGCCGCTGTTTCAACGGTATCACTCATTGGGAAGAAGCCATCCGAAGCGAGAACGACATGGTCATTCATTTCAATTGCGCGTTCAATCGCAATCTTCGCTGCACCGACACGATTCATTTGTCCAGCGCCAATCCCCACCGTTTGCTGCTCGTTAGCAAGCACAATCGCGTTACTTTTAACTGATTTGACAACTTTCCAAGCCAATAATAACGCACGCCATTGCGCATCAGTTGGTGCAACCTCAGTCACAACCGTCATCTCATCCGGTTCAACTTCAAATAAGTCCTTATCTTGTACGAGATAGCCGCCTGATACTGAGACAAATTCTGTTTTATCTGCTTCAAGCGTCATCTCAATTTCAAGTAAACGAATGTTTTTCTTTTGTTTTAAAATATCTAATGCTTCCGGTTCAAATTGTGGTGCAATCACAACTTCTAAAAATATCGCATGTAAATCTTCAGCAAGTGCGGCTGTCACCGGTCTATTTAATGCAACAATGCCACCAAAAATCGATTGGCTATCCGCTTCATATGCATGTTTGTATGCTTCATGTATGTTTGCACCAGTCCCCACGCCACATGGGTTCATGTGTTTAACAGCAACAGCGGCAGGTTGATCAAATTGTTTCACGAGGTTTAACGCCGCATCAGCATCTTTAATATTGTTATAGCTCAATTGTTTACCATGATGTTGATAGGCACCTGCAATCGTATTTCTCGCTGTGGACGTACGAATAAATGATGCGGATTGTTGTGGATTTTCCCCATAGCGTAACTGCTCTTGTTGTTGACCGAAAAATTGAGCGATGGCTTGGTCATATTCAAAAGTATGTTGAAACACTTTAAGCATTAATGCTTTTCTGAATGCTTCATCCAGTTCATTTTGTTGAATTCGTGTAATGATTTCTTCATAGTCGCTTGGATCAACAACTGTTGTCACATGCTTGAAATTTTTAGCTGCGGCACGTAACATTGTCGGACCACCGATATCAATATTTTCAATGGCATCCATTTCTGTGACCTCTGGGTTTTTAACCGTCTCTTGAAATGGATATAAATTCACGACAACCATATCGATTAAATCAATATTTTGCTGATTCAACTGTTCAAGGTGTTCTGGTTTGTCACGATCTGCTAAAATTCCTCCATGTACTGCTGGATGTAAAGTTTTAACACGACCGTCCATAATTTCTTCAAACCGTGTAAGTTCTGAAACAGAATTCACAGTAATTCCCGCTTCATCGATTGCACGAAATGTGCCGCCTGTCGAATAAAGTTCATACCCTGCTGCCACCAGTGCTTTGGCAAAATCAACAATACCTGTTTTATCTGAAACACTTAAAATTGCTTTTTTCATGATTGGTGATAACTCCTTATCGAATAATCTTCTTAATCACTGCTGGATACAACGCATATTCCAATGACTTAATACGCGCTTCTAATTTTTCTTGTGTATCGTCTTCATAAATCGGACATGTGCGCTGTTCAATCATTTGACCTGTGTCCATCCCAGCATCCACATAGTGTACCGTCGTTCCTGTGACTTTATCCCCACTGTTCAACGCCTGTCCAACTGCATTCTTCCCTTTATATTTGGGTAATAATGACGGATGAATGTTTAAAATTTGCCCTTCATATGCAGCTAATAACGTCTCTCCGATTAAACGCATATACCCCGCTAAGACAATCCATTCCACATTTTCTGCGCGCAATTGATTCAATACTGCTGTTTCGTAAGCAACTTTAGACTCAAAACGATGCGGTTCATAGGCATGTACCGGAATTTGACGGGCTTCTGCCAATGCAATACACGCTGCTTTAGGTTGATCCGTATATAATGCGGTCACTTCAATATGTGCAAGTTCACCAGATGCCACATGCGCCATAATATTATCAAAGTTCGTCCCAGAACCAGATGCAAAAATCGCGATTTTTACCACTATAATGCCTCCGTTAAGCGAATGGGTTGTGCTTCTTCGGTGATATAACCAATTGTATAAGCATCAACATTCGCATTTTTCAAGATTTTGTGTGCTTTTTCTTCGTCTTCAGGTGAAATCACAAGTGTAAAGCCAATCCCCATGTTAAAAATATGATACATTTCATCTGTTTCTATTTGACCTTGTTGTTGTAACCAATCAAAAATTGCAGGTGTCGGGAAGGACTCAGTGTTTACAACTGCCGTTTTCCCTTTTGGTAAAGCTCTCGGAATATTTTCATAAAAGCCGCCCCCTGTAATATGTGTCATCGCTTTAATTTGAACGTCTTTCTTCAATGCGAGAACAGGAGACACATATAATGCAGTCGGTGTTAACAAAACATCTAAATATGATTGTTCCCCTTCAAATGTATTTTCAACTTGGATACCTGACTCGGCAACAATACGGCGGACAAGACTATAACCATTCGAGTGAATCCCGTTCGATGCGAGACCAATGATTACATCACCTGTTTCAACTTTTGAACCATCGATATAGTCCTCTTTTTCAACGGCACCTACAGCAAAACCAGCGACATCATATTCCCCTTCATGATACATTTCGCCCATTTCTGCCGTTTCACCGCCAATCAGCGCTGTATTCGTTTCGACACACCCATCACTAATCCCTTTAACAATTTGCTCAATGACTTCTGGTACAACTTTATTTGTTGCGATGTAATCCAAGAAATAAAGTGGCTCAGCACCTGTCGTTAAAATGTCATTAACACACATTGCAACAGCGTCAATACCAATGGTGTCATGCTTATCGTAATCGATCGCAAGTTTCAATTTCGTGCCCACCCCGTCAGTCCCCGATACAAGAACAGGGGCTTTCATATCAAGTTGCGATAAATCAAATGTCGCTCCAAAGCCGCCTAAACCACCGATGACCTCTTTACGCATTGTCCGTTCAACATGGCTTGACATCCGCTTTACTGCTTCATAACCCGCTTCAATGTCTACGCCTGCTTTTTTATATGATTCCGCCATGGGTTACACTCCTCTTCTTTTCATTTCCTTTTGTTCTGGTAATTCATGATCTACAATTTCAATTGGGTATTGTCCAGTGAAACACGCATTACATTCCCCTTTAGAACCATGTGCTCTAAAAACTTCATGCATGCCTTCAACAGATAAATACGTCAGTGAATCCGCACCAATCATTTGTCGAATTTCATCCACACTATGTTGTGCAGCCATTAATTCCGCATGTGTAGAAACATCAATTCCGTAATAACATGGATCTTTTAGTGGAGGTGAGGAAATACCCATATGCACTTCTTTTGCACCTGCCATTTTCAACGCTTTGACAATGTATTTACTCGTCGTGCCACGGACAATGGAATCATCAATGACAACGACACGTTTCCCTTCAATGACGTCACGTATCGGTGCATGTTTCATTCGCACTTGACGTTCTCTCACACTTTGATCTGGCGTAATGAAAGTCCGCCCGATGTACCTGTTTTTAAGCAACCCTTGTTCATTCGGAATACCTGTCTGTTCAGAAAAACCTTTTGCCGCTTGTAATGAAGAATCTGGAACACCGATGACAATGTCCGCATCTACACCCATTTCTTCAGCCAATTTTCGACCTAATGCTTTTCTAACATTATAAATCGAATGCTTGTTGAATTCAGAATCCGGACGCGCAAAATAAATGTATTCCATCGCACACATTCGATGATCAATATCATGTGAATACATATCATAATCGACGTCATTGTCATTCGAGAATGTAATCAACTCACCTGGTTCGATATCACGGATGTACTCCGCACCAATGGCTGTAAATGCACAGGTCTCACTCGCAACACAATAAGCACCATCCACTTTTCCAAGCATCAGCGGACGAACGCCACATTGATCACGTGTGACTGTCAGTTGATTTTCATTTAAAATGACACAACTGAATGCCCCTTTAACTTGATTCAATGCTGCTTTTTGATTCGTTTTAATTTGGCTGGATTTCCCTTTAATCAGAAGATGCGCTAACACTTCTGAATCACTTGTTGTTTGAAAAATCCCTCCCATTGCTTCGATAGCCAAACGAATCTGATGTGCATTCGTTAAATTACCATTATGTGCTAAACCTAAATCCCCTTTGGAGTGTTTAAACAGAAAGGGCTGTACATTAGAAATCTCACTCGCGCCCGTCGTGGCATAACGAACATGCCCGATCGCATTAGGGTATGACTGTAATGAATGGAGCTGCTCTTCTGAAATGGCTTCTGTTAATAAGCCCATCCCACGTGCACCAAACAATTGCTTTCCATTCGAGCAAACAATGCCCGCACCTTCTTGGCCTCGATGTTGTAGACTGTGTAATGCCATATACGTCAGATATGCGGCATGTGGATGATTCCATATTCCGAATATCCCACATTCTTCATTTAGTCCACGGATGTCATACATGACTCAATAGCTCCTTCCCATTCACGTTTAAGTTCGGATGTACGACGTTCGATAATACTCTTTTGTGCGACGACTTTAAATTCATCTGTGTCAGTTAAAGTTCCGATTGGTGTAGCACGCTCAATATTTAATGTTTGTCCTTCTTTTACCGCAACAATATAGCGCCCTTGTGTCTCACTAAACAACTGGCCGTCTGTCAGGTCCACTTGTGCATCGATACCTAAGCCGTAGTGTGCACTGATTCTTGCAAGCGTAATGAGTAATCCACCTTTACCGACTGTTTGTGTATGTGAAATCACACCTTCGCGGATTGCTGAACGGATAGCTTCACCTTTTTTGACTTCATTTGATAAATCTAGGTGTTCAATTTCATGATTCACATCTTGATATAATAATTTTTCAATTTGACTACCGCCATAACTGTCTGTCGTTTCACCAATGACATAAAGTGTATCTCCAGCGCTAGGGTGATATGTTTGTAAGAACTGAATATCTTCAATCAAACCGACCATTCCAACTACTGGCGTTGGGAAAATAGAAGATGTACGTGTTTCGTTATACAAAGAAACATTCCCCGATACGACAGGTGTCGCTAATACTTCACATGCCTCTGCCATTCCTCGAGTAGAGTCTGCTAATTGTTGATAAATATGTTTTTTCTCCGGCGAACCATAGTTAAGACAGTCTGTCATTGCAAGTGGTTTAGCACCAACTGCGATTAAATTTCGATAAGCTTCGGCTACAACCATTTTGCCGCCTTCGTATGGATCGTTAAAAACATACCGCGCTTCACCATCAATCGTTGAAGCAATCGCTTTATTCGTTCCTTCAACGCGTACGACTGAAGCTTGAAGTCCTGGTTTAACAATCGTATTCGCCCCCACTTGTTGGTCATACTGATCATATAAATAATGCTTAGATGCGATGGTCGGATGCGTTAATAGGCGTTCAAACACATCATTCACATCAATATCATCATAACGATTCGGTGACGCATCATGTTGTAATGGCTCACCTTCAAGAATATAGACTGGTGCTTCATCAGCAAGAGGTTCTACTGGAATATCAGCAAACACTTCACCTTCATACGTTAATACAAAGCGGTTTGTGTCTGTCACTTCGCCGATCACTGCACTATCTAATTCATGATAATCAAACAAATCTAAAAACTTTTGTTCTGTTCCTTTTTTAACAACAAGTAACATGCGCTCTTGTGTTTCAGATAGCATCATTTCATAAGGTGAAATCCCTTCTTCACGGACAGGTACTTTTTCAAGTTGGAGATGAATACCGCTGCCACCTTTCGCCGCCATTTCTGATGATGATGACGTCAAACCCGCTGCCCCCATATCTTGAATACCAACGAGTTCTTCATAAGTAATCGCCTCAAGTGTCGCTTCCATTAATTTTTTACCGACAAATGGGTCACCAATTTGAACGGAAGGTCGTTTGCTTTCACTTTCTTCTGTCAGTTCTTCCGAGGCAAACGTCGCCCCGTGAATGCCGTCACGTCCCGTTTTTAAACCAACATATATGACTGAATTGCCAACCCCTTTGGCTGTGCCTTTCTGAATCATATCGTGGTCGATGACACCCACACACATCGCATTCACAAGAGGGTTTCCGTCATAACGCGCATCGAATTCGATTTCTCCGGCTGTTGTAGGAATACCGATACAGTTGCCGTAACCTCCAATGCCTGCGACAACCCCACGTAATAAACGACGATTGGTTTTTTCTGTCAGTTCACCAAAACGTAAGCTGTTCAATAAATTAATTGGACGTGCGCCAATCGATACGATATCACGAATAATACCGCCAACACCCGTTGCCGCCCCTTGATATGGTTCTATGGCAGAGGGATGATTGTGCGATTCTACTTTAAAGACCACTGCTTGATTATCGCCAATATCAACGACACCTGCCCCTTCACCAGGTCCCATCAAAACATGTTCACCTGTTGTTGGAAACTGTTTTAAAAATGGTTTTGAGTGTTTGTAAGAACAATGCTCACTCCACATCACCGAAAAGATACCTGTTTCGGTAAAATTGGGTGTCCGTCCTAAAATTTCACTTACTTTTTCGAATTCTGCATCACTTAATCCCATATCACGATACAACTTTTCAATTTTGACCTCTTCTGCAGTCGGTTCTAAAAATTTAGGCATTTTGTTCCCTCCAACTATTGACCATTGATTCAAATAATTTCACACCACTGTCTGTACCTAAAATCGCTTCTAATGCACGCTCTGGATGTGGCATCATCCCACAAACGTTACCTGTTTCATTAACAATACCTGCAATATCTTCATATGAACCGTTTGGATTGTCCACATACTTTAAAATGATTTGGTTATTTGCCACAAGTGCTTCATAGATTTCATCCGTACAATAATAATGACCTTCACCATGGGCAACAGGATAGACAACCTCTTCATCCTTGTTGTAGCTTTTTGTAAACGGCGTTTGATTATTGACGATTTTTAAACGTTCATTGCGGCTGACGAACAAGTGCGAATCGTTATGTAATAATGCACCTGGTAATAATCCTATTTCTGTCAGAATTTGAAAGCCATTACAAACACCCAGTACTGGTTTTCCTTCCTCAGCCAATCGTTTGACCTCTTTTATCACAGGGGCAACACTTGCGACTGCACCCGAACGTAAATAGTCACCAAAGGAAAATCCTCCTGGAATCAATACACCATCAAACCCTGATAATGATGTCTCTCGATAATCGACATATTCCGCATCAACGCCTGACTTTAATGCAGCATTATACATATCACGGTCGCAGTTTGAACCCGGGAATCTAAGGACAGCGAATTTCATATTATTCATTCTCCTTTTCATCCAAAACTTTGTAACTGTATTCTTCAATCACGGTATTCGCAAATAATTTTTCACTCAAAGTGGTAATGACATTGTGAACGGCTTCATCCGTCGCTTCATCTACGGTCATATACAAAACTTTACCGACACGAATGTCATTCACCTGTTCGTATCCTAAATCATGCACAGCACGGTTGAGTGCCTGTCCTTGCGTATCCAAAACTTGCGGTTGTAATGTGATGTGTAATTCGATAGTTTTCATGATTAAAGTGCCTCCAATTTATTTAAAAAAGTTTGATATGTCTCTATTAAAGAACCGGTCTCTTCTCTATATACATCTTTGTCAAAATTTTCTTGCGTTGCTTTATCCCAAATGCGGCATGTATCAGGTGAAATCTCATCTGCTAAAAGTATGTGTCCTTCCTGATCTCTACCGAACTCAATTTTAAAATCTACTAATGCCAATCCCATGGCGTCCATGAGCTTGATTAGTGCTTGATTCACTTGCAAGGCACGTGCTTTTAACTCGGCAATGGTGTCATCATCAGCAAGGTGTAACAATTTGATATGATCTTCTGTCATCAACGGATCATTGAGCGCATCATTTTTGTAGAAAAATTCTACAAATGGATAATCAAAAACAAGCCCTTTTTCAAACCCTAAACGCTTCGTAATAGACCCCGCCGCAATATTGCGTACAACAACTTCTAATGGGATAATTTCTACCGCTTTTACAGATTGTTCTGTCTCTGAAAGTTGGGATATAAAATGACTTTCTATCCCTTCTTGTTGAATATATTCAAAAATGCGTGATGTAATTTGGTTGTTCAAGCGACCTTTGCCAACCATGGCATCTTTCTTGGCTCCATTTCCAGCAGTCACTTCATCTTTATATTCAATTCTGAGTAAGCCTTGTTGTTCTGTTTCGTATACGCGTTTCGCTTTGCCTTCGTATAAAAGACTCATTTCGATTTGTCTCTCCCTTCAAATTTAGCAACGATTTTTTGTTCCGTCTCGCTCACATGATCAGTCAAAAGTGTTAAGTGTCCCATCTTTCGTTCAGGTTTACGCGTGATTTTACCGTACAGATGGACATGCCAATCCGGGTGTTCAAATAATTCTGTCTCTAATAAATCTAAATCTTTTCCTAATAAATTCATCATGATTGCCGGCTTAAACAGCTCAATCCGTTCAGGGAGTCGCTGCCCTGTTACAGCTAAAATGTGCGTGTCGAATTGCGAATAATCACAAGCTTCAATCGAATAATGACCTGAATTGTGAGGGCGTGGTGCAATTTCGTTAACAAATAATTCATGCGCTTCAGTGATGAAAAATTCAACAGTGAACGTGCCCACAAAATGCACCACTTGTGTGATTTTTTCAACTTCCGCCACTGCGGCTTGTGCTAAATCTGAACGTGCCGGGACGACTGTTTTAAACAATATTTGATCTCGGTGTTCATTTTCCTGTAATGGGAAATAAACTTTCTGCCCTTCTTTTCCCACTGTCACTGTTAAGGAGACTTCCATCTTCAAATTGACAAATTGTTCTGCAACGCATTCCTGTTGTGCAATCAGCTGCCGTGCTTCTTCTAATTGGGCTTCAGAGGTCAAACGAATTTGGCCTTTGCCATCGTACCCTCCAAAACGTGTTTTCAACATCAATGGATAACCTAATGTTTGAATTGCCTGATCCAAATCTGCCTCAGTTGTCACCTTTACAAACGGCACGACTTTTGTACCCGCTTGTGCAAGCGTTTGCTTTTCTGTATAACGGTCTTGCAACAGTTGTACTGCCTGATAGCCTTGTGGCACATGATAGGTTTTTGCGAGTTCTTTCAGTTGTTCACTCGCAATATTTTCAAATTCGTATGTGATGACATCCGATAATTGACCTAATTTCTCTAGCGCCGCCATATCATCGTATGCGGCATGAATAAACACATGTGCAATGTAGCGACTCGGACAAGTCTCATCCGGATCCAACACAACGACCCTAAAACCCATTTTTTGTGCGGATTGTGCCATCATTTTTCCGAGTTGTCCGCCCCCTATGATGCCAATCGTTTGACCGATTTTTAATTTATTGAAGGTCATCTTGCATCGCCTCTACTTTCTCAACGAGTGATTGCTCGTATGCTTCAAGACGTTTTTGCACCGCCTGATCAGCCATTCCAATCATTCGAGCCGCTAAAATACCTGCATTTTTTGCACCCGCTTGACCAATGGCCGTGGTCGCCACTGGAATTCCTCCAGGCATTTGAACAATTGAAAGTAAAGAATCAAGCCCTTTCAAACTTTTCGATTCAATCGGTACACCAATCACTGGCAATGTCGTCATAGATGCGACCATGCCAGGCAAATGCGCCGCACCACCTGCGCCTGCAATAATAACGGAATAACCATTTTTTCGTGCATTCGATGCAAAATCAACCATCATATGTGGTGTACGATGCGCAGAAACAACTTTTTGATCGTATGGAATTTTAAATTCTTCTAACATGGCACACGCTTCTTTCATCATTTCCCAATCAGAAGAACTCCCCATAATGACTGCTACTTTCACTGTGAACACCCTTTCAAAAATTTGAAATACTATTCTAATTAGTTGTATATTACAGATATAGCATACCAAGCTTAAATTGTTTTTTCAATGTAAAAATCGAACTTTAACACATTTTTAATATCTATAATTCGTTTTTTATAGCTGTTTTTGTTACAATTGAAATGCAATCATTCGTTAATTGTTCGAATTATTATGAGGAGGCTAATATTTATGAGCGCAAAGATTTTAGATGGTAAACAAATAGCAAAAGATTATCGTCAAGGGTTACAAAATGAGGTGGAGAAATTATCAGCACAAGGTTATACACCAAAACTATCAGTTATTTTAGTTGGTAATGATGGAGCGAGCCAAAGCTACGTTCGTTCAAAAAAGAAGGCAGCCGAAAAAATCGGTATGATTTCAGAAGTCATTCACCTCGATGAAAACACTTCAGAGGAAGATGTCCTTAAGGAATTAGACCGTCTGAACAATGATGATTCAGTCAGTGGTATTTTAGTTCAAGTGCCACTTCCTGCCCATGTAGATGAACAGAAAATGCTCGATGCGATTGATCCAGACAAGGATGTTGACGGTTTCCACCCTATTAATATTGGGCGCTTATATTTAGATAATGCACAACTCATTCCTTGTACACCATTAGGCGTCATGGAATTGTTAAAACATGCCGACATCGATCTTGAAGGGAAACACGCTGTTGTTATTGGCCGAAGCCACATTGTCGGTCAGCCTGTTGCAAAATTGCTCATCCAACAAAATGCAACGGTCACAGTATTACATTCTCGAAGTCAAAACATCAGTGACCATTTAAAACGAGCAGACGTGATTGTTAGTGCAGTCGGTCGTCCTGGTATGGTCACTAAAGATGACGTTAAACCTGGCGCTGTTGTGATTGACGTTGGTAATACACCTGACGAAAATGGTAAGCTTAAAGGCGATGTAGATTATGAAGATGTCAAAGAAATTGCTGGTGCGATCACCCCAGTCCCAGGTGGCGTTGGACCTATGACCATTACGATGGTATTAAATAACACATTGATTGCTGAGAAAATGCGTCGCGGCCTTGAATAGTCAATGCCCTCATCGTCCTGTCACAGCGCACATGACTCAGTCGTTGCTTGAGTTTCACACTCATTTTAAATGTAAAAATCCGAGACAACATCGTAAAACATTACGATGGTCTCGGATTCTATTTTTCTAACGTTTTTATGCCCTCTTTTAAACAGCCACACTCAATCTTGGTACAAATGTTTCGTAATGAATGTGCGATGCTTCTACTCCCAAACTTTGTAAAGATTCCATAACAGATTGTATAAATGCCGCACCTCCACAGACATATACTTGCGTGTCATCTGTAATATATGGTTTTAGCGCTTCCGCTTCTAAATAACCTTCACGATTTCTTAAATGGATGTGTAAATGATTATGATGGCCAGAAGCCGTAAGCTGTTCGAGTTCGTGTTTAAATGCCACATCATCTTCCGTTTTAGCCACATTTATAAATTGTGCAGTCACATTCTGAGGTGCAACTTGTCGATACATGGCGATGAGTGGTGTCACGCCGACGCCTGAACCAATGAACAACTGTGGTTTGTCAGCATGATGCACTTTGAAGCCACCTACTGGCGCTGATAAGTCAATCGTATCACCTACTTTAAATTCATCGTGTAATACGGTTGATACTTCCCCTTCATGTGTTTCGCTCACGTCTCTTTTCACAGCAAATGTCAGAAAATCTTTACCACCATCTGTAATCGAATAATGACGTTTCGCTTTATACGGCAATTTTTCACTTTCTATATCCACTGTAATATATTGCCCAGGTGTAAATTGACTCAAATCTTGTTCTTTTGAAGTGACTGTAAACGCTTTAATCTCATGCGTTATCGATTCAATTTTAGTGATTTCAAACGATTTGAAACCTTCCCATGCCATATGATCGTAAATATCTTTTTCAACGGCGATAAAAGCATCCGCAATCACACTGTAAGCTTTCGCCCAAGTTTGAATAATAGGATGTTCTGCATCGATGCCGACCACTTCTTGTATGGCTGCCAATAAATTTTCACCAACAATCGAATAATGTTCCGGTAACACTTGTAATGCACAATGCTTATATGCAATTTCTTTCACGACCGGCAAAATAGGCGTGAAATCGTCAATATGCATCGCCGCTGCTAGAACAGATTGTGCTAATGCCGTTGATTGAAAGCCTTTTTTCTGATTGGTTTGGTTAAACATATGACGTAATTCAGGATGTTGATGAAACATTCTATTGTAAAAATTAGACGTTATGTCAGTGCCTTGTTCTTTTAATACGGGGACCGTTTCTAAAATAATACCTTTTTCTTCTTGCGTTAACATTAACAATCACTCCTATTTTTATATACAATTTTATTTAACCGCATCATCATGACTTAAAATGATAAACTCATTCAGTCAACTCTTAAAAAACAATTAACAACTATTACAAATGTTTAATTATAATTAGGTCCATAGTAGGATAGCATATGCGCTTCAAAATTGTATAATACAAATGAATCATATGATTATCACAACTATAACAATAAACGGAGGGTCTGATTCCTATGAATAAATTACTTCAATCCCTGTCAGCATTAGGGGTGTCTGCTTCGCTTGTATCACCCAACTTATGTGTCGAAGCAACGACAAATGACAGCCCTTCTATTAAAGGTACGCATGATGAAGTCGTAAAACTAGGCGATGCATACAACCCTTTACACGGTGTATTCGCTTTCGATAAAGAAGACGGTGACTTAACAGATAAAATCACTGTCAACGGTCATATCGATACATCAAAACAAGGCGTATATCAATTACAATATCAAGTCACTGATTCTGATGGCATGACGGGTAAAACATCACGTACTGTTCAAGTCGTTGATGCACCACGTAATCTATCACAATCGGATAGCTAAACAATGATACGGCTATACACGTCGAAAAGCATACCTATGACAGCACTTTCCTTTTAGCAATAGGTCATTGTATGCGCTTCAGTGCCCTATACATGTGAACACCTTGTTCTCTTTCGTTGCGCATCTCCTAAAGCAACGCATTCATATGCATGAAACGACTGTTTCATCCCATCCCCACTGCAAATCATCATCAAAAAAGTATCCAGAATGTCGGCGACTGTACAGTTACAATCTAACAGTCGCTGAATGACATCCATTGACATACGTCATCTCCTTTGATGGATAAAGAAAATTCATATGTGCACGCGCATATAAGGTGCATCGTTGCCCTACACTTTTATTTTACACTTTTTTTCACAAACTTTTATTAGTAAATTCCCTATATTTTTATAAAAATCCCCTGTTAGCAATCATTAGAAAATTCAGTCATTATATGGGAATTGACCTTCTGTTTGCCGTTTACCTCATTAAATAAGTAGTTATTGGAACATTTCACAAAATGTACACATAATTTTAATAAAGCGCTGAACCCCTGTCACACTTAGAGTCTCAACGGTTTCATGAATTTCCATTAATTGTTTTTTCAAAATGCCACTTGTAAATATCATATATTATTTTAAAATTAGTATAAGCCCTACAATTGTAGTATTAGGAGGTCAAAAAAGTGTCAAAATTTAAGTCTTTGCTTCTTGCTTTCGGAACATTGTTTTTGCTTGCGGGCTGTTCTGATGTAGAAGTTTTAAACGCAAAAGGGCCAATGGCCAGCGACCAAAGATTTTTGATTATTTATTCAATCATCTTCATGGTTGCCATTGTTGCTGTTGTACTTATCTTATTCGCAATATTCACTTATAAATACCGATATAATAATACACGCGAATCTGGTAAGATGCATCACAACGCACTTCTTGAAACAGTATGGTTCCTTATCCCTGTAATTATTTTAATTGCATTGATGATTCCTACTGTTAAAGCTTTATATCAATATGAGGAGCCACCTAAAGCTGAGGACGATCCTATCGTTATCTATGCTGTAAGTGGTGGGTACAAGTGGTTCTTCGCTTATCCAGATGAAAAAATTGAAACGGTTAATCACCTTAAAATTCCAACTAACCGTCCAATCACTTTCAAACTTCAAGCGATGGACACAATGACAAGTTTCTGGGTTCCACAACTCGGTGGTCAAAAATATGCAATGACTGCTATGACTATGGAGTGGACTTATGAAGCACATGAGGAAGGTACATATCGTGGTCGTAACTCTAACTTCAACGGAGAAGGCTTCTCTCGTCACACATTTACCGTTGAAGCTGTTAGTCAGAAAGAATATGATGCTTGGGTGAAAGAAGCACAATCTCAAAAACCACTCGACCAAGATACTTTCGACAAACAATTGCTTCCAATCACTCAAAACAAAGCATTAACATTCAGTGGAACACACATGGCATTTGTAGATCCAGCAGCAGATCCGGAATACATTTTCTACGCTTATGATCGATTCAATTATGCACCGAAAGATCCAAACTTCTATGATGATAAAGTAGGCGTCTTAAGTGAACCGAACAAACCAGCGCGTAAATCACAAATTACGAATGTTAACTATGAGCGTCATGGTATGAAACCTGCGATTCTTAAAAACAATGAGCCTTATAACAATGAGTTCAAAAAAGAACAAGATCATACTATGGACGAAATGGAATCAATGCACAAAGGTGCCAAAGATGCTGAGGCACACAAAGATCATAACAGTGGAGGTGGACATTAATGATGGACTTTCCATGGAATGAGCTTATCGTAAAAGGAAACTGGATGATTACATTGGCTCAAATCAGTGCACCTTTTCTAGTTATAGGTGTTATTGCAGCCATTACTTACTTTAAGCTCTGGGGATATTTATATAAGGAATGGTTCACGTCAGTCGACCACAAAAAAATTGGTTTAATGTACTTGATCTGTGCTGTTCTAATGTTCGTACGTGGTGGTATTGATGCAATTCTATTACGTATTCAATTAACAGTACCAGACAACCCATTCTTAGAATCAAATCACTACAATGAGATTTTCTCAACGCACGGTGTCATCATGATTATCTTCATGGCAATGCCGCTTGTTATTGGTTTAATGAACATCATTATCCCATTACAAATCGGTGCGCGTGACGTTGCTTTCCCACTACTCAATAACATCAGTTTCTGGTTGTTCGTAGCGGGTATGCTTTTATTTAACCTTTCATTTATCGTGGGTGGATCACCAGCGGCAGGTTGGACAAACTACGCACCACTTGCAGGTGAGTTTAGTCCTGGTCCAGGTGTAAATTATTATTTAATTGCCATCCAGATTTCAGGTATTGGGACTTTAGCGACTGGTATTAACTTCTTTGTTACTATTATTCGTCTAAAATCACCAAGCATGACATTTATGCAAATGCCAATGTTTGTAGTTACAACATTTATTACAATGTTAATTATCATCTTGGCATTCCCAGTATTAACGATTGCACTTGCTTTAATGACTGCTGATAGAATCTTTGACACTGCATTCTTTACAGTAGCTAACGGTGGTATGCCAATGCTATGGGCAAACTTCTTCTGGGTATGGGGGCACCCTGAAGTATACATCCTTGTCCTTCCGGCATTTGGTATTTATTCAGAAATCATTCCAACATTTGCACGTAAACGTTTATTTGGACACCAAAGTATGGTGTGGGCCACTGCGGGTATCGCATTTTTGAGTTTCTTAGTTTGGGTTCACCATTTCTATACAATGGGAAATGGCGCTTTAGTTAACTCATTCTTCTCAATCACAACAATGTTGATCGCCGTGCCAACAGGTGTAAAAATCTTTAACTGGTTATTTACACTCCATAAAGGACGTATTACTTTTGAATCGCCAATGCTTTTCGCGTTAGCGTTTATTCCTAACTTTACAATTGGTGGGGTGACTGGTGTTATGCTTGCCATGGCATCAGCTGACTTCCAATACCACAACACGTATTTCCTAGTGGCACACTTCCACTATACAATTGTTGCTGGTGTCGTATTTGCATGTTTTGCAGCTATGATTTTCTGGTATCCAAAAGCAATGGGATACAAACTATTCGAAAAACCGAACAAATGGTTCTTCTGGATTTTCATGATTGGTTTCAACGTGACGTTCTTACCTCAGTTCATTTTAGGTCTTGATGGGATGCCACGTCGTCTATACACTTACATGCCAGAAGATGGTTGGTTCGTGTTAAACTTGATTTCTTCAATCGGTGCAGCAATGATGTCAATTGCGTTCTTAATCTTTGTAGGTAACATCGTATACAGTCACCTTAAAGCACCACGTGAAGCGACTGGTGATAACTGGAACGGTTTAGGACGCGGATTAGAGTGGTCAACAGCTTCTGCAATTCCACCTAAATACAACTTTGCTATCACACCAGATTGGGATGACATTGATACATTTGTTGAAATGAAAAAGCAAGGTAGACATTACCTTGACAATCATAATTACAGCGATATTCACATGCCGAACAATACACACATTGGTTTCTGGATGGGTATCCTATTCTTTATCGGTGGGTTCTTCCTAGTATTTGAAACATTATTACCTGCAATCCTTTCATTAGCTGGTATTTTTGCTTTAATGATTTGGAGAAGCTTCCAACAAGATCATGGTTACTACATTCCTGCAAGTGAAGTAGCTGAGACTGAAGCGCGCTTGAGAAAAGCTCGCCAAAAAGAAAGGGAGGCTATGAATCATGAGTCATAAAGTGGTTGATACTATTGATGCTCGTACACATGAAGGCGATCTGAATAAGCTCGGTTTCTGGATCTTCCTTACAGCTGAATTCGCACTTTTTGGTACACTTTTCGCAACGTTATTAACATTGCAACATGGCGGTGGATACGGTGGGATGCTGACAACAGAATTATTTGAGCTCCCCCTCGTTTTAATTATGACATTTTTACTTTTAGCAAGTTCTTACACATGTGGGATTGCAATCTATTACATGCGTAAAGAAAATAAAAGTTTATTGTTAGTATGGATGATTATTACAGTATTATTAGGGATGGGCTTTGTGGGCTTCGAAATTTTCGAGTTCTCACATTACGTTCATGAAGGTGCGACACCACAATTAGCTTCTTATTGGTCTAGTTTCTTTATTCTTTTAGGAACACACGGTGCCCACGTAACAGTTGGTATCTTCTGGATTATTTGTTTATTAATCCAAGTGGTAACACGCGGTTTAACAAAATATAATGCACCGAAATTGTTTATTGTGAGTTTATACTGGCACTTCTTAGATGTTGTATGGATCTTCATCTTTACTGCAGTCTATATGATAGGGATGGTGTATAGCGGATGAACACAATTGTAAAACATACGATAGGCTTTATTGCCTCAATCATCTTGACGTTACTCGCTGTATTCGTGACTTTATATACATCATTGACTTTTAACGCTAAAGTAACAATCATTTTTGGTTTTGCGTTTATCCAAGCCTTCTTACAACTCTTAATGTTCATGCATTTAACTGAAGGTAAAGATGGTCGCGTTCAACTTGCAAAAGTTATCTTCGCGATTATTATTACACTTATTACAGTCATCGGAACATATTGGGTTATGCAAGGTGGGCATGGTTCTCATATTTAAGCGATGCAAACCTAAAAGCACTAGCACTTCATGTGCTAGTGCTTTTATCATTGATAGAAAACTGACTTGATACTTGTAAAAAGAATCGACCCAGTCCATTAATTTTGACTGAGTCGATTCTTTTTTGGCTAGAGTCAAATGCCCCACCCTATTTCATTTCAATTTATTCATGATCTTGTTCTAGCACTTTGCTTGTTTTAGCATCTAATACAATTTCTTTTTCACCTTGCTTGCCATTCAATTCAATTTCGTATACAAAATGACCATCACTATTTTTCAACGTCCACTGTTTTAATTCGCCTTGTTGCTGTTCTTGCGCTTTTTTCACAGCTTTATCAAATTGCAATGCATCTGAATATTGAATTGTCGGATGCTGTTCTTGATCTTTCTCTTTGTCAATATGCTTATGAATGACTTTATTGTCTTTGTCTGATACTTTTATTTCAGCCTCTTCTTGACCTTTATGCAACTCTACATCGTAAACCCATTCACCTTTTTCTTTTTTATATTCGATTTGTTTTAACTCACCGTCAAACGCACTTTTGGCTGTTTTGATTGCGTTTTCTGGTTGCGTTTTAATCTGATTTAAAGCGATCGTTTGGCCATCTGTATTTTGATTTTTATGTTGTTGGTCATGAGTATGCTCAGTTTTAGTATGGTTAGCCTCTTTTTCAGAATCATGATGATCATCTTGACCACATGCTGCTAAAATGAAGCCTGTAGATAAGAGTATAGTTGTTAATTTTAATTTCATGATAGTATTACCTCCAATATCATTGTTTGCAATTGTTATACCCTTACAATACTAAAATATTCATATTCATATTGAATTCTATAAAATATCAGTCGTCAGATCGAGTGCATTATTTCATTTTAGAATTTATTCTCCCTATAAAAGAAACTTTACCATCTAATGTATCGTAAACGTTCAAGAAGCGCTGCTTTTCATTTTGCCAATTATAAATTTGTTTAGCGTGTCGTGTCTGTGCGCGATAATGTTGATATTGTTTGTCGTCATGAAGCAGTTGATTCACAGCTTGAGCAATATTACGACTCTCATGTGTGTCTGTGACAATACCGACTTCTTCCTCTTCTACCACACGTTTAATTTCAGGAAAATTACATGCAATAACAGGAACGTGGGCCATGATGTATTCAAACAGTTTGTTCGAACTCGCTGAATAATGATTAAAACAAATATTTTGAAGCACTTGAAAACCCACATAGGCTTCTCGGGTAATACTTGGTAACACTTCAAAAGGCACTTTGTCTAAGAAATAAATGCGATCCCGTGCTTCCGATTGTTCGGCTTGTGCTTTTAATACATCCGTTAATTTCCCTCCACCTACAAATAACAACACACCTTCGTCTATCATTGGCATTGCTTCAATCAGCTTATCTAATCCTCTGCCTTGCTGCAATCCACCTTGATAAAGTAGAATTTTTTCATCTGCATTAATACCCAGTTTCTCACGCAAATGACTGTATGGTTGTTTTTCAATATCGTAAAGCATTGAATAATTATATACCGGTTGCGGATAAAACCCATAAATCTCTTTATTGTACTGCGCTCGCGTATGATTCTCTACAATCATTGTATCTACAAAACGTAATAAAAAGCGCTCGATTTTTTTAATTCGTTCAGAGTTGTAGCCCGTTCGATCTGATTGCACTTCATGACTATCATAAACAAGTGGCTTAGGATGTAATCGCAACTTTGAACAAACAATGCCTTGAGGTAACGTATTCAAATCATTGGCATGGTATATATCCGCATTTAATCCATAACCTTTAACAATCATACGTGCAATAATCGAACCATTGACAACCCACTTTCGTATTTTTTTTACTTTTATCATCAACATCGTGATCAGTAACATCATCATATAGCTCAATAAATATTTTAAACTGATATAAAACAAACCTACTGCTATCACAAATGACACGCCTGCAATGATGGCAACAAAATACTTACCATGATCAGCATAAGCCTGTATGACCACCGGATAACGTTTCACGCGATGGACTCTAAAATGCGGTTCTCGCTGCTCAAAAGCGTCAATATCTTTATTTTTAAGGTCATTAATCGCAATTAAATCAACATCATATCCCGAGTCTGCCAGTGCCGTACATTCACGATTGACGCGTGCATCGTTTGTAAAATGATTCCACACAAACATGGCGACTTTTTTCATTTTCGCCCCTCCTTCTTTTCATAGACACTAACGATTCCTTTTTACATCAATATTAAAGCACACCGATTTGCCATAACAAGGCGAAGAGAAATAACACGCCGCTTCCGAGTAATGAAAAAAGGCTTCTTTTATCGTCAACATCCCATTCATGTTGTTCAATGGCATCATTTCGCTGTTGTTGTAATGTCAACATTTTCTTTTTATAAGCCAGCTGCCCTTTTTTATCACGTGCTTTAAACCCTCTAATTAACGTATTATAACGTTGAACGACTTCGTTCACTTCACCGTACGCAACCATTTCTCCATAATGAATCCAAATCGCGCGATCACACATGTTTTTAATTTGTGCAGCAGAATGCGACACAAAAAAGATTGTTTTTCCTTCTTCCTGCAAAGCTTTCATTTTTGCAATACACTTATTTGCAAACGTTTCATCTCCAACTGATAATGCTTCATCTACAATAAGGACATCCGGGTTCGTGTGAATCGCAATTGAAAATCCAAGCCGTGCTTTCATTCCACTTGAATAACTTTTAATCGGTTGATAAATAAAATCATCAAGTTCAGAAAAAGCGACGATGTCATCAAAAACGTGATTAATTTCTTTTAAAGACATGCCATGCATCAAACATTTATACCGAATATTTTCTTCACCTGTAAAATCATTATTTAAGCCGGCTGAAATCGCAATCAATGACGATTGGCCATTAATGTCGACAGACCCTTTTGTAGGTTGTAACACCTCAGCTAAAATATTGGATAATGTCGATTTACCTGAACCATTTAATCCTATCAAACCCACAGACATTCCTGGTTCAACTTCGAACGAAATATTGTATAATGCATAATAAGGTTTCGGTCGATAAAAGTAGCCAAAGGATAACAGTGCCAGTATTTTGTTAACTTTACTTTTATTTAAGTCATAAATTTTAGATACGTGATCTACTTTTACTTTATATGTCATCAGAACACCTCATTTTTCACTTAATCCCGCTTCAATCTCACTACAGCCGCTTTAATTTGCTGAAAACCATCAATATAGTGATCGAAATCTGCCATAAGTGTGTGAATGATATCGTTATCTTGTGCCATCGTACTCCCTTCTTCTACAAACGCCCACACCTTTTTGCCACTTCCTTTATAATCACTTAATTTGGATGGCACATAAGGATTAATGGTTTTAATTCCTGTTGTATGGGCATCAAATAATAGCAATCCGTCAAATTTTTGAGTGATATTTAAAAATTCAAAATAACCGACCAAAGGATGTAAGACGATATAATCTTTAAAATCACTGTTACGATATATATTTTTAATATTGCCACGAATATTTGTAAAACAATGAATTTTAAACGCCGTTTCCCCTTTTGCTTCCAAATATTTACATACAAGTTCAATTTCATTAAATCCACGCGTCGCATAGAAGTTGCCAAAATAACCTAAATGAATCAAATCCGGATCTAGTGGATAATGCGTATTTACTTTCTTATAGTCGTGAGGTCGTGGAATCGGGTGTCTTGAAATAACAGCACGTGACTGAATCGATTGCTTCATTTTTTCATCAAAACGTTCAATCATATATTTGAGCTGATGTTCATTCGTAAAAATCAGTTCGTCCGCATGACTGAGCGCTAACAATTCACATACATTGAATACATTATCATCAACGAGAGGACGCCACTCTCGATGGAGTCGTTGCTTCACGCTGTCAATATAAGACGCATCTTGAATTGGCGCATACCTTAAATCACTCGTCACAGTGGTATGTAAAGGGTCTGAAAACTCTGCTCTCCAATAAATCTCTGGTTGCTCTAATTTAATTTCAAAAGCTAAAAAATGAGATTGTGGAAACATCGCTCTTGAATATAAATGACGATACATTTTAGGATGCTGTGCAAGGACCTCTAAACCTTGCTCGGTAAAACCAGCAATACTTTCCCAACTTGAAAAGGCTTGTTTTGCATCGAGTAAATAATGTGTGTCGACCAAATGCGCTGCTAAAGTATTCAGTTTTTCATCTTTCTGCCGAATTCGTGACATGTCATTCGAAATGATATCCACAATTTCCCCTTTATCTCGAATACGCTTAGCCATGACATTTCCACTCGTGTCAATGTACGGTGGAAAACAGTACGCAATGACGAGCGTTTCTGCATGCCCTTCATTCAATAAATGGTAATGAAAAATCGGCATTTTCTCATAGATGTCTTGCTTGATCTGCCTTACTGTTTCTGGATCTTGTGTGTCAAGAAATCGACGTATTTGACGAATTAACGCGTTCACTTCCGGATAACACGACATATCCGTAGCATCTGTTACATTATAAATCGCCTCGATGGTCTCTAACGCTTCATAAACAGCTTGTCGATGCTTAATCTTCACGCCTTTTGTTTGCACATATTCCGAAAATAATCGTATTTCTGAAATACCTGGCGTACGATAACATACCTCATCGATATAACATTTCACGAAAGCATTAATTGGCTCATACAAATTCAAACCTTTCATCAATGCCGTTGGGTAAATTTTATCATTTGCGAGTCGATATAACACATGCGATGCCACTTCATGGTTCGCAATCGGGAGACTTGTGAGTGGCGTCTCTGATTCTAATGTGAGCACCACATGCGACACTTCAATTTGTTGTATCGCAAATGCAAATGATACATTAAAATGACGCTGATCCAATACAGAAAAGAGATGGTTTTCATGGCGCAATGGAGATTGCATCAGTTTTGAAAGGCCGTCCTCCCACTGAAAAACGAGAATGAGCTGATCATAAGTACGGTGTAATCGTGCAATCGTCTCAAGGTCAAATTGTTGAGGGACAAACCAAATACATGCAATACCTTTTTTCAATGCTTGAGTATATGGAATATTTTGCGTATGTCGAATCTCATTAATTAATAAATGACTTTGTTTTGGTATCGGTTGGTGCATTGCTTCAATTTGTTCTTGCGTATATTGCATCTCACGTTTTGTCATGATTTCACCTTCTTCCAAATCAACTTCACGCCTTTTTTTATATTCGTCCGATTCAGTCTTTTTTGATAGTATGAAATTTGTTCTAATCGTCGAATCCATGATTCATGTGCAAGATACTTTTTCTTATATTTCCAAGCACTTCGTTTAAATTGATGTAGTGTTCGAAAAGCATATTGCATCCGTTCGTGCGTATGTCGATACGTTTCATATAACATTTCATAATCTTTATTTAATTTGAGAATTTCTTGCTTTAACTGCATGACATTCAGGACAGGTTTCATTTTTTCATCTGCCCAATTTATAAGTAGTTGTGACATCAATCGCTGATTATGACTTTCATCATAAGACACACGATCTAAAGCAAAATACATCACCGTACATTGTCCATTTTGAAAATGATAAATATTCATAGTAAAGCGCTTTTCGAGTGGTTCTAAAACGGCTAGCAATTTACTTTCATCAATTTGGATAGCGTGCAACTGAATTTTTATGATTGTTTGTGTAGAAATTTGAGTGACAATTTGATGATATAAAGCGAGTTGCTGAGCGTGAATTGGATAATAAAAATGGAGTTCAATCTTGCGTATCGTCTTCATTATTGATGAAAATTCATTTGCTGGTCGTACGTCAATATCTTTACCTTTAAAATCAATTCGTAACATTGTTTCATCATTATTAAGGTCACGCGTAAGAAAATATTCATTTTGAACCATGTCAGCGTCCCCCTCAATAGACTTTAATTTGTGCTGTATCTGAAACTTTCTGTTGCTGATTTTGCTTCACAAATGCTTTAATACGATATTTCCCAGGTTCTAAAGTCAAGTGAAATACATTTTGATGTTGATACATGATTTTCTCCGTTGCTACCGATTCACCTTTTTTATAAATATAGAGCGCATATGTCATCTTTTCACCAGAACTACAGACGATGACATCTATCACCCCTTCTTCTTCCTGATGTGTCAAGATTTCATCGATTCTAAGTGTTGCTGGATTATGATCTAACAATGTCGCTGTTTCTAGCATGATATCTTCTAATTGGGACTCTAAATATTCATATGCACGTTTATAATCGATACTTGCCATCTGTGATCACCTCTAATTCTTTTTGAATAACAACATCCGCCCCCGTCTTACGTTGAATCATTGATGCAGCATTTTGACTCATCTGCAGAAAGACATCAGGATTTTGGATCAGTTCATCGATGTAAAGCGCCATGCGTTCAACATCATTTCGCGGTGCTAAATAACCAGAAATACCATGCTCAATAAAGTCTGGGATACCTCCAATCGCATTCGATATTGGTACAAGACCTGAACTCATGGCTTCATTTAATGAAACTCCCTGTGAATCATGGCGTGAAGGACCTAAATAAATGCCATGTTGTTGATGAATATGAGTGATGTCTTGTTGAGGAACAAATTTTTGATGCAGTTGAACGTTACGATATTTTTTCAATGGCGCCGTCAGTTTTTCAAATAACGGACCTTCACCATAGATTGAAAATGACAATTTTTTGAAATACCGCCGTTTTGCTAATTGTTGAATCACTTCTACCGTTAAATCATTGGCATAGTTTTTCGCTGTGAAAGGTCGAATGGACACGATACGAAAGCGATCTTCCACTTGTTTAGGCGTATATGGAAAAATTTGAGCATCTACAATATTAGGAATAATGTGATACCGTTCCGGAGTGACACCAACAAAAGGATCTACATATAGCACTTTAAATCGTTCTGAGATGTAAACAAATTGAATTTCTAAATCTTTACGCGTCATTAAATCTTTCAAAAAGGCTTTCTGATACTCATAATGTGTCTCTTTTTTTTGTAACTGTGCTTTCAACGCTGTTGCGGATGATAAGTAGTTATAATAGCGCGTGTACCATGCTTCTGCTTCAAATCCATGTAGCCATACAACAATGGGTGGTTTTTCCGCTAATCGTTCAATCGCACGAAACATCTTGTAGTTAATAAAGTGAAATAATAACTTGTCGTAGTGATGATTTTTCAAATGGCTATATAACTGTGCTTCATCCATGTACATCACTTTTACGCCGTCATAGTATGCATCTCGTTTGATTTTTGTTGTAAATACAACAACCGTCATTTCTATTTGATGTTGTTGATAGCCTTTCACTCGGCGATGTAAAAAGGCATTCGCATAAATTTTTTCTTGATTAGGATAGGTGTTCGTAATCAATAAATAGCTCATGATTTCACCTTTCTTTTTAATTGTTCTATTTCTTTTAATAACGTTGCATCGTGCGGTCGTTTAAATGATGCATAGCGTTCAACAATACGTAGAAATGCTTGAATCGTTTCTTCACTATGAAGTGTTGAACGTTTCAATCGTGCGATATACCAATGATAGATATAGTAATTAAAGCGATATTTCATATACGTGTCTATATAACCTTGTTTTGTCAAAAAGTTGATTTTTTCTTCCTCTAATCGCTCGTATTTATTAAAAAACTCGGCTGTGATTTGATTGGTCATAGAGTTCGTGTTTGCTGCATAATATACATGAATATTGTGATTGACGACTTTTACAACACGTGCATAATGCATCAATTGTAAAAAGAAGAGCGAATCCTGTCCAAGCGCACCAGGTACCATTCGAATCTTATGGCGTTGTAACAATGATTTTTTCGTAATCAAGGCTTGAATGCTCGCAGTTTTAAGTTTCATATTATGGAGCAATGTTCGTGTATCCTCTGTTCTATCCGCTTGTGCAACTGCAACGAAAGCATCATAATAACGATGCACTTGTGTTTGATTATCGTCTGCTTTAATCATGTTGCCAACGACCACATCGATTTCTGGATGTGCGCGCATCTCATTGAACAGCTGTGTCATCCCTTCTCCTACCCACTCATTATCAGGATCTAAAAAAGCAATCAGTGGAGCTTGTGCACGTTCTATTCCCACATTTCGCGGTGTTGATGCACTACCTGATGCTTTTGCTAATTCAATGACACGAATATTGGCATACCACTGGCAATATAAAGCAATGAGTCGTTTCGTATAATCATCGGTTGATCCATCATCGACAAGTATGATTTCAAGTTGCGGAAATAAGGTGTGGCTAATCATCGAACGCAAACACTTATGTTCTAAATGTGTCCCATTATTATGAACCGGTACAATCACACTCAATGCCGGTTGCTGATGATGTACAACACTTTGCTGTGGCATATCATCTACAAAGGTCAAATCTAATGCAAACCCCTGCTGCTCCCTGTCGGTCTCGTCGACTGAATCACGTTGAAATAAAGTCAGTTCTCGTTCCTCAAATGTATCTACATAGCGATAACCTTGTGCCATTTTGGTTATGAATGGGCTTTGAGTATAGACCGTTGCCGCCATTAAATCCGCAAGATACTCAGGTGCATACTGATGTTGCGAACTGAAGTACGTATAAAATGGCGTATCCACATCAGCGATACGAGAGACACTTTTTTTATGTTGATAGGTTTGTGCTTGGAACATGTCAGATGCCAACGCATCATCGTCCGAAATAATCACGCTGACCCATGGGTTAGAGAGATTTGGCGTAGATCGACCAAGAAATTGTGCCATTTCATTTAACCAATGGACATGGGTCATCGAGAGCATCATCTTCTGTGTCCCGATTGCCCGTGCACGATTCATCAGCATCGCATCCAGCTTTTTCACTTTGGCCATATCCGCCAATTCAAAAATAATCTGTATTTGTGGAAAAGTCATATTTACAAAGGCATTGTAATTTGAAACTAAAAAACTCCCCATCGCTTGCTGTTCAAAGATACGATTTGCACACATACTCTTTGAATATTTCACCGTGTTAAGATTAAGCACAATAGGAAATGTCCGATACATCGTTAAAGTATGTGCATGTGTGAGTGGTGCAGCAATATAAGGTAAATAACGCGCTGGATATTGATATTTCGTTCGATTGTGCCATAAATTACGATCAAATATTGTCAAATCTAACCCATTCTCCAAAGCACCGTCAAAAAGCATCATCATATCGTTTGTACGTTCTTCATACTTATTCAGCCATGAACCTGCAAAGACGACATCCCGTTTTGTCGCCGCTCTGTGAGTACCGATGGGATGATGCCATTCAGGATTGACCGGGAAATGCATCGCTTTCACACGTTGATGACCAAGCAATGCTTTATATTTTTCTACTAATGCCACTTCTGTCGTGATGACAACGTCCGCACATTGTGCATGCATTTGAAACACTTCAAAATTAACAGGATCTTCCTTATTAAAAAAAACGACCGGAATGTTTCGAGATTGACAGTCCGCCATTAATTGTTGTAACTCTTGAAATCGCGTACTATGCATCTGCGTATTACCTCTCCAATAACCGTCTACCCCTTCCCATGTTGAAGCAATAATGACGAAATCATATTGTGTCATGCACTGGGGTTGATTGATATACTCAAGTTCACATGCCCCCTCTAATGCACGATATAAAAATAGATCCGATACAATACCGACCTTCAGCGGTAACGTGCGACGCGATTGCGTGCGTTCACTCTGCTTTAATAACGCTTCGTAATCCGCATTTTGATCGCCTCTTCCAACTTCGTGATACGTTTTTAAGTAATCTACGAAAGGTTTTAAATACGGGGTTTCACTGATTTCAAAAAATGCTTTACTCGGCTCGATATCCAACAATTCTGCTAAATGTTCAAGTGCTGGCGTCTCTGTTTCATCAAAAGGAATCGGTTCTCTTGTCATCTGAAATGGCTTAGGAGAGCCAAAAAATAATTGTTTGATCGCTTTAAAATTCATGAGCGTCGCTCCCATAACTTAATCTGAATTTTTCCTAATTTTGAATGTCGTAACTTTAAATAGCGTGTCTTTAACGTCTCTCTCTGTTCAATGAGTTGTGCTACAAAATGACGTTTTTCAATCGCATCACCTAACACTTTTTGTACGATAAAACGATGTTGTCGCTCTTGCACTGCTTGTAACACATTTAAATGCTGGGCGATATGTAGCCAACTATTTTGATGCGGACACACCTTCTCATGCATTGGTGTATCCAGTTGAAATGTTTTCCATTCCTTATCGAAGTGCGCCAATTGAATCTGATTTTGTGAAGATTGCCAATCCACATATAGAAGGAGTTCCACCTGCTGTTTATGTACAAAATACGTCTCTGTTTTGTCCTGAATTGCGAGTTTCTGTCCCTTTTCAAACTCATAACGTACGAGACAAATCGTGCTTGCGACGTCATTTATGACGACCTTTTGGGTACATGCTTCGTCTGAATACAGTGCACTTTGATCGGCAAAAACAGCCACATAAGCCCCCGTATATGAGGTATTACGTAAAAAATCTTCCACTTGTGCATCCATCTAATTCCCCCTCAATCGTGCGATTAATTTCTCAATATTCCTTTCCCACATCAATGCTTCATCGCGCAATTTTACTGTATGTGAAATCGTTTGCGTCAAGGTCTCATGATCATTTTTCAACTGCTTTATATAAGCGATGATGTCTTCTGTTGAAGCATGTGCTTTAGCATAGCCCACACCATACTGTTGAATGAGTTGATCAACAGGCGCACCTAAGTTACACACAACAGGCGTCCCGCAACAAATACTATCCATCACTTTGCCAGGCATCACGTTCATAAATACACCTGTAGGTTTTAAAATGGAAAGTGACACATGATGTTCTGAAATCATCTTTAAACAAGGCGTGCGCTTCATAGGTGGAATAAGGTGCACATACGATAATCCCTCATTTTTAACGACTTGGCGAAATTGGTGGGCATGGACGCCATAAATCATTACTGTAAAATGAATATGTGCTTGATTAAGTTGGCGTGCAATATCAATCAGTTGTTCAACATTTTGCGCATAACCTAAATTCCCACTATAAATCACTGAAAAATAGGGTCTTTTTTGTTGAACTTGAACCTCATCTTTCGTAAAGGCATTGGGTAAATAAATAAAAGATGACGTTTCACCTATCATTGCTTTAATATGTTGTTCGAAATAGGGATTATTAACGACAATTTCATCGGCAGATTGATACATCTTCTTTTCCAAAAATTTAAGGAGTGGGAATGTCCATTTAAGCTGAAGTGCACCTACCCCTAAAAAGCTATCCGGCCACAAGTCTCTTATTTCTAAAAAATATTTCGCTTTACGATCTGTTTTGAAAAACAATGTGGCCCAAGCGAGAAAAATATTTGGACTTGTGACGTATATATTGTCAAAAGCAATCTTCTGTTTAAGATAGGCCTTCACTTTAATCATCAGCTCTAAATAATACAACAAGCGATAACATAAATTGGGGTGCTGCTTATCGAATTTCATCCGTATGCGATGAATCTGAGTCCCTTCTAACGCATTCAACGATTCACTATCAAAATAAGCACGGTTTTTGAATAATGTTTTGTTGGGATATGAAGGTTCAGTTGTCAGCACGATGGGTGAAAACCCCCGTTGATTAAGCTGCTCAAAAATCTTTTTCATACGGTTAGCAGCTGAACCTAACTCAGGATAAAAATTTTGGCTGATGATCAATATTTTCCTTTTCATAGTAACCCCTCTTCTGACGTTATAGAAAATCAAGTAATCGGTCCTTAAATCTTTGGTGTACCATTGCCCCTAAAATGAGTACGAATAGTGTGAACATCCAATAATAAAAATGATCTGACCATGTGCCATAGAGAATGGGATGTTGATGTACAAAAGCACTGCGATAGACCTCTACTAAATAAGTAAAAGGATTCAGTCTTGTGATCATTCTCAAAATAGGTTGAGCGCTATTCATACTCCAAAAAATAGGGGTCATAAAAAAGCCGAGCCTCAATATATTTTGCAAAATATTCTTTGTATCTCTTACGACAATCACTAACGAACTCATCAATAATGAAATACCGAAAATAGCTGGAAATGCCGCTATAATAAAATAAATAAATAGGAAATATTTCCAAAAATCGACTGTCCCTTGTAGGAGAGAGGTCACAAATAAAATACTCGTCATAAAAATCAAATTGAATAATGTATTTGTAAACGAAATCGACAATAATACCGATGAAGGGAATTTCATTTTAGTCACAAGTCCTAAATTGGCTTGAATGGCATTCGCTCCTGAATTTATGCTTTGTGAGATGAACAGCCACGGAAACAGTCCTGATATCAAATGCATAATAAATGGGACGCCATCCACTAAACGGTCTCCCCCACCTCTCAAGCCCAATCCAAAAATGAGATAATAAACACCCACTTGCATCATGGGTTGTAAAATATTCCAAAAGACGCCGAGATAATGGTTTGAATATTGGCTTTTCATATTGTAGAACGCAAGTTGGAAAATTTTAGGTCCGTTCTCAATCTGTTCCTTTAATAGCAAAAATAAGACTTTCACGCATAAAACCTACTATCTTTGTGGATTTTTCGCTGGTGTATGATACGTATACAAATTGCCATAATTGTAATAATCAACGGTATCAAATGACTGAGACATGACATTTTTTGTATCGAAAATGATGGGGTGTCGCATCCCTTTAAAATGGCGATCTGTTAATTTTTTAAATTCAGAATGGTCACTCAGTACAAGGACGAGAGAAGCATCATGCACAGCTTTCTCCATATCTTTCTCAACAAAATCGAGTTTCACATGTGGGTCGAAAGCAACAATTTCTATATCAAGGTGTTCATGTAATAATTCGTAAATATCAAAGGCTGGCGACTCACGAATATCATCAACATCGCCTTTATACGTCAAACCGAATACCGTCACCTTTACTGCGTTCAAATCTTGCAGTATTTGTTTAACCTTCTCTACGACATATGCCGGCATAGAACGATTGACTTGACGTCCTGTTTGAATTAAAGGCGAAAGTTCAGGAGATTTTGCAATGATGAAATATGGATCTACTGCTAAGCAATGGCCGCCCACCCCTGGACCTGGTTGATGAATATTCACACGCGGATGTTGATTCGCCATTTGAATCACATCTAAGACATTGATGTGTAAATCATCACTTATCTTTGCGATTTCATTAGCGAGCGCAATATTCAAATCGCGGTATGTATTCTCCATCAATTTACTCATTTCCGCAGTACGTGCATTCGTTTCAATCATGTCACCTTTTACAAAAGTTTGATAAACCTTTTTGCCAGCATCAACACATGCAGGTGTCACCCCACCGATAATGCGGTTGTTGTATACCAGTTCTTCTAAAATCTTGCCTGGAAGGACGCGTTCTGGACAATGAACTAAAAACAAATCTTCACCTATTGTATAACCCTGATGTTCAAGAAATGGTTTAACATGATCATCAATGGTTCTTGGTGCAATCGTCGATTCCACAATGACCGTATTGCCTTTTTTTAAATAAGGGACAATACTTGCTGTTGCCTGCATTACGATGGAAATATCACAAGATTCATATTCATCATCATTGTTCGGTGTCGGCACCGCAATAATAAACACATCCGCTTCTGCTGGCGTCAATGAAGCTTTGAAATGACCCGTCGCACGCACGTCATCAAATGCTTCTTGAAGACCTGGTTCCTCGATATGTATACATCCGTTATTTAAACTTTCTACCGTTTCACTATTAATATCCACACCTAAAACGTCAACCCCATGCTTGGCAAACATAATTGAAGTAGGTAATCCAATATAACCTAATCCGACAGTTGTTAATTTCACATTCATACACCTTTCTTCCCTTGAAATTGAGTGTTTTCTAAAGCATGCATTAGCGTGATGCTTTTGTTTGTTGATTATTAATTCTATATTAATTTTTAAGTAAATGAAGATTAATTTCAATTAAAAATAGTAAATAATCATTTCTTTTACTAAATTTTATAATTGAATAAACAATTAATAAACATTCTTTACTTTATATTTACATTTCAACTTGAATGTATTAAAAAATAAGTGTTGAGATTAGAAATCACTGGTGATCAAAAATGAATTCTGTCAAACGTCTTTGAGTTCAATCTTATGATTTTTCTCGATTGAAGAAATAGGAAAAAAAGGGGGGGATCCATATCAGTTATGACTAAAGGATGCAAATCACATGCAGCGCTGTGCATATGGATATAGATATGGCACTTTAGCACGCGCGTTGCCTTACTCAGGCAAAAATTGTGACATCCTCGACTTTCATGTGCACTCAAAGTTAAATCCATCATTTTTGTTTTTGGAGATGTATAAACGATTACAGGAGGAATGCCACGATACTCGAATTGATTTTCACACATTGTATGCCGGTTGATCCTGCTTGATGGCAAAGAAAAGACGTACACCTAAAAGCATCTTAGGCGTACGTCTTTTCATTTATAATGTAGTGATTCACTGGGGTAGCGCGTTTTCAATGACACAAGCGCGCTTCATTGCTCAGCACAGTCTATACTGCGTCGTTTAAGTATGTCGACTTAAATTCGTCAACAAGCGCTTCAAAATCAGGGACATTTAATGAAAAGTATACTTTAATTTTCGGCTCCGTACCAGACGGTCGCAAAGCTATAAATCCTTCATCAAATGTATATCGAATCACATCCGCTTTCGGTAAGTCAATCGGTGTCATCGAATCGTCTTGAAAATGTGTCGTTTGCTGGAACAAATAATCTTCTTTTGTTAATACTTTTAATCCTAACAAGGTGTCACTCGTATCATTTCTAAAATGTGACATCAAAGCATCGATTTTCTGTCTCCCAGCTTGACCAGAATATGTGGGTGATAACGTCACATCTTGATATTGGCCAATTTGTTTGTAAATGTCTTCTAATACCGCTTTAAATGTTAAACCATTTTGCGCTAACATTTGTTTATATTTCACAAGTAACGGGATAAATTGGATGGCGTCTTTATCACGCGATAAATCTTTGGCGAGATAACCATGACTCTCTTCAAATGCCAATACGAGTTGCGACGCATCTTTTTGACGTTGTTGAAGTTGCTCGGAAATATATTTAAAACCCGTTAAGACATTGACCACATCAATGTTCAACCTTTTTGCCAATACTTCGCTTAACGCACCTGTAACAATAGATTTAATGATATAAAAAGTCTCACTTGTTGGTTGCAATGTTTGATATCTTAATTTCATCAAGATCAAACCAATTTCATTCCCATTAAAATAGCGTGTTGTTCCATCCTCGTATCTTTCGACAAAACCAAAACGATCTGCATCTGGATCTGTTGCAATAATTAATGATGCGTCTTCTTTTTCAGCCAGTCGTATACCATATTCAAATGCCGCTTCTTCTTCAGGATTGGCACTTTTAACAGTAGGAAAACGACCATCCGGTTGAGATTGTGTTTTTTCAATCACGAAATCTTCAAACCCTAGCTCCGTAAGCAGTGTAGCGCCTAGAGGTAAACTCGTCCCATGTAGACTCGTTAAGATCACTTTTTCTCCTTGTGATACAATGGGGCCGACTAATGACTTAACGCCTGCTTTATATGCGTCTGTCACTTCTGAAGCTAATGGCGTAATCATCGCTTCATCGCGTAGGACTTCCACCGCTTTCGCCTCAATCGTTAAAGGAGACTGAATCGCATGAATACAGCGGCTTAAATCTTCTGATGCAGCCGGTAGTAACTGACCCCCATCTGCCCCATAAACTTTAATACCGTTATAATGACTCGGGTTATGACTCGCTGTAATCATGACACCCGCTGTAGCGTTTAAATACCGAACTGCAAAAGAAAGTTCAGGCGTCGATCTATAACGATCTGCTAATATGACCTTAACGCCTTCTGTCGCTAACACACAAGCCATCTCTTGTGCAAATTCCGACGACAAGAAACGTGTATCATAGTGAATGACAACCGAAGCTTCCTTAGATGTTTCGGTTAAGTATTGCGCTAAACCTAATGCGACTTTGCGCACAGTAAATTTATTTAAACGCCCCGGACCTAAACCTAATGTACTTCGAATCCCTGCTGTGCCAAAAGATAATACTTCTTCAAAACCTGCGTCTTGCTCTTCTTTTGTTTGCGCTTCATAAAACGGTCTGACTAAACTTTCATCAAGATGAGATATCCATTCTGCTTTCAAAACATCCACCATCCTCATATCTTACATAATTGAATATTGAGAGGTAAAAACCATTCACGATACCTCCCATTCATATCAATTTTATTATACATGAACATCTTCCATCCTCATAGAAAACAAATACCCCGTACAAAATACATCAAAATGATTGAAATGATTGAAATGTAACAAACACTTGCATTAAAATAGATAATCATATGTAAAATACCTGTTAGGAGCAATTCACTATGAATAAAGGACTCAAATTTTTACTCTATTTGTTAGCTTCAATGCTTGTTATTGTTCCTGCAATTTTTGTATTCATCCTATTTAACTCATCAAAAAATGCTTTTAACGATTCGTTCTCACAATCTGACGAACGTCAATCACAGTTAAGAGACACGAAAGTCAATGCTGCAAAAGAACCGATTTCTATTTTATTTTTAGGAATAGATGATAGCAGTACAAGAAGAGAAAATGGACAAAGTACCGAGAGCGCTCGTACAGATGCAATGATTTTATCAACTTTGAATCCTGACAACCATCAAATTCGATTGCTCAGTATTCCTCGTGACACTTTAAGTTATATCCCAAAAGTCGGATATTATGATAAAATCACACATGCGCATGCATACGGTGGCCCTGAAGCCTCTATGCGCGCTGTCGAAGCTTCACTTAATGTCCCTGTTGATTACTATGTTCGAATTAATATGGAAGCTTTTGCAACAACTGTAGATGAACTTGGTGGCATTGATTTCGATGTGCCGTATGACCTGAATGAGCCCAATACGAAAGATGAAGGTCGTATTAAGCTGAAAAAAGGTAAACAACATCTTAACGGCGATGAAGCGCTTGCGATTACACGAACACGTAAACAAGATTCTGATTTGCAACGCGGGCAACGCCAATTAGAAGTTTTAAAAATTCTGTTTAAAAAGGCCCAAGAAACTAAATCTTTACACAAATTAGATGAAATCATTGAAATTGTAGGAAAAAATTCAAAACATAATCTCAGTTACGCAGAAATCCAAGCACTTGCGACCCAGTATTTAGTCAATGATGTCGAAATTAAATCACAACAATTGAAAGGTGAAAGTGCATTACTGAATGGTATTTACTACATTAACCCTGACGTTGACAGTTTAATCGAAACATCTAACTTGTTACGTAAAGACTTAGGTTTAAAACCTATCCAAAATAAAAATGACTTTTTGACTGAACGCGTCAAAACGTTTTATGGTGAAATTCCTCCACTGTTACAGATTAATGATCAACTGTTACAAGATGTGAAAAAATTAACGCCAAATGATTCAACAAATGCAGATGATGGCACGACACAATCGAATGGTCCAGTTTCTCCCGATGCCCAGCAAGCGCAACCGTCCGTCGACCAACAACAAGGTGACACGACACAAAATCAAAACTCGAATGGTGCTTATCAATAATAGGAGGTCTCTACATGTCACGTCATACACAAGAAAAAATAAGACAAATCAATGGCATATTCAACATGCTTGAGCAACAAATTATTCATAGCAAAGATATGGCACACTTCCGTCAAGAATTATTTTATGTGAATCATGCGCATCGAGAAAATTACGAAGCCTTATTGCTTTATTATCAGGAGAGCCAAAACAATCCTGTCATCAATGGCGCTTGTTATATCGTAGCCCTCCCAGAAATCTTTGATGCAATCGACGTTTTTGAATCACCGCTTCCCTTTTCATGGGTCTATAATGAACAAGGGCTTACACCCGAAATGCAAAATTTAAGCGTTCCGATTCAATACCTTGTCGCTGCCGCACTTGAAGTGACAGACGTGAACATATTTAAACCTTCTGGCTACACAATGGGGATGAACAATTGGAATATTGTACAAATGAGACTCTTTTGGCAATATACCGCACTTGTTCGCCAGAATGCAAGTTAAGCTTTCATTTTCAACGCGTCCGATCAATGGACATTTGCCGTATACACTCGAATCGTACACAATGGCAAATCGATATCTAAGACACATAAAAATAAGGTTTTATGTCTAAAAGCGCTCTTCATTCGTCGCTTTTAGGCACTTTTTTTGGTAATTGATATTTCTATTGCTCCCCCCACTTTTAATTACGTTGTTCGAATCCTTACGACTGACTTCCGCTTTGATTTTTCTGATGTAGCGTACATCATCACTGCTTACATCATGCGCTATCGATGGCTTGCCACTTATGACGTATCCCCCGTATTCATTGTATTGAGCCATATCAAATACGATGCTATATTTTATACTTACATCATAAAAAATCGTTTAAAAAGCTTCCTTTCTTTCCTCAAATCTATTAAGATAAACGGTAACTTCATCTTCAATATGAAAGGAATGAATCGTATGTTTAAGAAAGTAGAAAATGAACAAGAGTACCAAGATGTACTCAAAATTCGTAAAACGGTATTTATTCAAGAACAAGGGGTCTCTGAAGAAGAAGAAATTGATAAGTATGAGAAGACAGCACATTATTTCATCGCCTACAATGATGCACAGCAACCTGTTGGAACTGCGCGCTATAGAGATGTAGATGGCAGTGCTAAAATTGAACGTGTCGCTGTTTTAAAAAGTACTCGGGGACAAGGTATCGGCAAACAATTAATGCAAACACTTGAAGAAGAGGCTGCTCAACAAGGATTTCGTCATTTCAAGTTAGGGGCTCAAACCCATGCTGTTCCTTTTTATGAATCACTGGGTTACCACACGTATGGGGAAGAATTTATGGATGCAGGTATGCCACATTTCAACATGGAAAAGCATATTTAACACGTTTCTTTTTTCAAAAATGACTGGTTCACATCGACGAATTTGTCAATGTCAATCAGTCATTTTTTGTTTTTATATTGAAACTCGTATGCTCTCCATGTCCAAAGCGCGATGTGTCTTTACATGCGAGATGTAGTAATTGTTGTTTATTTTAAATAATTAGAGAATATAAAAGAAGCGAGCGATTATTAAAATTAAATTACAATCCAGTTAAAATACACAAATTGTACTCTAATATCTCTATAATGTGATTAATCAACTTTTTAAATTAATTTATCTTAAAGGAGTCATGACATGGTCAAAAAATTTGGTTATAAGACACCCGCAATGCTCGCACTTACTTTGGCTGGAACTGCATATACGGCACATCATGCCGATGCAGCAGAACAATCACCTTCAGACAAACCTCCGATTAATGATAGGGGAAACACAAATACATTAAATCAAGCACAAACTGTTTCAAAGGTAACAACATCAGCATCCACTTTGGCTGGTTCTCAAACTTACAAAGATCCTAAACAAATCGATCCAATCAAAGTCACAACTGTCTCACAAACAGACAAGTCATTGACGGATATTCAACAGACCGGGGAGCAAGGCATAACGGGAGCAACTTCTCAAGATAAAACACAAACTGATGCACTGAATCAAACTTCAAACACACCACAGCGACCACATCAAGAGACTCCAAATACGAATATGAATCATCCCGTTGCATCAGAAAAATTCAATACGCAACAACGTACTGACAATTCTCCAACAACAAATAATAACCCAGCAAATCAGACAATACCAAAGCAAAACGAAGTGGCGGCAACGACTCAAGGTCAATCGATTAAAGCTGTTGTCAATTCAACACCTAAAGATATCAATGCCAATCCAGATGGTCCTACACCCCCACGTGTTGGCGGTAAAGGCGGCCCAGCCACTTTGTCACTCACACCATCCAATCAGACTGCTTATCGTGCTGCAACCGTTTCAACACCAAGCCCTTATCAACCTCAAGTGAAGTCGTCAATCAATGACTACATTCGTAAAAAGGGGTATCAAGTGCCTAAGTACGAAGAAGATTATTCAGTAACATTTCCAAAATATGGTTATCGCAATGGCGTAGGGGCACCTGAAGGCATTGTCCTTCACGATACCGCCAATGACAATTCAACAATTAATAGTGAGATCGCTTACATGAAGCGTAACTATCAAAATGCTTTTGTACATGGTTTTATTGATGGTAACCGCATAATTGAAACACATCCAACAGACTATTTAGCATGGGGTGCAGGCGCTATTGCCAATCAGCGTTACATCCATATTGAGCTTGTACACGTTCACGATTATGACTCGTTTGCACGTCAAATGAATAATATGGCGGACTATGCTGCAACGAACTTGCAATACTATAACTTGAAGCCAGATAGTGCTGAATATGACGGTCGCGGTACGGTTTGGACACATGCCGCAGTATCAAAATTTTTAGGTGGAACTGACCACGTGGATCCACACGGCTATTTAAAACAACATGGGTATTCTTACGATGAATTGTATGACTTAATTAATGAAAAATATCAAGTCAAAATGGGCTATGCATTACCGGCTGGGTCAACATCCCCTCCTGCACCATCTAAACCATCGACAAATACCAATCTAACTGTGAATGCTAAGACAGGTTATGGTCGCATCGCAACAAAAAATAGTGGGTTATATCAAACGGTCTATGATACAGCCGGTAAAAGTACAAACCAAATCAATAAAACTTTAAAAGTGACGAAAGAAGCCGCATTAAATGGGAATAAGTTCTATCTTGTGAGCGATGGCACATCTAATCAGTTACTCGGTTGGGTCAAGCAAGAAGATGTCACTTACCAAAATGCACAAGCCGAGAAAAGTAAAACGCAAAATTATCAAATCAAGCCGGGTACAGTCGTATACCAAGTGCCTTGGGGTACCAATAGTCAAGTCACGGGAACTGTGGCAGGTTCGAACAACGCGACATTTAAAGGGACGAAAGAACAAACTGTCGGTAATACGCAATGGCTATACGGAACTGTCAACCAAATAACAGGATGGATTAACGCAAATAGCATTGCACCGGATACACCTAAACCATCTACAAACACAGGATTACAGCTTACCAATGATACAGGTCTAGGCCGAATTAATTCAAAAAATAGCGGGTTGTACGCGACGGTTTATGATAAAAATGGCAAAGCAACCTCAGCCACAAATCAGACATTTAAAGTAACAAAAAAAGCCAATTTAAACGGTGAGACGTTCTACCTCGTGTCAGACTATCTTAACGGTAGCGCGATTGGTTGGGTTAAAAAATCTGATGTGAATTATCAAACGAGTCAAGCACCAACAACGATTAACGAAACGTATACTGTTCCATCCGGGGCAACATTATATCTCGTACCTTGGGGCACCAATAATCAAGTTGCAGGTCAAGTATCAGGGACAGGACAACAAACGTTTAAAGCAACGCAATCACAAAAAGTAGGTGCATTAACATACGTCTATGGCACTGCGAATCAATTATCAGGTTGGATTGATTCATCACTTTTAACCGCTTCCAAAGCGACAAATAATTTACCACAAAGCGTTTCACAAATGGGACAACTCAAAGTGACGAATTCTGGTATTAAAGCTTCTATTTATGATGCTAAAGCCAAAGATGCATCAACTTGGGCAGGTCAAACGTACAAAGTCACTAAATATGCGACAGCTCGTAACGAAGACTACGTGCTACTTCTCAATCAAAATGCGACTACACCACTCGGTTGGTTCAAAGCAGCAGATGTATTGACACGTGACTTAAGTGCAGAAAAAATAGTGAACGGACAGTATACAGTCAACAATAATACGACGGGCCTATACTCAGTGCCTTGGGGAACTGTCAAACAGCGCATTGATAATTTGAAAACCAGTGTAAATGCGACTTTCTCAGCTCAAAAATCGGTAACAGTTGGAAACGATACTTTTCTGTTTGGTTCAGTTAACCAAAAACTCGGCTGGATTAACCAAAAAGAATTAACTGCCGTTGCACCCAAAATAGCAACCCGTGCAGCCGCACCGCAAGTCGGCGTTAAAGGGGTTTCTACAACCGTGCCATCTCATATAGATGATTACTTTGTAACAAACGCAAAAGGATATTATTATGCTAAAGCAGGTGATAAAAAGGCAGCCGGAACACTTAATGCCTTTTACGAGCAGTTATTCAAAGTCCAAAAGTCTACCCTATCAGACGGTATCACCTGGTATTACGGTAAGTTTGAAAATGGCGTTTCAGGTTGGGTTAAAGCGGCTGATTTGCGCTCGACTTTGATTAAATATTATAAGTCCCCTAGTACCTTAAAAGCAGCATTAGATAAACAAATGGCATTATCCTATCCACCACAAACACAACGTGTCCCTGGTAAATGGGTTGATGCGACACGTGATGAAACATTAAAAGCGATGGACACGAATGCACTAGCTAAAGATTCAACACAAATCTATCAATTTTTAAAACTGGATCAATATCAAGGCTTAAAAGCTTCAGATTTAAATAAATTGTTGGTAGGTAAAGGCATTTTAGAAGGCCAAGGTCAAGCTTTCCAACAAGCCGCACAAACACATAATATTAATGAAATCTATTTAATTTCTCATGCGCTATTAGAAACTGGAAATGGGACATCTCAACTCGCAAATGGCGGTTATGTGGATAGCAAAAATAAAGTTGTAACGACAGATAGTAAAAAATATTACAATATGTTTGGCATTGGCGCTGTGGACACAGATGCATTGCGTAGTGGATTTAAAACAGCTGAGCAATACGGCTGGAACACCGTGAGTAAAGCGATTGTCGGTGGTGCAAAATTCATTCGTGATAAATATCTCGACGTATCGCAAAATACGTTATACCGTATGCGCTGGAATCCTCAGAATCCTGCTGTACACCAATATGCAACAGATATTCAGTGGGCAAGTGTTAATGCTTCACGTATGAAACATTTCTATAATCAAATTGGTGAATCAGGCATCTATTTCGATATCGACACCTACCAATAACAACACTTTCTTATAACAGGGAGCGAGGACACGATAAGGTCTTCGTTCCCTGTTTGATTGATCTGAAATTGCCAATAATACATGCCAATTTATCGCACAACGACCACGCTTTTCCTCTTCAAAAATGCAATTCAGAACTTCAAAAAAAGCAGCTGATGCCTCGATCAGCTGCTTCTTCAATTCAATCTGCTATTCCACCCATTAGGTGCTCACCGGTGTATGATGTGCTTTCATTTGCTCATCTAATTCTTTTACAAGTCTAACGATACCAGGATGTTCCAAATGGATACCATCATAAGCAAAGTATTCGACATGTCCCACGCCTACTTTATTCCAATCCACGAGAGTCACATGTTTATGCTTCTTCGCTGCTTCTTTAATCAATGTATTAACGTGGTTTTTATAGTCACGTGGCACTGTTGTATTCACTAAATAAATATCTGCTTTATCAAAATCTTTAACGAGGGTTTCCAATTGTTCTTCATTAAAATCACCATTTGTCCCTATTTGAATTACAATCGGCTGACCTTTACGATTAAATGACGCATAATTTCTCGCAACTTGTATCGCTGCTGCCATTGAACGTCCAACTTGTGCATCGATCGTCGGTTGATGATAGTGTTCATCAAGATAATACCCCATTCCAACGGTTAAAGAATCACCAATGAAAAGTGGCGATTGTTTTTGAGGGTCAAACGCAGTGTCTTTAGGTTGTGACGCCTCTTCAGATTTTTCGGTTGGTTGCTCAGGAGGTTGATTTTTATTTTTATGATTCGTCTGATAATGTTGTGCTTTTTGTTCATGCTGTGCAAGGTAATCAAATTGTCCACTTAAAACTAACGTCGCCATTACGATAATCGCTAATACAACAGGTGTCCGGATAATCGATATGAAACGCTGCTCTTTCCTATAAAATGCTTTGAAGCCATATCGTCTAAATGGTGTTTCAACAAATTGATACGATATTTCTGCCATCAACAGCATTAAACCGACGTCGATAAGGTACACATAGTACGGATATTGTCCTGCTACAAAATGTTGATGCACAAATGTCACAATGACAAAGTGCCATAAGTATAAACTGTATGACCTTTTACCAATGTAAATAAATAATGGGTTGCTCATCCATTTTGCTAATCGACCCGTCGGATGTACAAGACTTGCAATCAAAATTAACGTCAACAATGAAATGCCATAAAAGCCACCACTATATAGAAAATATTGTTGCTCGTTTATCAAATAAAACAAACTCAACAATGCAAGTAATGCCAACACACCGACAATATCTATAATAGCCGTAACAAGTTTTGGAGGTTGGACTTTCAACCGGAAAGCTGGCCAAATAAATGCAAATACAACACCGAGTAACAATGTTTGTAAACGTGTGTCCGTTCCAAAATAAGTTCGTGCATGGTTTGTATCAGGTGCAGAAAGATAATACATGAGCACCGCCGACCCTATAGAAATCAATGTAAATAGAATAACGAGCCATTTTTTTCGCTTAAATATCTTAAAAAATAACACTAATATCATCGGAAAAAAGATATAAAATTGTTCCTCAACTGCTAACGACCACAAATGTTTCAGTGGCATAGGTTTAAATTGATCAAAATAATCTACATCTTGGAAAATGTACCACCAGTTCGACATATATAATAATGCCGCAATCGCATCACCTTTGATGGATTCTAAAATTTTCGGTTCAAACATCACAACGTACAATACGGATACTAATGTGACAAAAAGCATCGCTGGGATTAAGCGTTTAAACCTTTTAATCCAGAAATTGGCTAAATCAATCTTATGATAGTTTTCATATTCAAACAGTAGCAACGATGTAATTAAATAGCCTGAAATAACAAAAAATGTATCTACACCTAAAAAGCCTCCTGATAGCCACTGTGCATTAAGATGATAAATAATAATAGCTATAACTGAAATTGCCCGCAATCCATCCAGTCCTGGTAAATAACGTGGTGGATGTTGTAATCGTTTCATTCCAGTAAAATTATGATGTGACATAACAACATTCTCCTAAGTTTGATGATATTTATAAAGAAGCGATTTGTAGATATATGCTATTCAATTTACCATAAATCTTGTCTAAATAAAATAGATAATACATGGTAGATTGTCAAACACCGTCCACACCTACTTCCAATGTTGCCGCTTTTATATGATTACCTATCACTGCAAACTTTATTTTAAGATTTCTTTCATAAATAATCAAATCAATCATCAGCTACATGAAATGTAATCGATTGGGGTATCATAAGGTGAATGCATGTTTCATAAAGGCGTCGTTGGATTTAAATTCTGATACGACAAGAGGCGGTGGTGTATCACTTCTCTTCCTTCATCACTCATGTATATTATTCGTTTTCTTTGCATTAGTAAAAAGTTTTATAATACCATTAATGTTGATATTGTTAAAAGGAGTCAGACCATTATGGTGGCACATCAAAAAAAGAGAGACGCATTTTTTGATAATGCACGTGCAATTTTAATCTTTTTAGTTGTCTTTGGGCATTTAATTCGCCCTTATGTTGATACGCATCCAGCGATTAACGCATTATATTTATTAATTTATAGTTTTCATATGCCTACATTTCTTTTCATTTCAGGCTACTTTGCCCACCATGTGGGTCGTGCTGGCTATATCGAAAAGGTAGGAAAAAAACTGTTAGGCCCTTATCTTATCTTTTTTGCCTTTTTCTCAGTTTATTACTTTGTAAGTGGCAAAAACAGTTCATTAGACTTAGATCCATTTGATCCTGTATTCGCGTTATGGTTTTTACTCACGCTCTTTTTCTTTAATGTTATTATTGTCATCGTTCGTCAGTTTAAACCCATCTATGTATTACCGATTGCCATTTTAGTAGCTGTGTTAGCAGGATTCTCAACGAACGTCAACGGCTATATGAGTTGGTCTCGCACGCTCGTTTTCTTCCCAGTCTTTTACATCGGTTATATCATAGATACGAGATTGAACCATTACGTACAACTGAGACGCTTCATGCCTATTTCTGTGCTGATTTTAATCGGCTTTTTTATTCTCTATCTCTTCCACCCTATCGATGCAGACTGGTTGCTTGCAAGTTCACCGTACAAGCAAGTTGAGGGGATTGAGTTAATCTATAGTCCACTGAAACGGTTATGTTTATACGTCATCATTTTTATGACAATGGGGGCCTTCCTCAATTTAGTCCCTCGAACGCATCATTATTTTACTTATATTGGATCTCGAACAATGTACGTATACTTATTACACGGTATTTTTATTGGGGTGATTCGTGGTCATCAAATTTATCCATTCATTGATCAACCATGGCTAGGGCTCATCTATAATTTTGTACTGACTGGTTTTATCGTATGGTTATGGTCTACCCATTTTATAGCGAAATGGACCAATCCATTTGTCAATTTACAACGCCCTTCCGCATTCAAACCTTATTAAAAAACATGAAGAAGTTAACTTTAGTCGATAAAAATAAATGTTCGTGTCACTTTAGGTTAGATTTTAAAGTCACGCTCATGTTATCCTAAATGTTAACTTCTTTATTTTAGGACGTGATGACATGAAATTAGCACTCAATACGCACGCACAACAACTCAAAGCACCAAGCATTCGACAATTTTCTAGCAAAATAAGTCAAATAGATGATGTTGTTAATCTAACGATTGGTCAACCAGACTTTCATATGCCAGATGAAGTTAAAGCAGCCTACCAAGATGCTATTAAAAACAATTACACCACTTACTCCCATAATAAAGGCCGTTTGGATACCCGTGAGGCCGTGGCAACTTATTATCAATCACGCTTTAAGGTTCACTATGATCCGGAAGAAATCATCATTACGAATGGCGCATCTGAAGCACTAGACACTGCGTTGCGCTGTATCATTAATCCAGGTGATGAAATCTTACTACCAGGTCCTGTGTATGCCGGTTATATCCCTTTAATTCAAACATTAGGCGGGATTCCTGTATTAATCGATACCCGTGATACCGAATTTAAAGTGACACCTGAAGCAATTCGGCAACACATAACACCTCGTTCTCGTGCGATACTACTCAACTATCCTTCCAATCCAACGGGTGCCATCTTATCAGGTGAAGAAGTTGCAGCGATTGTCGAAGTCATACAGTCTTACCCTATATTTCTCATCAGTGATGAAATATATGCTGAAAACACTTTCGGACAGATGCATACCTCTTTCGCACAGTTTGAATGTATTCGTGATCAATTATTACTCATTAACGGTTTAAGTAAATCACATTCAGCTACTGGGATACGGATTGGTTTTCTATCAGGTCCACAATATTTAATCGACCAGTTAACATTTATGCATGCTTATAACTGTATTTGTGCCAATGTGCCCGCTCAAATGGCAACGATTGCTGCATTACGTGATGCCGTTGATGCACCTAAAAAGATGAACGACGCTTATATTGCTCGGCGCAACTATTTGATTTCTGAATTAGAGGCAATGGGGTTCCAATTAGATGGGGTTCCTCAAGGTGCGTTTTATATTTTCCCTAATATCCAACAGTTTACCGATGACGACTTTTCGTTTTGTGTAGATGTCCTTGAACGCGTTGGGGTCGCAATGGTTCCTGGCTCCTCATTCACTGATTTGGGTAAAGGTTACGTTCGCATTTCATATGCTTATGACATGGCTTTATTAAGAGAAGGCATGAAGCGGCTACGTCAATACTTGTCTACGTATTATCCCTCATCTATAGTGACGCGAAATTAACATATCGTGATGTCATACCATACGATTATCAGCGTACATGTTTGTGCATATCCCTTCCATTTATGCTCGCGGAAAAAACAAACAAGTCACAATGAATGGATATATGCCCCCTTCAAAGTAAACAGTAAAATGAATACTTTGAAGGGGGCATATCAATCATATCGCTCACTCGATTTAATTATTGTGTTAAATTGTGCTCGTTTGCACGGTCATTGATTTTTATGGGAATTTTGGAAATTGATCAAAATCCGGATCACGCTTCTCTTTAAACGCGTCCCGACCTTCTTTGGCTTCGTCTGTCGTGTAATACAGCAATGTCGCATCTCCCGCAAATTGTTGTAAACCAGCTAAACCATCCGTATCCGCATTCATTGCGGCTTTTAAGAAGCGCAACGCAGTCGGTGAATGACGCATGATTTCTTTACACCATTGCACTGTTTCATCTTCAATATCTGCGAGTGGAACAACTGTATTTGCCATCCCCATATCCAATGCTTGTTGGGCATCATATTGACGACACAAATACCAAATTTCACGTGCTTTTTTATGGCCGACAATACGTGCTAAATAACCTGAACCGTAACCGGCATCAAATGATCCTACTTTTGGCCCTGTTTGACCGAAACGTGCATTGTCTGCCGCAATAGTAAGGTCACATACCACTTGTAAGACGTTGCCACCACCAATCGCATAGCCTTTAACCATGGCAATGACAGGTTTAGGAATCACGCGAATCAAACGTTGTAAATCCAATACATTCAAACGTGGGATTTGATCATCGCCGACATACCCTCCATGTCCGCGCACTTTCTGATCTCCCCCTGAACAAAAGGCTTTATCCCCCTCACCTGTCAAAATGATGACACCAATACGCGCATCATCTCTTGCACGTGTAAATGCATCAATCATTTCTTGGACTGTGTTCGGTGTAAACGCATTATGTACTTCGGGACGATTGATAGTCACTTTCGCTATCCCTTCAAAAAACTCATATTTTATTTCTTTATATTCTTTTAATGTTTCCCATTGTCTCTCCATGGTCGACCTCCTCTAGTTAAGCTTTTATAAACGCTAATAGTATTGTATCAAATTTAGCCGCATCTTCCACATTTATCGTATGCCCTACTTGTGCAACAACAGATAGATCAACTTGTGTTAAGTGATTGACCATCTCCCGAGCAATGTGAACAAACTTTTCATCCCATTCACCTACAATCAATTGCACAGGGCATTTTAAACGAGACAACTCAGGCCATAGGTTAGGCATATGACCTGTTCCATAATCTCGTAAAGCCTTTGCTAAGCGCTGTGGGTGTTGCGCAAGTCTCAGTTGACGGATGTCCTGGCGTTGGGCATCAGGTAAAAATCGCTGTGTCTGAAACAATGGCAATTGTTCCCAATCATTAACAAACACTTCTATGTTGGCCAATTCCAAAACACGTGCACGCGCGGCATCGACTTGTTGGCGCTCGATACGTGCACGTTCATCTTGAATGCCCGGCGAACCACTCTCTAATATCAACCCAGCCAGAAAATCTGGATGTTTCAATGCATAATATAATGCCACCCGTGCCCCCATTGAGTAGCCATGTAAGTAAATCGTATAGGATGGAAATAAACTGAAGACTTGATGCAATTGCGCTACGATAAAGTCAAAGTCCCAAGTGATTTCTAACGATGTATCATCTTGACCGTGCCCCGGCAAGTCTATACATAGCACGTGTGCTTCTTTCGATAACGGTTGAATATGGGCATCAAAAACACGTTGATCACTTATAAACCCGTGCAATAACACGAGCACATCTTTTGTATCTTTTTGCGCTTCGTACCAATTATAATGTAACATTGACCACTTCTCCCAATTTTTGGTATAGCTTTTGATGCGCTTCGTAATTGCCCTCACGACTTGTAATGACTTCAAATAAAGTAGATGTCATCGTTTCTAATGAACTATATTCAAACGATTGCAAGTCTTGAAAACGTTTGAAATTAAAATGATAAAGCATTGCTGTATGTTCAAAATCCAAACCTGTCGGCGTACCAAATAGACGTTCAAAATAATCAGACGCGCCTTCCTTTTGTGGTAAATATGAAAAGATACCACCACCGTCATTATTTAACAGGACAATATTCATATGAATATCATTTAATTTTGACATTAAAAGCCCGTTCATATCATGATAAAAAGCAATATCGCCAATTAAAAGCGTCACTTTTTGATGAACTGCCATCCCTAAAGCTGTAGAAACAACCCCGTCAATCCCATTCGCTCCTCGATTAGCATAAATGCGCGCTTGATGTTCAATGTATAGATTGTCTATATCACGAATAGGCATGCTGTTGCTGACGAACAATGCATCATCCGCACTTAATTTGTCCAACAAACGGCTCACATAAGCCGCTTCATCCGTTGCCGACTTTTGATGTGCTTTGATCGTTATACGCGCTTGTTCTTCCATACTTTGCCATTGGCGTAACCACATTTTTCTGTACGCAGCAGGAATCTCTCCTAAAGATCTAAAAAAGTCATTGGCAGACATTTCATAGTAGTAATCCGGCGTTTTAGGAAATGCGTCAATATCCACACTGTTTTGTACTAAAATTTGTGTCGCATCCGTCGTTTTCAACCAATGATTTAACTTTTTAGAAACGACTGGTTTACCAACACGAATCACGAAATCGGCTTTCAGTTCAAGGCCGCCACGCAACAATAAATCATAAGTGCCTATCACATTCGGGTGTTGTGTCGCACGTATCCCATTTAACGGGTCGGCGAGTATTGGCAAATCATAAATCGTTGCAAACGTTAAAATTTGGGAAATATCCTGATGTTGCATATCCCCTACAATAATCAAGCCTTTAGATTGCTTAAGTACAGGAAGAATCGCACTGAAATCCATCATTTTTTGATAATGTGGACGTGCATACGTATGTGACGTTAACAAATCTTGTCGAGAAATATCAGGTGTCAATGGTTCACGAAATGGTAAATTAAAATGAACGGGCCCTTGATGAGGACCGTCAAAGAACTGACTCGCCTTTTGCAATTGAAAGTCATTCGCTTCCAACGTATGTACCGTTCCATCTGCAATAGGAAGATCAAATTGAAAACGCACATAATTTTGAAACATGTTGACTTGATCGATCGCTTGAGGTGCACCCACTCCCCTTAATTCATGTGGTCGATCACTCGTTAAAATAATTAACGGCAATCGACTAATATGACTTTCTGCGATGGCTGGTACATAGTTGGCAGAAGCCGTTCCCGAAGTACAAACCAGTGCCACTGGACGTTGACTCCCTTTCATCAAACCGAGCGCGAAAAAAGCAGCACTTCTTTCGTCAGGATGAATCCATGTTTGAATATCGGGATGACACTCAAATGCTAAAGCTAAAGGTGTCGAACGTGAGCCAGGACTGATGACCGCCTCGCGCAATCCATAGGCATATAATTCTGATACAAAATGAAAGACTTGTTCTGTTAGAAAGCGCTGATTAGTCATATTCATTCACCCCTAAAGCTACCATCATCGGTTTAAATTTTAATGCGGTTTCAGCAACTTCTTCTGCCGCATTTGAATCTTTAACAATCCCCGCACCAGCAAACAATAAGGCTTGTTGGTGATTCATTAACATCGAACGAATTGCAACTATAAATTCACAGTCATCATACATATCAATCATCCCTACTGGTGCACCATACAATCCACGCGCTCCGAATTCATGGGCTTCAATGTAGTCTAATGCACGCGCCTTAGGATATCCTCCTAAAGCAGGTGTCGGATGTAAGTCGTCTATCAATTCAATGTAAGAAGAATGGGCTAACGGTCCACCAATTTCTGTGTATAAATGATACAAATGATCATTTTTAAGTACTTGAGGCTCACGATTATAATTGGCATATTGAATAAAAGGTCGAATATCTTCTAATATGCTCTCAACCACAATATCGTGTTCGATCAAATTTTTCTTGTTTTTCAGCAATGCCTCAATGCGCGCTTGATCTTGCGCCTCATCATTCGTTCTTGGAATCGTTCCTGCAACGGCTTTTGTATACAACGTGCCTGCTGTCACTCTAAATAATTGCTCTGGTGTTTGAGAAATAAAAATGTCCTCTTCTGATTCTAAAACAAACAGATAACTGTTTTTTTCGTTTTTGAGCGCACGATGTAACACTGCACCAATCTCGATATCTACATCAAATTGAATCATACGCCGACGCGAAAGGACAATTTTTTCATCATCTGCCAATTTTTCTGTTGTGGCTGCAACCAATGCCTCCCACTCATCTTTATAAATATCTTCAATACGCTTAATATGCGGAGGTGTAACGTTTTGGACCTCCACGCGTGTTAAATGATTTAATTTATCAACTAATTTATTAAATTGCTCAATCGAAAACGTTTCTTTCTGAACAGTATATGTCAAAAACGTCTCTTGATTGACTTGCGAGATTAAAACTTCAGGCAAAATAAAATGATTCACACCAAAACGACGCCATTCGTCCCCCATGCGTTTGTTCGAAAATTGGAAACCTCCGCAAATTCGTAAATGATGGCGTTCAGAATCAGGATGAATTAACGCAATGTTATTTTTAAACTTCTCCCATTCTTTAAAAATTGAGCGTTTATTTGTGAAATCATTTTTTATTTTTGTTGCAACACGGTATCCGAAAAACGAGGTTTCGTTATCATTTAAACGGAAATAGAAACGATCTCCTGCATCTTTTTTTGACATATCAAACAATGTAATAGGATCTATCGGTTGATCAAGCTTGATTTCAACTGAGACCCATTGTTGCTTTGTTTGTTGTACCGCGTCGATGATTGCCTGTTCGCAGACATCAACACTCATCCCATACTCACTTCTTTCATCATAATCAAGTTTTTTCCATTATTACATTCTAACATTTTTACAGAAGAATGTATGCCCAAGTGTCTTTTCCATAACATTATTATTGATTTCATAGAAGAACTTTTTTATAATGTCAATGTAATATAAATATTATAAAAAAGAGGTTGACTTACATGACATCTCAATTTGAAAAACATTCAACGTTTCACAAATATTGGCAACTCATGCGTCCTCATACGTTAACCGCGTCAGTGGTTCCTGTTTTAGTGGGAACAGCCACGGCGAAACTTTTTTTATTGGGCAGTGAGGACCACCTTCATTTTGGATTATTCATCGCTATGTTGTTATCATGTTTACTTATTCAAGCAGCAACGAACATGTTCAATGAGTACTACGACTATAAAAAAGGATTAGACGACCACGAGTCCGTGGGTATTGGTGGTGCAATTGTCCGAAATGGCATGACACCCCAACACGTATTCCAGCTGGCCATTATTTTTTATGTGATTGCCGCAATACTCGGACTTTACTTAGCAATCCAAAGTTCTTTTTGGCTTATTCCAGTCGGTCTTTTATGTATGGCCATAGGATATTTGTACACTGGCGGTCCTTTTCCAATCTCATGGACACCTTTAGGAGAACTTTTCTCAGGTGTATTTATGGGAATGATTATTGTCGTCATCGCTTTTTACATACAAACCGGTCAACTTCAAAGTTACGCCTTTTGGATAAGTATTCCTATCGTTATCACAATTGGTTTAATCAACATGTCGAACAATATTCGTGACCGTGTTAAAGACCGTCAAAGTGGTAGACGTACATTGCCTATTTTATTAGGTAAACGAGGATCACTCCTCTTTTTAGCGGTATTCTATGCAATTGCTTACCTTTTTGTCGTTTATACTGCATTTTTCAAAGATGGGGGGTCGCTGTTCTACTTACTCGCATTACTCAGCTTCCCATTACCCGTTAAAGTGTATCGCCGTTTCCAGAAAAACGATACACCGCAAACCATGATGCCTGCGATGGCCGCTGCTGGGAAAACCAATACCTTATTCGGCGTGTTATATGCACTTGGTATTTATATCAGTGCCTTGTTAGGCGGCGTCTAGTTTTTAAGCGAATAACCGTTGAAACGAAGTCTTGATTCATATTCAAGACTTCGATTTTTTTACGCCTTTTAATCCGCTATTACACTAAATTATATACTATTTCTATCTCATTCTACCACCCTCATTTGAACAGATACAAAACATCCCTTTCATTTCGCCCTTGTTTCATGATTGTTTTCTAATCTTCTGAGACCTGAATGAGTTGGTGACGCGGATTAAAAAATTGACGATACATTAAATAGGTTGCCACTAATGCTGAAACAATCGTTGCCGTCGTATGAATAAAGACGACCATTAACTGAAACTTAATCGCTTGCATCGGTGGCACACCTGCGATAATCATCCCCGTCATCATACCGGGTATCGATACGAGACCGTATGTTTTTACTGAGTCAATCGTCGGGACAATCGCCACTTTAATACTTTCCCGAATCGCATCTTTGGCCGCAATTGCAGGGCTCGCACCTAAAGAGAGTTTAGCCTCTATCATATCTGTTTCTTTTGTAAAAATGCGATTTAAATTTTGGTAACTTAAATTAATCGCAATCATCCCATTACTCCCGACCATACCGGCTACAGGTATGATTTCATTTGGAGTAAAATTAATCGCCCCTGTTAATAACACACCACCTAAAGACAAGGTTGCGCCTGTCAAAATACCTGCCAAAGAAATCCAAAAGGCATGCTTCACAACGACGGGTTGACGCTTTTTCGTATTCGCAGCCGCATTGATCATGATCACTAAAATCAAGGTAAGTACAATCCACACTTGTTCTAATTTAAATACAAATTCTAGTAAATATCCGATAATCACCAATTGAATCACCGCTCGTATCGCGGCAATGATCAGATCTTTCGCAATATGTAACTTTTCTTTGAATGAGACGATAATAGGAATGAACAATAATAAAGACGTCAGTAATAAAGAAGTGGTGCTCATCACATCAATCGCTCCTCCTTTGCTATCGATCCATGCTGTATTTCAATTTTACGATGAAACTGCCGCTGACTTTGATCGGTATTGTGTGTAATCCACAATACAGACATCCCTTTTTCTACTAAATCAAATACAAGCTTTTCAATTTGACGACTGTTTTTATCATCCAATGCACTCGTCGCTTCATCGAGCATGAGCAAATCAGGTGTAAACATGAGCTGGCGTACAATTGTAATACGCTGTTTCTCGCCCCCGGACATATTTTGCACTTTATCCGACAGTCGATACTTTTTCAATCCTACCTTCGCCATTAATGATTTGGCTTTTGCTTTATCAAAAGGCTCACGACGCACTTGTGCCGGAAAAGCTAAATTATCTCGAATCGTTCCACTAAGTAATGTAACACTTTGTGGTAAATAACTGATATGTTGCCTTAACATTTCTGGTTTATACTGGTCGTAACTTTTACCTTTAAAACACAAATCACCTTCAGTCGGGCTCAACAAATCTGCAATCACTTTTAACAAAGTACTCTTACCACTTCCAGAAGGCCCAACCACTGCGATTGCTTCACCACTTTCAACATGAATATTCACTTGCTTCAAAATATGGCGTTGCGCGATTTGATAACTCACATTCGTTAATTCAAGCATGTATTTTCTCTCCATTTCGGTATGTCATATAGTGATAACGATGGCCATAGCGTTCTTTTTGCAGGCACACTCGAAAACCTAACCTCTGATACAATTGATGCGCCACTGTATGATGCACATCACAATTCAATGCCCACGTCACTTCTGGTTTTGTACACAACTGATGATTGATCAATTTTGTCGCAATCCCACGCCCCCGATATTACGGGAAAGTCGCAACCGCTTCAATATAAAAATCATCGTGCTCCGCTTCCATTTGAGGGAGTGGCGTTCCATGTTGCAATAACAGCGGTCGCTCTAACGATAACTGTCGCCATGCTTGCTCATAATCTGCTTCGCACTGACCCGGATAGGACACACTCCCATCCCCGCCACTTGTCCTTCTATCTCGTAAACATCCACATGTTGAATATGCGTCCGATATTTGACTTCAGTGGTACTTCTCATCACCGCATCTATGACAAGGTCTGCGGGATAACGTTGGACGATTTCAAGATCCATATCTTGCCAAATGATATACGTTAATTGTGCAATCGCATGTGCATCTTGAGGCGTCGCTTTCCTAATCATACGCATCCACCTTTTCATCAGACCATTCATATTTCAGCCTATTTAACATCATCTTTAAAAACATCTCCTTTTAAACACAAATGTTTGCTTCATACTTTTCAAAACAGAACATATGTTCTATAATCAAGTGGAGGTGATTTTTATGCAAGATCAAACGCTTCCTAAAGCATATCAATGTGAAACAGATTATCGAAAAATTCCTAGGCAGTATCTCAATGCACGCATACCTAAAGGGAGAGGTATCGTCAAATGGGCGCCTTTTGCTACACTACCCGAACAATTTGAAGCCATCAAACAATTCGAACAACAACAACTTAAAATTGACCGCCCTCTCCTAAGTGAAGACCAATTCATCGAAATGAATCAAACCTTACATTTCAAAATTGCTAAAAATGCTTACAGCTACATTCGTTATTGGCGTAATGGACATATCCACACCGCTCAAGGTTATATTGCAAGCATCGATATGTTAAATAATGAACTCCTACTCACCAATGAAAAACGAACAAATCAAGTCGTCATCGGATTAAATGAACTGTACGCAATTGAATAGCGGTGATCATAAGGAAAAACCATACTTTTTAAACCACTTTTCCTAATGATATCCTATACCCATATTTCGGATAAATGGGTCATCAATTTGAATTTTTTTATTTTCTCCAACATTTCCGACACATTCACAGCCAACGCAAAACACAGTAAATGCAACAATCCAGTCACATTTACTGTGTTAAATTTAACCATGAAAAATCAATAGAATGACCACCGCTACAATTTGAGCAACCGTTGTTGTAATGATTCGACGTGTATACATATAACTCGCCCCCAACAACAACTGGCAAATAAAGATAAAGACTACAATCCACCATTGATCCAAATAAATAAAGAATGACGCTGAAAAAATCGCACTCAAAAATACAGCAAGCCATGGTTTCGAAGTAAGGCGTAGCATTTCCTTTTGCAAAATTGTACGTACATAAAGCTCATGGCAAGGCATGACAAATAATAATGTAACGAGCACTTGCCATTTAAAATATACCCCTGTCGCAGATAATTGCTTAATCAGTGAAGGATATGTGAGACTTGATGTCATCCAAGAAAAAATCACTTGTACGAGTACGAGTGCCACCCCCGTTGCCAATCCAATCGCAATAGATGTTAATAAACGCTTTGAAGCAAAATCTCTTTGATAAAAGACATAGCTAATCCCTGCGATTAACATAATACCTGTGTAGAGTTGCCAATAAACTTCCTGCTCTCCCCACAACAACGATAGAAGAATGTGGAAAACAATAAAGCTGAGTATAAACCAAAGTAGCGGTTTGCTGATTTTTTTCATATGCATATTATCCTTTTTGTTCAATAATTTTATATCTCTTATGATTAATGACTGTTTTTTCAGGTAAATCCAACTGACTGAAATTTTCCATGATTGTTAAATCTACAATCACGGAGTTATCATTAATCTTTTCAACCTTTCCTTTAATACCATCATGAAATTCTACAATATCTCCTATTTCTGCAATTGTCATTTTAATGCCCCCCTTAGAATTTACTAGCGTATATTGTACTAAAATTTACATTTTAAATAAACAATTTACGATAATTGTCAGAAATTAGTTATATTCTACTACTTTTTGAGACACATAAGTGGAAAAATGAAATTAAATGATGCATAACATAAATAAAGACATATTTATGGAAAGGCGTGTATCGCAATGAAATTCATTAGTAATCTTAACCATACCGATCCCGCTTTAAACTTGGCGATGGAAGAATACGTATTAAATACTGTTCCACTTGATGATGACAGCTATTTTCTATTTTATATCAATCGCCCATCGATCATTATCGGTAAAAACCAAAACACAATTGAAGAAGTGCACCAAGCTTATGTTGACAAACATCACATCGATGTAGTCCGTCGAATCTCTGGAGGCGGTGCTGTTTACCACGATTTCGGAAATTTAAACTTCAGTTTTATTACCAAGGATGATGGTCAAAGCTTTCATAACTTCAAAAAATTCACCCAGCCGATTGTCGACGTGTTAAATGATCTAGGTGTCAATGCTGAGTTAACTGGTCGCAATGACATACAAGTCGGTCAAGCTAAAATTTCAGGTAACGCTATGGTGAAAGTCAAAGATCGGATGTTTAGTCACGGCACCCTGATGTTGAACAGTGAATTAGACGAAGTTCAAAATGCTTTGCGCGTAAATCCCGCTAAAATCAAATCAAAAGGTGTCAAATCTGTTCGTAAACGGGTTGCCAATATCCAAGAATTTTTAGATTCCCCTCTCGACATCGAAACATTTAAAACCATCATTCTAAAAAAATTATTTGGTGAAGCCGAAGTTGAGACTTACACACTGACCGAGCAAGATTGGAATAATATCGAAAAATTAAGTAATGAGAAATATCGCACTTGGGAATGGAATTACGGTAAAAATCCAAAATACAATTTTGAGCGTGAACATAAATTTGAAAAAGGGTTCGTACAAATCAAACTTGATGTCAAAAAAGGCCGTATTGCACACGCCAAAATTTTTGGAGACTTTTTTGGTGAAGGTGAAATCTCTGAACTTGAAAATGCTTTAATTGATGTTTTACACCAAAAAAGCGCAATTCAAGATGCCCTTAACGATTATGATTTTTATCATTATTTCGGTGATATTCCTCGCGATGAATTAATTGACATGATGCTTTAAGGCACCAAAACACCTCTTAAATCATTGGTGTTTATTCAAAACAAATTCAACTTCTATTAGAAAACCGCATTAAAAACAGGACGCTCCTTATATGACGGATCGTCCTGTTTATTTTGAAACATTTTCAATTGTGCTACTGTTCACAATCCTCTGCCTCCAGCTCTAAATATTCTTCCGTATAGGCTAAAAACGCACGTTCATTTTTATTGATTAACGCCTCGTCAATCAAACGTCGTAATGCTTGCTTACGCTGATTTTTCAATGCTTGTGCAATCACAATTTCCACGCCTAATTGTTTAATCGTAAGAATTGGGTCAAATACAATCAGTTTTTTTACGTCTGTTTGATTTTTCATATTGAGTCACTCCTTTGTATTTATCATCTATAGACTCTTAAGTTATTTAACAGTATACCGAAATACACTTAAAAACGCAATGAATATTCTGAATTTTTAAAGTAATTAAGTCAGAATTTTATCTAATTAATGTAATAGTAAACTTAAAGAAACAAAGTAAAATTGACTTCATTCAGAATATTCATATAATTAGTATTAGAAAGAGAGAACCTACACCTTTTTATAGACAGGAGGGTTCGAACATGGACCAAAGTTCCAATACCACATACGCCATTTGTAAAGGAGATATGTTTTTAAGGCCTGTTGATGGCCCTGATGGCATACTGATGAGTACCGAAATTTATAGATACGATGGTGCACATTTTATTATTCACGATCGTGTCCAACGTATCATGGAGCGTAGTTGTAAACATTATGGGGAAACATACTCTGGGAGAAAAGCACAGGCAAAAAGAATCGCACGTATCTCCAACAAAACCCCTATCTTGCTCACTCCGATTTATCAAACCTACTTTTTCCCCACTCATTCTGACAGAGTTCCTGAGAATTCCTGGTTGAATATGCATTATGTCGTTAAACTTAAGCCAATGAAAGGCGCTCGTTGTAAAGTTACTTTTGCTAATGAAGAATCTGTGATCATCAACATCTCTCATCACAGTATTAAGCATCAATTTTTGAACTGCATTTACTTTTCTTATTTAATGACAAGATCTAATCAAGTACAAACGCATAATCCGGAAAAGCCTATTGATTACAATCAGCAACGCTTTAACATCTTTGAAGCCTTATCTCAATACGCACTATTAGAAAAAACGAAAAAAGAATTAGAAGAAAAGAAAGTCCAAGATTACCTGTAGCCTAAACGCTCATCCGTATGAATATTTCACAAGAAATCATTCAATTGTCATATCATTCAACGATTATTATTTCAATCCATTAACAAAGTGTAAAGTTAACGGAAGTTGTATACGCATAGTGTAAATATTCCGTTAACTTTTTTATCGTTATCCCTTGATTTCTTAATTGATATTGCTATAATAGTATTTGTGATTGAAAAAAACATTCCACAGTAGCTCAGTGGTAGAGCTATCGGCTGTTAACCGATCGGTCGTAGGTTCGAGTCCTACCTGTGGAGCCATGGAAACGTACTCAAGTTGGCTGAAGAGGCGCCCCTGCTAAGGGTGTAGGTCGTGAAAGCGGCGCGAGGGTTCGAATCCCTCCGTTTCCGTAAGATAGGAAACAATGGTTAATATTTGTTTTCTTAAAACTATGAAGAACGCTGTTATTACGGCGTTCTTTTTATTTTCACTTAATATTCGGGCTCTTTGTCAACGTCGGTTGGTGAAGAAATATCGTACTAAGTGGCAATTTTTTGTTGCTTAGTACGTTTTTTATATTCACTTACGTATAACCTTGAAATAATTAAAATCCTATTTCTAAAGTTATAAAAATTTCTATAACCATAAGAGACACGCTTAATAAGCTTTATTTTATTGTTAATACCTTCAATTGGACCATTGGTCAAATGAGGATTTTGAATCGTATTTGAAATATAAGGTATATATTTTATGAGTGTGTTAATAACACGTTTGAGTCCATTTGATCTTAGAGTTTCTAGAATATGATGCCCTGCTTCATACGTTAATTGGAATTCTTCATCAAAAGTTAACAAGAATTGTACTAAACTATACTGACTATGCCATGTATTAAAAAGTCTGAACGAGTGATAGTGGACTCTGTCTAATTCAATTGGAGATTTTAATAAAAGCTTCCAATACCGTTTTAATTTATTGTACTTGGGTTTTTCTCTAGTCTTAAAACTATTCATTGTTTTAACGCGACTGTGATTGATTTCACGGTTAACCGCTTGAACAATATGAAAACGGTCTAAGATAATATCTGCATTGGGAAATAATGATTGAATTAGCGACATGTATGGTGGATACATATCAATAGAAACACTTTTAACTCCTTCACGCTGCTTTCTTGAGAATCTTAAAAAGTATTCTTCCAACTTGAACTTACGTCGATCTGGCAAGATATCAATAATATCATGCGTGATACTATCACAGTATATAAAGCTCATAGAGCTGTCGACATCATTAGTTGACTTAAATTCATCAAAGGATAAATGTTGGGGCAATATATCACTAGGTTGTGTTTTTACTGCTTCCCCTAGGTCTTTCAAATACCGATGAACAGTTGAAGGTGAAACTAAAACACTATTCGCTATATCTTTTTCAGATATGACAGTGGCGAGCTTTCTCGTCACCATTAGTTTTACGTCATTAGAAATTGTACAACGCGGTTCTATATATGGTGTTTTAGCCGTAAAAGTTTGACCACAAGCTTTACAATAGAAGCGTTGCTTTTTTAACACAAGATAACTAGGCCTTTCAAGAATAAGCCCCATATACACTCTTGTACTGCGAAAGCCATTTTTAATAACTGTGTGTTGCTCATTCTTGATACCACAACACTCACAACCTTTAGGTTGATAAGTTAAAACCCCTTTATAAAACAATGATTGAACGTTCTTGAAGGTTTGAATACCTAAACATTCAGTGATTTTTAAATTTGATACTTTTATTCCAATCATTTCTGATATATCATTATACATAGGCACGAATATCTCTCCTTAATTTGTTGGTTTTGTCACTTACAATTATAGAGATATTTGTGCTATTTTTGAATTTAAAACAAAAATAACGGCCAGTGAAAAAATCACCAACCGTTAAAAGTATAGAACCAATATTCGTTGACATCTGATTCGAAATAAAGCGGTCAATTTATGGTCAAATAAAAAATATTTTTACTTTTTACGTCTCTCATTGACCATTTTTTGACCAAATTAATTTTCAAAATGAATACCCCCCACCTATTGCAGGCGGGGTAGTTTTTTATTTATTTTCTCGTTCGAGTTGTTTTTGGTAGTTGTAAAGTTTTTCTGCAGTATCAAGAGAAATACCTCCTAGTTCTCTAACACCTCTTCTTAAATCGGAAATACGCGCTTGTGATATACCAGTATCTTTAAATATTCTATATCCTGACACATCGCTATCTAGTAATTTTTGGATTGATTTTTTAAATTCAGTCATTTTTCTTCACATTCTTTTTATCTAAGTAATAGAAATGCGTTTTTCTTCCTATAAACAATAATAATGGTAGGCTTAATATAAATAATGATAAATACATTTGACCTGTCATATTTGAAAACCTCCAAAATTTATTATATACTTCAAGTGTAAGGAGGAGCCAAAAGGCTCCATTAGATTACTTGTCTTGGTTATCTTGTTTGGTCGCCAGATAACCTAGGTGCCACATTCTAAGTTGTTTTAATAGCGCTGGAAGAACTAGTATCAACAACGATGCTGGTTGTTCTAGCGCTTTTTCTATCAAGTAAACCAAGGTTTTACCCTCCCTTCACTTGAAGTGCGTAAGGCATTAACCACCTTACATAAACTATTATACTACCCAGAAGGAATATAGTCAATCCCTTTTCACTAACTTTTTTAAAATTTTTACATAAAAAATACCACACCGATGAGGTGTGGTGGTGAATAGGCAACCGTCGCAACAGTTAGCCTCAAGTACACTCCGCAGCTGTGTACCGCTATTTGTTTGTATTATAACAAAAAATCACAACAATATAAAATTGTTAATCTTTTCCATACTCTAAACTATTAATATTACACTCATATTTTTTGGATATCTCAATATTAGATACTTCATATAATATTTCACAAAAATTTAAATTGAATTCCTTATTGGTTTTTATGTTTATGTTTCTAAAATCATCACCTAATACATGAATTCTATATAAATCATCTGTTGTTTGAAAATTTATAACACTATTTTTATGATCAACGTATACAATCTTACCCTTTTTCTGTATATTAACCTTGGTTTCTTTTTCATTTACCGCTTCAAGTATACTATTGATATTATGAATAGTTTTATTATCCATAATTATTTCTTTTTGACTATCCCTATTCTTATATGTAATTTCCAACTTATCTTCATCAAGTTCTTTATACCATTTTCTGATAGCTTTAAAAAGTCCTATACCCCAGTTTTTTTATGTTTGTTTCCGGGTTAAAATCATCGGAAGACTTAAAAACTTCATCAAAAATATAAAAATCATTATTTTCAACATCATTCATATCGATTTGACTATTCGGGTTTCTTTCTAACTCTAAAATATATGAACCAGCATATGTGTTATTTAATATTAATGTACTTTGTTCTTTTACCTTTTCTGATATTTTACCCTTTAAAGCGCTATTTCCAGATTTGTAGTTTAATGCGTATGTGTAAATCTTTTGTAAACCACCAATAATTTGATTTAAACTCACTAAATCAATTGTTCCACTTTTTAGATCTGAAAATATCTTAATTTCAACTTTGTTTGATTTCTTTTCTATTTCATCTTGAAACGAAATCATCCTTTTGTTGCCTACTTCTAATATATTTCTATAGCTACTATTTTTAATTTTATTTAGTTCGTTATCGTCTACTAAAAAATCAGTTATCTTTTTCATAAAATTCACACCTCCTAGTACATATGTAATCTTATGAGCGCTTTTTTATTGCCGTTTCTATCGGTGCTGAAAAATTTTATCCAACCTGTTTCTTGTCTTTTTAGATTTGAATATACATCTATATATTGATCTATATTTTTATCGAGAGTTCTAGAATCAGGAGCACATAAAAAATCAACATTATATTTTTCTTTTGTATAACATCGAAGTTTCTGCTGTAATTTTTCATCACTCGCTAATTGAAAACCTTTATTCTTCCTCAAATCTATTAAAGCTATTATGTCTATATCTCCGTTTCCGTATTTTGCTTATTTTTCGTTAATACACCGTTATATCTCGTAACACAAACGTTGATATGACGGTGTTTTGTTGTATTTGGTTGTTTTTCGTTAAACCTCGTATTTAGATTTTTACGTCCCCGGAACGTCCCTGAAAAGCGTAAAAATTAGAAAAACGTCCCCGGAACGTCCCCCGTGTTTTTTATTAAAAATAACCCCATTTATTTCAGGCGGGGTATTGGGGAAGGCTACTCTATGATGTAGTCTTCCTCTTCTTCTGTGTGCTGCAGTGGAATGTCAACTGGAGATTGAGTCGGTACACCGAACTCTTGTAAAATCCGTAAATTAACCCCTCTAACACTCGTTGTTAAAGAGGTTTTGTTTTACACGTGTCAAAAATGTGTCATGACTTAAAATAACCCCCATCTATTGTAGGCGGGGGTTATTTATTCGTTTTCTTTATCGAGTTTCTTTTGGTAGTTGTATAGTTTTTCAGCATTCAACAAACCTAATCTATCTAATTTAGACTTACCTAACCTTAATTGTTTAATAGTCGCTTCGTTCATACCTGCCTCTTTACTTATTTTGTATGCACTAATATCAGAGTTAAGTAGTTTTATAATTTCGTTTCTCACTTAGAACACCGCATTTGCTATACATATCCCCAATACTACAAATAGCAAACATGCTATAAATTCAAGTTTTTCTTTTATGTTCGTTTTTCTGATGCTATATTTTATCCTCATAGTTTGCACATAAATGAAGAACATTATACATTAAATTTGAAAGGGAAATTGCCCTCTCGTTATTTAGTTGAGTTCGAAAGCTATCTCGATTACGATAACCGCCAAGTTAAGTTTTATCGAGAACTTAAAGCTTTTGAACTTTTTTGTTTCTCTATTTATTTACCTCCCTTCTATTTGGTATCCTTATATGATAAGTGAGTTTTCTAACTTATCCAGTCCCTTTTACTGATTTTTCTTTTTTATTTTTAAGTACAAAACACTTTCATATATACCTATTTCACATGTTATACTCCTTTTTTCATAAATGAACAGAATTTATACCTTCATACGTATCAAATTACTTCATTCGATTTCGTAAAACAACCCCTCAATAGTTACAAAAGTTACTTTTTCTTAAAAACACTTATTTTTTTCGACAAATTTATTTTTTTTGTACGTCGTAAAAGCATTATTTTTAAACATAATAAATCATATATTGTATGTCATTTAAGTTTTAAGGTGTGATATTTTTATAATTTTAATCTCTCTTTAACATTATTAATGTTTATAAGGCTCTTTTGTTTAATTTTACCTTTGTATTATTATTTAATATATATGACAATCGCATCAAGTTTGACTGTTAATATTTTCGTTAATACTTTTGCTAAATATTAAAAAAGTTAAAATATGGCGTATCCCGTTATAATAATGCTTGATTAATTAAATATTTTAATCTCTTTTAATTGTATTAATCAATTTATTGTGATAGGATTTTAACACGTCGGCTTAAAAAAAAGATAAACAAGAAACGTAATTTGGAGATGATATTTTATGAATAAGAATAACCCTATTAAAAACAAAACCCTTTCGCGGTTTTCTATCCGAAAGTGTTCTGTGGGTACAGCCTCTTTCTTGATAGGAACTGTGGCATTTTTTGGAATCCACCACGAGGCATTTGCGGCGGAGAATTCAACAGCACCTGTAACCGTAACACAATTAAAAGAAAATCCAAGTCAAAATACAGTTGATTCATCCGCATCAACAGAAGCGACAAATACAAATACACAAGCGCCAACCGATGTACAATCCCCTTCTCAAAGCAATCCAGAACAAAGTAGTCCAGCAACTCAAGCAACAGAAACAACAGAAACAACAAACCCAAGTGATGGAACACAAACAGCTGATTCATCCAATAACAAAACTGAACCAAGCGCAGATGCGAACAAAGTAGATACGAATACTAGTACTGATACAGCAAACGGTCAATCTAAAGAGCAACAAGAAACAACCCCTCTTTCAGAATCTCAACCTACAACGACATCGGAACAAAGCAATACGACTACTTCACCACAGACAAATACACAAGAACTTCCATCTACTGAAAATACAAACACAACACCAACAACTCAAGCGGCTTCAGCTGAACAACCAACTGAATCGACACCACAATCAGGCGAAAATGCGAATATTCAAAATGTTAACACTATTAATACACCTGCGTCTCCTTCACAATTAACAAAGATTGAGGGAACAACACAAGCTCGTGCATTAGATGCAACAACGACACAACCCACCGCTGCTGGAGGAAGCAATGTAAATGATAAAGTCACTGCATCAAATATCAAAACTACTGAATCATACATTGAGCCAAATAACTCCGGAAGCTTTTATTTAAGAACTCAGTTTACTGTAAATGGTGACGTCAAAGAAGGCGATTACTTTACAGTTACAATGCCAGAGACTGTCAATATTTATGGAGATACACGTTACCATTCAGATGATCGAGAATCACTAAAAAGCGCAGATGGTCAAGTTATTGCTATTGGAACTTATGATGTCCCTACTCATAAGATGACATACACATTTACAAATGTAGTCAATAATTTAACGAACGTTACTGGGTCATTTAATTTAACACAATTTATGGACCGTAAAGCAGCACCTAATTCACAAGTTTATCCGTTAAAATATGACGTAGCCGGAGAATCTTTTGAAACGAACCTTGATGTTTACTATGGCAAATATTATAATTACAAAGATTCCAATTTAAAGTCAATGATTACTATGGAAGATACTAAAACGGGGGATTATGAACAATACATTTATGTTAATCCACTAAAAATGACTGCCACTGATTCAGTCGTTAGAGTTCAAGGCTTCCAAAAAGATCCAACAGCGAGTAATGGACAATTAAATCAGCAGAATTCAAAAATTCAAATTTTTAAAGTAAATGATAATCAAAATTTAAATAGTAGCTTTGGAGTTAATGATGGTGATTATCAAGATGTTACAAATCAATTTAACATAACATATTACAATAAAGACAACGTTGCAGACATTAACTTCGGTACACTAAATGGTGCACGCTATATTGTTAAAGTAACAAGTAAAGAAGTCGCTGATTCAAAAGCGGATTTACAATTACGTTCTATTATGTATACTAAAAATGCCTATAACCAGTATGATACTATTACTTGGGATAATGACATTTTAAAAAGTGCTTCAAGCGGAACAGCAGACGGAACAGAAGCCTTGTATAATCTTGGTGACAAAGTGTGGAACGATGTCAACAAAAACGGTATTCAAGATGCTGGAGAAGTCGGTATTCCAAACGTTAAAGTCACATTAAAAGACAGTAATGGCACAGTTATTGCAACAACAGAAACAAATACAAACGGAAAATATGTTTTCAACAAACTGAAAAATGGTGTTTATTACGTTGACTTTGAAACACCTGCAAATTACACACCAACTGTAGCTAATCAAGAAAACGATGCGCTTGATTCTGACGGTCCATTACGTGCACCTGCAATTATCAGTGACGGAAATAATTTAACAGTTGACCAAGGTTTTTATCTGACTGAAACACCAAAATATAATGTCGGTGATAAAGTTTGGGAAGATTCAAATAAAAACGGTATCCAAGATGCAGATGAAAAAGGTATCTCTGGTGTGACTGTCACGTTGAAAGATACTGACGGAAATATCGTTGGCACACAAGTCACTGATGCAAATGGAAATTATTTATTTGAGAAAGTTGCAGAAGGTGAATATCATATTGACTTCACGACACCTGAAGGTTATACACCTACAATAACTGGACAAGGTCCTGTTGAAAATGATTCTAATGGCGTATCTACAAACCTTATCGTGGCTGGTCAAGATGACCTTACAATCGACAGCGGTTTCTATCGCCCGACTTACAATGTCGGTGATAAAGTTTGGGAAGACTCTAACAAAGACGGTATCCAACAGGATAACGAAAAAGGTATCTCTGGCGTAACTGTTACGTTGAAAGATACTGCTGGTAATGTCATCGGTACACAAGTCACTGATGCTAACGGTAACTATTTATTTGACAATGTCAATGATGGTGAATACAAAATTGAATTCACGACACCTCAAGGTTATACGCCTACAGTGACTGGTCAAGGGACTGCTGACAAAGATTCTAACGGCGTTTCTACGACAGTAACCGTAGCTGGACATGACGACGTTACAATCGACAGCGGTTTCTATCGCCCGACTTACAAAGTTGGTGATAAAGTTTGGGAAGACTCTAACAAAGACGGTATCCAACAGGATAACGAAAAAGGTATCTCTGGTGTCACTGTTACGTTGAAAGACAATGCTGGTAATGTCATCGGTACACAAGTCACTGATGCTAACGGTAACTATTTATTTGACAATGTCAATGATGGTGAATACAAAATTGAATTCACGACACCTCAAGGTTATACGCCTACTGTCATTGGTCAAGGTTCTACTGACAAAGACTCTAATGGTGTTTCTACGACAGTAACCGTAGCTGGACATGACGACGTTACAATCGACAGCGGTTTCTATCGTCCGACTTTCAGCGTTGGTGATAAAGTTTGGGAAGATTCTAACAAAGACGGTATCCAAGATGCAGATGAAAAAGGTATCTCTGGAGTGACTGTTACGTTAACACGCCCTGATGGCTCTACTGTTACAACGACTACAGATGCGAATGGTGAGTATCACTTTAACGATTTAGTGAATGGACAATACAAAATTACTTTCCAAACACCTGAGGGCTTCCAACCTACTGCGACACACGCTGGTGGTAATAACGCTACAGATTCTGATGGCACATCTGTTGACGTCACTGTTAACAATGCAGACGACTTAACAATCGACAGTGGTTTTTATCGTCCGACTTACAATGTTGGTGATAAAGTTTGGGAAGACTCTAATAAAGATGGTATCCAAGATGCAGATGAAAAAGGTATCCCTGGCGTGACTGTTACGTTGAAAGACGCTACTGGCAATATCATCGGTACACGTGTTACTGATGAAAACGGTAACTATTTATTTGACAATGTCAATGATGGTGAATACAAAATTGAATTCACGACACCTCAAGGTTATACGCCTACTGTCATTGGTCAAGGTTCTACTGACAAAGACTCTAACGGCGTTTCTACGACAGTGACCGTAGCTGGACATGACGATTTAACAATTGATAGTGGATTCCACAAAGATACACCAGATCAACCAAGTCCGGAACAACCGAGCGAACCAGGTCAACCAAATGACCCGACTCCAGAAAAACCAAGTGAACCAGGTCAACCAAACAATCCAAGTCCGGAACAACCGAGCGAGCCAGGCCAACCGAACGACCCGACTCCAGAAAAACCAAGTGAACCAGGTCAACCGAACAATCCAAGTCCGGAACAACCAAGTCATCCAGCTCCATCAAAACACATGTCTACTTTACCTGAAACGGGTCAAAACCCATCACAACAAGGGACATTGTTAGGTGGTATTTTAGCAGCATTAGGTGCACTCTTATTTGCGCGTAAAAAACGTAAATCGAAAAAGCAATCACATTAATCACAATTCAAGTTGGATTGATTTAAACAACTAGATCTAACGATAAAGATTCATCATGTACATGCTTTGATCAAGTGATGCGTGTTTTATTGACAACGTCACTTGTCATCCTATTGCGTGTATGATGTCATGCGTCTTTGCCTCAGCTTCTTAAAGTTTTAATGAGAAGCTGGGGCTTTTTCAGGTTCTAAATTTGACTATATGACTAAAGTCTCGTCATTTTGCACAGCATTATGCCTCTGTTTAACGTGTTTTACGCGCTATGAAGCTTGATTTTCAATGTTTTACCCCTTTATTTTTAATGATGTACGACAAATGCCGTGAGAAGATTCACTGTAATGCATACATAAAATGTCTCAAATAACACTTCAGGCCGAAAAAACTCAACCTTAGACAATGTCTTTTATAATAGAAGAAATTAAGTTACAGCGTTGTCGTGATATACAAAAAATAAAAGCTAATTCTATTAAAATCCTAACAATAGAAATTAGCTTTTTATATTTGCTTATCTGTAGCTTTTAAACTGCATGTTTTGTGCTAAAGGAACAGACGTATCTTCAAATGTACGTAACTCACGTACTAACAATTCAGGCATCGTTATAGGAAGTGTTTGATGAACGATAGCCCGCGTGAGTAGATGTCGATAATGACGATAGATATAATCTGTCGTAACGACACGATAACTAAAATCATGACGCAGCTCAAACTTCGTCACACGTTGATGACTCGGTTGGGATACATCTATCACATAATCAAAGCCACTCCAAAACAAAAAGTGTGTAGGATCCGTGTCTCTCAGTTCCCACTTGCCTTCCTCTTGTGTAAGGTGCGCAACACTTGTCTCAATTAACCGTAATATATCCGCTCCTTTTAGCGTTAAATGAATCGGTTTATCAGGATGTGGATAGCTATAATAAATATCTTCATTCTTCAATTGCCCTTTTAATCCCGTTGCATGAGGTAATGGTAAATGAACACATGTGATTGGAATATCTGTTTCACGATATAAACTTTGATGTAGCAATTGAATATACGGATGCATTTGTGGCGTAGAAATCAAATCGTGAAAAGTGTCAAAATGCATATCAATTGCTCGCGAAGTCACATATTCATTTTTCCAATTCCAGATTGCTTTACGATCATAATAGGTCAAATTCAGTAAGTCTTGAGCTTCTGGATAATCTGTTAAAGTAACAATTTTAGGTTCCATTTTTAGCAGTTCAAAAGAATTACGTCGCTTTCTAAAATGTGCCTTCACATGAACCACTGTCTCAGCATTTTGTCCGGCTTGTACGAATAATGTCGTCCCATCATTTTCAATCATCATTTCATGTTGATGTCCAGTGATCATTAAATCAATCATTCCAGCTTTTCTCATAATCTCTTCTGCTTGATTTTTACTTACTGCATCATGTGAATGACTCAGTTTTGATAATCCGCCATGATAAAGTACAATGAGGAAATCTGGCTCAATCGTCTCGTAAATATATTGTATCCATCGCTGTGCAGCAAATGTCGCGCTTTCTACCATCACTTCTGATTCCATTTCAATATTTTCATTTCTCATTAATCCTTCAGAAGAAAGTCCAATCACAACGAGCTTAAGCCCTTCAATATATTTAACAGTGTAGGGCGTTGAAAAATAAGGTTCGTGTGTCACTGCATAAACGACATTGGCTGACAACCATGGAAAACGTGATAAAGCTGCTGAACGATTAAAAAAGTCCAAACCATATTTAAATTCATTTTCACTCATGCCACTCGCATCATAGTTCATGGCATTCATCAATTTAATCATCGGATGTCGCTTATAAGGTGCTATAATGGCGTAATAAAACGCTGTAATACTTCCGGCTAGGTTACCACCATTATCCACTAAAACGACGTGCTGGTGCTTCTGACGCACTTCATTAATATATGTCCCTGCACGATAAATATTTGATCGTTCGCTTTCATTCAGTATCTGACTATGCATGTCAGATGTGGCTATAATGTGTATCCTGATTTCGTCATGTACGCTCATCATCTCTCACCTCGCATCCCTTTGTACTTATTTTATCATATCTCACTTGGGACAACTATTGACCTTCCGCTTATTTTCATATAACATCATAAACGTGTGATACATCATTAAAAATTATCAATATTAAAATTGTTTTCAAAATGCTGTTCAACAATAAAAACAATTTTAAATATACTTTTATTTATTTAACCTCACACCATACAACTGGAGACCTATTTTCTTGTATTTTTATCCTTTTTTTCAATAAATGAATTGACTTTCAGAATATATTAAATTAAATTATCTTTATCCGGGTTAAATGACATCGTTTAATCATCACGTCAAATGAGGCAAAGGGTGAAAATATTATGAAATTAAATCAATTACCTATTAAAACGGTCGCATTAACATTACTTTATTTTGCTATTATGCTGACATTGTATTTTATTTATGGTAATGGCGATACACAAAACACATTCATCTATAATGATTTTTAATGTTAAAGGAGCCAAAACATGAAAGATGTTTTAAAAATGATTACACAGCACAGTCAAACGCAACCGGACTACGTAGCCGTACAACATCAGGATGAAACATTAACTTATCTAGAGTTAGAAAACTACTCATCACGTCTTGCTGCACAGTTACTAGAGAGCAAAAATCCTGTTATTGTATACGGTCATATGTCTCCTTTTATGGTAGTTGGTATGATTGCTGCCTTAAAAGCTGGATGCGGTTATGTCCCAATTGATCAGTCCATACCAACAAACCGTATTCAACACATTTTCGACAAAGTTTCACCACAATTTGTGATCAACACAACTGACACACCGCTCAATTTTGAAGGGGTACATGAATATGTTATTCAAGATATACGCGCGTTTGAAGCCGTACAATCCCTACCACTTATGAAAAGTGACGCGATTGCTTATACGATTTTCACATCAGGATCAACGGGGTTACCTAAAGGTGTGAAGATTTATTATGAGAGCCTTGTAGAATTTGCGAACTGGGTTGATTTGCTGAATCAATACCATACAAAAGATATATGGTTAAACCAAGCCCCATTCTCATTCGACTTGTCCGTTATGGCGATTTATCCATGTCTCCTTTCGGGTGGGACATTATTATTAGTCAATAAAGAAATGATTGCTGCACCTAAAAAATTATATGAATTATTCCAGAGTGAAAAGATTAACGTTTGGGTTTCCACACCTTCTTTTATGGAAATTTGTTTAATGTTGCCTAATATGAATGAAAAAGATATGGCATACTTACGTACATTTTTATTCTGTGGAGAAGTGTTAGGTCACCATACAGCACAGTCACTGTTAAATAAATTCCCACAATCTTATTTATACAACACGTATGGGCCAACAGAAGCAACTGTTGCCATTACAAGCGTACGCGTCACACAATCAGTCCTAGATCGTCATCAAGCGGTTCCTGTGGGTCTTCCTAGAAGTGGCACAACGTTAGATTTAACTGAAGAAGGCGAACTGATTATTAAAGGAAGTTCTGTCAGTGCGGGTTATTTGAAAGATCCTGAGAAAACTGAAAAAGCTTTCTTTTCAGATGGGGGTCAACGTGCATACTACTCTGGAGATAAAGCCACTTTTGAAGATGGTTTGTGGTTTGTGAAGGGACGTATCGATAATCAAATTAAATACAATGGTTATCGTATGGAACTTGAAGAAATCGAAGCCAAAATGAATGCTTTATCTTACGTCAGCACATCCATGGTTGTACCTATTTATAAAAAAGATAAAATCGTATATTTAAAAGGTGTCATTAAGCTGAACGCTGAGAATGTCGATATTGCTGATATTTCTAAAGATGTCAAGCAACACTTAAAAAGCGAATTGCCAGATTATATGATTCCTAAAAAGATTGAAGTTGCGGAAGATATGCCATTAACAAATAACGGAAAGCTTGACCGTAAACGCATTAACGAGGTATATCAATCATGATCCCATATAGTAGCTTTCACTTTTTTGCGATTGCACTGATTGTACTTTTACCTGTTATGATACTTGGACTATTAGGCAAACGATCAAAAATTTACAACTTCATCAGCACGTTCATTATGATTGTCATTATCTTTGCTGATGACAAACACAATTTTTTTGGTATGAGTTATTTAAGTTATCACTTAATGAGTTTGTTTTTGTATATCGTATGGCAAACAATCATTATTAAAGGTTTCGAACATTTTAGAGCTAAAGGGCGTTCTACAGCACTGTATGTCACTACGATGATTTTATCGATAGCACCGCTCTTTATGGTCAAACTCTTGCAAAGTTCATGGTTAGGTTCAGGCCAACTCCATTTACACAGTTCGAAACTCGTCGAACTCTTTGGTTTTCTTGGGATCTCTTATATTATGTTTAAGAGTGTCCAATTAATTATGGAAATCCATGATGGCACATTAAAGCAAACGGTAGATGTGAAGAAACTCGTGCAGTTCATCACTTTCTTCCCGACCATTTCTTCTGGTCCGATTGATCGCTATCGCCGTTTCGTCAAAGACTACGATAAACCGATTGTATTGGATAAATATGGGCCATTGTTAGGTAAAGCTGTTCACTATATTATGATAGGTTTTCTGTACAAATATATTATTGCGCATTTTGTACAACAATACTTTGTTACACCCTATCAGAATGATCTCCATGCATTCACGGATTATCTCATTTATATGTATGGCTATAGCTTCTACCTGTTCTTTGACTTTGCCGGTTATAGTTTATTCGCGATCGCATTGAGTTACGTTTACGGTATTGAGTCACCGATTAACTTTAATCAACCATTTCGTGCGAAAAACATCAAAGACTTTTGGAATAGATGGCATATGAGTTTATCTTTTTGGTTCCGTGATTGTATCTATATGCGCTTTATTTTCTTCATGACAAAGAAGAAATATATCAAATCGACATTCCACGTCTCTAACTTAGCATTCTTATTGAACTTCGGTATCATGGGATTGTGGCATGGTTTTGAATGGTTTTATGTTGCTTATGGCTTATATCACGCACTACTTTTCTTTTTGTACAACCATTATGAAAAATGGCGTAAAAAACGCTTTGGTAAATTAGATCATCCCGTACTCAATGTCTTGAGTATCTTGATTACTTTCCACTGTGTTGCTTTTGGCTTTTTAATCTTTTCAGGACATTTAATTTAAGGAGAGAGATTTATGGAATTTAACGAAAAAGTTTTAGATATTATTGCAGAAGTTGCAGATGACGATATTGTTAAAACAAATCCAGATATTCACATTTTTGACGAAGGCATTATGGATTCAATGCAATCTGTACAATTGTTGGTTGCTTTCCAAGAAGAACTTGGTATTGAGGTGCCGATTATGGACTTTAACAGAGAAGATTGGGGTACACCAAATCAAATGATTAATGAATTGGCAAAATTACAATGAAATTAAAGCAGCCTTACATTATTGCGTTTTTAGCAAGTATCCTATTGTTTGCCATTTTCATTTTATTACCTGCAAAATGGTTTGTACCACCACATCTCGCAAATCAATTGCCAAAATATCAAGTTTCAAATGATAGTGATATGTTAAAAGGACAGTATCTACAAGAAGCGATGGTGAAGGACCCTGATTATTATCCAGTTTATGGATCCAGTGAACTCACTAAATCAGACCCATTCCAGCCTGCGATTTTGTTAAAAGGACATTCAAAACGCTTGTTTTATATCGGGACTGGGGGCTCTACAGATTTAATTCAACTCATGACATTAGGTGCACAATTTGACCATTTAAAAAATAAAAAAATGACGATTATTGTGTCACCACAATGGTTCACACATCACGGATTAACTGAAGTGAATTATCAAGGTCGCTCTTCTCAGTTACAGATTAACAGTATTTTTAATAATCCTAATATTTCTCAAGACATCAAAAAACGACTTGCTCATCGTTTATTGCATTTCAAAGAGAACCAAAATAATGACTATTTGAAATCCTATGCAAAGACTGATCATCCAGACGGGCATTTTTTGAATCCACTTTATACCAATCATCTTGAGAAAATGGAAGCGTTGCAGTCGTATTTGCCGCTTCATCACCTCAGTGACTTACCAAAGTTATATGACAACAGTAAGAAGCAAGATTTAAATTGGAAAGCATTGGATAAAAAAGCATACCAATATGGTGCGTCTCAAAGCCGATCTAATCCTTATGAAATCAAAGATGAATATTGGCATAAATTAAAGCATAAAAAGTCTATCGGCAGACAACATGAATTCCGATTAAAATCTGTTGAGTATGATGACTTATCACTTTTAATCGATACAATGAATGAAGCCGGCGCAGATGTACAGTACATTTTAATTCCAGTGAATGGAAAATGGTACGATCACATTGATATCCCAAGAGACAGACGTATGGCTGTGAATCAAAAAATTGTGAAGACCATTGAAGATCATCACGGTCAAGTCGTAGATTTATCTAAAAATGACTATACCCCGTATTATATGAGTGATGCTGTACATATTGGCTGGCGTGGCTGGGTTGATGTCAGTCAGCACATTCAAGAACATATGGCACAATAAAACGCCTGTGCATATCACAAAAAAGACATTCCATTTACATTTCTTGTACCTTGGAATGTCTTTTTGATTTGTGTTATTAAACAAATTATGAAATGGCAACATCGTCTGAACGATAAAAATTACTTTGCTTCACTACAAACATTATCGAAAGTATGGCCACGATTTCTCTGTCACACACATGAACAGCTAACCAATCTGAATGCGTTCTTTTGGGAAATGGTACTTTGCAGGTTCACGATGACCGCTGATCATAATAATAAACGAAATCAAACCGACACGCCCAATAAACATCAAAATCATTAATACCACTTTGGATACACTCCCCAATTCTGAAGTAATCCCCGTTGATAAGCCACAAGTTCCGAATGCTGACATGATCTCAAAATAAACTTTGATAAAGTCAATATGATGGCCTTCGTTTAACAGAATGACAAATGTCCCTATAAAGGTCATCACAATAGCAATGCAAAATACCGCAAAGGAACGTTGTATATCTTGATTGTGAATTTCACGATTAAACACGCGAATGGATGACTTTTCAGCATTAGGTTTGTAATTAATGACGAATAAAATAATAATCGCAAACGTCGTTGTACGAATGCCACCGCCTACAGAACTAGGAGATGAACCAATGAACATCAACGCGCCCATCAGTAAATTCGTTGCATCTGAGAACTGTGACACATCAAATGTTTGTAAGCCGGCACTTCGCGTCGACACCGATTGGAACATAGCGTAAAATAAAGTTTTGTGCCATGATTCATTGGCAAACACACCATTCGCCTCAATCAATAAAATCCCTACAACACCGCCGATTAAAATCATTAAATAAGTCACCGTTGTCACTTTGGTGAAAAGCGAAAATCTGAAGTTCGGAATTCTGTTTTTAATATAGGCTTTGATTTCAAGTAATACTGGAAAACCGATAGAGCCTAAAACAATTAAAACCATGACAATCGACTGGACAAAGTAATCATTGGCATAAGGAATCAAAGAGTCACCTGTAATGTCTAATCCACCGTTTGTCGTCGCTGAAATCGAAACAAATACCCCTTGTAAAATGGCTTCTTTCAAATCATGAATATCCCGATAAAAATAAAAAGCAAGTAATGTTGCACCGACGAATTCAATGGCTAAAATCGCTCTCACAATGTCTAAAATGAGTTTGACTGTTCCACTCATTGAATCTCTATTATTATCTAACATAATGAGTTGGCGCTCACGTATTCCAATATGTTTCCCTAATACAACCCATAACAACGTACCAATTGCCATCACACCAATGCCACCAATATTGAGAATAACCAATAACATCATGTACCCAAAAGCAGAGTACGTCTCTGATATATTCACCGGTGTCAATCCAGTCACACTCACACCTGATACAGCGACAAACAATGTATCGATCGGGGCCACTTTGACACCTGGCTTGTGTACACCCGGTAAATTCAACAATAAAAACGCACCGATGATTGCGACAAAGTAGTACAAGACAATCCCTTGCTGTGGGCTCGATTTCTTCAATAACAATTTGACTATGGACACAGTCATTCACCCCAAAGCTATTTCAATTTAAATGAGATGTTCTTCATCTCACCTTCACGTATAACCTGTAACTCAATTGGCGCCTTCTCATCAAGATGTTCGGTCAATTTTTCTTTATAAGCCAATGTGTTTTTAATAGGTTGATGATCTAATTCTACTATGACATCCCCTTTTTTCAAACCCGATCCTTGTGCAGGACTATTTGACTCAATCTCTCGAACAATGACACCTTCTTTTTGAGATTCAGCAATTTTCAATGATTTTCGTAAAGCAGGGCTGATATCCTCAATATTATCCAATTTGATATATGTTTGAGGTTGTTGAATATCCCCTTCTTTTTCAATCTTTTCCGCTACTTTTAACGCCCAATTGATAGGTATTGCAAACCCCATATTTTGTACACTCGGCATGTTTATTTTAAGTGAAGCAATGCCAATTAATTGTCCTTTTTGATCAATGACCGCACCTCCTGAATCACCTGGGTTAATCGGTGCATCGACTTGGAAAGTGTTCAGTAACGTATCATATGTATTGTCTTGATTTAAGTCCACTGGTACATCACGCTTTAAACCAGAAACAATGCCCTCTCCCACTGTGTTTTGAAAGTCCAAACTAACGGGATTCCCTATCACAAGCACAGGTTCACCTAAAACAATCGCATTCGAATTTCCAAGTTTGAATGGCTTGAGGACGTCCCCTTTAGGTACTTTCATCTTCATGACAGCAATATCTGCCAATGGATATCGACCAATTACCTCTGCCGTCTCTGTTTGTTGATCCCCAAAAGTGAGCATATGCGTTTTACGGTCACCGACAACATGCGCGTTCGTTAATATATAAAGGGTGTCATCTACTTTTTTGTAGACGACACCTGAGCCACTTTCTTTTTCTATTTGTGTTTGACTGCCTGTCCCTTTATCTGTACTTGGTGTGTTTTGTCTATTATTTTCAATTGATACGACAGACTTTATTGCGTTATTCGCATTTTCCATCGTTTGAGTCACTATTTTACCTGAACCATTTTCTTTCTGTTCTGTTTGAAGCGCTTGTTTCGTATTATGATTTTCGCTTTGGTTTACATTTTTAAAGATAGAGAACAACAAGACGAGTATCAATATTGCTGCAATCACAATTAAAATTTTCGCCCATTCTCGTGTCAAGAATGCGGTCACTTTTTCTGTCCAATCTCTCTTTGTCGTATATGCGTGTTGTGCTGGATCTTCTTGCTGAGAATCTGATGACGACGTGTTTTCAGCGGTACGACTTTCTTTCTTCGTTTCACCTTCATCTACTGTGTGTTTGTGATGTGACGCGCCCTGTGTTTGTTCTGCACGACTCCCATTGATACTGACGGATGAAGTCTCTTCAAGAGGTCGCACACGTTGAGAGAAGCCCTCTGATTCGGTTTGCGCTGCTTTTGACTGCTTTTCATGGTCATCATGTGTAATTTTTTCAATGCGCGCTTTTCGCAAGTTATCTTTCACTCGTTCTTCATTATTTTTAACTTGTGCTTTTTCCTTTTCAGCTTTGAGCGCGTTTTCTTTTGCTTCAGCTTTTAATCTCGCCTCACGCTCTTCATTATGAAAATATTCGCGACGTTGACGCTTATATTGATGTCTAGGAATCACATGTTTTTGATCTCGATCCATTGCACGTCCTCCTCATATATTTCTTTTTCTATTATGCCATATTGTCACTTAAATTTCTGTAATATTCTCTTATATAGCACGAAATTTTTAAAGTACACACAGATCATTTTTAGAATATATATTGCTTGTTTTCGTTATATGGATCTTATGTAGATATGCCTATTTCAATAGATGAATCTCAATATTAAAAACGGTTACGTCCTTGCCCCCTTATTGCTCATTTGAAGCACATTTTATAAAATCAACACCACTCATATCATTCAGGCGGTGTTGATTTTCATTTTTATGATGAATGTTTTTTATTTTTGACTGCCGATGTAAGCCAACCGACAACGACAAGCCCGATCATCACTGACCAGAAGATGATTTGCCATAATACAGAATGCGGGAAATTTTGTGGAATTAAACCGACATCTTTGTGCGCTAACACAAGAATGACAAGTTTAACCCCTACCCAACCCACAATTGCAAATGCGGCCCCTTCAAGTCCAGGGTATTTGTTAAGTAATTCAACGAAAAATGACGCTGCAAAACGCATTAAAATGACCCCTATCAATCCTCCGATAAGCATCACTACGAATTGTCCTGCATCCATCCCTCCAAAATGCACACCAATCGCTGGTAAAGTGACTGCAATCGCTAATGCTGCTAACATGGAATCAATCGCAAATGCAATGTCTGCAAATTCAACTTTAGCCACCGTAGCCCAAAATTCTTTGGCGCTGACCTTTTTTTCGACACCTGATTCATCAAAATGATGATCATCATTGTCCGGTGTCGTCTGTTCTTCATCTTGATGTTTAAAAAATGTGTACAGGTTCTTAGCAGACATATAAAGGAGGTATAGCGCACCTAATGCTTGAATCCACCAAAAATTCGCCAAAATACTAATTAAAAATAAGGCAATAAAACGAAAAACAAATGCACCTAACAAACCATAAAACAATGCTTTTTTACGTTGCTCTGGCGGTAAATGTTTCACCATCACTGCCATAACAATGGCATTATCAGCAGCTAATAATCCTTCTAAAAATACAAGGACTAACACAACCCAACTATATGATAACAATAAACTCGGATCCATCGTTCATCCACTCCTTTACGTTTTTAAAATGTACACGGGACAAATACCTCATTTTTAGGTTGTTGTCTCCGCCGAATAAAATGACAACCGCTACATGACTCACTTATTATAATCTCAAGAGACGACTGAAAAGACATTCACTCATCACCACTTATTGCTACCTAAAAAATGAGCCGGCTGACTTAAAACATAATTAAAGAGACCCATGCTAAATCAATAGCAAAGGTCTCACTTAGCAAAATACTTTGCCCGCTTCACCGGAAGACTATTATTCTTCGTAATGACGACAAAGCGTTATTAACGTCTCATACGTTAATCAAGTTACTCCCCTCTGACAACAGTCAGTCACAGATATTTAATAATGATGTCAATATTATACCCAATTTTCGAGAAAAATAACAGTCCCTTAGTATAAATATTTATTTTTTATTAAAATACATAAGATATTTTCAATACTTACCTATTATTGTTACGCTTTCATTATCAAGCAAAACCTCTGATGCAATATCCATCACATCAGAGGCAATAAAAACAAGAACGTATTAAAGTAAACTATACAACTTAATCTCAGGAAACTTCTCTTCAAACCAACGTGTCGCAAAATCATTTTCAAATAAAAACACTTTGTTGTCATAACGGTCATTAACTAAAATGGAACGACTTGTGCTCATTTTATCTTGCACATCTTCCTCGTTCTCAATCCAACGCGCAATCTTTTTACCGACCGGTTCCATGACCACATCAACGTTGTATTCATTTTTCATACGATGCTCAAACACTTCGAATTGTAATTGTCCGACTGCACCTAAAATAATTTGATTGGTATGCGGCGATTTATAATACTGAATGGCCCCTTCTTGTACTAATTGTTCAATCCCTTTGTGAAAATGCTTTTGTTTCATGACATTTTTAGCAGACACTTTCATAAAAATCTCAGGGGTGAACTGAGGAAGTGCTTTAAAATTGAAATTTTGGTTTCCTCCGACTAATGTGTCTCCAATTTGGTAATTCCCTGTATCATATAAACCAATAATGTCCCCGGCAACTGCATGGTTGATGGTTGCTTTGTCATCTGCCATAAAGCTCGTTGATCGTGTAATCTTTTGCTTTTTACCTGTTCGCTGCAGCTTCACATCCATACCACGTTCGAATGCGCCACTCACAACACGCATAAAAGCAATACGGTCACGATGTTTCGGATCCATGTTTGCCTGAATTTTAAAAATGAAACCAGAGAAGTCTGTATCGAAAGGACTGACCTCTACATCTTCATCTGTTTGGCGCGCATGAGGCATTGGGGCATGATCCACATAGGCATTTAAAAAGTTTTGCACGCCAAAGTTCGCTAACGCCGAGCCAAAAAATACCGGTGTTAAATCTCCGCGCATTAAGGCATCCTGATCAAACGTTTCACCTGCCTCCTCCACGAGCATAAACTCTTCTATCGCCTGTGAAAAAACGCTGTCACTTGCGATTGGGTGTGCTTCTTCTAATTCATAGTCCTCATTTATGTGCAAAATATTTTCTTCATCTCTGAAAGGTTCTATCGTACGGTCTTCTCGATCAATAATCCCGAAGAAACTTTGTCCCATTCCGATAGGCCAATTCATTGGATACGTTTCAATACCTAAAGTCGACTCAATTTCATCTAATAATTCAAACGGCTCTTTACCTACACGGTCTAGTTTGTTGATAAATGTAAAGATAGGAATCCCTCTCATTTTACATACTTTAAAAAGTTTAAGCGTCTGGGGCTCGATTCCTTTGGCACAGTCGATCACCATGACCGCACTGTCCACAGCCATTAACGTCCGATACGTATCCTCTGAAAAGTCTTCATGCCCAGGTGTGTCCAATATATTGATTTTAAAATCATCGTAGTCAAACTGCATCACTGAACTCGTCACAGAAATACCACGTTCTTGTTCAACTTTCATCCAGTCACTTGTTGCAAACTTACCTGTTTTCTTTCCTTTTACTGTCCCGGCTTCACGAATTGCACCACTAAAATATAATAATTTTTCAGTTAATGTGGTTTTCCCAGCATCTGGATGCGAGATAATCGCAAACGTTTTACGGGACTGTACTTCTTCTCTAATACCCATTTCATAACTCCTTTAGTTTTTTAAACTTCTTGTATCCATCTTGTGATACGTAAGGCGAGTATTTGTGCCTCTTCTTCATCAATCACATTAAATAAATGAATCCATAAATGTTCGGTCAATGCATCTCCGTACAAGGTGTCTGCAATTTGAATCGACCAATACAATTCTGGAATTGATACGACAATATAATTCTCTTTATGATTATGGTATAGCCATACTTTTGCTGAAAAATGTTCACTATAGCTCTCTCTAATCTTCATTCGGACCGCCACCAAACTTTTGATATGCTGCTTCTAAACCGATTAAATCATCACGATGTGGAACTTTGACATGACCTGGCATGATTTGATACGGCTCTCGCCCTTTTGAAGCGAGGACGACCGTATCCCCCGGTTCTGCAACTTCAATCGCATGGCGTATCCCTTCAGCACGATCTGAAAATTCCACAAAATTTTGATGTGTCGCACCTTTAGCCAGTTCTGCTGTCAACATCTTAGGATCATCATTCGCTGGATTATCCGGTGTGAAAATGACATAATCCGCACGAGAAGCCACGCGTCCCATCTCAGGGGTTTTCGTTAAATCACGCTCTCCTGCCATACCGACAAGGAAAATGAGTTTTTGTTTTACAAAAGGTTGTACCGCATCGATTAACTTAGACATCCCATCCGCTGTGTGCGCATAATCGATAATCAAATCAATCGGTAACGATGGATCGAGGACTTCTAAACGTCCCTCAATGGGTGCTAAATTCGCCACACATTTTGTAACTTTTTCAAGTGAGATCCCTTTGACCCATACCGCTAACATCGCCGCCATCAAATTTGAAATATTAAAGCGACCGACATAAGGCGAACGTACAGGATATGTCCCAAACGGTGTCACAAAATCAAACGTCACACCTTGCAATGATTCTTGAATATGAGTCGCCATAAATTGCGCCTCTTGCTCGATTCCGTATGTGATACATTCATAAGGCGTCACTGTTTTTAAATGCGTTGAAAAAGGATCATCTGCATTGACAATCACATATTTTTGACGACTTAAATCTTGGCCAAGTTGACTGAACAAAAGTGACTTCGCATATCCATAGGCTTCCATAGTGCCATGAAAGTCCAGATGGTCTTGTGTTAAATTTGTAAAAATCGCCACATCAAACTCTACGCCATTGAGTCGTCCCAAACTTAATCCATGAGAAGACACTTCTAACGTCATGACTTCAGCCCCTGCTGTAACCGCTTCATGCATTTTTTTAGTCAGCAGTACCGTTTCAGGTGTCGTATTGGCACCTTTCGTCAATGTTTCATTGATTTGAAAACCATTCGTACCAAGATATGCACTGCCTTTGCCTAACTGACGATATATATAATGAATCATTGTTGCAATAGATGTCTTACCATTAGTCCCAGTAACACCTATTGTTGTGAGTTGTTGACTTGGAAATCCAAAAAGTTGGTGTACTAAATAACTTGCGACACGCAACGTATCTGGAACAACGACTTGTGTCACATCTCCTTCTAAATCAAGGAGACGGTTAACCACCACGATACGACACCCTTGTTCAACGACATTTTGTGCAAAGCGATGACTGTCTACCGTATACCCTTTTGATGCGACAAAAATACTACCTTCTTTTGCCTGACGCGAATCTGTCGTTACATCATTCACTTCAATATCTAAATGTCCCTTCACTTGCTTGATTAAAATATGATCGAATAAGTGTTCCGCATTCACAGACATCTCTCCTTTTTGTATACTCACTTATTATACACTTTTTTGCTTCAAATTATATGCTATATCGCGTATTTTACGACGATATACGCCTAGTTGTCACATATTATATGATTCATTTTATATAAAAACGGGTATGTTTTTAGCAACGTTTTTGATTCATACACCTCTAGTCCGAAATATATAACTCACTATTGTATCAAACATTAGAGTAAGTTAAGATAAAATAATGAAATGACGGGAGTCGTGCGTGTCATATTCGTTTTTTTCGCTGAAATTAAGCGAATGTTTTACTTTCTTATTATATTAACATTGTTACTATTGCGTTAGAAATTCTTATAATTTTTCACAATATGCGCAAATTACGGTACACTAGCATTGAACAAGAATATGTCTAAATATTTCGGAGGCTGGCTTTCATGATAACTGAAAAGAAAAAATTATTGATTATCACGGGTTCGTTTGGAAATGGTCACATTCAAGTGACAAACAGTATCGTTGAACAATTAAATCAAATGAACCTCGAAAACCTTACAGTTGTTCAACATGATCTGTTTTTAGAAGCACATCCTATCATGACAACAATTTGTAAAAAATGGTACATCAATAGTTTTAAATATTTCCGTCGTATGTATAAAGCATTCTATTATAGTCGCCCGGATCAATTAGATAAATGCTTCTATAAATATTACGGTTTAAATAAGCTACTCAACTTATTACTTAAAGAAAAACCAGATTTAATTTTAGTGACTTTTCCAACCCCTGTGATGTCTGTACTCACAGAGCAATTTAATATCAATATTCCAATTGCCACGGTGATGACCGATTATCGCATGCATAAAAACTGGATCACTCCGAATTCGACACGTTATTATTTAGCAACGAATGATTTGAAAAAAGAATTCGAATCCATTGGTATTCCTAGTGAAAAATTAAAAGTGACTGGCATTCCAATTTCTGATCAATTCGAACAACCTGTTGAACGTGAAGCGTGGTTACGTCAACACCAACTTGATCCGAATGCAAGAACGATACTCATGTCAGCAGGGGCTTTCGGTGTCTCGAAAGGATTCGACCACATGATCCAACGCATACTCAATGAAAATCAGCAAGTACAAGTGGTCATGATTTGTGGGCATAATAAAGAGTTGAAACGACAACTTTCAGCGACTTTTAAGCATCATGATAATGTGCGCATTCTCGGTTATTCTGCACATATGAACCAGTGGATGGCCGCCAGTCATTTAATGATTACCAAGCCTGGTGGCATTACAATTTCTGAGGCATTAGTCAGAAAAATACCGATGATTTTCTTAAATCCTGCACCTGGTCAAGAATTAGAAAATGCACTTTATTTTGAAGAAAAAGGGTTTGGAAAAATTGCACAAACACCTTCAGAAGCGATTGATATTATCACTTATTTGACACACCACCCCTCTGACATAGCACGAATGATTGAACATATGAATGATGCATATGAATCCCATGCCACGCAACGTTTGTGTCAAGACTTATTAGATTTACTATACAACAGCGCGCATGTTGAAACTGTTTATGGAAAGGTGCCTTTATATGCAAAACTACTCGTCAAATAAGATGACCACACGGAGTTTCTATCTGCTATTAGTCATTTTGTTTTTGATGGAATTTGCAAGAGGTATGTATGTTTTAAGCTACTTACCCTTATTACCAACTGCATCGCATATTGCCGTTAGTATTACATCCATTGCAATTTCCATTCATTTTATTTCGGACTCAGTAACCAATTTTGTTATCGGTTTCATATTAAAGCGACTTGGCCCTAAAATTGTCCTTACTTTAGGTTTTCTTGTCGCATTAATTAGTTTGTTTTTAATCATTTGGTTCCCTACCTCACCACTCATACTTATCTTGAGTGCTGTGATGCTGGGAATTGCTGTATGTCCAATTTGGGTAATCATGCTAGCGAGTGTCGATGAATCGACTCGGGGCAAACAAATGGGGTATGTTTATTTTTCGTGGCTATCAGGGATGTTAGCCGGTATGATTACGATGAATTTAATATTTAAAGCGCACCCAACACGGTTTAACTTTTTAATGTCCCTCTGTGTCGCGGTTGCTTTCATACTTTATTATTTTGTAAAGGTAAAACTGACTGATTACCATACAAAAAGCGTAAAACAACAACTCCAACAAATCGTCAGTGTGTCCCGTCGTCATTTTGTCCTATTTCCTGGTATTTTATTTCAAGGGATTGCTATCAGTGCCCTTGTTCCAGTGCTCCCTCAGTATGCCGTCGATATTGTAGGGGTGACCACATTAGAATACACAGTCGCCATTATCACTGGCGGGATAGGTTGTACAATTTCCATGCTTTTTCTATCCAAATTGATTGATGCTTACTCCACTCGTTTTACGAAAAGCATTATATTGACTGGCTTTGTGATTTATAGCCTTGCCATTTTTTCACTCACATTCATCCAGTATATTGTCATCGTGTGGATTATTGCGTTTTTCATTGGGATGTTGTATGGCTTATTATTACCAGCTTGGAATACCTTTATGGCACAGTTCATTCATCCAAATGAACAAGAGGAAACTTGGGGCGTTATTAATAGTATTCAAGGCTTCGGTGCAATGTTAGGTCCATTATTTGGTGGTCCGATTTCACAATTCACTGGGAGCCCAATCTTTACTTTCTATTTTGCAGCGTTACTCATCTTTTTCCTTGCTTGTTTTTATGGCGTATATTTTGTTAGACAGCGCCATGTACACTAATGCGCTTCAAATATGATAGAGGCACCTATAACATCTGAAAATCATAAAAACAAACACAATGATTAAAAATCAACATAAAATGAATGAGAGTGGGATGACGAAACCAACATAGATTTCGTCATCCCACTCTCATTTTCATATGGATACTATTGTCCCGAATCCTTCAGATAGCATTGCTTTTCGTCTCATTTTGTTCATTATTATAAAGAGAACGTTGCAATTTCTTCCCATTCCTCGACATCTTCATTAAATTGCATCAGTGACAATTGATCAATGGTTTCTTTATGATTCACACCTGCAAGGCGGACTTGACCATAAATATCTTCGAACTCTTGACTCGTCAAACCTTGTGCAATCGTAAAATGTGGCACAAACGCATGCTCGGATTTGCCATAAAAGTCTTCTCCATCAAAGCGATTAAATAAATCTTCTAAAGCAGCATTTTTTTCTACTTTGAAGTAAATCACGTTCGTAACCGGTGCAAAATTTGACGCTTTTGTCACATGCACCTCTACTTCCTGTGCCCCTGCCAAACGCTTTTCAATTTCCGCTTTAACTTGTTCGAGTTGAGACGCTTCAACGTCAAAGTGACTTTTAATCGTAATATGCGGTTGAATCATTGTATAATGCTTATCATAACGTTTACGATATGCATTGACCTCTTTTTGGAAATCTTTTGACGGAATTAATGCTAATCCTAAAATCATTTGAATTCCTCCTTTGTATTCGCTTACTTTCTATTATAGCAAATTTTCTAAACAATTAGTTACTCAAAAAATAGGTCAACATATCGGGAAGTTTTTTTTGCCAAGTTTTCCAGTTATGACCACCATCTAATTCCTCGTATTGATAGGTCATTGCTTCAGACTCGATTAAATCTTTTAACACGCGATTCGGTGTTAAAAAATCAGCGTCCTCCCCAGTCGTAGGAAGCTTAAATGCAATTTCTTCTTTTCCTATAACGTGCCAAATATTCAACTCTGATTTAAATTGGCATCGGTCGAAAATTTGTTTCACGGTATCATCAAAATATGGACTGAGCATCCCCACTTGACTCATGACACGCGGATAAGACAGCGCGGTTAAAAAGGCAATACTTCCAGCTAAACTATCGCCTAATAATAATCTCGCATGGCCCACTTTATAAGTTGCAAACGTGCGATCAATCCAAGGTAAAATTTCATTAGCGACAGCTTGAACAGTTTGCCCTGCCTTTTCACCTTGTGGATGAAATTCCTTACGCCGCATCTCCACATTTTCATAGTGCAAACCGATAATAATGGCCCGTTCAATTTCCCCTGCTTTTCTCAGCTTCTCATAGACACGATGAATTTGCCCGTATCTCAAAAAATCACGACCATCAAAACAAAAAATTACTTTAGACTTGTATAAATCAGAATAATCTCTAGGTAAATACACTGATAATGTAATTTCTCGCTCTAAGTAGTCACTATTAAAATGTGTAACGGTGATTTCACCTGGTTTAAATGACGACATAAAAGCGCCTCCTTATACGAATTAATCTCATTGTATCAGGAGACGCCGATTGTGTTAATTTATATCACTCATATCACATGTTTGAATACTGAAGTTAACCTCAAATTATGATTGAACCTCTTCTTCTTTTAAACGTTTAGGATAATCTTCCAACCAAAATGTTGCAGTTGGTAAGTCCTTCGCATCAGGACGATAAATCGCTGTTTTACCAGTCCCATTTTTCTTTTTCTGTAACTCGAAATCTTTTAATGCATTCATTGCAGGTTTGTGTAAAATCCAAATGGCTACAATGTTTAACCATGCCATCAATCCAACACCTAAGTCACCCATTGCCCATGCAACATCCGCTGTTTTTACTGCACCATAAGCTGTCGCAGCAATTAAGATGATACGCGTCACATTCCGCCACAGTCGATTTTGATTTTTAGCTACTCGGTTCGTTAAGAAACTTACATTCGTTTCAGCAATATAGTAATAAGCTAGAATTGTTGTAAATGCAAAGAAGAACAATGCAATGGCAATAAAGTAAGAACCAAAACCTGACACACTTGGATCAAAGTGATAGCTCGATCCGTGTAGCGCTTTATCAATACCAGCCTGTGCGTACATCGCTGTACCAGAATAATCTTTCGTGCCATCTGCATTTTGTACAAAAATTCCACCATCTCTAATCAAATGCGGCGCACCACTTGCTTCAACTGTACCATCTGTCGTATTGTACGTCCCTGCAATTAAAATCATTAATGCTGTCGCTGTACATACAAATAACGTATCAACATAAACTGAAAAGGCTTGTACAAGGCCTTGTTTCGCAGGATGTGAGACCTCAGCCGCCGCTGCTGCGTGAGGACCTGTACCTTGACCTGCTTCGTTCGAATAAAGACCACGTTTGACCCCAATCTCAATCATCGCACCAACGATTCCCCAAATGCAGCTTCCATACCAAATGCCGATTTGAAGATGAGTGCAAATAACGCCGGAACTTCTTGAATGTTTAACACAATAATGACTACAGCCATCAAAATATAGACAATAGCCATAAAAGGCACGACGGCTGTTGCAACGGATGCAATCCATTTCACGCCTCCAAAAATAATCAACGCTAAAATAATCACAAGGGCAATAGCCACGCTCCATGTCGGCACACCAAATGCGTTATGCATCGAGCTCGCAATGGCATTAGATTGAACACCTGGTAGTAACAACCCTACTGAAATAATCGTCACAATTGCAAAAGCCAAGCCATAAATTTTACCGAACTTACCTTTAATTCCCCGTTCAATATAGTATGCAGGGCCACCCCGGTATTCGCCGTCTTCTTCTTTCTTATAAATTTGACCGAGTGCAGATTCAACAAATGCCGTACCCGCCCCTAAAAAAGCTGTCGCCCACATCCAAAATACCGCACCAGGACCCCCGATAAAAATTGCTGTTGAAACACCGACGATATTCCCTGTTCCGACACGCCCTGCTAATGAAAGCGCAATCGCTTGAAAGCTCGAGATTCCGGTAGGTGACTTCTCTCCTTGGAACATTAAGCGAATCATTTCTTTAAAGTGACGGACTTGTAAAAAGCGACTCATTAAACTAAATGCAACCCCCGTAAGCAAAAGACCATACACCAACGGCTTACTCCAAACAATCTCGTTAAGCCATCCCACCACAGTTGCTAACATAATTATTCCCCCTGAAACTTTCGGATTATTTTTAAAAATTTTCTGATAATATGAATTGATTATACACACTTAATAAATTCCGCGCAACCTTTTTTCGATATACATGAGCCAATTCTCAATCTTTATCATAATGATTTAAATTTAGCCTTTTAAGCTTTTTATGATTGGGCTATACTGTAAACAGTGTTGTTATAAAAGAAGGAGGAACTATGTATGACAAATAAAGTGTGGTTTCGCACAGGAATAGCATTGCTCATTTTATTTTTACTTATTAAATTATTTTTAGATGTTAACTACATCTTTATGCCTATAATCGTAATCATTCAATCTATTATACTGCCTTTATTATTAAGTGGGTTTTTATTTTATGTTTGCTTACCTTTTCAAAAGTTTTTAGAAAAACATCATCTTCCGAGGTGGGCAAGCATTACAATTATCTTGCTGGGACTCACAGCTATGATTGCTGCTGTCATTGGTGTCATCGGTCCTGTCATCGCCACTCAAATCGAAAACTTAATCCATCAAATTCCATTTATTCAACGTGAAGCGGAGCGATTAATCAACTTCGCATTGGCCCAACGTGATCGATTACCTGATGAAGTGACGAACAAAATCAATGATGTCATTTCATATTTGAGCCAAATGACTTCAAACCTCTTATCCAATTCACTCAACATTATTTCAAGTATTGTGTCGACACTATTTTTGCTTATTTTAGTTCCATTTTTCTTGATATATATGTTAAAAGATCATGAACGTTTTATTCCTGCAGTGGCAAATATTTTCAATGGCGAACGTAAAATTTTTGTCGTCAACTTATTAAAGGATTTAAACCAAACACTGATGTCCTACATTCAAGGTCAAGTCACTGTCAGTTTGATTTTGGGCGTCATTTTATATGTTGGATATACCATTATCGGTTTAGAATATACGTTACTTCTTGTCATGTTTGCGATTGTTGCCAATATGATCCCATTTTTAGGCCCATGGATGGCATTTTTACCGGCAGGGATTTTAGGATTGATTCAAAGCCCTAGTACTTTCGTTTGGGTCTGTGTCATTACTTTAATTGCACAACAATTAGAAGGAAATGTCATTACACCGAATGTTATGGGGAAATCACTTAATATTCATCCATTAACGATTATCATTGTTATTTTAGCTTCTGGTAGTTTAGGTGGCTTTACATTAATCTTAGTTGCCGTACCACTTTACGCCGTCCTAAAAACAATTGTTCGGAATGTCTTTAAATATCGTCATCAAATCATGCAAAAAGCGCATAGTGATGTCAATGATAAAAGTATGCTCTAACTATACATGAATAGCAGTCAGCACCCGCATCGCTTAATTGAAGCGTAGAGGTGCTGACTTTTTTTGGATAAAACAATCTCAATCAAATGGAACCCAGGACATCATATCCATCGTGCTTTAATGGGTGAACATTTTATTTTTTATTTTTGCTAAAAAATCGATGTCATTTCAACCGCTTAGCTTTATATTTCAACCGCTTAGCTGACATTTGATTTCAGCGCGTCTACTTTTTGATATGCTATGTCTAAGATAGAAGTGAAGGAGTTTAGACTATGAAATGGCGATTTAAAGAAAATAAAGCTCAGCATGATTTGGTTTTGACGATTGAGAAAGCACAATACGATAAGGAAGTTTCAGATTTGGTGGCCTATTTGGAAGCCTTTCAAGTCATGAAATCAGACGTTATTGCGGTTAAATCCGATGATCACATTTACTTGCTAAAAATAGATGAGATTATTACCATCGAAGTGGATGGAGACGCTTTAGTGGTTATGACTAAAAATCAATGCTACCGCATGCGGGAACGCCTTTACAAGATGAAAGATCGTTTGCCAACTGATCATTTTGTTCAAGTATCCAAACAAGCGCTCATTAATTTGAATCACTTGCAGATGATGGAAGCTTCTTTCTCGGGTAATATGCTGGCTGTTTTAACCAACAAAACCAAAATAATTATTAGCCGTCGTTACTTGAAAAATTTGGAAGAAAAACTAGGATTGTGAGGGAGAATAAATGAAAAAAATAATCAATTTGTATATCTATGGTATCGGTATAGGGGGAATCATTTATAGCTTAAGCTTAATCGTAGGAGGCGTTGAAACACAAACCGTATCAAACATTGTCTCTTGCCTTGCTTTTAGTGGTTTTATGGGCATCGCTTCACTCTATTATGATATTAAAAACTGGTCACTTTTACAAAAAAGCATTTGTCATTTTTTAACCATTGCGCTGATTGTTTTTGCCATGAATGTCTATAATCATTGGTTTTCCCCTAAGGAATATTTAGGATTTTTCCTTGAGTTTTCTGTGATTTATATCATCATTTGGCTCTGTACTTACTTTTTGAATTATCGTAGTAGTCGAGAAATAAATAAAAAATTGAGAGAAAGACGTAAGTAAGCCATGCAAGCCGTTTCCACACCCTTTTCTGGTATTACGAGACCCGCGATATCAAACAAATTTATGTATCAAAATCATCCATTGACATGGGTGGTTTTGATACGTTTGAAAGCCTCCAATACGGACCCTCCCCATTAGCTTTTCTTCTTACGCATAACAAAAATAAGCTATTTACAATAAAAAAAGACAACTTCATTTTTGAAAATGAGGTTGTCTTAGAGACTTCCAAATCCAATCCACACATAGACGCCTTAACGAATTGCATGATATCCAGCATCGACATGAATGTTTTCACCTGTGACACCTGAAGAAAAGTCACTTAACAAATAAGCAGCCGTTTTGCCGACTTCTTCTTGATCAACATTACGTCTTAATGGTGCACGTTGTTCAATCTCTTTTAAAATCGTCGTAAAACTCCCTACCCCTCTTGCGCTTAACGTACGAATCGGGCCTGCGGAAATGGCATTCACTCGAATATTATCTTGACCTAAATCGGCTGCCAAATATTTCACTGACGCTTCTAAACTCGCTTTTGCAATTCCCATTACGTTATAGTTTGGTACAGCAAATTCGCCACCAATATAAGTCGATGTCACGATACTTCCCGCTTCGTTCATGATTTTTCGCGCTTCACGTGCAACGATAGTTAATGAGTATGCACTGATATCTTGTGCAAGTAAGAAGCCGTCACGTGACGTTTCAGAATATCGCCCTCTCAATTCTTCAACACGTGCAAACGCGATAGAATGGAATACCCCATCAATTTTACCGACATCTTTACCAATTTGTTCAAAACCTTTAATCACATCTTCGTCACTTTGAACATCCACTTGATAAACATGTTTCTCAGTTTGATTCAGTTGGTCAATCAATTGGTCTAACTCTTTAAAACTTCTTTCTTTTCGATATGTAAATACTAATTTTGCCCCCAATTGATCCAATACTTTTGCAACACCATAACCGATACTCCGTTTATTTGCGATACCCATCACTACAAATGTTTTGCCTTCAAGATTCATCAATTTGATTACTCCTTTTCGTTTAATTACATCTTGTTCTTAATTTTAACATCTGGTACTAAATTTTAAAAATGATATCCTCAATAACGTGGCACACCTATCAAAACCCGTTACATCAACGTTCACACTCTGATTTTGATAGGTGCCCATTTACTATTAAAACATTTCAAGTTCTATTTTCAATTGATCCACATATTCTTTCGTACCTGTCACAATTAATCGATCACCATACTTAAGTTGCGTATCACCGTGAGGCACAATAGATTCATTGTTGCGAATAATCCGGACAAAGATGATATCTCCACCGAATGGAAAATGGCGCAACTGCATTTGATCGAATGCATAATTGTACATACCAATTTCATATAAAGAGGTTTCGACGTTGCTAAGTAAATTCAACATGTTCGGCGTCTCAATCATCCCTTTTAATAAAATCTGATTGCTTTGGAAGTTACTAAACAATTCAATGCCTTGGCTGCTCAGTTCCTGTGCTTCATCATTCGTTTCTAAACGACAAATGACACGCTCTACACCGTGTTCCTTTGCCATTAAAGCGACGCGGCGATTAATCTCGTCATCATTCGTTGAACAGACCACAATATCGCTCTCATACAAGCCAAGTCTCTCCAAAATATCCGAGCGATAATCCGTCATCTCTATCATTGTAATGTCGTCCGATAGTACTCGATGATCGGATAAATCTTTTCGATAGTACAGCGAAATTTCATAAAGTTGCGAACGTAGGCCTTGTGCAATAGGAATAGATAATTGATTTTTCCCAATCATTGCCACTTTAATCGAACGTTGTACTTCGTCTGGAATCGGAATGAGCTTTTTAAAAACAATCGGGACAAATACGCACGTAATCACAGCACTTAAAATTAAAATGCCTGACGTTTCTTCACTGATTGTTCCCAACTTCTCAGCGATTTTTGCCGCAGCGATGACGAGCGATAATGTAGACGTCAACAAAAACGCAGAAGCAATCGTGGTTCTCATATCAAACCATTTCTTTATCAACATGACAGGCACTAATTTTGAAATGATGAAAGTGATAATCAATGCTGGGATGATCAACACTATTTTCGGATCATTAATCAACGAAGGAATGTCGAGGTCCACCCCAACCATAATAAAGAAAATCGGGATGAAGAAACCATAACCAAATGAGTCTAATTTTTCGACAAGATCTTTAGTTGGCCCGAGCAACGACACAACGACGCCTGCTAAAAACGCCCCTAAAATGTGTTCTGCACCGACGCCCTCTGCTAACGCGACTAATAATATCATCAATGCGAAAACTGCACGAATACCAATTTGCGTCGTCCCATTCATTAATTTTTCTAAAAACGGTGCTTTCTTGAATAGTCCACCTAAAAAGTAAAAGACAATCGTAAAAACGACCAAAATCCCGATGAGCCAAATTGTACCGCCTCCTGATGCATGCAATGCACCATAAACCGTCAGCAATAACATCGTCGCTAAATCTGCTAAAACCGCTACGAGCAAAATAAATTGACCTATCGTCGTACTCATTAAATGCATTTCTTTCAACGTTGGCACAACAACGCCTAATGAGATCGTAGAAATAATGATCACCATTAATAGGACATCATCGATTAAGCCGAACCAGTGGAAGGCATAGGAAAGCCCAATAGAAAACAACATAATTAACATAAAAACATAAAGCGCTAATTTTAAATGACTTGGGCCTTGTTGCTCGGCTTCGTTTTGTTTTTTATTCGATTTATCTTTTTTAAAGGCTGAAAAATCAATTTCCAAACCACTTAAAAACATTAAGAAAATAAACCCTAACGTGGATAAAATATTCAACACATCATCTCGATGAACTAAGTTTAAAAATGAATTGCCGATAATAATCCCCATCAAAATCTCAGCAACAACTACCGGTAAAAATGAAATTTTCAACCTATGAATCAAGATGGGTGTGATCATCGCCGCAATAATGACGATGACTAGCGATACAAATTGCATGCATGTCTCTCCCTCAAGTTAAATATGACATGAATGTCGTTGCTAATCCAAAATAAATCAACATACTGACAATGTCATTAATCGTAGTAATAAATGGGCCGCTTGCAACAGCTGGGTCAATCCCGATACGATTGATTAAAAGCGGAATCACTGAACCAATCGTTGTCCCCACCGTCATAGCAATGGTGAGGCTCGTCCCCACAATCATGGCAAGATAGGGTTGACCGTATAATACCATAATAATGATGCTAAGGCTCATCGCACAGGTAATTCCTGTTAGAAAACCACTCCCTGATTCACGTAAAGCCAATTTAATTTTACTTTTTTCTTTAATCTCTCCTGTAGAAATATTACGTACAGATACGGCTAGGGATTGTGTTCCGGAATTTCCGGACATCCCACTAATTATCGGAATAAACGCAGCTAATAATGCTACTTTTTCTAATGTTTCTTCAAAAGAACCCAATATTGAAGCCGTTATCATCCCTAAAACAGTGAGAATTAACAACCAAGGCAAACGTTTAATCGCCGTTTGAATGATTGTATCGTCCGTAGAGTCAATGTCTGACACCCCGGCTAAACGAGAGTAGTCTTCGCTCGCTTCTTCATCCATAACGTCGACGATATCATCAATCGTAATAATCCCTAATAAGTGGTTCTGATAATCGACAACCGGCATCGCAATAAAGTCATAGTCTCTCATGGTTTGCGCCACATCTTCTTGGTCGTCTGCAACATTCGCACTAATCACACGTTCACTCATGATGTCCTCAATATAGGCATCGTTTTCAGCGACAATCAAATCTCTTAGAGAAATCACCCCAACCAGCTTCTTACTTTCATCCACAACAAAAATGACATAAATGGTTTCCGCATCAGGTGCTTGTGCCTTTACATGCATTAACGCTTCATGAACCGGTGTGTTCACTGTTAATGAAATATATTCGGTTGTCATGATACCGCCGGCTGTGTCTTCTTCATAGTGCAGTAACGCTTTTATCTCTTTAGCGTCTTCACGATTCATCAACATTAACAAACTGGCGAGCTTCTTTTTAGAGAGCTGATTTAAAATATCGACCGCATTATCATAAGACATTTGCTCAAGGACTTGACTCGCATAAGTTGCATCCATCGTCTCAAATAATGCTTCATAATCTTCTTCATCAATTTCTAAATGTTCAAAGAACGCCGCAATCTCTTCTGGAGAAAGAAATTGATACATTATTTGACGAACTTCATCATCACTGTCTTCAAAATATTCGCTTTGTTCATAAGCATGTAATGTTAAAAATTCTTCTCGAAATTGATCAATATCGCCACTTTCAATTAAATCATCCAACATTTTTTTATTGTACATTTCCTCATCATCGTGTGTGATGCGTTCATTGTCTTTTGTCACTTTTGCCACCTCCATCAATCTTATCACGCTACAAAGTCGTTAAAATTCGCTCGAAGCAAGGTTGCTCATTTTTGATGCATAAGTTTTCTTGTGTCAACGGGTGCTTAAATCTGACATCTGCACATTTTAACAATTGCGTTGGATATTTCGGATGCGCTTGACCATATAATGTATCTCCTACCAAGGGTGTGCCAAGCCATTGAAAATGCACGCGGATTTGATGGGTTCTTCCCGTTTCAAGTTTAACACGGCACCACGTATATGACTTAAATTGCTTTAACGGCCAATACAGTGTTTTGGCAGGTTTCCCATCATTTGAAACAACTCGATTGATAATACTATCTGACGCCCGTTTAATCGGTACATCTATCGTCCCTTGCTCAGATAATCTCCCTTCACAAATGCACTCATAGTATTTTTCTATTGAGCATTGATTCATGAGATGATGCATATGACGTGATTTTGCAATAATCACAATGCCACTCGTATGTCGGTCAAGTCGTGTGACAATATGAGGAATCCCTTGTTCATCATGCGCTAACATGTGTGCAAGTGCTTGTTCAACAAGACTTTGATGCGGGTGTTCACGTGATGGTGCTGTATTTTGATGCGTCGGTTTCGCTACCAATAGCAAACTATCGTCTTCATATAATATATTTAATGGTGCATCATATGGAATAAGATAGGGACTCGGCACTTCTTTCGGTAAATGGACTTCTAATATATCGCCTGCTTCCAATACATACCGAACTGTACGATTATGGCCATTCACAATTAAAGCGCCATCTTGTTTAATGGCGCTCAACGTCTTTTTGGAAAACTGTTGTTCGTATAGCAATGCCTTTATTGTAGTTGTTTCGGTCACATGATATTTAAAAATCACAATGTCTCACCACTTGAAATAAATGAATCATGGACTCTCTTCCAAAATGGGAAAGGCCTGAAACGTGCGAAACGAACCTTTTCATTTGCAACACGATATTGAATCGCATTCACATTTTTATGTTTTACACTCACATGATCCACAGTAGATAAAATAACTTCGTGATTCACTGGTTTGACATGACATGTATGATGTTTAGGGAGTACGAGCGGTGAGCCTACCGTCCGGAAGACTCTATTGTTAATCGAAGCGATTTCGGTTAACTGAATGGCTTCCAATGAAGGGTGAATCAACGCTCCGCCTAATGCTTTATTGTATGCGGTCGAACCGGATGGTGTTGACACACACAAGCCATCTCCTCTAAAACGCTCAAAATGCTGACCGCGAATGTCGATATCAACCACTAATGTGCTTCCATTCTCAGTTTTCATTGTCGCTTCATTTAAAGCTAAATAACGGGTCTCATATCCTTGATTATGGTATCGAACAATCACTTCAAGCAAAGGATACTCAATCACTTGAAACTGGGAATTATGAATGGCAATGACCAATTTTTCAACTTCATGTGGTAACCAATCGGCATAAAAGCCCAAATGTCCAGTATGAATCCCTACAAAAGCGCAACGGGATAACATATGACTATATTGATGAAATGCTTGAAGCAACGTTCCATCTCCACCCACAGAAATGACAATTTCAGGATTTTCTCGATCTTCCTGCATTTTAAAATCTTGCATATGGCACATCATTTTATGTTTCAGTGCTTCAGACTTTGAATCTCCTTTAGATAAAATAACGTAACGCATCTGTCCACCCCTCACTTCTCATGTTGATTCGCCCGTTTTTTTGAATAATACTTCTGCGCTTCCTGTATCTCTTCTTTGATTTCGGACATTTCTTCATCCAAAAGAAAGGCAGCTTCCGCAGCGCGTTCAAGTCTCGATTGAATCTCTGGTGGATAGTCCCCATCATACTTATATCGTAACGTATGTTCAATTGTCGCCCAAAAGTTCATTGCAAGCGTGCGAATCTGAATTTCTGCCAGTATCAACGTCGTCCCATTTAATGTCTCAATGGGGTATTCAATGATGACGTGATACGAGCGATAACCACTTTGTTTCGTATTGCTGATGTAGTCTCGCTCCTCAACAACTTTAAAGTCTTTTCGTTGACGCAACAATTCAACCACAATATCGATGTCATCTACAAACTGACACATCATTCGAAGTCCAGCGATATCATACATTTCTTCGCGTAAACAATCGAATGCAATCCCCCTTTTATTTGCCTTATCAACAATACTAGAAATCGGTTTTACACGTCCAGTCACAAATTCAATTGGTGAATGATGTTCATTGACTTGATATTGTTTGCGTAACCCCTTTAACTTGACTTTCAACTCATCAATCGCTTGTTGATAGGGTGCTAGAAAAAATTCCCATTGGTTCATCTTACCTCACTCCGCTTCATTCGAGTTCAAATACTTCTTCAACAGCAGACACAAATGGTTTTCCATAATTTAAATTACCTTTAATATTATCTAACAAGTAATCTAATTCCGTAGAAAAATTTGTGAGCGTTAATGAATCGTTGATCACTATCTCTTTGTCTCGATGTTCATGAAGCATAGACCAGGTTTCTTCAACAAACATTAAATACGAAAATGAAGTGCCGTCATCTAATAAATAAACAAACGCATGTCGATCACTATCTGCAAGCATTTGCCCTACTTCTGTTAAACCTTCTGTGGATTGATCCGTATAGCATAAAATACGGTGATCTTGAATTTTTACTTCGTTGACATAAATACGCATATACTTTCCTCCTCATCACATAACATTTTAACACAATTTAATGATGTGCTCATTGTTGAAATATGGCATATTCTAAATACTTTTATATGAAGACACAATTCGGCATAATATCTCATAAGGAGTGATTTTTAATGGCAATCGAACATGAAATTGAATTCAAGCAACTGCTCGATCAAAACACGTATGAAACGATAAAAACACACTATTTCAAACAACAAAGACCGTTTAAACAAGTCAATTTCTATATTGATACACCTGACTTACAAATCCAATCCCAAAAAATGGCTTTACGCATCCGAAAAAAAGCTGACAGTACGCACGAACTCACTTTAAAAGTGCCTGACACAGTCGGATTACTTGAATATCATGCGACATGTCATATCCAACCAGAAGCAGCAATGGCCATCCCACAATCTCTGCTCAGCTCTGAAATACGTGACCAACTGAAAATGCGTCACGTGTCATTAGACGCATTACAAGTTTTAGGAGCATTGACCACGTATCGATTGGAATTGCAAATGGATGAGGGCTTACTCGTGTTAGACCACAGTCAATATTTAGGAACTGAAGATTATGAATTAGAATTTGAAGTGCATGACTTCGAAACAGGTCAACAAGCGTTTCACGAATTATTAGCACAACACCATTTATCACCGAATGTCCCAAAAAATAAAGTCCAACGTTTTTTTGATTATCAACAATCCAAGCCACACGGTTAGGACGCGTTCGAGAGATATCGCCATGATGAAAGCGTTAAAATCATGCTCCAATCGCATTCGGCTTGACTTGTTAATCAATCACAAATCTTTGGTATTTAAATCGCTTATCACAAAGCGACCCTATGATTTAAAAGTCATATCTCCATGATTCTCTAGTCCTATGAACGTGTACACTACGGAGTTTACAATTGATTGATCAATATGAAGAAGCACAAGTTGACTATCATATGCGTCATACATTGATGAAAGCCTTTTTCTGTACCGCTATTTATACGAAACATCGACAAACGTAAGTGTTTTTGCTTTGAATTGTAAAAATTCATGTTATCATTTATGTATAACTAGTCATATAAGCGGTGATAACAATGACACAGACGCCTTATGAAATGATTGGTCGAGAGAGGCTGAATCAGCTTGTCGATCACTTTTATCGTCTCGTAGAACAAGATAATCGTATTAACCATATATTTCCTGGTGATTTTGCAGAAACAGCACGTAAACAAAAACAATTTCTGACACAGTTTTTAGGAGGGCCCGATTTGTATACACAGGAGCATGGCCACCCTATGTTAAGAATGCGTCATATGCCATTTCCCATCGACCATATCGCCAAAGATGCATGGCTTGAAAACATGCATACGGCTATTTCACATGCGCAACTACCGCATGGTGTGGGAGATTATTTGTATGAACGGCTACGTTTAACAGCAAATCACATGGTCAATATAGAAAATTAATTGTAGGTGAAATCACATGACGAAAGAATTGAGAGCTATTGTAAATACTTGTCGTGAAGATTCAAATCTTTCACCTGTCAGTAAGATTGAGATTTATTCTTTCTTTGATCCATTTGACAAAGATAGTTTTAAACTTTCTGCCGTTCTGTCAAAATTAAGAATTGAATATCATCAATATATCCGTATTCGTCATATTTTAAACCCATCATTACGTGTCCTCACAAAGTGTCAAGCACAGAGCACATCAGATCGTGACAACATTGCTTTGGCCTTTAAAGCAGCAGAATTACAAGGGCGTGCACGTGCACATCGTTTTATGCATCTCATTCAAAACGAAATCATACCGAAGCCTGATATTGTTACAGAAGCTATGATTGCGAATTGTATCGTGAATGCTGGATTAGATTACGATGTGTATCAAGATGATTTAAAAAACGGACACTTGCGTGAGAGTTTGAAAGTTGACCTTCATATTGCACGAGAAATGGAAGTCGAACAAGCCCCTTCCCTCGTTTTTTTTAATGAAGATATTCGAGAGGAAGGATTGAAGGTAGAAGGCCTTTATCCCTATCATATTTATACGTATATTATTAATGAAATGATGGGTGCACCTATAGAAAAGTGTTTACCCCCTAAATTATATGAGTATATTCAACAGAAACAGTTAGTCACTGTAGAAGAATTGCTCACTATTTATGAATGGCCTGAGAAAACGTTGAGAAAAGAATTAAAAAAACTGATGTTGCAACAAAAAGTAAAGAAACTCAATTATCCAGATGGAGAGTTTTGGAAATCTATGATGTAGCGTGAGCCCATCATACGAATCGATCTTTTGGGGTGGGAGGTTATACTTCCCGCTTTTTTATTTTTATCCTTTAGAAACTGATGGGACATACCAAACCGTCACTCGCTAAAAAACCAACTCAAATCAGGCGTTCTATCACTGCCAATTTTGGTTACAAATCGTAATGATGACATACTTTGAATACAACAAAACAAGCACATTTATAACTGATTATTCTTTTTCTTTTATAAGTGATATCCAAATACATATATACTTAATACTTAAGACAATTAGAATAGTAACAGCAAAAAACCGATTAAGTAATCATATTTTACTTTGTCGGTTTTTACAGTTTATATTAATTTTTAATACTAATACTTTTTCTCTCTTTTGGACAAATACAAAAAAACAACTAGGAATACAAAAGAGTAAATTATTAAAGTAAGAACACTGGCCCAAGAAATCTGATTTCCCGCAACGATATCCCAACCCAATTTAGCATAATTGTATGACGGTAGTGTTTTCGCAAAGCCTTGCATATTAGAAGGCATTGCTGCTACAGGCATCCAAAGCCCTCCTAAAAATGATAAAATAAGGTACACAATAGTTCCAACAGATTGTGCGATAGATCCCAATTGTCCTATAATCAATGCTAAAAATAGGAATACAAAACTTCCTATATTTAATGCTAAAGTGACGTAAAAAACTTTAGTTAACTCTATATGTACACCATTCCAAAAGTATGCAATAACAAACATTAGTATTGTAAAAAGTATTGAAATTAATAAGTAAGTAAATAAATGACTTATCAAATAATAACTTGTTTTAATCGGTGATACCTTTAGATAATTATACCAATTATCTTTTTTTTCACTAGCAACACGAGTTCCTAATAAATTAATAGCATTTCCCATTATACCAAATGAAATTAGTGAAATTAGTGAATACTCTACCCAACTCGTACCATCAATATTGGCATTTTTAGGAAATATTTCAGAATAAATAATATAAAAAATAGTTGGTAATAATATGATTAAACAAACATACTTAAAGTCTCTGAAATTTCTTTTAACATTTAATTGTATCAAGAATAATAATTGTTTACTTTTTATCATCATTTATAATCCCCCTAAATATTTTATTTATTGTTATTTCTTCTTTTTTAAAAAACATGTTTAACTCAGGAGATTTCTTTATCAATTCTTGATATTGTGAATAAGAAAAATATAAAGTATCATCTTCGATTATCTTTGCCAAATTTTCGATATCGCATATGTCAATATTCATTAAGTGCTTCTTGTCCAAAAGAAATAGTGGATCCTTTTTCGCTAATAGTACATCTTTATTTTTATCGAGTACTATTTTTCCTTTGTTTAAAATGACAATTCTATTAGTAAACCTTTCTATTTCATCAAAGTCATGACTTATAAGTAAGATAGTTAAATTTGAGTTTTCCACTTTATTTTTAATATTACTCCAAAATTTTTCTTTTGATAAAATGTCCATACCTACAGTAGGTTCATCAAGAATAAGCAATAAAGGGTCATTCGAAATTGCTGCTGCATATTGCAACCTTCTTTGCTGTCCTCCAGATAATTGGGAGCAATAATGATGTTAGACTCATTAACGGACACAGCGAATTGATAATAAATAGTTTATAATAATATTATTAATTTACGGGAGTGTCTGTCATGACTAAGAGAAGATATGATCATAACTTTAAGATGGAAGCAATAAAACTGGTTGAATCAGGTAGAAAAGCGACTGAGGTCTCAAGAGACCTTGATATACCGATACAAACACTTACAAAATGGCTGAGTAAGTATCGTGAAGGTGGCGAAGCATCTTTTGTTGGTAGCGGTAAATTAACACCAGTAAAACAAACAGAAGTCGAATTACAAAAGCGACTTAAGGAACTTGAAGAAGAGAATCGAATATTAAAAAAGGCTATGCACATCTTTGCCAAAGACCAGAAATAATTTATGAATTTATATATCAACACCGGCACGAATTTCGTGTGACTAAGATGTGCAAAGTATTAGGTGTTTCAAAAAGTGGATATTATGATTGGAAAAAACGTCCAGCTTCATCACAACAAAAGAGACGTGATAGATTAAAAAAGGAAATCTATAAAGTTTATATTGGAAGTCAAAAAAGGTACGGCAGTCCAAAAATCACAAAGGAACTGATGAAAGAAGGAATAAAGGTTTCACAGCGTACAGTAACAAGATTGATGAAAGAAATGGGTATCAGATCAATCACAAAGAAGAAATATAAAGCAACAACAGATTCTAAACACAATCTACCAATATATCCGAATTTACTAAACCAACGATTTAAAGTTGAAAAGCCAGGTGTGGTATGGGTATCAGATATTACCTATATTTATACACGGGAAGGATGGGTGTATCTCGCAACAGTGATGGATTTATTCTCAAGAAGAATAATAGGTTGGTCAATGTCGAACAGAATGACGAAAGATTTAGTGATTTCAGCACTAGAAAGAGCATTTACTGCACAGAAGCCAACAGCAGGTTTAATACACCATTCTGATAGAGGAAGTCAATATGCCTCAATAGAATATCAAAATATATTAAGAGAAAACGAAATAATAACGAGTATGAGTCGGAAGGGAAATTGTTATGACAATGCGTGTATAGAGTCATTTCACAGTATAATAAAGAAAGAACTCATTCATCATTGTAATTTTCAAACGCGTAATGAGGCAATGTTTAGTATTATAGAATATATTGTGACATTCTATAATTCCAAAAGAATTCATTCAACACTAAATTATCTAAGTCCACTTGAATTTGAAAAAATGTTTTCATAAAATGACCTGTTTAAAAATGAACTTATATGATTTAATAAGTTTATTTTTGAATAGGAAACCGAGCAGAGCGAGGTAAAATTATAAATTCACTGTGTCCGATTTCTTGACACAAATCCAGACCTCTTCTATCAATTGATGTCACTCAGGTATGAAATGAAATCCACAATCATAACGACGAATATCCCATTTTCTAGTTGGGGAGACTCATTTAGTAACAAGATAGCGTCAGCAGCCATTATTGATAGACTTATTCACCATTCAAAAATATTTAAAATTACAGGCGATTCATACCGACTTAAAGACTATAAAAGTGAAAAAAGTTTAAACATACGTCATTCTTAAACCGCCAAAAAACGACATTTTCAAACCGCCATAAAACAACATTTTCAAACCGCTATTGACACTAACCAATCATTTAGATTGTCTAAAGATATTTTTAACTTCTCTTCTAATGGTTTTTGTCTTATTAATGATAATAATTGACTAACGTCGTACTTTTGCAAAGCTAATTCTTGATGAATTTCAGAATCCGCCAATTGAATATCATTATCACTTATATTATTTAAGTACTTATCAATACACAAATTTTCTAAAGGGGTTTTTTCACTAATTATTATTTTTATAAAATTTCTATTAGAGCATCCATCAATGACAATAATATTATCGCGCTTCATTTTGTGAATAAGTATATGTTCAAGTATATGCATATACGATAAATCCTCTTCTGATTCAAACCTTATATATATCGATGTGTGACTAAAAAGTTTACTCCTTTTAAAAAATATTGTTTTTCTAGGCATTATAGTTCCTCCACATCTTTAGTGATAAATAAACAATTAATTAAACTTTCATTCTTTCCGTCTACACCTAGTAAAGTTTCAACTTTAAAATCATCCGTACCTCCCATATATGTACTCACCAAATTATATTCAGTAGCCATTAAGGATATATTTTGTGCCATTGCGCCTGCTTCTATTAGCATATATCTATATGCTCTATCATCATATTTAAATGTAGATCGTTTAAATATAGTTGTGATAAAAAATATAATAGACGGTTTTCCCATATTTTGAAACATCATTATATAATTTGAAATATTGAATAATTCTGAATTCGAACTTATTAAGCTTAAAGAATGATTATCAGAACTATAATGATATAAACCTTTTGGCAATTCTTCATAATCGTCAAATACAATACCATATAACTCTAATGGGTACAATGCACCTGCTGATGGAATAACTCGTGTATTTTTCTTATTTTTACCATATCCTGACCAAAATAAATTAGATATTATGTCAAATGTAATTCTCGAATTAGTGGTTGGTATCTTAACTTGTGACCTTCTATTATTAAGTAAATTAAATAAACACTTTTTACTTGGACCCTTCAAATTAAAGCTCTGTTGAAAAATATAATGTTTTTCTGGATTTATTGAAGATTTTATAAAATTCCGACTATTCAAAAGAGTTCGAGACTTATACATATTTCTCATTAAATAACCTTTACTGTGCTTAGTATTTTGATGAAATTCTTGAAAAAGAATTGCGTTTTGGCCTATTAAACCTGTATAATAATTACTTATCATTGTTGATTTAAAATCTTCCATATTTTCCTCCGTCAATTTCATTATGGAAAAGGATGTGGTACAATTGGTTGATTATTTTTTAATTCTTCTTTAATTCTTATTCCTCTAGAAATTAAATTATCATCAATTTCTTCTAATCTTTTATGTTTTAATACTTTTATGAAGTTAGGTTCAATATCAAGCATATTGGGTATTATAGTTTTCCCAACTAACCAATTAGTTCGTTTTAATTCTTTTGAAGTAACATCCACATAATATACATCCTTTTTTATTTTTTTCATTTCATTTAAAAGTTGTTCATAAATTTCTTTATCATCTTTTTCCATTACTTCTTCATTTATATTAAACTCTTTATTTTCTTTATCTAAAAAATATAAATGTTTACACATATTATCGTTGAAATATAATATTGAATGATCTTGATAATCATTAATGTTATCGAAATTATCTATTCTGATTCTTTCTTTATTAAAAACCACTGCAGCATAACCTATAATACTTTGTGTCAATTCTAACAGTGTTTTTTTACAAGCTTCAATCCAAGTATGTCTAACGCATGCAGCAACAACACATCCACCATTTTGGAACTCTGCCACACCAAATACTGCTGGAACATTCCAATCTAACTCCATTTTGTATAATCTAAATTTTATATTCGAGCACTTAATATAATTATCAAAATATTTTTTTAATATCGTATTTGCTTCAATTGATATTCTCTTGCATGGCAATTGCCTTCTCCAAATATACTGAAAAGCGTCGCGCTCTAACACCTCAGAAATTCCTTTCCACATACACTGGTATTGGTTTTCACCACACGCAGCTCCTGTAGCAGTTGTTATCCATCTATTAGTTTTATTACTTCGATAGGTTAAATAAATAGCATCGACAGGTAATGCAACTATTTTGTTATTTACGCAATCTAAACACTCTTTCCATTTATAGTCATCATAATTATTGCTAGCTTCACTATTTAGATATGAAGGATCAATTTTCTTGATACCTTCTTTTATAACTTCTAAATTGTTTGGATGTAAGCAAGAGTATCTTTCAATATATTCACCTACAGCAGAGTTCTCTGCATTTTCAGGTGTTATTCCCGCCCCACTAGCATTAAATCCGGCAGTTGAATAATTCCCCCCAAATGCCATTTTGACATAAACCTTTGGCAAACCATAATAAGTAGGAAAACTATAAATATTTTTTATCAATCCATATTTTTCATCAATAAATAATGAGGAATCTACTTTATTACAATTCATTTATAACTTCACCTCAAAAACACTATTATCATATTCGGAATCAGGGAAACAATTCTTACATTTTGTACTTTTCAGTAAATTATGTTCTCTCCAAGAACTATTCATAAAAGAGTATTCCATGATTTTTTGTGCAATTTCATTTTCAATAATCACGTCATTACTTTGCAAAATCCTTTTAAAAATAATTGTATTAACATAAGAAAATCCTAATTCTAATAATTCATCTAATACAAATTCCCTACTGTCTATATCAGAATTATTAAATAATTTTAATATGTCTCCATAATAGTTATTATCAGTTTCCCTTATGATTTTACACTCTAAACATGAAGTTACTCTCGGAATGGTGTATGGACCTATAACAAATGATAAATCTTCGTATACTAAAGATATATAAGGTTTATTTAATTTAGATAAATATTCATTTAAAATAAGTTGCTTATTTCTGTTGAATTTTCTGATTATTATTAAACCAATATCAAAATTACCTTTATCATTATTTAAATTGATCATTTTTTTTCGCATAGGAGTATTTAGAAATATATTTCTCAACTAAGTCTGCATCTCCACATACACCGATGATATTATTTTCTATAGTATTTATTGAAATATTTATATTCTTCGCTCTTAATAAATGTTCTGTATTTTCGGATTTTTCCAAACCGTGATTTTGTCTTAATAATTCATATATTTGCTTCTTATAAAGTTTATCATCAAAATTTAAATCTCCATTTTTAATTTCTTGGATAATTGATAAAACTTTACTTTTGCTTAATCCATGAATTTCAAATATACTCTTGGCTATTTTTAAATAAATACGGTTATCCTTTGATACTACGTCAATATCTGTTCTCATTAAAAATCCCCTCAAATTTAAGATGGGGCTGGGACACAGACCTTCAGTTCCATTAAGAAAAAGCCGTCAAAAATTCATTTTTTAGAATTTGACGGCTTTTTTCTTAATTAGCGAACGAAAACTAGCACTAATTTTGGCCAGTTTTCATATATTTACTGCCATGAGTGCGATGCCAAGTTCACATTCAACTTTTGATTGAGTGCGAACCGATAATCTTTGGAAACCCAAATTAGCCTTCAGATTTCCAAAAGTTGATTCAACATCTATCTTTCTCTTTTGATAAATGTGTTTTTTCTTTGGATCTGAAAGCTGCTTATTTGTGAAAGCTTTAAAATAGTCCCAAGTTAGATTTTTAAATAAGCTTTTATTTGTGTTGGGGTGAGTACTTTGTTTCATACATTGACTTCGTAATGGACAGCCCACACACTCTTCACATGCATATCATTTAAAATCTCTTTGAATACCGTATCCGTCTCTTCTCTTTCTGTAACTTCGAAAATGTAATGTCTTCTTATTCGGACATATGTAATAATCTTCTATCTCGTTGTATTCCCAGTTAGCAGTAATAAATGGATTGTTTTTATATTTACGCTGCTTCTCTTTGAGATACATACTATAAGTGATCAAAGGTGTTTTCTCAAATTTATCTAGTATCATGGTATAGTTGTATTCACTTCCGTAACCTGCATCTGCCACGATATACTCCGGAATGTCACCATATAATTCTTTCATTTCATTCAAAAACGGCTCCAGTGTTCTCGTATCTCCTGGTTTATTATACACGCCGTAGGCTAGTATAAATTGATTATTTGTTGCTATTTGTAAGTTATAACCTGGTTTTAATTGTCCATTTTTCATGTGGTCATCTTTCATTCTCATAAATGTCGCATCATGATCAGTCTTAGAATAACTTTTTCTGTCGCCATAAATTTCCATTTGTTTGTCATATTTTAATTTACGGTCTTTAAAATCTTGGACGGCTTTCTTACTTTGTCTCACCTTACTTCTTTCTTTTCTAAGGCTTTTTCTTGTTTTTACATCTTGAGTCGTTTCAATTTCAGACGTGAGCGCATCATCTTTAAAACCTAAATGCGTCTCTATTTGATTCAGTTCTTCACTTGTTAATTCATGCCCAGATTCACGCTTGATTTCAGGAATAATCTCTTCAGAAACGAGTTGCTCATATAATGCCGTAGATTTTTCAATGACAGACTGACTAAAACGCTTCGTATTAGCTAGCCATTGGAATGTGTACTTATTCGCATTTGCTTCTATTTTTGTGCCATCAATATAAATGACATCCTCTGTAATGAGTTTATCTTCTAATAATTGTGCTCTTAAACCGACAAATAAAATATGTAGAAATTTCATCATATGGGGGTTCACTCTAAAGCGATTGATTGTTCTATAAGTTGGCGTTTGGCCTTGCGCAAGCCACATCATTCGGCAACTATCTTTTAAAAGGTGTTCGATTCTTCGGCCTGAAAAAACAGAATGAGTATAACCATACAGTATGATTTTTAACATCATTTTGGGGTGGTATGATGAAGGACCTCTTTGGCTATAATATGGATTAAAAGCTTCTTGGGGAATAGATTCTACCAGCTTGTTGATAATGAATACGATATCATTTTCTGGAAAAGACATCTCAGTTTCTATTGGAAGTGTAAGTTGAAACATGTTATAATTTTTGTACATATAAAGCACCCCTGTCTATTATTTTTGTGGTTATTAATAATTATACGGGAAGTGCTTTATTTTTTTAAGTCATATCTAAAAAGAGCTCTGATTAAATGTTTTTTGACATCTAATCAGAGCTTTTTTAACAAACTAGGGGGATTATGTCCCACCCCCTTTTTCAAATTAACAACAGCAACAACATGGACAGCAACATAATGTTACATTCCAATTCATTTGTTCACTTGCCAAAAAGTCATCCATTTCTAGTTTACGAATTACAAATTGTTCTTCCATTTTTTTCACTACCATTAAAACTAAAATCAGAAAAAAGACTGTCTCGAAATCCTATTAATAAACCAAGTAAAAGAAATATAACTTTCCTATGGTCTTTAAATGTATTCACATAATCTTTTTTCACTTACATATTATAATACTGTAAAAGCACATTTACAATGATTATTTTCTGAAAAGTTAGAATATTTTGAATGATAAGCGAAAATACTTCTTTACTACTTTTTTAAAATTCTAAATTATAAAATAACAATCTAACGAAAACCAATTAAATTGATTTTCCATTTGAGGTTTTTGATTGAGATATATATTTATGAAAAAATGTCTTTTTGCATTATAAAAGATATTTAACTCGATTATTCAGAATTAAGAAGAAAGTACAAATGATCCAAGAACAATAAAAAAACACTACAAAACTTGTAATTTATTGGAATTAGAAAAACAAAGTAAGAGAATTACGTTAAAAAAACCACAGAAATTAGATTCATACAAAACAATAATTAACGAATGTTAGAGTTAGGCTTTACAGTAATGGACATTTATAAGTATACTGAAAAGTAAAACCCCGAAAGCAAGTAAACATATTTATAAACGTCAAATCTTTATCTTTTAATTTTGTCTTTAATATACCTTATTACCATCAAATGTATTTATAAAGTGGAAATCATTGTTTTACTGCGAAAGCGAAAGCCATTTTTAATAACTGTGTTGCTCATTCTTAATACCACAACACTCACAACCTTTAGGTTGATAAGTTAAAACCCCTTTATAAAACAATGATTGAAAGTTCTTGAAGGTTTGACATGAATACCTAAACATTCAGTGATTTTTAAATTTGATACTTTTATTCTGATCATTTTTGATATATCATTATACATAGGCACGAATATCTCTCCTTAATTTGTTGGTTTAGTCACTTACAATTATAGAGATATTTGTGCTATTTTTGTATTTAAAACAAAAATAACGGTCAGTGATAAACTCACCAACCGTTAAAAGTATCAGGCATATTTTTTGAACACTATATCATTATCCGAGTTACGTTAAACAGATAGATTTTCCAATATAAAAAACGCCGTGTTTCGACACGGCGCTAAACAAAGGGGATGGGAGAAATTTTTCACTTCAAACAAAGGGGTATGTTTGTAATGTGATTAATTTCATGCTCATAATATATCATGTGTGTCACGTTGTTTCAACCCATTTCAATCCTAAAAGTAAAACTTTCACAAATCCGACATATTGTAAACGGATTCAATCTTATCAAGCTTTCATTAATTTTTCAAAAGTATCTAATTTTTGTTCAAACACTTTACACGCATCTTCAATTGGTTCTGGAGTCGTCATATCAACACCTGCATTTTTCAAAATTTCTATTGGATAATTCGAACTTCCTTTTTTCAAAAATTCATTGATATAACGTTCTACTGCAGGTTGACCTTCTGTTAAAATTTGATGACTCAAACTTTGCGCAGCACTGTAACCTGTCGCATATTGATAAACGTAATAGTTCATATAAAAATGCGGAATGCGTGACCATTCTTTACTAATATTTTCATCTGTTTCCACTGTGTCGCCAAAATATTGACGATTTAATGCTGCATATTCTTCATTCATACGCGTTGCGGTTAAAGGCTCTCCCGCTTCTTCAATTTGATGAATTTTATGTTCAAACTCTGCAAACATCGTCTGACGGAATAATGTCGCACGGAATCGCTCTAATTCTTGGTTGAGTAACAATAAGCGACGTTTGTCATCCAAATGCTGATCCATATAATGACTCAACAACGCTTCATTACATGTTGATGCCACTTCCGCAACAAAAATAGAGTAATCACTCATATTGGACGGTTGATTTTTACGACTGAAGTAACTATGCGCTGAATGTCCAAATTCATGAACAAGTGTATACAAGTCAGAAACAGTATCCGACCAGTTCAATAAAATAAATGGGTTCGTTTGATGTGCACCTGATGAATATGCGCCTGAACGTTTACCTTTATTTTCATAAACGTCAACCCATCTGTTGTCTAGCCCTTCTTTGATCACGTTTAAATATTCTTCGCCCATTGGTGCTAAACCTTTCAACATCCACTCTACGGCTTCATCATATGGCATCTCAAATTGGATATCTTTTACCATTGGTGTATACATATCGTACATTTTCAATTCATCTACACCGAGTAATTCTTTTCGCAATTGAGTATAACGATGTAATAGCGGTAGATATTTATGTACGGTTTTAACTAAGTTGTCATACACTTCTTCTGGGATATGGTTGTTGCTTAATGCTTGTCCACGTGCACTTTTATAATTATGAGAACGTGCATTAAATACATGCTTCTTCACTTCACCTGCTAATGTTGCAGCGAGTGTATTATTATAGCTCCCATAAGCTTTATACATTTCATTATAAGCAGATTGGCGTAACACACGATCATCTGACTCTAAATATTTAATAAAAGTCCCTTGTGTTAATGGATGCGTTTTTCCATCTTTGTCAGTCACATCTTCAAATGTTAAATCTGCATTATCAAACATACTAAACACATTGCTAGGTGTTGAAAGTGCGTCCTGCACTTCAGCTAACAATTTTTCTTTATCTGCATCTAATACATGAGGTCGTTTTTGATTAATTAATTGTAAATCAAATTCAAAACGTTTTAATCCTTCATGCTCAGCTACAAAAGATTCAATTGTTTTTTCATCAATTTGCAATAATTCAGGCACTAGGAAACTCCATGTTGAACTGAGTTTAATTGCTAATTGATGTGCACGTGCTTCAAAACCTGTATATTTGTCATTTGCTGTATCTTGATCCTGTTTTAAATGCGCATAGACATAGACTGTTTCTAACTCTGTTTCAACCTCGTCTTCTAATGCAAGTGCTTGAAATAATGTTTCAGCACTATCGCCTAAATGACCTTTGAATTGTTCTTCTTTACCAAGATAGCTTTCTACCTTTTTAAAAGCCTGTTCCCATGCTTCATCGTTCTCAAAAATGGTTGTTAAATCCCATGAATATTCAGGATATTTTTGTTCTTGTGCTTCTCTAGTCAATTGTTGACTCATATGATCTCCTCCTCATGATGAATGTGATAAGACTATTTTCTCATTTTTCTCACAATAATGCACCTCATTCAACTATAAATGTAGTAATTTTAAATAACGTTGGATCACTTGATGGATGATTTGCCTTTTATCATACCCTTCAATTGCAAAGTAACGCCATTTTATCTTCTCGTATAAAGCGGGCTCGATCTGTTGCTTTGTTTGAAGTGCGCTTAGCATGACGAGTTGCCACAAGACAGGATGTGTTTGAATATAAAGCTGCTCAGGAAATAAATATCCTGTTAATTTTGTGACTTGAATATCGGTTAACCGCATTTGATACATTAATGACAATGTTGTATCCAAAACACTATTTTTGCGGCGACATTGTTGGATATAATTCAATATTTGAGATGTTGATAACTTTCTGATTTCACAGCTTTGCGTCGGCATAGCTTCCAAATGCGCGCCAAACTTTGAAATCGGGATCATGGCTGATTGTACATGAAACGTATTGTGTGACAATGGAATGAGTCCTGATAAACAAATGAGCTGAAACTGTATCGTGTCAATACAGTACAACGTGCGATGTGACGGGATAATGCACTGTTGTTGTAATTGTGATAAGCAATATTGCCCGTTCCTTTGACGCGGCTGACTTGTTAACCAGATTACTTGATAGCCCGCGTCTCGCAAACCGCGCGTCCTTTCACGCAACTTTCTAATACCAATTGGGCTGAACTGAATTTCAATCGCCCATTTTTTAAATATAATGTCAGGGATTTGTGCCACTTCGCTCAGATAAGGTTCCAACTTGACGTGACTGTCTATCGTTTGAAGCTTTTGATAGAGCATCGATTTACATTGACGATGTTGTATGGATTCTCCTTTATGATGTACATGTGCTTGTCCATGATGAAAATGTGCAAAATGTGGCGCCTTACGTATACCTGTTTTCAAAATCAAAGGCGCCTTGCACACTGGACAGTAGTAGCGTTCTTTTTTATTGGCATGGCTCGCAAAAATTTGTTCTAATTGCGCATTATAAGCTGTTAACATTGTTTCACCTCAATCACATACACGCATATGAATCAATGATTACTTTTAAAATGCATAATAAAATGATAAACACGAATGAATCTATGTCTCACTTGTTCAACCTTGCTTTATCAATGACATGAGATATCAGATAGAGGATAACTTGATCTCCTTTGTATCATTATGGTTGCCACGCGCCTCTCCTCGTCTTTCCATTCAGCCTCACACATCCAAAAACCTCATAATAAAAAGAGGTAGCGCTATTAAAGCACTCCCCCTCTTTTATTACTCACAGCACGATTCAATTATTGGGCATCTGAAAAGTAACGCGTCACTTGTGCCATCACATTATGACTCATTACAATTTTGCCGTAGTCATTTAAATAAATTTCAGTTTTATCACTTGGTGCTGCGAATTCTAGAATCTGTCCATAAAAATCATGAATCAACGTTTCAGAAACCGCTTCATCAAAATGCACAACATAATAATATTGATTATCCAGCATATAAAGCAAATCTTCAAATTGTGTGACTTGTTGATCATTGCGATGTGCATAAGCAATCACATTTTCTAAATCTTCAAATTTAAAGAGCGCTGTTCGTGTTGTCTCATGCTGTTTATGAGAACGTTTACGATATGAAGGCGCCTCTGCCACTTTCTGACTTTCTGATGTTTCTTCGTCTTTTAATGACTGTGATAACAATTCGTTCAATTGACTATCGAATTCATCAAATGCACGCTCTTCCTCTGACATCTGCATTAAATCTTCATTTTTTGATTTGGAAATTGTGACTTCCACACCTTTCTCAAAGGCATGAACTTGAATCCATAGCGGCCCTTCAACGACGAAATCTTCTTCTTCATTGACTTCTTCCATTACTGACCAAAAAAATTCTTCACCGCGTTTACGGTTTGTCCACAGGTCTTCACGTTTAAATCCGCGCGCTTCTATATCTGTATACGTAATAAAAAGCTTTACTGTCATGTCATCAATGCGTTCTATTCTCATATCATCTCACTCCTTACAGTCGATGAATAGTAATCCTATTGTATTAAACAACTTGTAAAAACTCAATCTATTTGTCTGTATGATGATGTTGTAAAACATATCCATTTTTTTAATACGGTACTGTTAATCTTATACCCTGTTGGTACATCATTTCAACGTGAATATCGTCATTTTTATAAATAATAAAATCGGTTGACTTACACGCGCATTGCACATCCTATTAGGCGTATGTTCTCATCAAATCACAAAAGAAGTTTTATACTATCCCGGCCTATGCACGTGGGAAAACACCCTTTAATCATCAAACCAATGACATGATTGCGCATTTTTAAAGTGACACGCATAACATCTCATCATTTTCATGCCTAACCTTTCATCAACCTCTCCTTTTTGAAACACCCTCACACACACAAAAAGGACTGGAACGTCTTTTGTTCTAGTCCTTTTTATTTTCGTTTTACCGTTCATTGCAGTAAAATCAATATCATTAATCCACCATACGTTGCGCTTCTTGCAATTGGAACGTACGAACTTTGCGAGGTAAGAAACGACGGATTTCGTCTTCATTGTAACCCACTTGTAGTCGTTTATCATCTAGAATGATTGGTCGACGTAAAATACCAGGGTTTTCTTGAATGATTGTATATAAATCTTGAAGTGGTAATGAATCGATATCCACGTTGATTTTCTGATAAGTTTTAGAACGTGTTGAGATAATTTCATCCGTTCCATCTTCAGTCATTTTTAAAATTTGTTTAATTTCATCTAAAGTTAAATGTTCAGAAAAAATATTTCGCTCCGTATACGGAATGTCATGTTCTTGTAACCATGCTTTCGCTTTACGGCAAGATGTGCAACTTGGTGAAGTAAATAATGTTACCATACATCTCACTCTCCTCAATTAATGAAAATGAATTCATTGTAATTTAACGTTTCAAGTTTGACTGCTTCATAGACGTTCAAACAATGCAAATCTTTACTTTCTCGTATCTAACGTTATGTTTCTATTATACACCTTTAACATTAAAATTAAATGAGAAAAATACAAAATAATTCAATGATTGCAATAATCAGACTTTAGTATGATTTTTCCAATGTGTGATGTAGGTTTTTATAGGAACATCCCTTACAAACTTTGAAAATACTGTTACAATAGAAATACATATAAACATGACAGAAAGTAGGCTAATTAATATGAAAACATTATTCTCAGGTATTCAACCTAGTGGTATCCCAACAATTGGCAATTACATTGGGGCATTAAAACAATTTAATGAAATTCAAGATGACTATGATTGTTATTTTTGTATCGTTGATCAACATGCCATTACTGTACCACAAGATCGCTTGAAATTGAGAAAACAAATTCGTCAGCTTGCAGCCATTTACCTTGCATCAGGTCTAAATCCCGAGAAAGTCACACTTTTTATTCAGTCCGAAGTACCTGCTCATGTTCAAGCAGGTTGGATGCTCACAACGATATCTTCTATCGGTGAGCTTGAACGGATGACTCAGTTTAAAGATAAAGCGCAAAAGCAGAGTGAAGGCATCCCTGCTGGCTTACTCACATACCCACCACTCATGGCAGCAGATATCATTCTATATAATACTGAAATTGTACCCGTTGGTGAAGATCAAAAACAACATATCGAACTCACACGTAACTTAGTCGATCGCTTTAATAGTCGTTATAATGATATTTTAGTAAAGCCCGAAATTCAAATGCCTAAAGTCGGTGGTCGCGTAATGAGTTTACAGGATCCGACTAAGAAAATGAGTAAAAGTGACGATAATACTAAAAACTTTATTTCTCTTTTAGATGATCCAAAAGCGGCAGCTAAAAAGATTAAAAGTGCAGTTACTGATTCAGATGGTATCATTCAATTTGATAAAGAAAACAAACCTGGAATCTCTAATCTTCTGACGATTTATTCAAGCTTAACAGATGAATCTATCACATCATTAGAATCTCGTTATGCGAATGAAGGTTATGGGACATTTAAAGCGGATTTAGCAACTGTCGTTGAAAACTTTTTAACTGATTTCCAAGAAAAATATAATGCTTTTTATGAATCGGAAGCATTAGATACAGTCTTAGATCAAGGCCGTGAAAAAGCACATCGCGTCTCATCTAAAACATTGAAAAAAATGGAAAAAGCGATGGGCTTAGGTCGTAAGCGATAAAAAGCACAGTTAGACTTGCATATTTTTTATATCAAAGACAAAAGCGCGTGCCCGTGTAGTCATTTCACTACACGGGCACGCGCTTTATTTTCTTTAAAACTCATTATTTCTCTTTCTTTTTCCCAGTTTCTCTATCGATACTTTTATCGATATAAGCATATTTCAACGATGTGTCACCACCGATGTTATGATATTGTAAATTTTTCACTTGTGGGTTCGTTAAATGAGACTCCCCTTTCTGATAAATCGGTGCAATCGGTGCTTCATTTAACAATAGTTCTTCCGCTTCTACCAATATGCGGTTGCGTTGATCAACATCTTTCAATAACGGGCCATTCGCCTCTTTAATTTTTTGGTCATAAATTTTGTTACTCCAACCCGTGTTGTTCGACGCATTTCCTGTTGTCATAATATCAAGGAACGTCATCGCATCTGGATAATCTGGTCCCCATCCTGAAATTGAAATATCATAATCTCCACCATGTTCACGTGCAATACGTTGTTTAAATGGCAATTGTTGAATTTTCACTGTTACACCCGGCAAATTCTTTTCAATTTGTGCTTTAATAAATTCAGCTGAAATTTTATTTGATGGTGTATCATCTGTATTCATTGTAAAGGTAAATTCTTCTTGACCTAACGCTTGTTGCGCTTTTTTGAAGTGTGCTTTTGCTTCTTCAGGCTGATACTTCAGCGGCGATTTAATCTGATCCGCATAGTCTTTACCGCTTGGATCTTTCGCTGTATCTTTTGATGTGAAACCATCACTAGGTTGAGAACCATTGTTTAATACCGAATCCACATAAGCATTTTTATTTATGGCTTGTGCAAATGCTAGGCGTAAATCTTTATTTTTGAATGCAGGGACTTTATCTTGATTTAATTTCAAGTAAAACGTTGCCGCAAGTAAACGTTTTTTTAATGCAGGTGTACCTTTATATTTGTCCACTTGTTCAGAAGTAATCGTTGTATCATCGACTGAGCCAGTATCGTATAAAGACGCACCTGCTTGGGCATCTTTCAATACTTTGTAGTTGATTTTATCCAATTTGACTACATCTTTATCCCAATATTGGTCATTTTTAACGAGGAGTATTTTATCTTCAACTGCCCATTTTTTCACTTTAAACGGACCATTGTAGACAGATTTATCTGCTGTTGTACCGTAACGCTCACCATATTTTTTCACCACTTTTTCATTTTGTGGTAAAAACGTTCCAAATGCTAACATTTCTTTAAAATATGGAATTGGCTTATTTAATTCAAATTGTAATGTATAATCATCTAAAGCTTTTACACCGAGTTCTGATGGTTTCTTTTTACCTGTATTAATCGCTTCAGCATTTTTTAAATCATACATGATGTAGGCATATTCAGAAGCCGTATCAGGGTTTAATACACGTTGCCATGCGAAAACAAAGTCGTGCGCTGTCACTGGATCCCCATTCGACCATTTCGCATTTTTTCTCAATTCTATTGTCCATGTTTTACCGTCTTCTGAAATGTTGGGCTCCCCTTTTGCGACACCAGGTTGTGCAACATCATTTTTACCTAACGTATACAACCCTTCATAAACTTGATTAAACTTATCAAAGCTTACTGTGTCTGTGACTTTTGCAGAATCGAGCGAAGCCATGTCTTGTGGAATTACTTTTCGGAACACTTGACCTTCATCATCATAAATGCCTCCGCTATTTCCACATGCCGCCAATACAAGCACGGCTAATACTGCTGTTACAAATAATTTAAACGTATGACGCATATTCAATTGTATTTCCCCCTTTCTGTCTTTATCCATTCACCGTATCGTATTCATTTTGTTGATATTGTTTAAGCTCTTCGTCTGTCGCAAACACAAAATGATCAGGTGTGACTTCGACTAGACGACGTTGATCATCGAGCGCATCCTCTGTTTGGAACATGATACGTTTTCTCGTACGCTCACTATCTGGATCTGGTTGTGGTACAGCAGATAATAAAGACTTCGTATAAGGGTGCAGTGGATGATGATATATTTCATTTGCAGATCCTAGCTCAACAATCCTTCCAAGATGCATCACTGCAATGCGATCAGAAATGTATTTAACCATCGATAAATCATGCGCAATGAATAAGAATGTAATATTTCTTTCACGCTGTAACTTCTGCATTAAGTTGACAACTTGTGCTTGAATCGAAACGTCCAAAGCTGAGATCGGTTCGTCTGCAATAATAAATTCTGGTTCAACCGCGAGCGCACGTGCGATACCAATACGTTGTCGTTGTCCTCCAGAGAATTCATGGGGATAACGATTCGCATGACTCTTTCTTAAACCTACAGTTTCTAATAAGTCGTATACACGTTTTTTTCTGTCTTCACGATTTTTTGCTAGCTTGTGGATATCAATCCCTTCTGCAACAATATCCATTACTTTCAGTCTCGGATTTAACGATGCATAAGGGTCTTGGAAAATCATTTGGATTTTTTTATTAAACTTCAATAAATCTTTACGCTTTTTAATTTCCTGGATGTTTACCCCTTCGTAAAGCACCTGTCCATCTGTAACGTCATTCAGCCTAATAATGGCTTTTCCTGTTGTTGATTTTCCTGAACCAGACTCTCCAACCAAACCAAAAGTTTCTCCTCTATATATTTTAAAAGAGATATCTTCAATCGCACGTACTTCATTTCGTTTACCATGATTAAAATATTGTTTTAAATTTTTAACTTCAAGGAGTACTTCTTTCTCAGCCATTAAACGACACCCTTTCTACACGTTCTGGTTTTGCTAAATTATTAGGCATTGGACGTTGTTTCCGCTTCACAATTTCTGGTGGTTCAACTTGCGGTGCACGTTCATCTAATAGCCAAGAGCGCACAAAATGCGTAGGTGAAACTTTAAACCACGGAGGTGCCTCTTTAAAATCAATCGCGAGCGCATATTCACTACGTGCGGCGAATGCATCACCCTTAGGTGGATGAATCAAATCTGGTGGTGAACCTGGTATTGCTAATAAGGTTGCATCATCCCCCATATCTAAGTCAGGCATTGATGAAAGCAATCCCCATGTATATGGATGCTTAGGGTCATAGAAAATTTCGTTGACATCGCCTGTTTCAATCATTTGACCCCCATACATGACGGCCACTCGATCAGCGACGTTCGCTACAACACCTAAATCGTGTGTAATGAAAATGATTGATGTATCAATTTTTTGTTGAAGCTCTTTCATCAACTCTAATATTTGCGCTTGCATTGTTACGTCAAGTGCTGTCGTAGGTTCATCAGCAATGAGTATTTTAGGTTCACATGCAAGGGCTAAAGCGATGACGATACGTTGGCGTTGTCCTCCAGAAAATTGATGAGGATACGCATTGAAGCGTGCTTCAACATTTTTTAAACCGACTAACTTTAATAATTCAATGGCTCTTTTTTTGGCTTCTGATTTACTCAAACCGATATGACGAATAATAGGCTCCATGACTTGTTTTCCAATCTTCATTGTCGGATTTAATGACGTCATCGGATCTTGGAAAATCATTGAAATTTCTTTTCCACGTAATTTCATTAATTCTTTTTCCGACTTTTGCGTTAAGTCTTCACCGTTAAATATAATACTCCCTTTTTTAATTCGCCCTGTTGGCCCTTGGAATAACTTAGTAATTGCTTTTGTCGTTACAGATTTCCCTGAACCTGATTCACCAACAATCGCTAACGTTTCTCCTTTGTTTAAATATAAATCAACGCCTCTTACCGCTTGCACTTCCCCAGCTTCAATATCGAAAGAAACATGCAAGTCATTAATTTCTAATATACGTTCAGACATTGTACATTCCTCCTTTATTTACGCATTTTAGGGTCAAATGCATCGCGTAGACCGTCACTAAAGAGATAGAAAAATAGAATAAGTAAACTTAACACAACAGCAGGTACAAATAATTCATGTGGATGAATTAATAACATCGCACGGCCCTCATTAACCAGTGAACCTAGAGATGTTCGAGGTGCTGGTACGCCGATACCGATAAAGCTTAAAAAGGCTTCGAAGAAAATCGCATTAGGTACAGTGAACATTGATGTCACGATAATCGCCCCTAATGTATTCGGTAAGATGTGTTTAAAAATTAATTTTAAATCCGATGTGCCCAATGTACGTGAGGCTAAGACGAATTCTTGACGTTTCAACTTCAAAAATTCTCCACGAACGACCCTGCTCATGCCAATCCAACCTGTAATCGTCATCGCTAAAATAATAGTCCAAATCGATGGTTCAAAGATTAAGACGAATAAAATAACAACGATTAAAGTTGGAATCGATGAAATGATTTCAATGATACGTTGTAAAATATCATCAACACGACCGCCGAAATAGCCTGAAACCGCCCCATAAATTACACCGATAAAAATATCCAATATTGCCGCAACAAAACCGATAAAGAGCGACACTTGTGTTCCTTGCCACGTACGAGACCACAAATCACGACCGAGTTGGTCCGTACCAAACCAAAAGTTTTCTTTAACATGTGCTTTTTCATAGGCATTTCCATCCACGCCTTGTCCATCAAAAGGCAAAAACGGAATTTGATCTAACACAGCTATTTTAGGTGGCAAATTACGTCGTTGAACATCTTGTTCGGCATAGTCATGACCGTTTAAATGGGGGCCAATTAATGCAAATAAAATCATAATAATAAGGCCAATCATGCCGATCACAGCTAATTTATTACGTTTTAACTGCGTCCATGCATCTTGCCAAAATGTGCGTCCTTCGCGCTGGAAGTCTTGCTCTCCACTATCTGGTGCACCGGTACGAACAAAATCTTCATGCATGATGCCCGCTGTTTGCGCAACTGTTGCGCCAGAAAGATCATCCCCTGGTAAATGATGTTGTTGATTCGACATTATTTTTTACCCCCTTGCAATCGAATTCGTGGATCAATTAAACCGTAAAGTACATCCACAATGAAAATGGATACGATAAACAATGTACTGAATAAAAGCGTAATCGCCATGATCACTGAGAAGTCATTTGTGGTAATTGAACGCACAAATTGGTCACCTAATCCTGGGACACCGAAAATGTTTTCAATTGTTAACGTCCCGGTTAAAATGCTCGCTAACATTGGGACTAAAATCGTTACCACTGGGATAAGCGCATTACGTAACGCATGTCCAAATAACACTCGTGCTGTAGAATTCCCTTTTGCTCGAGCCAATAGTATGTAATCAGAGCTCAAGACTTCTATCATTTCTGCTCGAATATAACGTGCAACGGTCGCTAAAACAACAGCGGATAAAGCTAATGAAGGTAATACCGCTGTCGATAGTCCTTCCCAACCCGCAACTGGAAACCATTGTAATCTCACGGCAAAGACGTACTGTAATAAAACCGCTAAGACAAACGACGGCACAGATATTGCAATTACTGAGATAAAGGTGGCGAGATAGTCTACCCACGAATTTTGACGTGTGGCCGCAATCACACCTAATATGACTCCTAATATGACACCAATCACCATCGCAAATAACCCCATTTGAACTGATGGTACTAATCTCGGTTTAATGAGATCCCAAACAGGTTGGTTGTCATATTGGAAAGAATTACCAAAATCTCCTTTTACAACATTTTTCATATAGTTCGCATATTGCACCGGTAACGGATCATTTAATCCGTATTTCTCGTTCAATATTGTTTTTTGTTGTTCACTTAACTTTTCATCGTTAAATGGTGAGCCCGGCATCAATTTCATTAAGAAAAATGTAATGGTAATAATAATAAACAAAGAAATTACCATATACAATAAACGTTTCAGAGTATACCTAAGCATTGATTCATTCCCCCTACATCTAAGTTAACATTCCCTTCTAAATTTTCAGAAATATTAATGCCATTATAGTCTTTCCGTAAAATTTAATCAATAGCATTTGGTTTAACTCTATAAAATTTTTGATTACTTTTATTTTATATATCAAAATCGCTCTATATCCGTTACAATATTTGAAAAAGCTTTAAAAAAGGACTGAAACTATGAAATACTTAAATCAAAATGCCATTATTTATATTTTATTCACACCCCTGGCAACTTTGGGCATATGGTTATTTACAACACACACTTTCATTCATTTCGTAAATACCTTTTTCACCATCACTGTACTCGTAGGGATGATGTTGTTCGCCTTACTCATTGTTCAAGAAGGCATACTCGATGTAACCAGTTATGGGTTTAGAAAATTTCGTTACCAACTGATGCGCAAAAAAAATCGTGTCCGTTATGAAGCAGATGAATTTTTCAATCCAAAACACCCTAAAAAAACACATCATTTTGTATCACCTTGGATTAAACCTGCTTTAATCATACATTTCATCTATTTTGTCATTTCTATTGCACTCGCTTTTCTCATTTAAAAATGAATACCCTATACATGGGTGTTTGTTGAACACGCATGTGATATCAGATAATTCTGAAATAAAGTAACTTCATAGCTTGTTTATAAAGGTGAATATTTAATTGTCTCAACTTCAATTAAATGGAAACTCTGTGATTAAACTACTTTTAAAATAATGCCTATAAATCAATTTTCTATGATATAAATCATTTTCCTAAACGGAATTTTTATGACGTGTTTCTTCTATTAAAAATGTCAACACATAAGATGCACTTCATGCACATAATCTTTCATCTTTTCAATCAAATTGATGTACGTCTATAGCAAACATCATTTGTATATCTATTCATAAATATGCCTTACACTTCTTAATATTGTGAAACCAAATCTGTAAGCCCTTACTCCTTTATCGATTTGTTCTTTCACATACCAAGCTCTTTTATTTCATTTCCTCCCATTAAAAATTCATATGCCTTCTAAAAAAGCGGCGGATCTTGTCAGAGACAAAATCCACCGCTTCGAGGATATGACTGGATTCGCATCACAATAAACGTGCTAATCCATTGTCATATTTAACTTTTCACAGTTATTCACTATATTTTTTAAAGATCAGTACTGCGTTATGTCCACCAAAACCTAAACTGTTACTCATCGCATATTCAATCTCATGATCAACAGCTTGATTTGGCGTAATATCTAAATCAATTTCTGGATCTGGGCTATTCGCATTGATTGTTGGAGCGATTTTACCATCTCGAATAGATAAAATAGAGAAAATGGCTTCGATTCCACCTGTCGCACCTAACAAATGGCCTGTCATAGATTTTGTAGAGCTGATTTTCAATGATTTCGCCGCTTCACCAAATGTGTTTTTCACCGCTTGAATTTCAGATAAATCGCCTACCGGTGTACTTGTCCCATGTGCATTTAAGTATTGGATATCGCTCGGTTGAACCCCCGCATCTTTAATCGCGGCTTCCATCGCACGAGAGCCTCCTTCACCTTCAGGCGCTGGTGCCGTAATATGGTAGGCATCACCAGTCGCACCATAACCTACGAGTTCAGCATATATATTTGCACCTCTTGCTTGTGCTGACTCAAGTGATTCTAAAATTAATACGCCAGCACCTTCACCCATTACAAAACCGTCTCGGCCTTCTTGGAATGGACGACAAGCCGTTTCCACATCCTCATTTGTTGTCAGCGCACGGCTTGCACTAAACCCTGCAATTGCCATATGTGTAATAGGCGCCTCAGTTCCACCCGCAATCATCACATCTGCGTCACCACGTTCAATAAATTTAAACGCTTCACCAATTGAGTTTGTGGCAGTTGCACATGCAGTAACTGTAGAGCCGTTAGGTCCTTTTGCACCCGTATCAATCGATACTTGACCTGACGCCATATCGGGAATTAGCATAGGAACAAAGAATGGGCTCACACGACGAGGACCACGTGCTTTTAATTGATCATAAGCTTGTTCAAACGTTTCCATACCACCAATGCCTGAACCAATCCAAACCCCGACGCGATCTGCATTGTGCTCATCTATGATTAATCCTGAATCTTTTAACGCTTCTCGTGCAGCAACAATGGCATATTGTGTAAAACGCGCCATTTTACGTGCTTCTTTCTTAGGAATAAAATCTTCAATATTAAAATCTTTTAATTCTCCACCAATGTGAACTTGATAAGGTGACGTATCTAATCGCGTAATTTTATCGATACCATTAACACCCTTTAAAGCATTTTCCCACATTGTCGGGACATCATTTCCGATTGGTGATAATCCACCTAAACCTGTTACTACAACACGCTGTTTCTTTGTCATATTCATTTCCTCCTCTATTATTTACCCCATCTGATGACGATTGAGCCCCAAGTGAGTCCGCCACCGAAGCCTACAAAAACAACAATATCATCGTCTTTGATACGTCCATCTTCTAATTCTTGTCTTACACTGAGCGGGATAGAAGCTGCTGATGTATTTCCATATTTATTTACTGAGACACTCATTTTTTCTTTCGGTAAATTTAAGCGTTGACGTGCTGATTCCATAATGCGAATATTGGCTTGATGCGGAATAAACATGTCAATATCATCTGCACTTAAGTTCGCTTTTTCCACTGCACGTTGTGACGATTCACCCATCACACGTACAGCAAATTTAAAGACTTCGCGTCCGTTCATACGAATAAAGTTAGTCTCTTTATCTTGATAGAGATACTTACCTCCAACACCATCAGAACCTAACTCATAGCTCAGAATACCACGATTTTCTGATACTTCGCCAATGATAACTGCACCTGCACCATCACCAAATAAAATCGCTGTTCCACGATCATTAAAATCTGTAATTTTTGACAGCTTATCCGCACCAACTACAAGTACGTTTTGATATTCTCCTGATAGCACAAAGGAGCGTGCTGTTACGATAGCATACATAAACCCTGAGCATGCGGCCAATTGATCCATAGAAGCAATTTTACCTAAACCTAAACGCTGTTGTAATATATTCGCTACGGTAGGAAAGCGATGATCCCCTGTAGATGTTGCCACAATAACCATGTCAATGTCTTGTGCTGCGATACCTGCATCTTCTATCGCACGAAGACTGGCTTCATACGCTAAATCAGATGTATCTTGATTTTCATCTGCCCATCTACGTTCTTTAATACCTGTCATTTGTGAAATCCATTCATCTGATGTATCTAGGTATGATTCAAAATATGCATTATCCACAACCCGATCTGGTGCGTATGCCCCAAACCCTTTAATACCTACATTCATGGTTTGAACACCTTCTTCTTAATTTTTTAATACCAGGTATTAATTTAACATATAATCGTTTAAAAAAACAAGCCACATGCTAGTGAACGCTATACAAAACATGAGAAGCATACTATAATGAACTTATCAGTTTTATGGAGGCAAATATAAAATGAAATACTTCATCACATTGATTTGGGCTATTCTCCTTGTAGAAATGATTAACTTTGTTTTGAATAGTCTTAGCGGTGGCGGACCTCTTAATCTTGTGACACCTCTTTTCGTCGCAGTCTTTGCAGTCATTGTACTTGCATTATTAGATGTTGCCACAACACCGCACAAGCAATCTCAAGATACACATTAAATTGAATCATACGCTATGATAATTAAAGGTTGAATACGAACACACGTTATTTCGTTCGTACTCAACCTTTTTTGTACGTGAATCTTTCTTCTCAAATCTGCCAAAATACGTCAAACAGCAGAACAAAATTGACTCCACCTCAATTTGCCCTGCCGTCATGTTAACTATTATTTCATTTCATACGTTTTCACTTTATTCGTTTTAACATCAAAATAGCGTAATGATTGTTCACGCTTTTCAATTTTTTTATTGCCATCAATGCTGTAATCGTTATTGTATAATGTCGCTTCCCAACTGCCATACATTGGATTAGGGAAAATAATATATTTGCTACCAAACTCATCTTCATGCTGTTTCACTAATTGTTCACGCGCTTGCGGTGTTGCAGCTTTAGGCTCGTCAAAGTCAAGTAAATTGTCACCAAATAACATCACTAAGTTATATTCAGTACGCACGCGATCACGGCGCTCAGCTTTACCTTTTTCTCCCTCTTTTTTCAATAATACGTGCTTTTTATCTGCTTGTGGCAATTTTTCGCTTCTCAAGTTTTTAATCGTTGCCTCTAAATCTTTTTCATGCGAACGGTCAGATACGTAAAAAATTTCCACACCGTGGCGATCGGCGTATTTTAAAAACGACTTCGCGCCATAAACAGGTTTCGCTTGCGCCGATTCAACCCATTCATGCCATCCTTCAGGAAACACTTGCCCTTTTAATGCACTCGTTGCTTGATACGGAGAATTATCAAGTACCGTTTCGTCAATATCAAGTACAATGGCTAATTTTTTTCCGCCTTTATGATCCTTAATTTTCTTACTTAATGTTTCTTTTGCTGCGTTATAACCTTGTGCATACAAAGCTTTAGCTTCAGCAGAGTTTTGATACCATGCCACACTCATCACATTTTGTTGCCCTAATATACGAGCGGCTTGATTTTTGTCCTGAGTTGTTGCTTGTTGTGTTTTTACGCCCTCTTGTTCACCAGAAGCAAACGTTGCTGAAGGAAGACTAGAAGATACAATCCCAAGTGCTAAGAGTGCTGCTGTCGTTTTTGTCCATTTTTTCAAGTCATTCACCTTTTCTTATGTATAATATGAGAATCCATTGTTTGTGTTATCCACACATCTATATTAAAACCTTTTATAATAAATCTCAATATTTCTATTAATTTTTTTATATTCTTTACAATAAAAGCAGACATTCTTAAAATTAAAACATTTAACTATGATGCTAATTCAAAAAAATAATTTTTATCATTGATGTACATCCACTGACTTCTGTGCGTTTCACCATATAAGATAAGGGGCTGAAACAACACAGTGTTAACTCGTGTCTCAGCCCCTTACGAATGTTTATATTCCAATGAATAAAGTTTACCGCCTGATGTTGTTGCCTCAACTATACTGCTTTATTCTTGTGTCGAAACGTCATCATCCACTTCAGATGGTCGCTCAACTTTAAATTGAATATCACCGTCTTTTAATTCTCCATAAATCATTGTGCCTTCTGGTAAGTTTTCTTTAATCATCATACGCGCAAGTGGTGTTTCTACATGGCGTTGTACAAAACGTTTTAATGGACGTGCACCAAATTGCGGTTCATAAGCTGTTTCTCCCATCCATTTTGCCGCCGCATCTGAAATTTCGAGCGTGATGCGTTGATCTTTCAAACGTTGATTTAAGTTCATCAATACTTTATCTACAATTAATCGCATATCTTCAACTGTCAAAGGTTTGAATAGGACAATGTCATCCATACGATTCAAAATTTCAGGTTTAAAATAAGCATTCAAACTTTCCATTACTGCTTTTTCAGTATGTGCATCGATAACACCCGTATCTTTGACATTTTCTAATAATATTTGTGAGCCAATATTACTTGTCATGATAATAATTGTGTTTTTGAAGTCGACACTTCGACCTTTTGAGTCTGTGAGGCGCCCTTCATCTAAGATTTGCAAGAGCACATTGAAAACATCTGCATGCGCCTTTTCAACTTCATCTAATAAAATCACTGAATATGGGTGACGTCTAACCGCTTCAGTCAATTGCCCACCTTCATCATGACCCACATAACCTGGAGGGGCACCAATCAACCGAGAAACGGCATGTTTTTCCATGTACTCGCTCATATCAATACGAATCATATGTTTTTCAGAATCAAACAATGATGATGCCAATGATTTGGCTAATTCTGTTTTACCTACACCTGTTGGTCCTAAAAATAAGAAGGAACCAATCGGACGATTCGGATCTTTAATCCCCGCTCTCGCACGTACAACAGCATCTGCAACTAAGTCTACCGCACGGTCCTGGCCAACAACACGCTCATGAAGAATATCGGATAAGTGTAACAACTTATCACGTTCAGTTTCGACAAGTTTTGACACTGGAATACCTGTCCATTGACTTACAATCTCACCAATTTCTTCGTCTGTAACGACTTCTCGAATGATTCTATCCGTGTCTCCACCTTGTTCTTCCTGGAATGCTGCTTCTAATGCTTTTAACTCTTTTTCTAATTGTGGTATTTTACCATGCTGAAGTACCGCTGCTTTCTCTAAATCATAATTATTCTCAGCATCTTCTAACGCTTTACGACTTTCATCAAGTTCCGCCCGTTTTTCTTGTACTTTAGCAATTTTTTCTTTTTCATTTTCAACACGTGCTTGAAGTGAGGCTTGTTTTTCTTTTTCTTCAGCCAATTCTTGTTGTAACTCTTTCAAACGTAAACGACTTGCTTCATCAGATTCTTTTTTCAATGCATTTTCTTCAATTTCTAACTGCATGACACGACGATTGGCTTGGTCAAGTTCAGTCGGATTTGATCCCATTTCTGTACGAATCGTTGCTGAAGCTTGATCGACTAAATCAATGGCTTTATCTGGTAAGAATCGATCTGTAATATAGCGATCAGACAATTCTGCAGCAGCGACTAACGCACGGTCTTGAATGCGCACACCGTGATGGACTTCATAGCGTTCTTTTAATCCTCTCAAAATCGAAATTGTATCTTCAATATTAGGTTCAGCCACATTGACTTTTTGGAAGCGACGCTCTAATGCCGAATCTTTTTCGATATATTCACGGTATTCATTTAATGTTGTCGCACCGATACAATGTAACTCTCCTCTAGCCAACATCGGTTTCAACATATTTCCCGCATCCATTGCGCCATCTGTTTTCCCTGCACCGACAAGCATATGGATTTCATCGATAAATAATAAAATACGTCCTTCTGATTCTTTTACTTCTTTAAGTACAGCTTTAAGACGCTCTTCAAATTCACCACGATACTTTGCACCTGCAACGAGTGCACTTAAATCTAACTCAAATACAGTTTTATCCAATAGTGAATCCGGTACATCTTTTTTTACAATTCGTTGTGCCAAGCCTTCAACAATCGCTGTTTTACCGACACCAGGTTCCCCGATAAGGACAGGATTGTTTTTTGTTTTACGACTTAAAATACGAATAGTATTTCGAATTTCTTCATCTCGACCGATAACAGGATCCATATTCCCTTTACGTACTTCTTCTACTAAGTCACGCCCATATTTTGCTAACGCTTCGTAATTGATTTCTGGATTTTGTGTCGTCACATGATTCCCTCCTCTAATCTTTTTAATGATTTCAATGATTGCTTCTTTCTTATTACCTACAAATCGTTGTGTCGTTTCATCTATGTCCATTGCTGCACGCAAAATATGCTCCATAGAAATATATTGATCTTCATATGTTTGCATATATTTTTCTGCTTTAAGAAATAAGTCGTTTGTTTTAGGAGAAAGGTACTGACCATATTGCACTTGGTCACCTTTCACTGTCGGGTAATTATTAAGTTGACGCTCATAAGCTTGATTTAACGCATGCGTATCGATGTGCGCACGTTCTAAAATACTATTGAATAAGCTCTCTGGTGCTTCGAGAACGGCTTTTAATACCGTCTCTACTTCTATATTCGTCAGTTTGTAAGATTTTGCATGTTCAATTGCTTTTTGAAGTGCATTTTGAATTGCATGTGTCATTTGATTAATGTCCAAAATGTCTCACTCCTTTATTAAAATAGGTCGATTGACTTTGACTTTCTTTGACCTTAATCATATTATAAGCCTATTATCTACAAAAATCAATCCATAACTTTGACTTTTTTTGACCATTTATAATGACATCACTTTCTCTTCGGTTTCCATCATTAAAAGCGCCCATATGAGGTTGGATTCCTTTAAATAAAAAGGTAGCAGCGAGGGAAGAGAGAAATCTCGTTTTAATTCAGATTTCATCAACTTCCCCTGCCCTACCTTCAAAGGCATGCCTATTGTCTCATATCAAAGTATCCATTTCGCACCAAGAGGGTAGCCATAACGTCCTAACGTTTCAATTTCATAGCTGATTCATTCGTCGACGGATGCTTTTTTTCGATTGTTTTGATGATTGCATTCGTTAATGCGCGTACACCCGGTGGCTCCAAATGTATGCCATCCGGTGCAAAGTATTCCACATGATTGGCAGAATCATGATACCAGTCGACTAATGTCACATTATCCTGATGTTTTGCCGCTTGTGCTAACACTTTATTCACATGTGTTTCATATGAGCGAGGAACACGCGTATTCACGAGATATATGTCCGCTTTGTCGAATTGTTTAATCAGGTCTCCCAACTGTTCTTCTGTAAAATCTCCATTGGTTCCCAATTCAAGGACAACAATATCATTTTTATCTCGGTAATCGGTATACTTTTCTTTCGCGAGTGGAATCGCTTCTATTAAGTTCCGTCCTACTTTTCCATCAATGGTCGCATTGGGTACAAAAGATTTGAAATAATCACCAATATCCACCATAACAGAGTCTCCAATTAATAGCGGTTTCCATGATGCATAACGTTGTTTGCTGCCTTTGACAATTAAACCGTTAATTTCAAGTTGTGGTAAAACGGCTGGATGCGTCACCCACTTATCCATTTCTGCTGTATTGACTTCTGTCATGTGTGTGGGTTGATATTCAGAAAAGCGATTGAAGCCACCTGCAAGAACAATGAGGCTAGGTACAAGTAGAATGATAAAAAGCCAAGTTCGTCTCACTTTAGATAAACGCCAATTTTTTAAGTGCTTGAACGTGAAACTGTTAAATCCTTGTTTTCTAAAAGGCTGTTCAATAAAACGATATGAAAATTCTGCCATGATAACAATTAAAATCAACTCAATCCCGTAAATCAATTGCGGAATTTGACCTTGTACGAATTGATGATGTATCAATACAATAATTGGAAAATGCCATAAATACAGACTGTATGAACGACTACCGATGTATGTTAATATGCGAGTACCCATCAGTTTTGCGAAATAACCAGAAGGATGCACGCTACTCGCGATAATCCCTAACGTCAACCCTGAGATGACAAAAAATCCACCATAATAAAGGACAGCATTTGTCTCTTCTACAAACTTAAAGCAGAGTAACAAGATGATTAAACCTAAAAGCCCCACACTATCGATACTCATACGCATTCCAAAGTTGACTTTTGACTTTAACTGAAAAGGTGGCCAGATGAATGCCAATAAAACACCCATTAATAAAGTCTGTAACCGTGTATCCGTACCGAAATAAACACGCGCAACATTTGCATGCGGTACATACATCACCATCATCATAATCATAGAAATAACAAGCAAAGTGAAAAATGTAAGACGTAACCACTTTAAACGACGGATTAAGGAGATTAAAATGGACAATATAATTGGAAAAACAAGGTAAAACTGCTCCTCAATCGCTAAAGACCATAAATGCTTTAAAGGTTGTACGGTAAATTGCTCAAAGTAGTCCACATCTTGTGCAATATACCACCAATTCGAAACATAAAAGATGGCTGCAAGACTATCCCCACGTACTTTTTGAATTTCTGAAGGTGCAAAAACAAGCGTTAACACGATGACGCCCATGACTAAAAAGAACACAGCCGGTATGAGACGTTTCATTCGTCTCAACCAAAACTTCAATAGTGCAATCCGCCCTGTGTTATGATACTCCGTTAATAATAAACTCGTAATTAAATAACCTGAAATAACGAAAAATGTGTCAACCCCTAAAAAGCCCCCAGGCAACCATTGCGGATTCAAATGATAGATCAGAATCGCAATCACTGCAATTGCTCTTAAACCATCTAATCCAGGCATATAACGAGGTTTGATTGTTCGTCTCTCTCTCTGATTAAAATTCCACACAATCATCATTCTTTCCAATTTAATGTAATCATTTACCATTTTATAATATTTGTATATTATATCTTTTCGATTGCGCGAGTGCAATAACATTTTAAATTGTATTCCAACTATTTCTTCAACTTATGCAATCGCTTACATTTGCTGTCGTCCAAAGGCGTGGATATGTAACCAGGTGCGTCTAAAATAAGACTACTTTGTTTGCTTTGCATGAAATCACATTTAAATGCGCTTGATACTGAAAAAGAACTTTCAAAATTGATGACAACAATTAAGAAAGTTCTAAACAAGCGTTTTAACTGATTAACAGTGATTAGCTCACGCCTAACGCAATTTTAGCGTAACGAGACATCATGTCTTTGTTCCAAGGCGGATTCCAAACAATATTCACTTCTGTATCTTGAATTTCTGGCAGCTCTGCTAATACCGTTTTGACCTGATCAACAATTTGTGGCCCGAGCGGACAACCAATAGACGTTAATGTCATTTCTACTGTACATAAACCGTCATCATCTAAATCAACTTTATAAACAAGCCCTAGATTAACAATATCGATACCTAGTTCAGGGTCGATGACATTTTCTAGCGCGCCTAATATGCTATCTTTGAGTGCTTCTTCCATCCGTATCACCTCATTTTACTTTTTACTAGTAACAATATAACAAAATCCCCACTTTTCGACAATAAAATGCTATGATATGAATACACTGAAACTTGGAACTAAGGAGCTAATGAATGGAACAGCATTTAATTTGTTTAGATTTAGATGGAACACTCTTGAATGATCAAAAAGTGATTCCCGAATATACATTTCGAGTGTTAAAAGCACTCCAACAACAAGGACATGCCATCATGATTGCGACAGGTCGTCCTTATCGCGCAAGTCAACTTTACTATGATCAACTCGATTTAAAAACACCTATTGTCAATTTCAATGGTGCATTTGTCCACCACCCCCACGATGACACGTTTCCAACGCAACATCATCGTTTAGACGAAGGGATTGCGACAAGTATTATTGACACTTTAAAAAAAATGAACGTCAAAAATTTGATTGCTGAAGTAAAAGATTGCGTTTTTATAGATCAACCTGACGCACGCCTTTTTGAGGGCTTTAGCATGGGTAATCCTGTGACACAAGTCGGTGATTTACGTGAGACTTTAAATGAAGATCCTACTTCATTACTCATTGAGGCTGAAGAAATCATGATTCCACGCATCAAACAAATGCTCACACGCTTTTATGCTGAAAATATAGAGCATCGTCGCTGGGGGGCCCCTTTCCCCGTGATTGAAATTGTGAAAAAAGACATTAGTAAAGCGGTCGGTATTCATTTCGTCAAAGAGTGGCTTCAAATCAAACACGAAAACACCATTGCATTCGGCGATGAAGATAATGACTTAGAAATGATTAAGTATGCAAACTACGGTATTGCAATGGATAATGCCATTGATGAGTTAAAATACGTCGCTAAAGAAATCACACAATCCAACAATGAGGACGGTATCGGTGTGTATTTAAATCGTTTCTTCAATTTAAATATTCCTAAAGATCAAGAAAAATAGACAGAAAAAAGGAGCTTATTTACATGACACAACATATTATCGTCGTTGGCGCAGTCGCAGGTGGCGCTACAAGTGCAAGCCAAATCCGACGCTTAGACAAAGAAAGTCGCATCACTGTTTATGAAAAAGACAACTATATGAGTTTTGCAAATTGTGGTTTACCTTACTATCTTGGTCATGTCGTTGCCAAAAGAGATCACCTCTTATCCGCAACGCCTGAAAAGTTTAAAACTAAAAAAGATATTACAGTTAAAGTGAATCATGAAATTATAGATATTGATGACATTCATCAAACAGTAACAGTGAAAAACCACTTAACAGGTGAAACATTTGAGGATCATTACGACATTTTAGTGCTCAGTCCTGGTGCACGAGCTAATCGACTTAACTTTAATGTCCCTCACCTCTTTACACTGCGCAACATGGATGACACTGATCAAATTGATGCGTACATCGAAGAACACCGAGCACAGCGTGTTTTAATTGTCGGTGCCGGTTATGTCAGTCTAGAAATGGTTGAAAATATGTATCA